>NZ_JBIBXY010000018.1:0-119323 GCF_043082785.1 Streptomyces sp. NPDC014764 | reverse complement strand
CACCGATGTCCGACGTCCGCGTCGTCGTCATCGACTGCACCGACACCGGAGCGTTCCCGCCCACCGCCACGGAGCCGACCTGGATCTGCCGGCTCCTCCGGCGCAAGGCGAGCGTGGCCGGGACCTCGGGGAGGCCCAGGGAGACTGCGGTCATCGGTGTCACTCCCTGTTCGACGAGACGGTCTCGCGCATGGCGCGCAGGGACTCCTTCAGGGAGCCCATGGTGGCGAGGACGGCGGTGGGCTCGTAGCCGCAGTGCGCCATGCAGTTGGCGCAGCGCGGGTCCTTGCCGCGGCCGTACTGGTCCCAGTCGGTGTCCTCGATGAGCTCCCGGTAGGTCGGCGCGTAGCCGTCGCTCATCAGGTAGCAGGGGCGCTGCCAGCCGAACAGGGAGTAGTTGGGGATCGCCCACGCGGTGCACGGGAAGTCCACCTTGCCCTCGAGGAAGTCGAGGAACAGCGGGGAGTGGTTGAGCCGCCAGCGGCGCCGGTTGCCGCCGGAGAAGGCCTTCCGGAACAGCTCGCGGGTCTGCTCCACGCCCAGGAAGTGCTCCTGGTCGGGCGCCTTCTCGTAGGCGTAGGCGGGCGAGATCATCATCTCGTCGACCTTGAGGTCGTCGTTGAGGAAGTTGAGCACCTCGACGACGGTCTGCGGGGTGTCGGTGTTGAAGAACGTCGAGTTGGTGGTGACCCGGAAGCCGCGCCGCTTGGCCTCCTTGATGGCCTCCACGGCCTCGTCGAACACGCCCTCCTTGGCGACGGACTCGTCGTGCCTTTCCCGCAGCCCGTCGATGTGCACCGCGAACGCGAAGTACGGCGAGGGGGTGAACTTGTCCATCTTCTTGCGCATCAGCAGCGCGTTGGTGCACAGGAAGACGTACTTCCGGCGGGCCACCAGCTGACGCACGATCTCGTCGATCTGGGGGTGCATCAGGGGCTCGCCGCCGGCGATCGACACCATGGGCGCCCCGGACTCCAGGACGGCGCCGACGGCCTGCGCGACGGGCATGCGCTGCTTGAGCACACCGGCCGGATGCTGGATCTTGCCGCATCCCTCGCACTTGAGGTTGCAGGCGAAGAGCGGTTCCAGTTCGACGATGAGCGGGAACTTGTCCCGCCTGCGGAGCTTCTGTTCGGCCAAGTATGTAGCGACCTTGATGGACTGACGCAGCGGCATGGCCATCTGGCTCACCTCCTGGGGAGCAGCAAGGAACGGTGCCATTCATAGAAAGCCGGGAGTACGGAACGAAGGACACGGAAAGCCGATATTCCACCGCGGACCGTGCCGATGCGAACGAGTTCGTGTTCAGGAGCGTCCACGACCACCCGGACGGCCGCAACCGGGCGCTCGGCCGCACGGACGGCGCTCAGGAGCGTGGCGGCCGACTCCATGTCCACCGCGATCGCGCCGGTGGCGAGCAGGTCGGAGCGTTCGTGGCCGCGGACGACGTGTTCGGAGCCGGTGAGGGGGCCGGTGTGCACGGTGCGTCCGGGCACCGCACGCATCAGCGCCTTCACCAGCAGTTCGGTGCCGACGCACGGCACGGTGCCGCGCGGGTCCCGGGTCTCCTCGGCGACGACCAGGTCGCCGGGGTGCATGCCGGGGGCGAGGCCCGCGCAGAAGCCGGTGGCGAGGACGGCGGCCTGGTGCAGCGCCGGGTCGGCGAGCACCCGGGTGACGGACCGCTCGGCCGCCGCCGGTCCCATGCCGGTGCGCAGCACGGTGACCGGCCCGCCCGGGGTGGTGCGCTCGCGCCTGCGCAGCGCGAACTGTTCGATGCCGAGCGCGCAGGCGATCAGCAGCGGGGCGGGGGCGGGCCGGCCGCTCATCAGCTGCCCTTCGCGTCGGCGAGCGCCTGCGCGGAGCCGGCCGTCGCCTCGGCCGGGCCCGCGGCGAACGGCTCGCCGTGGACGTACCGGCCGAGCGCGGTGAGCGGGAACACCTGCCGGTAGAGGTGGTAGTTGATGGAGAAGTCCCAGGGGAAGCCGGTGCCCGTGAAGTACGGCTCGTCCCAGGAGCCGTCCTCCCGCTGGGTGTTCGCCAGCCAGGCGACTCCCCGTTCGACCGCTTCGGAGTCCCGCTCCCCCGCCGCGAGCAGCGCCATCAGCGCCCAGGCGGTCTGGGAAGCGGTGGAGGCGCCCTTGCCGCTCCACTCCTTGACGTACCGGTACGAGCGCAGGTCCTCGCCCCAGCCGCCGTCGTCGTTCTGCACCTTCTCCAGCCAGGCCACGGCACGCCGGATCGCGGGGTGGGACGTGGGGATGCCGGCCGCGGTCAGGGCGGGGACCACGGAGCCGGTGCCGTAGATGTAGTTGACGCCCCAGCGGCCGAACCACGAGCCGTCCGGTTCCTGTTCGGCGAGGAGCCACTCGACGCCCCGCCGGGTGCGGGGGTCCTGGGCGAGCCCTTCGACGGCGAGCATCTCCACGACGTGCGCGGTGACGTCGGCCGACGGCGGGTCGATGACCTCGCCGAAGTCGCAGAACGGCAGCCGGTTGGGGAACGGGCTGGTGTTGTCGACGTCGAAGGCGCCCCAGGCTCCGTTCTTCGACTGCATGCCGAGGTTCCAGCGCACCCCGCGCCCGACGGCGTTGTCCAGCCGCTCCGGGTCGTGGTGCTTGACCCGGCGCAGCGCGAGCACCACCTCGGCGGTGTCGTCGATGTCCGGGTAGTTGTCGTTGTGGAACTCGAACGCCCAGCCGCCCGGCGGGAGATGGGGCCGGCGCACGGACCAGTCGCCGGGCCGCACCACCTGCTCGCCGAGCATCCAGTCGGCGGCTCTGACCAGTTGCGGGTGGTCGGCGGGCACGCCCGCGTCGGCCAGCGCGATGGTGGCGAGGCAGGTGTCCCACACCGGGGACTGGCAGGCCTCGATCATCCGGGCGCCGTCCTCGCGCCACACGGCGAACCGGTCCAGGGACTCCAGACCGGCACGCATCACCGGGTGGTTGAGGTCGTAGCCGAGCAGGTGCAGGGCGATGACCGAGTACACGGCGGGGGGCTGGATGCCGCCCCAGCAGCCGTCGTTCTCCTGCCGTTCGATGATCCAGCGGGCGGCGGCGTTCATCGCGGCGCGGCGCACCCGGCGCGGGACGGCCCGGCGCAGCTTGTGCAGGCCCCTGTCGAGCCGCTGGAAGGCGCCGTCCCAGGTGTTCACGGGGGCGAGCGGCCGGGTAGGGCTGGGGTTCGCCGGGTCGGTGTGCAGCTCGTCCAGCGGGAACGGGGCGGGGCGCACCGGCCGCTCGGCGGAGACGATGGTGAGCGGCACGATGGTCTGCCGCGCCCAGCAGCCGAAGTCGTAGATGTTGAGCGGCACCCAGGTGGGGAACCAGATCAGCTCGGGCGGCAGTTCGGGCAGGTCGTCCCACTTCCACCAGCCGAACAGGGCCAGCCAGATGCGGGTGAAGACCCTGGACGCGGCGATGCCGCCCCGCTCCCGGATCCAGGCCGAGGCCTTCGCCATGTGCTCGGCGTCGGGGGCGTCACCCGCCAGCCGCAGCGCGACGTACGCCTCGACGGTGGCGGAGAGATCGCCGGGGCCGCCGTAGAAGGTGGCCCATGTGCCGTCCTCGCGCTGCTCCCCGCGGATGAACAGGGCGGCGGCGCGGGTGGTGTCCTCGTCGCGGATGCCGAGGAACTGACGCAGCAGCAGGTCCTCGGCGTCCATCGTGACGTTGGTCTCGAGGTCGCCCTTCCACCAGCCCTCGTCGCTCTGACGGGACAGCAGGAATTCGGTGGCGCGCCGCACGGCGCGGGCGGCGATGTCGGGTACCCCGGCCGCCTCGGGGCTGTCGGTGTCGTGTTCGCTGGCCGCGGTGAGCCGGGACGGCGAGGCCGCCCCGGTGCTTCCGTCGGTCGTCGCTGTCATGGCTTCCCCTTCGTGCAGTCCTGCAAGTGGTGCGTCTGCTGTGGGTCCGCCGTCGGCCGGTGGGGGGTGCTCCCCACCGGCCGGCGACTACGCGAGGGCTATTCGACCGATAGTGATCATCTCTTTCGTACGACGACGAAGTCCGCGAGCGCCGTGAACTGTTCCCGCACCCGGTCGGGCATGTCCACGACGTCGAGGGCCTCGATGGCGATGGTGTGCTGGCGTCGTGCCTCCTCGGCGGTCCACTCACGGCCGCCGGCCTCCTCGATGAGGGCGGCACGGGCCGCGAACTCCTCCTCGGAGAAGTTCGCGAAGTCGCTGCTCCTGGCGTCGGCGGCGAGGATCTCGCCGAGCCGGGTGGCGGCCGGGCCGTCCGCGGCGAGCGCGGCCACGACCGGGAGGGACTTCTTGCGCTGGCGCAGGTCGCTCCAGGTCTGCTTGCCGGTGGACTCCGGGTCGCCCCAGATGCCGAGCAGGTCGTCGACCGCCTGGAAGGCGAGGCCCAGGTGGTGGCCGTAGCGCTCCAGGGCGTCGGCTGTGCGCTCGTCGGCGCCGCCGAGGACCGCGCCGATGGAGCTGGCGCAGGCGAGCAGGGCGCCGGTCTTGTTGCCCTCCATCTCCAGGCACTCCTCGACGCTGACCCGGTCGCGGTGCTCGTAGGAGATGTCCTGGGCCTGACCGTCGATCAGCGCGCGGCTGGCCCGGGTGAGGCGGCGCGCGGCGCGGCCGGCCTCGACGGTGCCGAGTTCCAGCAGCACCTCGTTGGCCAGGGCGAACAGGGCGTCGCCGACCAGGATGGCCTGGGCGGGGCCGTGCACCTTCCAGACGGTGTCGCGGTGCCGGCGCTGCTCGTCGCCGTCCATCAGGTCGTCGTGCAGCAGCGAGAAGTTGTGGACCAGCTCGACGGCGACCGCTCCGGGCACGCCGGTCTCCGGGGCGGCGCCGGTGACCTCGGCGGACAGCACGGCGAGGGCGGGGCGCACGGCCTTGCCGCCGTCGCCGTCCGCGGGCCGGCCCTGGGCGTCGATCCAGCCGAAGTGGTAGGCGGCGACCGTGTCCATGGGAGGTGCCAGGCGGTCGACGGCCGCCCGCAGTACCGGCGAGGCCAGGGTCCGGCCGCGCTCCAGGAGCGCGGACACGTCCACCGCGGTCCTTCGAGCGGCCTGCGAGGCCGGGGGCACAGTGGGCACAGTCTCTCCTCTTGTTGCGGTACCGGGGGTGCGGGGACCTGCCGCGCCGCTCCGCTGCAGCATCAGGCGGCCTCCTCGAGCGCGAAGAGGTGGCGCGGGCGGGGCCGGCCGAGGGCGCCGAGCGCGGCGTCCGCCGCGCCGACGCCGCTGCGGACCGCACTCTCCATGGTCGCGGGCCACCCGGTGGCGGTCCACGCTCCGGCCAGGTAGAGGCCGGGTGCCTTGGTGCGGGCGCCGGGCCTGAGGCGTCCGACGCCGGGGGCGGGAACGAAGGTCGCGGTGCGCTCCCGGGTGACGAAGAAGTCGAGGACCCCGGCTCCGCGGGTGCGCGGCAGCAGCCGCTCCAGTTCGGGCAGGTACCTCTCTCGCAGGTCGGCCACGGGCGCGTCGATGTCGTCGTGGGCGACAGACTGGGACAGCGCCAGGTACTGGCCGTGGCGCAGTCCGGAGGCGTCGGTGCGGTCGAAGACCCACTGCACGGGAGTGCCGAGCGCGGCGAAGAAGGGCCGGGTGAGCACCGTGCGGTCGTAGACGACGTGCACGTTGAGGATGGGGGCGGTGTCGATGCCGAGCAGCCGGTCCGGGTCGTCGAGCGCGCCCGCCGGCAGCAGGTCGTACGCCTCGCGCTGGGGCACGGCGAGGACGACGGCGTCGGCGCGGAGCGTCTCGCCGGGGATGCCGACGCTCCAGCCGCCGTCGCCGTCGGCGCGCACGGAGCTGACGCGGGTGCGGGTCTCGGTGCGTACACCGGCGGCGTCGAGGGCCTCACGGGCGAGCCGGTCGTGCAGGTCGCCGAGCGGCACCCGGGCCCAGCCGATGTCGGCGGCGCCGGGGTCGGAGAGCAGGCCGGTCTTGAACACCATCGCGGCGAGCGCCAGCGAGGAGTCGCCCGCGACGGCGTTGAGGGTGGCGACGCCGACCAGGTCCCACAGTGCTTCGACGGCACGCGGGGACTGGCCGTGGGCGGCGAGCCAGCTGCCGAAGTCCTGCTCGTCCAGGGCGGGGTCGTCGAGGTCGAGGCCCTTCAGCGCCAGCGCGGCACGGCCCACCTTCGCCCGGTCGGCGAGCGACAGGTGGGGGTACGCGGCGAGGCTGCGGCCGAGGTGGAGGGGTACCGGCAGCGGGTCGCGCCGCAGCCGTCCCAGCCGCCGGCCCTCGGGGCGGTCCGCGTCGACCACGGGCACGTCGAGGCGGTCCTGCAGCGGGGCGAGAGCGGCTCCCCCGATGCGGTCGAGGAACCAGCGGTAGGCGGTGCAGCAGCGCAGGTAGACGTGCTGGCCGTTGTCGACGGTCAGGTCGCCGCGCTGGAACGAGAAGGCGAGTCCGCCCAGGCGCGGCCGTCCTTCGAGCAGGGTGACGCGCACTCCCGCGTCGGCGAGGGCGAGGGCGGCGGTGGTGCCCGCCAGTCCGCCGCCGACCACGACGGCGTGGCGTCCCGGCGGGACCGGGCCGTCCGTGTGCGGGGCCCGCTCGGAGCGTGTGCCGTGGCTCATGCGCCCTCCCCTGCCCGGCCGGGCCGCGCGACAGGTACGCGGCCGGCCGTCCCGGTGAGGGACGCGGGGGCGCGGCGGAGGGTTGCCCGCCGCTTTCCGTCCTGGTGCGGGGTGTCCATCAGGCGCGCCTCCCTACGGTGCGGCGGGTGACGTGCCGGGTGTCGAGGCCGGACAGGCCGCGCACCGCCACGTACGCCTTCTCCCGGCCGGGCAGGGAGACCCGGCCGCGCAGCACGGCCTCGGGGTCGCGCTCGATGCGGTCCAGGAGACGGCGGTAGATGCCGGCCATGGCGGCGACGCAGGCGCCGCTGCGCCGGTCGAGCATGGGGAGCAGCCGGTAGCCCTCGGCGAAGAGGGCGCGGGCCCTGCGCACCTCGAAGTGGACCAGGCCCGCGAAGTCCGAGCCCTGAGGCGGTGTCGGTCCGGCGAAGCCGTCGGAGCAGCCGAACTTGGCGAGGTCGTCGGCGGGCAGGTAGGTGCGCCCGTTCTCGGCGTCCTCGCGGACGTCGCGCAGGATGTTGGTCAGCTGGAGCGCCAGACCCAGCGTGTCGGCGTACTCGGAGGCGCGTTCCACGCCGCGCGCGCCGGGCTCGGTGCCGAACACGCCGAGGGAGAGCCGACCGATGGCGCCGGCGACACACCGGCAGTAGACCTTCAGGTCGTCCCAGGTCTCGTACGTCTCGCCGCGCAGGTCCATCTGGACGCCGTCGATGAGTTCGTCCAGGCCGCCGAGCGGGATCGGGAACTGCGCCGCGGCGTGCGAGAGGGCGACGGCGACCGGGTCGGTGTCGTCCTCCTCGACCGCGCCCTCCCGGATCCGGGTGAGCAGCGCCCGGGTCTCCTCGAGGCGGGTGACCTTGACGTCCTCGGGGAGCGTGCCGTCCCCGATGTCGTCGACCCGCCGGGAGAACGCGTACAGGGCCGACATGGCGCGCCGCTTGGGCGTCGGCAGCAGCCGGATGCCGTAGGCGAAGTTGCGCGCCTGCTGGCCGGTGACCGTCTCGCAGTAGCTGTAGGCGGCGAGTACCGGTGCGGACGCGGATGGCTGGGACTCCACGGTCCGGATCACCCCTTTCCTCGCAGAGTCACGCCCGCCTCGCGCAGCAGCTGCAGCGTGCCGGGCTTGGGCGGGCCGGGAAGTACGTCGTGGTCGGCGGCCGCGATCGCGCGGACGGCCGCCCTTCCTCCCGCCACGAACCCCGCGAGCAGGAGTCTGAGCCGGCCCCGGACGCTGCCCACCAGGGGTGCGCCCTCGTCCAGCAGGTCGAGGGCGCGCTGCGCCTGGAACGCGACGAGTGCGCGCACCGAGGCGCCGGCGGTGGGCGCGGCGAGGTCGGCCTCCTGGACGTGGAAGCGCTTCATGTCCGCGGCGGGCACGTAGATGCGGTCGCGGCCGAGATCCTCGGCGACGTCCTGAAGGTGCTCGACGATCTGCAGGGCGGTGCAGATCGCGTCGGAGCGGCGGATGCGCTCCGGTGTGGCGGTCCCGGTGACGGCGAGCACGAGGCGGCCGACCGGATTGGCCGACAGCTCGCAGTAGGCGAGCAGGTCGTCGTAGGTCTCGTAGCGCGTGACCAGCTGGTCCTGGCGGTTCGCGGCGATCAGCCCGAGGAACGGCTCGGGGGTCAGCGCACGGCGGAGGACCGTGGGCTCCAGGCGGAGCAGCAGGGGGTGACGGGGGGCCGGCCCTGTCGGGTCGAACACGCGGTGGAGATCGGCTTCCAGGGCGTCGAGGAGGGTGAGGCGGTCGCCGGCCTCGTCGTCGGGGACGCCGAGGGCGCGGGCGTCGGCCCCGCCGGGGGCGAGGTCGCCGTCACCGATGTCGTCGACCAGACGGGCGAAGCCGTAGACGGCCATGAGGTCGTCGCGCCAGGCCCTGGGGAGGAAGAAGGGCGCCACCGGGAAGTTCTCGGCGGCGGCCTTGTCGAGGGTGGCCCGTTCGAGGTCGCCGGGGCGCGCCCGGTCTGCGGCCGTCATCGCGGACTGCCCGGGGAGAGGACGGCGCATGCTGAGTCCAGCCGGGGAGTCTCCGAAGCCATTGCCGTCACATCTCCCGTTCTACACTGCTGACCCAATTCACACTATTTCGGACACGCCGCCCAGGCGTCCACCCGACGGCGCCGAGGAATGGTGTCGGGCAGTATGGCCCTGATTGCCGCCTTTCGGGGACCCGTACAGCTTACGTTGTACAACGCGCCGTTCCTCGACGGGGGTCTTCCGCGCTCCACGACAACACATCGACGGGCGTCAAGATTCCACCGTGCACGAGGAGTTGACGCATCTTTTGCAGACGCGGGGCCCCGCCGGACCGTTCCGGCGGGGCCCAGGGCCGAGCGGGCTACTTGCCCGTGAACTTCTCGTACTCGCGCAGCACCTCGTCCGTCGGCCCGTCCATGCGCAGCTCGCCGCGCTCCAGCCACAGCACCCGGTCGCAGGTGTCGCGGATGGACTTGTTGTTGTGGCTGACCAGGAACACCGTGCCGGCGTGCTTGCGCAGCTCGCGGATGCGGGCCTCGGAGCGCTTCTGGAACTTCCGGTCACCGGTGGCCAGCGCCTCGTCGATCATCAGGACGTCGTGGTCCTTGGCGGCCGCGATGGAGAACCGCAGGCGGGCGGCCATGCCGGAGGAGTAGGTCCGCATCGGCAGCGTGATGAAGTCGCCCTTCTCGTTGATCCCGGAGAAGTCGACGATGTCCTCGTAGCGCTCCCTGATCTCCTCGCGGGACATGCCCATCGCGAGCCCGCCGAGGATGATGTTCCGCTCGCCGGTGAGGTCGTTCATCAGGGCCGCGTTCACGCCGAGCAGGGACGGCTGGCCGTCGGTGTAGACCTTGCCCCGCTCGGCGGGCAGCAGTCCGGCGACGGCGCGCAGCAGGGTCGACTTGCCGGAGCCGTTGGAACCGATCAGGCCGATGGCCTCGCCGCGGTACGCCACGAAGGACACTCCGCGCACGGCGTGCACCTTGCGCACGCCCCGCTCCTCGCCGCCGCGCTTGAGGATCCGGCTGAGCGCCGCGGTGGCGCTGCCCTTGCCCGACCGGGCGCCGTTCACGCGGTAGACGATGTGGAGGTCGTCCGCGATGACGGTGGGCACCCGGGCGCCCGTCTTGTCGTCAGCCACGGCCGTACCTCTCCTCTGCCTTCCAGAAGTAGACGAAGCCGACCAGTCCGGCGAGCACCGCCCATCCCAGCGCGAACGCCCAGATGTGCGGTGGCAGGTAGGACGAGTCGTACTTGTCGATCAGCGCGTACCGCACCAGGTCCATGTAGACCGCGGCCGGGTTCCACTGGAGCACGTCCGCCACCCAGGACGGCACGTTCTTGTCCTCCAGCATCGCGGGGATGGAGAACATCACCCCGGACGCGTACATCCAGGTCCGTAGCACGAACGGCATCAGCTGCGCCAGGTCGGGGGTCTTGCTGCCCATCCGCGCGAAGATCAGCGCGAGGCCGGTGTTGAAGACGAACTGCAGCGCCAGCGCCGGCACCACCAGCAGCCACGACAGGTCCGGATAGCTGCGGAACGCCACCATGACGACGACCAGGACGATCATCGAGAACAACAGCTGCTGGAGCTGCTGGAGCGCGAACGAGACCGGCAGCGACGCCCGGGGGAAGTGCAGCGCCCGCACCAGGCCGAGGTTGCCCGAGATCGCCCGGACACCGGCCAGCACGGAGCTCTGCGTGAAGGTGAACACGAACACGCCGGTCACCAGGAACGGCACGTAGACGTCGCTCGGGATGCCGCGCCGGGCGCCGAGCAGCAGGCCGAAGATGAAGAAGTACACGGCCGCGTTCAGCAGCGGTGTCGCCACCTGCCACAGCTGGCCCAGCTTCGCCTTGCTGTACTGGGCCGTCAGCTTGGCCTGGGAGAAGGCCAGGATGAAGTGCCGCCGCCCCCACAGCTGACGGACGTACTCGCCGAGGGACGGGCGGGCGCCGCTGACGGACAGCCCGTACTTGGCGGCCAGCTCGGCCGCCGTAAGGCCCTCGTCGGGCGACACGGGCGCGCCGACCGCGACCGTGCCGTCGTGCGTAGTCTCACTCACGGGTGGATCGTCTTTCGTCCTCGATGTGCGTGGCCCGCGCGGGCCTTCCGGGAGCCGGGGACCGGGTGGGGCCGGATCCCCGGACTCGAAGCTTGTCAGATCACCGGAGGCCGGCCCAGTCGGGTCAGCCGCCACACCGTACGCCACTTCATGGGGCGGCGGGGTCCGCAGGGCGAGGTCCAGCCCTCCTTGAAGCCGCCGAACCACGCCTTGAGGGCGGGGCCCGAGGGACGGCGCAGGAGGGTGAGGAGCAGCCACACGCCCAGGTACACCGGGACGAGCGGGGCGGGCAGGTTGCGCCGGGCGAGCCAGACGCGGTTGCGGGCCACCATGCGGTGGTACACCGCGTGCCGCGAGGGGGCGGTCGTCGGGTGGTACAGCACCATGTCGGACCGGTAGTCGATCATCCAGCCGGCGTCGAGGGCGCGCCAGGCCAGATCGGTCTCCTCGTGTGCGTAGAAGAACTCGCCGGGCAGGCCGCCGACCTCGGCGATGACCTGGGTGCGCACCGCGTTGGCGCCGCCGAGGAATGTGGTCACGCGGGAGGAGCGCATCGGGTCGGAGGCGCGCAGCCGGGGCACGTGCCGGCGCTGGGTGACGCCGGTGTCCGGGTCGGCGATGCGGAAGCTGATGATGCCGAGCGAGGGGTCCTCGGTGAACGCCTTCCGGCACAGTTCGGCGGTGTCGGTGTGCGCGAGCAGGCCGTCGTCGTCGAGGAAGAGCAGGATGTCCACGTCGCGGCCGCTGGGGCCGAACGCCTCGATGCCGACGTTGCGTCCGCCGGGGATGCCGAGGTTCTCGGGCAGCTCGACGGTCCTGACGCCCTCGGGGACGTCGGGCACGGGCGAGCCGTTGCCGACGACCACGACCTGGACCGGGTCGCCGTCCTGCTTGGCGACCGAGTCGAGCAGGGCCCGCAGTTCGTCGGGGCGGTTGCCCATGGTGATGATGACCGCGCCGACCTTCATGCCCGCGCTCACTTCAGCCTGCTCGAGACGAGGACGGACACGAGGTGCAGCAGGGTCTGCAGCAGGGCGATCCCGGCCAGGACGGCGGTGCCGAGGCGGGTGAAGAACAGGTCGCCCCGGGCGGAGTCGAGGATCGCGAGGAGCAGGATCAGCAGGGACGCCTCTATGCCCAGGATCAGCCGGTGGAACTTCAGGGCGGCGGCGGCCTTGCGGGCGAGCGCCATGCCGGAGGAGCGCGGCTCGGAGGCGGACTCCTTCACCGGGGGCATGCCGTTCTGGTGGCGGGCGACTCCGACCAGGTCGGTCTCCGCCTTGATGAGTATCGCGCCCAGCGCGGCGAGGGTGCCGAGGAAGGCCCACAGCCAGCCGATGCGGCCGGTGCCCCACAGGTCGGCGGCGCGCAGGCCGAGGCCGACCAGCACGGCGGCGTCGGTCAGGTAGGCGCCGACGCGGTCCATGTAGACGCCGGCGAGGGAGTACTGCTTGCGCCAGCGGGCGATCTCGCCGTCGACGCAGTCGAGCAGCAGGTAGAGCTGGACCGCGACCACCCCGAGGACCGCGCCCGTGATGCCGGGCACCAGGAGGGCGGGGGCCGCGAGGACACCGCAGAGGGTCATCAGATACGTGAGCTGGTTGGGGGTGACCCGGGTGTTCACCAGGTAGCGGTCGACCCGCAGGGACACCTCGCGCATGTAGAGGCGTCCCATCCAGTGCTCACCGCTGCGCCGGTCCTTGACCCCCGCGGGGTGCACGACCGGACGGAGTTCAGCTACCGATGGCCTTGACATAGTCGGCGTAGACGTCCTTGATCTGTTCGGTGGTCAGGGCGAGGTGTTCGAGGATGGTGAAGCGGCCGGGGCGGGTCTCGGGGGCGTACTCGACGACGCGGACGAACTCGTCGACGGAGAACCCGATCTCCTCGGGGAGCACCGGCAGCCCGTGCCGGCGCAGCACCTCGGCCATGGCCGCCGACTCCTCGTGCGCGCCGCGCAGGTACATCGCGAAGGCGGCGCCCAGTCCGCACTGCTCGCCGTGGGCGGCGGCGCGCTGCGGGTAGAGCAGGTCGAAGGCGTGGTTGATCTCGTGGCAGGCGCCGGAGGAGGGCCGGGAGTCGCCGGACACGGACATCGAGATGCCGGTGAGGACCAGGGCCTCGGCGAGCACCTGGAGGAAGCTGTCGTCGTCGACGCCGCCCGGGTGCCGCAGCACGGCCTCGCCGGCCTGGCGGGCCATGGCGGCGGCGAGTCCGTCGACCTTCTCGCCGTTGACGCGGTGGGACAGCTCCCAGTCCGCGACGGCGGAGATGTTGGAGACGACGTCGCCGATGCCCGAGCGGACGAACCGGACCGGGGCCTCACGGATGACGTTGAGGTCGATCACGACCGCGATCGGGTTCGGCACGCCGTAGGAGCCGCGGCCGGCGTCGTTGTCGAGGGTGGCGACCGGCGAGCACAGGCCGTCGTGCGCCAGGTTGGTGGCGACCGCGACCAGGGGCAGGCCGACGCGCGCCGAGGCGAACTTGGCGCAGTCGATGATCTTCCCGCCGCCGAGGCCGACGACCGCGTCGTAGCGGCCGCCCTGGATGGCGCCGGCCAGCCGGACCGCGTCGTCGATGGTGCCGCCGCCGACCTCGAACCAGTCGGCGCCGGGCAGCGACGGCGCGACGCGGTCGCGCAGCCGGGCGCCGGAGCCGCCGCTGACGGCGATGGCGAGCCGGCCGGACTGCGAGATGCGCTCGTCGGCGAGGACGCAGGCCAGGTCGTCGAGGGCGCCGGGACGGATGTCGACGACGACCGGCGAGGGGATGAGCCGGGTCAGTACTGGCACGCGATCTCCCGTCCGCGGGCGAGGTCGTCGTGGTTGTCGATCTCGACCCACGGGACGTCGCCGATCGGCGCCACGTCGATCCGGAAGCCCCGGTTGACCAGCTCCTGGTAGCCGTCCTCGTAGTACAGCTGCGGGTCCCGCTCGAAGGTCGCCCTCAGAGCGTCCGCCAGCGCCTCGGCGGCCCCGCCCTCGATCAGCGTCACGCCGATGTACTCGCCCGTCGCCTCGGCCGGGTCCATCAGCTTCGTGATCCGCCGCATCCCCTTCTCCGGGTCCACGACGACCTTCATCTCCTCGTCGGCGAGCCGCTTCACCGTGTCCAGCGCCAGGATGATCTGCTTGCCGTCACCCCGCGCCTGAAGCAGCGTCCGCTCCACCGACACCGGGTGCACCGTGTCGCCGTTCGCGAGGATCACACCGTCCTTCAGGGCGTCCCGCGCGCACCACAGCGAGTAGGCGTTGTTCCACTCCTCCGCCTTGTCGTTGTCGATGAGCGTCAGCTTCAGCCCGTACTTCGCCTCCAGCGCCGCCTGCCGCTCGTACACGGCCTCCTTGCGGTACCCGACCACGACACCGACCTCGGACAGCCCGATCTCCGCGAAATTGGCGAGCGTCAGGTCCAGGACCGTGGGCTCCCCTTCTATGCCCGCGGGCCCCACCGGCACCAACGCCTTGGGCAGCGTGTCGGTGTAGGGGCGCAGACGCCGGCCGGCGCCGGCCGCCAGCACGAGGCCGATCATGCGGGTTCTCCTTCGTCGTGTACGGCGGGCGCGCCACCCCGGTGGGCGGCGACCCAGAAGCGGATGCTCTCGGCGAGCACCACGAGAGCCACGGCCACGGCGAGGGCCGTGAGCGCGACGGTGAATCCGGACGCGGTGAGCACGGCCGCCAGGACGGCGACCGCCAGCGTGCGACCTTCGTGCCCCCCGATCGCCCGCACCAGCAGGCGCGGGGGCGCGCCCGCGTCGCCGCGGATGCGGTAGACCGTGTCGTAGTGATGGTAGGCGACCGCGGACACCAGTCCGTAGGCCGCGGGAAGGGCTCCGTTCACCTCCGCGTCGGCCGCCAGGACCAGGACGGTTCCGTACTCGGCGGCGCGGAACAGCGGGGGGACGAGCCAGTCGAGACGGCCGGTGAGGGGGCGGGCGACGGCGGCGGCGGAGCAGATCACGTAGGCGACGGCGGCCAGGACGGTCTGCCATCCGGCGCCCCACACGAGGGCGGAGCCCGTCACCAGCACCGCGCCGAGCGCGGCGACGGCCGCACCGCCGCGGGCCCAGGGGCGGCGGAGCAGTTCGGAGAGCGGTCCGCCGTCGGCGAGGTCGGCCAGGGCCCGGGCGGCCCGGTCCTCCGACCGGCCGCCGCGCAGGGAACGCAGGACGCGTCCGGCGGTGGTGTACGCGGCGGCGAAGGCGCAGCCGGCGAGCAGCACCCAGAAGGTGACGCGGGGGGTGGTGGCCGCGGTGAGGACGGCGATCAGCGCCCAGCGCTCGCCGATCGGCAGGACGATCATGCGGCGCACCCAGACCGTCCACCCGACGCGGTCCAGGCGGCCCGACAGGGAGGCGGCAGGGCCCCCCGCGGCGCCGGCCCCGGCCTCGGTGAAGGAGAAGTCGACGACGTGCCGGCAGGACTGGAGGATTATGGCGCCGAGCGCCAGGGCCCAGACGTCGTCGCCGGTACGGGCCGCGCCGAGGGCGAGGCCCGCGTAGAAGGCGTACTCCTTGGCCCGGTCGAACGTGGCGTCGAGCCAGGCGCCGAGCGTGGAGTACTGCAGCGAGTAGCGGGCGAGCTGGCCGTCGGCGCAGTCCAGTACGAACGAGCCGAGGAGCAGCACGGCGGCGGCGACGAACCCCGCGCGGGTGCCGGTGGCGGCGCAGCCGGCCGCGATCAGCGCGGTGAGCAGGGACGCGGTGGTGACCTGGTTGGGGGTCAGTCCGCGGCGGGCGCACCAGCGCGCGAGGTGGCGCGAGTAGGGGCTGACACAGAACGTGGTGAAGAAGCCGTCGCGGGCCTTGACGGCGGACCTGAGGCGTACGGCCTCCTCGTCCACGGCCGCGACGGCCTGCCGGGCCTCGTTGCGGGCCTGCGGGTCGGCGGGCACGGCGGCGACGAGGCTGCCGAGCTCGGGGCGGTGCACGTCGGTGTCGAGGGCGGCGGTGACCCGGTCCGGGAGGCCCTCGACGAGGGTGCCGTTGCCCGCGCCCTGCCCGGTCGCGGAGTTCTCGCGGGCCATCGCGCGGGTCAGGGCCTGACGGCCGGTCCGCTGGGCGGCGACGGCTCCGGGAACGGCGGAGAGCGGGAAGCGGGGGTCGGTCAGACCGAGCCGCAGGGCGTGCACGTGTCCGACGAACCGGGTGTCGACCAGGGCTACGCGTTCCTCCCCGGGGACCTCGGCGAGCAGCGTCTCGGCCTCCGCGGCGCCGGCGGCGGTCCGCACGTCGAAGCCGAGGGAGCGCAGGTCGCCCTCGAGTGACGAGCCGGGGACCGGGGGGCCGGTGACGATGGCGGTCGGCAACCGAAAACTCACTCCCTGGGGGGCGACGCGTCCACGCCGGTGATGTACACGGTGATGCGCCCGTACGGAGGCCCTGCGGGCGGCATGTCGGCAGAGGCTATCGGATACACGGAAGCCCGCGTTCACCGCCTGTTCGGCGGCCGGACCGACGCGGTTGGCCCGCTCCTGCCGCGCTCATCATCGGGGATACCGGCCCCGGCTCACAAACCGCGCCGGTGGCTCGCCTTAGGGTGGACCACCATGACGTGGCTGATCACCGGCGGAGCCGGATACATCGGGGCCCATGTGGTGCGGGCCATGACGGACGCCGGGGAGCGGGTCGTCGTGCTGGACGACCTCTCCGCCGGGGTCCCGGCGCGGCTGCCCGAGGGCGTCCCTCTGGTCCGGGGCTCGGCGCTGGACGGCGAGCTGCTGACCAAGGTGCTCGCCGAGCACGGCGCGACCGGCGTGCTGCACCTCGCCGCGCGCAAGCAGCCCGGGGAGTCGGTGGCCCAGCCGACCCGGTACTACCGGGAGAACCTGGGCGGTCTGGCGGCCCTGCTGGACGCCGTCGCGGAGGCGGGCGTGCGGCGCTTCGTCTTCTCCTCGTCCGCGGCCGTCTACGGCGACCCGCACGTGGACCTCATCACGGAGGACACGCCCTGCGCCCCCGTGAACCCCTACGGCGAGACCAAGCTCGCCGGGGAGTGGCTGGTGCGGGCGGCGGGCCGCGCGCACGGCATCGACACGGTGTGCCTGCGCTACTTCAACGTCGCGGGCGCGGCGGCCCCCGAGCTGGCCGACACCGGCGTCTTCAACATCGTGCCGATGGTCTTCGACCGGCTCACCCGCGACGAGGCCCCGCGCATCTTCGGCGACGACTACCCCACCCCGGACGGCACCTGCATCCGGGACTACATCCACGTGGCGGACCTCGCGGACGCGCACCTCGCGGCGGTGCGCGCGCTGGCGGAGGGCGGCGTCGACGGCGATCTGACGCTGAACGTCGGACGCGGCGAGGGCGTCTCCGTCCGGGAGCTGATCACGGTCGTCGGAGAGGTCACCGGCGACACCCGCACTCCGGTGGTCGAGGCGCGGCGCCCCGGCGACCCGCCCCGCGCGGTGGCCTCGGCCGCCCTCGCGAGCGAGCGCCTGGGCTGGACGGCACGCCGTTCGGTGCGCGAGATGGTCGAGTCGGCCTGGCAGGGCTGGCAGCTTCTCCAGGGCGCGCCGCAGGCCTGACCTGCGGATCGTTTCCGCAGGTCAGGGCACATGACAACGGTGTTCAGTGCCGCGTTGCCTGATACCCCTGCCCCGTAGTTCACTGTGCTCCGGAAGGGCAGCGGCACGGGCGCGACGGAAGGGCGGCGGCAGGTATGGGGGCAGGCCACGGTCACGGGCACGCGCACGGGGCGCCGCCCGGTGGCACGGTCAGCGCGGCCTATCGGGGGAGACTGCGGATCGCGCTGGCGATCACGGTCTTCGTCATGGTCGTGCAGATCGTCGGCGGCATGCTGGCCGACTCGCTCGCCCTGGTCGCGGACGCCGCCCACATGGCGACCGACGCCCTGGGGCTGGGCATGGCGCTGCTCGCCATCCACTTCGCGGGCCGCCCGCCGAGCGAGCGGCGCACCTTCGGGCTGGCCCGCGCGGAGATCCTCGCGGCGCTGGCCAACTGCCTGCTGCTGCTCGGCGCCGGCGGCTACGTGCTGTACGAGGCGGTGCAGCGGTTCATCACGCCCGCGGCCACCGAGGGCGGCCTGGCGATGGTGTTCGGCGCTATCGGCCTGGCCGCCAACCTGGTGTCGCTCTCGCTGCTGATGCGGGGGCAGAAGGAGAGCCTGAACGTGCGCGGCGCCTTCCTGGAGGTGGCGGCGGACGCGCTCGGCTCGGTCACGGTGATCGTGGCCGCGCTGGTGATCGTCACCACCGGCTGGACGGCCGCCGACCCGATCGCCTCCCTGGTCATCGCGCTGATGATCGTGCCGCGCACGCTGAAGCTGCTGCGGGAGACGCTCGACGTGCTGCTGGAGGCGGCGCCCAAGGGCGTGGACATGGCCGAGGTGCGGGCGCACATCCTGAACACGCCGGGGGTGGAGGACGTGCACGACCTGCACGCCTGGACGATCACCTCGGGGATGCCGGTGCTCTCCGCGCACGTGGTGGTCAGCGCGGACACGCTGAACGCGATAGGGCACGAGAAGATGCTGCACGAACTGCAGGACTGCCTGGGCGACCACTTCGACGTGCAGCACTGCACCTTCCAGCTGGAGCCCAGCGGGCACGCGGAGCACGAGGCGCGGCTGTGCCACTGAGGCGCCCGGATCCTCCCGATCCACCGGTGTCACTCGGCACCTAGGTGTCGCGCGGGGGGCCGCGCACGCCCCCGAGTGCGCCCACGCGCCGGGGAACGCAGCCTTCCGCCCCGGTGACGGCGTCTCCCTGTTCCGACAGGCGCCGGCGAGTGCCGTGCACGCGCGTTTTCGACGCCCGTCACGGGCACGATGAACGCGGGTCCGGTGCCGTCCCCACCGCCCGTCGCGCCGGGGGCGGGACATGCGGGAGGGGACCGGAGTGCCGGGAGTGCCGGATTCGTGCGGCAGACTGGGGCGCGAACACCGAGTGAAGGATGGGTATGCCGATCACACCTGCCACCGCGACGAACAGCCCGTCGAGCGGCACCGCCGAGCCGATTTTGCTGGAACTGGTCGACGAGGACGGCGTGACGGTCGGCACCGCGGAGAAGCTCTCCGCCCATCAGCCGCCGGGGAAGCTGCACCGGGCCTTCTCGGTGTTCCTGTTCGACGAGCGCGGCCGGCTGCTGCTCCAGCAGCGGGCGCTCGGCAAGTACCACTCCCCCGGCGTGTGGTCGAACACCTGCTGCGGCCACCCGTACCCGGGCGAGGCGCCGTTCGCGGCGGCGGCCCGGCGGACGTACGAGGAGCTGGGGGTGTCGCCGTCGCTGATGGCGGAGGCCGGCACGGTCCGCTACAACCACCCGGACCCGGCCTCGGGCCTGGTGGAGCAGGAGTACAACCACCTTTTCGTCGGCATGGTGCAGTCGTCGGTGCGGCCCGACGGGAACGAGGTCGCCGCCACGGCGTTCGTGACGCCGGAGGACCTGGCGGAGCGGCACGCGAAGGACGCCTTCTCGGCATGGTTCATGACCGTGCTGGACGCGGCGCGGCCCGCCGTGCGGGAGCTGACGGGCCCGTCGGCCGGGTGGTGACGGCGGCGCCGTAGGGCGCGTCCCGTCCCGTGCGGGACGGGACGCGGTGCGGCGGGGTCAGTAGGTCTGCGCGGGCTTGAGGGGCAGGGCGGCCCAGATCACCTTTCCGCCGGTCGAGGTGTGCTCCACCTCGCAGGCCCCGCCGGCCTCGCGGGTGATCTCGCGCACCAGCAGCAGTCCCCGGCCGCCGGTGCGGCCGTAGTCGTTCTCCAGGGCGGTGGGGCGGTACGGATGGTTGTCCTCCACGGACACCCGGATCCACTCGGCGCCCACCGCGACCTCGACGGCGAGCATCGGGGAGAGCAGCGCGGCGTGTTTGACCGCGTTGGTGACCAGCTCGGAGACGATCAGCAGCAGCCCCTGCACCACGTCGTCGGCGACCGGCACCCCCTGCCGAAGCAGCAGGTCCCGCACGGCGTGCCGGGCCTGTGGCACCGAGGCGTCCACGGCAGGGGCGGTGAACCGCCAGACACCTTCGTACGGCAGCGGGTCGCCACCCTCACGCTCGATTGTCACCACACGTCGAGTGTTGGGACCGATCGCCTCCGTCCTTCCACACTGAACACAAGTCAGCAGATATCGAGCGCTTCCCGACCGTTCGCGCCCGACTCGGTCGAACGTGGGACCGTTCGAGTCCGGTCTGTTCCGTTCCGGTTCCTCTCTCCCCGTTCTCCGCGTTCTCGCGCTCTCCGTGTTCTCCGCGTTCTCGCTGTCCCGCTGTCCCGCCACCCGCTACTTGCCGGCGACCATGCCCACGATGCGCCGGCCGCCGTAACCGGTGGCGATCAGTCCCAGCCCGTCGAACAGCAGGGACAGCGAGAAGAACGTGCCGATGACGTACTGGCTGCTGCTCGGCCAGGTGGCCAGAACCAGGATGCCGAGGAGGAGACCGAAGGCGCCCTGCAGCAGCGTCCAGCCGAACTGCGGGCCTCGCACCACCAGACTGCCCACCAGCCGGAACACCCCACCGGTCAGGAACAGCAGCGCCGCGAACATGGTCAGGGCCTCGGCCGCGGCCCCCGGGATCTTGATGATCACCACCCCGGCCGCGATGTTCAGGGCGGCGACGACCACGCCCAGCCAGAAGAAGTTCGTCTGCCGCGCCTGCACCGCGTGCAGCAGCCCGACGATGCCGCCGACCAGCAGCAGCCAGCCGAAGAGCAGCATCGTGGTGAGCGTGGCGGCGGCCGTGTAGATCAGGCCGATCAGCCCGGCGACGACGAGGATCACCCCGAGCACGGCGAGCATGCCGAAGCCTCGGTTCAGCTTCGCCGTGTCGCCTCGCCGGCCCGCGGCTCCCGTGGACCTGGTCATGGCTGCCTCCCGGGTCTGGTCCCAGCTTCCAAGACGCTCCCGCTCCCCCCGTGTCCCCCTCCCTCGGCCGTCGTAACGCCGGGTCCCGCCCACCGTCCGGGGCCGTGACCGGGGCGGATAGCATCCGGCGCATGGAGGAGCCGCAACTGCTGCACAGCGTCACCGACTCGGTCGCCACGGTCGTCATCCGTCATCCCGCGAAGCGCAACGCCATGACGGCCGCGATGTGGGCGGCGCTCCCGCCGCTGCTCGGCACGCTGGCGGAGGACCCCGCCGTGCGGGTGCTGGTGCTCACCGGGGACGGCGGCACCTTCTGCGCCGGGGCGGACATCTCCACGCTCCAGGGCTCGCCGCTCGAGGCGCAGCGGCTGGCCGTCGCCGCCGAGGAGGCCCTCGCGGCCTTCCCCAAGCCGACCCTGGCCGCCGTGCGCGGGCACTGCGTGGGCGGCGGGGCGCAGCTCGCGGCAGCCTGCGATCTTCGGTTCGCGGAGGAAGGCGCGCTCTTCGGGGTGACCCCGGCGAAGCTCGGCATCGTCTACCCGTCCTCGGCGACCCGGCGGCTGGTGTCGCTGGTGGGTCCGGCGACCGCGAAGTACCTCCTCTTCTCGGGCGAACTGATCGGCACGGAGCGGGCGCTGCGCACAGGGCTGGTGGACGAGGTGCTGCCCGCCGGCGCGCTGGACGGGCGGGTCACGGAGTTCACCCGGGTCCTGGCGTCCCGGTCGCTGCTGACGCAGGCGGCGGCGAAGGAGTTCGCCGACGGCCGCACCGACCGCGACGACCACTGGCACAAGGCGGCCGCCGCGGGCGAGGACACCGCGGAGGGGGTGGCGGCGTTCCTGGAGCGACGAGCGCCGCGCTTCACCTGGAACCTCTCCTCCTAGAACGCGTCCGCCGCGCGTGCATGTTGAAGCGTGCACGAGGTACCCGCAAGTTGTCCGGCCGGAGTGGCCGGACGGCGAAAGGGGAGATACGTGTTCCGTGCCATCGCAGACGTCCTGCGCCAGATCGGCGGCGCCGTCGCCACCGTCGTGACCCTGCCGTTCCGGGCGCTCGCCCGGCTGTTCGGAGGCGCGTCCTCCTCCGCGCGCGGGCGTCGCGCCTGAGTCCGCCCGGGGGGTCTCGGGGCGCGTCGCCGCCCTGATCCCCGATTGTCGTCGTCACCTGCCACAATTGCCGCGCAACCTCAGTGGAGAAGGCGGTACGGGAACGTGACGACACCCCTCGCAGGGTCCATCGAAGGCAGGATCGCCGAGGAACTCGGCGTACGGGAGCGGCAGGTCAGGGCCGCCGTGGAACTGCTCGACGGCGGTTCGACGGTGCCCTTCGTCGCCCGCTACCGCAAGGAAGCGACCGAGATGCTCGACGATGCGCAGCTGCGCACGATCGAGGAGCGGCTGCGCTATCTGCGGGAGCTGGAGGAGCGCCGCACGGCGATTCTCGACTCGGTGCGTGAGCAGGGCAAGCTCACCGAGGAGCTCGAGGCCCGCATCCGGGGCGCGGAGACCAAGGCGCGCCTGGAGGACGTCTACCTGCCGTTCAAGCCCAAGCGGCGCACCAAGGCGCAGATCGCCCGCGAGGCGGGTCTGGAGCCGCTGGCGGAGGGGCTGCTCGCCGATCCCGGTGTCGAGCCCCTCGCCGCGGCCGCCGCGTTCGTGGACGCCGACAAGGGCGTGGCCGATCCGCAGGCCGCGCTGGACGGCGCGCGGGCCATCCTCACCGAGCGCTTCTCCGAGGACGCCGACCTGATCGGCGAGGTGCGCGAGCGCATGTGGGTGCGCGGGCGGCTGGCGGCGAAGGTGCGGGACGGCAAGGAGGAGGCGGGCGCCAAGTTCGCCGACTACTTCGACTTCTCCGAGCCGTTCACCGAGCTGCCCTCGCACCGGGTGCTGGCGATGCTGCGCGGCGAGAAGGAGGAGGTCCTCGACCTCGTCCTGGAGCCGGAGGAGCCCACCGACGGCCCCTCCTCGTACGAGGGCATCGTCGCCCACCGGTTCGGGATCGCCGACCGGGGCCGACCGGGCGACAAGTGGCTGCTGGACACGGTCCGCTGGGCCTGGCGCACGCGCATCCTGGTGCACCTGGGCATCGACCTCCGCCTGCGGCTGCGCACCGCCGCCGAGGACGAGGCGGTGCGGGTCTTCGCCGCCAACCTGCGCGACCTGCTCCTCGCCGCCCCGGCCGGGACGCGCGCGACGCTCGGTCTCGACCCCGGTTTCCGCACGGGCGTGAAGGTCGCCGTGGTCGACGCGACCGGCAAGGTCGTCGCCACGGACGTCATCCACCCGCACGTCCCGGCGAACCGCTGGGACGAGGCGATCGCGAAGCTGGCCCGGCTGGCGAAGGAGCACGCGGTCGAGCTGATCGCCATCGGCAACGGCACGGCGTCCCGCGAGACCGACAAGCTCGCCGGTGAGCTCATCGCCAAGCACCCCGAGCTGAAGCTGACGAAGGTGATGGTGTCCGAGGCGGGCGCCTCCGTGTACTCGGCGTCCGCGTTCGCCTCGCAGGAGCTGCCGGACATGGACGTGTCGCTGCGTGGCGCGGTGTCCATCGCCCGCCGCCTCCAGGACCCGCTGGCGGAGCTGGTGAAGATCGACCCGAAGTCGATCGGCGTGGGCCAGTACCAGCACGACCTGTCCGAGGTGAAGCTGTCGCGGTCGCTGGACGCGGTCGTGGAGGACTGTGTGAACGGCGTGGGCGTGGACGTCAACACCGCGTCCGCCCCGCTGCTCGCCCGGGTGTCCGGCATCTCCTCCGGTCTCGCGGAGAACATCGTGGCGCACCGCGACTCCAACGGCCCGTTCAAGTCCCGCTCCGAGCTGAAGAAGGTGGCCCGCCTCGGCCCGAAGGCGTACGAGCAGTGCGCGGGCTTCCTGCGGATCCGCGGCGGCGACGACCCGCTGGACGCTTCCAGCGTGCACCCCGAGGCTTACCCGGTGGTCCGGAGGATGGTGAGGACCACCGGGCAGGAGGTGACCTCGCTCGTCGGCAACACGGCCGTGCTGCGCTCGCTGCGCCCGCAGGACTTCGTGGACGACTCCTTCGGTCTGCCGACCGTGTCCGACATCCTCAAGGAGTTGGAGAAGCCGGGCCGCGACCCGCGTCCGGCGTTCAGGACGGCGGCCTTCAAGGAGGGCGTGGAGAAGATCTCCGACCTGTCCTCCGGGATGATCCTGGAGGGCGTGGTGACGAATGTGGCCGCCTTCGGCGCGTTCGTCGACGTCGGCGTCCACCAGGACGGCCTGGTCCATGTGTCCGCGATGTCGAAGACGTACGTCAAGGACCCACGGGACGTGGTGAAGCCGGGTGACATCGTCAAGGTGAAGGTGCTGGACGTCGACATCCCGCGCAAGCGGATCTCGCTGACGCTGCGGCTGGACGACGAGGCGGCCCCGCAGAGCGGGCAGGAGGGCGGCGAGCGCCGGCAGCGCGGCGGGCGGCCCCCGCAGCAGCGCCAGGGCGGCCGGCAGCGCCAGGACGGCCGCGGTGGCGGCGGCAACCGTACGCGTCAGGCGCCCGCCCCGGCCAACAGCGCGATGGCGGACGCCCTGCGCCGAGCGGGTCTGGTGGACCCGAAGAGCGGCCGCCGCTGAGCGGTGGAGCGTGGTTCCGGGTCCCGGTGCGGGGCCCGGGACCCGCTCAGCGTTCGGTCACGGTGCCGTCGGTGACGTGCAGACGACGGGTCACGTGGATGGCGTCCAGCATGCGGCGGTCGTGGGTGACCAGCAGCAGCGTGCCCTCGTAGGCGTCGAGGGCGGACTCCAGCTGCTCGATGGCGGGCAGGTCGAGGTGGTTGGTCGGCTCGTCCAGGACGAGGAGGTTGACGCCCCGTCCCTGGAGCAGGGCGAGCGCGGCGCGGGTGCGCTCCCCCGGTGACAAGGTCGCCGCGGGACGCAGCACGTGCTCCGCCTTCAGACCGAACTTGGCGAGCAGCGTGCGGATGTCCGCCGGCTCCAGCTCCGGCACCGAGGGCCGGAAAGCGTCCAGCAGGGTCTCCGGACCGTGGAACAGCGCACGGGCCTGGTCGACCTCCCCCAGCAGCACGCCCGAGCCCAGGGCGGCGTGGCCCGCGTCGAGCGGCACGCGGCCCAGCAGCGCGCCGAGCAGGGTGGACTTGCCGGCGCCGTTCGCGCCGGTCACCGCGACCCGGTCGGCCCAGTCGATCTGGAGGGTCACCGGGCCGAGGGTGAAGCCGCCCCGGTGCAGGACGGCGTCCCGCAGGCTCGCGACCACAGCGCCGGAGCGCGGGGCCGCCGCGATCTCCATGCGCAGCTCCCACTCCTTGCGCGGCTCCTCGACGACCTCCAGGCGCTCGATCATCCGCTGGGTCTGGCGCGCCTTGGCGGCCTGCTTCTCGCTGGCCTCGCTGCGGAACTTGCGGCCGATCTTGTCGTTGTCGTTGCCCGCCTTGCGGCGTGCGTTCTTCACGCCCTTGTCCATCCAGGCGCGCTGCGTCTGCGCCCGGTCCTGGAGGGCGGTGCGCTTGTCCGCGTACTCCTCGTACTCGTCGCGGGCGTGACGGCGGGCCACCTCGCGCTCCTCCAGATAGGCGTCGTAGCCGCCGCCGTAGAGGTTGATCTGCCGCTGCGCCAGGTCGAGTTCCAGGACCTTGGTCACCGTGCGGGAGAGGAACTCGCGGTCGTGGCTGACGACGACCGTGCCGGCGCGCAGGCCGCTCACGAACCGTTCGAGGCGTTCGAGCCCGTCCAGGTCGAGGTCGTTGGTCGGCTCGTCGAGCAGGAAGACGTCGTAGCGGGACAGCAGCAGGGAGGCGAGTCCGGCGCGGGCCGCCTGGCCGCCCGAGAGGGCGGTCATCTGCTGGTCGAGGCCGACGTCCAGGCCGAGCGTGGCGGCGACCTCCTCGGCGCGCTCGTCGAGGTCGGCGCCGCCCAGCGCGAGCCAGCGTTCGAGGGCGGTGGCGTAGGCGTCGTCCGCGCCGGGAGCGCCGTCGACCAGACCCTGGGTCGCCTCGTCCATGGCGTGCTGCGCCTCGGCGACTCCGGTGCGGCGGGCCAGGAAGGCGCGCACGCTCTCGCCGGGCCTGCGCTCCGGCTCCTGCGGGAGGTGGCCGACCGTGGCGGTGGGCGGGGAGAGGCGCAGCTCTCCCTCCTCGGGCGCGGCGAGCCCGGCGAGCAGGCGCAGCAGCGTGGACTTGCCGGCGCCGTTGGCCCCGACCAGGCCGATCACGTCACCGGGCGCGACAACGAGGTCGAGCCCGGCGAACAGGGAGCGGTCGCCGTGTCCTGCGGCGAGGTTCTTGGCGACGAGGGTGGCAGTCATCAGACCGCCGATCCTAGAGCCTCCGCCGTACGGCTGAGGCTCAGGGGCGGACGGCGGTGACCAGCACCGTTCCGGCGGTACGGGCCACCAGGTACGCCTCGCCCTTCACCGCCGGCGGGTCCAGCGGGACGCGGTGCCGGCCGGGTTCGAGGACCGCGTCGAAGAGGTCCCGGCTGCGGGCGCGGGAGAGGCGGTCGACACGGTGCGCGGTGAGCCGGACACGGCAGGCGGAGACCACCTCGAACTCGGCGGCGCCGTCCGCCACGGTCAGGTCCGTGAGCCGCCGGTGGTCGTCCCGGCCCGCCTCCAGGGCCTGTTCGGCCTGCGCGACCAGCAGCGGGACGACGGGCGCGAGCGCGTCGACGCAGGGCACGTCCGCCCCCGCGTCGGCCAGCGCACGGCGCACGGCGTCCCGCTCGCGCGGGGGGACCGAGCGGTCGAACAACACCGCGCCGTAGGAGCGCAGTTCGTCGGCGGGGACGCCGGCGACGCTCTGGGTGGTGTCGGCGCCGATGCCGATGGCACGCAGGGCGGCGGCCGGGCGGGCGAGCAGGGCCACGCGCGCGCCGATGAACAGGACGCGGCGGCGGCTGCCGGGGAGGTCGCCGTCCAGGAGGGCTGTCAGGGCCGCGCGGTACTCGTCGCCACGGAAACGGAACGGGCCCATCCCGTGGTAGCCGTCGCGTTCCAGGTCGGCCCGGTCGCCGGTCTGCCAGGCGAAGTCCCGCCAGATGACGTCCTTCCCTTCCCGCTCGATGACGGCGGTCACGGCGCCGCAGGCGAGGTCCTCGCACTCCGGGCAGCCGTAGACGACGTACCGGCCGTCGGGCAGGGGCGCGCCGGTCTGCAGCAGCAGGCCGCGGACCTGGGCGGTGAAGAGGGACGGCGGCACGTCGGAGGCGAGCGGGGAGACGGCGTCCAGGTCGGACAGCCGGTACAGCAGCGGGCGTCCGTCGACGACGAAGTCGACGAAGTCCCGGTGCACTTGGAAGTCGCCGCCGGCGAGGAGCCCTCCGGGGCGGGTCGCCGGCGCCAGGCCGAAGGTCGCGTACTCGGCAGACATGCCGTGAGTATTCCCATCCCGGGCCGGACCCGAGCACGCGCGCGGGCATCCGCTACCGTCCGCCGGATGGGAAGCGAAACGGACAACGGTGTCGTGGTGGTCGGCGGCGGGGTGACCGGGCTGACCACGGCGGTGGTCCTCGCCGAGCGGGGCGTACGGGTGCGGCTGTGGACGCGGGACCCCGTCGGGGCGACCACCTCGGCGGTCGCGGGCGCCCTGTGGTGGCCGTACCGCATCGATCCGCCCGAGGCGGCGCAGGCGTGGGCGCTGGAATCCCTCGGCGTGTACGAGGAGATGGCGCTGCGGCCGGAGACCACAGGCGTACGGATGGTCGAGGGAGTACTGGGCGAGACGCCGATGGACGAGGTCGGCGGGTGGGCCGCGGCGCGGCTGCCGGGGCTGCGTCCGGCGACGGAGGCCGAGTACCCGGGCGGGTGGGGGCTGTGGGCGCGGCTGCCGTTGCTCGACATGACGGCCCATCTGCCCTATCTGCGGGACCGGTTGACGGCGGCGGGCGGCTCGGTGGAGACGCGCGCGGTGGCGGGTCTCGCGGAGGCCGACGCGCCGGTGGTGGTCAACTGCACGGGACTGGCGGCGCGGGAGCTGGTGCCTGACCCGTCGGTGCGGCCGGTGCGGGGGCAGCTGGTGGTCGTGGAGAATCCGGGGATCCGTACCTGGATGGTCACCGAGGGCGCGGACGGGTCGATGGCGTACTTCTTCCCGCAGCCGGGGCGGCTGCTGCTGGGCGGCACGGCCGAGGAGGACGTGTGGTCCGACCGGCCGGACCCGGCGACGGCCGAGGCGATCGTGCGGCGGTGCGCGGCGCTGCGCCCGGAGATCGCCGGCGCCCGTGTGCTGGAACACCGGGTGGGGCTGCGGCCCGCGCGGGACGCGGTCCGGCTCGAGCGCACCCGGCTGCCCGACGGGCGTGTGCTGGTGCACAACTACGGCCACGGCGGCGCGGGCGTCACCGTGGCCTGGGGGTGTGCGCGGGAGGCGGCGGGGCTGGCCGCGGCGTGAGGCGCGGGGCGGGCGTCCGGCGCCCGCCCCGCGTCACGGCATGCCCCGAGCGGGTCAGTGCTTGCCGATGGGGTCGCCCTCGACGTCCGGTCCGCGGCCGGGTCCGACGCGCAGCTCGAACTCGCCGTCGTACTTCTTGTGGCCCTCGATGACCGCGAGTTCGACCGCCTCGCTGCCCATCTTGTCGCGGACGACGAGCGGGTCGTGACGCAGGTCGCGCATGAGTGCCACGCACATGAAGATCATGACGACGACGAACGGCGCCGCGGCGAGGATGGTGAGGTTCTGCAGACCGGTCAGGGCGTCGCCCTGGCCGCTGCCGACGAGGAGCATGATGGCCGCCACCGCACCGGTCACCACGCCCCAGAACACCACGGCCCAACGGCTGGGTTCGAGGGAGCCCTTCTGCGAGAGGGTGCCCATCACGACGGAGGCCGCGTCGGCGCCCGAGACGAAGAAGATGCCCACGAGGACCATCACCAGCAGGCTGGTGGCGGTGGCGATGGGGAACTCCTGGAGCACGGCGAACAGCCGGCCCTCGGGGGTGGTCTCGTCGCCGAGCCGGTTCTGCTCCTGGAGGCGCATGGCCGAGCCGCCGAAGATGGCGAACCAGACCAGGCTGACCGCGCTGGGCACGAGGATGACGCCGCCGATGAACTGACGGATGGTCCGGCCGCGGCTGATGCGGGCGATGAACATGCCGACGAACGGCGTCCAGGAGATCCACCACGCCCAGTAGAAGACGGTCCAGCTGCCCAGCCAGGCGGGGACGCCCTCGCCGCCGCTGATCTCGGTGCGGCCGGCCATCTCCGGCAGGTCGCCGAGGTAGGTGAAGACGGAGGTCGGCAGCAGGTCCAGGACGAGGACGGTGGGGCCCGCGACGAACACGAACACGGCGAGGAGCAGCGCCAGCACCATGTTGATGTTGGACAGCCACTGGATGCCCTTCTCCACGCCGGACACCGCGGACGCCACGAACGCCACGGTCAGGACGGCGATGATGGAGACCAGCAGGCCGGTGCCGACCTTTTCCAGCCAGTTGAGCTTCTCCACACCGGAGCCGATCTGCAGCGCGCCGAGGCCGAGGGAGGCCGCCGAGCCGAAGACGGTCGCGATGATGGCGAGCACGTCGATGACCCGGCCGCCGACGCCGCTCGCGTTCTTCTCGCCGATGAGCGGGGTGAACACGGCGCTGACGGTCTGCCGGCGGCGGCGCCGGAAGGTGCTGTAGGCGATGGCGAGGCCGACCACGGCGTAGATGGCCCACGGGTGGAGTGTCCAGTGGAACAGCGTGGTGGCCATGGCCGTCGCCATCCGGTCGCCCGAGTCCTCCGGGCTGGTGCCGGGCGGCGGGGTGTCGAAGTGCGCGAGCGGTTCGCTCACGCCCCAGAACATCAGGCCGATGCCCATGCCGGCGCTGAACATCATGGCGATCCAGGACACGGTCCTGAACTCCGGCTCCTCGCCCTCGGCGCCGAGCGTGATGCGGCCGTAGCGGCTGGCGGCCAGCCACAGGGCGAAGACGACGAAGCCGGAGGCGGCCAGGACGAAGCCCCAGCCGCCGTTGTGCATCAGGCCGCCCAGCAGATCGGCGGAGACGTCCTCCAGCGAGTCCGTCCAGACGGCTCCCCACAGGACGAAGGCCAGGGTGAGCCCGGCGGTGACGCCGAACACCACCCAGTCGGTACGCGGCCTGTCCCGGCCGGGCAGGCCCGCCTCGGAGCCGGGCAGCGGGCCTGCCGTGGAGTCCTTGTCGCTTTGGTGGTCCTGCGTCACAGGCGGAACCTTTCGTCCGAGCCTTCGGGCGGAGAGCCCTCCTCCCGATAGGCCCTTACCACCGATGGCGCAAAATTCACCTCACCGACAGGACGTGATCGCCTCGCCTTCGGTCAGGTGGTACGCCGCCCGGCCGTCCAGGAGCAGCGGGACGAGCGCCCGCAACGACTGCCGCAGCGGTACGAGGACACCGTCGCCGCGTTTCTGGACGCGTACGCCGTGCAGGGCCAGCTCGTCGCCCACGTCCGCGTACTGACCTGCGGTGAGGCGGTATCCGCAGGGCGGGTCGGCGAGCACCTGGCCGGGGTCGGGCGTCTCGTTGTCGGCGCCGCCGAGGTAGACCGGGCCGCGGTCCGCGTGACCGGCGGCGCGGGCCCGGGCGGTGACCGCCTCGACCGTCCCGCGCTGCTCCGAGGAGAAACGGATCAGGCCGTTCAGCGCGGCGAGATGGGAGTCGACCCTGCGCCGGTTGTTGAGCGCCTCGTCGGCCTCCTCCTCGTCGGTGAGCGGGTCGACGCGGCTTTCGATGAGCAGGCCGACGGCGTGCTTGACGCCGGACAGGTTGCGCAGGATGCGTTCGTGGCCGTCGCCGGCGGTCTGCCGGATCGGGTCGCCGGTGGCGGGGTCGGTCCAGATGCCGTAGGTGCCGGTGGAGTATCCGGCGGCGCCGGCGGCGGGCCGGACGTGGTCCTGGGACAGCGACCGGGCGGTGGCGTGGACGGCGGGGTCGGTGTTGAGGTTGCGCGGCCACAGGTCGAACAGGTCCTTGTCGTAGTACGGCGGGGTGGCGCCGTACTCGTGCAGGTCGTAGATCACGTCGGGCCGCTCGTCGCGGATCACGGCGGCCAGCGCGCGGCCCTCGGCGGTCTTCAGGGCGACGTGGTCGCGGTTGATGTCGACGCCCTCGCTGTTGCCCCGGGTGTCGGCGGCCCGCCCGTCGGGGTTGGCGTTGGGGACGACGAGCACCGTGGTGCGGTCCAGGAAACGCTTCGTCCTCCGGTCCTCGGCGTACGCCAGGTCGCGGACGGTGGTGAGGCACGCCTCCCGGCCGGAGGGTTCGTCGCCGTGCTGACTGCACACCAGGAGGACCTTGTTGGGGGTCCGTTCGGCGCCGATGCGGACGAGCCGCAGCGGGCGCTGCTGGGCGGTGGTGCCGATGCGGGTGACGTGGACGCGGCCGCTCGCGCGGTCGACGGTTTCCAGGAGGCGCTGTTCCTCGGGCTGGGTGGTCCAGCGGGCGCCGTGGCTGAGTTCGAAGCCGGTGCGCGGCGGGGCGGCGCTGTGGTGCGCCGCCCCGGCGGCGGGGGCGGTGACGAGGGTGGCGGTGAGGCCGGTGAGGGCGGCGGCGGTGAGGAGCGTGGCGCGTCGTTTCATCGGGTCTCCCCCGGGACTCGGTGGGCCGTGGCGGCGGGCGGACGGACGCCGTCCGGTGCGGTGCGCGGGGCCGTGATCGGGGGTCCGGAGGTGGCGCGGGCGAACGCGGCGGCGCCGCCGGCGAACGGGACCCGGGCCGAGGTGCGGGCCAGGTCGAGGGTGAGCGTCGGGGTGTCGGCCGGCGGGTCGATCAGGCCGCGGTCGGTGCCGGCGACGATCAGCGCGAGGCGGTGGCCGCGGGGGACGACGTGATCGGTGGCGGCCAGGTCGAGGGCGACGGTGTAGCGCTTGCCGGGGACGAGGGGTTCACCCCGGCCGGTGCCTGCGTGTTCGCCGAGGTCGGCCCAGCCGCGGCTGACGACGGTGTGGCCCACGTCGGCGGTCTTCGCGCGGGTCTCCCGGTAGCAGGAGCTGTCGCCCTCGGTGCTCGGTCCCCAGCACGTGCTCCCGGGCAGGGTGTCGATGCCTTCCCCGGCGTCGGCGTAGTCGCGGATCGTGTCGGGGCCGAGGTCGACCAGGACGGCGGAGAGATGGGCCGTCGGGGTGCTGGGTGTGACGGTGACGGTCACTCGGGAGGATCCGGCGAGGCGCAGGTCGCGGGTGAGCGGCCGGGTGACGAAGCCCGCCTTCTCCGGGGTGGGGGTGTCGATCCGGGCCGCCCAGTCGGTCTCGTCCAGCGCGGGGTCGTCGGTGAAGGAGGCGGTGCCCCGGCCGGGGCGCAGGCCGAGCGTGCCGACGCCGTCCTGGGCGCCGTGTGCGGGGCGCAGGGTGACGGTGCGGGTGCCGCGCGGGGGCCAGGCGGTGGAGGTGACCCACTCGTCGGGCGCGCGCTCGATGTCGGCGACCGGTTCGCGGTCGATGCCGTTGTCGATGCCCTTGAGTTCGTGGTCGAACCAGCGGTGCAGGGTGCGCACCCACTCGGCGCGGCGGAAGTCGAAGGGGTCGACGTGGCCGGTCTGCGACAGCCAGATCTTGCGCCGCACACCGTTCTTGCCGAGGGCGTCCCACCAGGGGCCGACGTGCTGCATGCGGACGTTGAGGTCCTGCATGCCGTGCACCAGGAAGACGCTGGCGCGGACCTTCTTCGCGGCGCGGACGTAGTCGCGTTCGGTCCACAGCGGGGTGCGGTCGCCGGTGCGCGGGGCGCCGTCGGTGAGCTTCCGGGCGACCTCCGTGCAGTTCTCGCGGGCCTCGGGTGTCTGCACGTAGCGGGCGAGCCAGTCGGGGCCGGAGTCGTAGAGCGGGGCGCCCTGGGAGAAGTAGTAGTCGTACCAGGTGGAGATGGCGGCGATGGGGACGATGGTCTTCAGTCCCTCGACGCCGGTGGCGGCCACGCCGTTGGCGATGGTGCCGTCCCAGCTCTTGCCGATCATGCCGGTGCTGCCGTCGGTCCAGTCGGCGCGGACCCGCTCGCCGCCGGTGCGGCTGGAGTACGCCTTCGCCCGGCCGTTCAGCCAGTCGACGACCGCCTTGGCCGACCGGATGTCGGAGCGGCCGCCGACGTCGACGCAGCCGTCGGAGCGGCTGGTGCCGGCGAGGTCGACGCCGACCACGGCGTAACCCCGTGGCACGAACCAGTTGTCGTAGAACAGCGGCATCCGCACGATGTCGCCGTCTCCGTCGTAGGTCTTGGTCTGGCTCTCGTTGCCCCGCCCGCAGCAGGAGTAGTACGGGCTGGCGTCCATGATGACGGGGACCTTGCGGCCCTTCCGGTCGGCCTCGCGGGGCCGGACGATGTCGACGGCTACCCGGTCTGTGCGTCCGTCGCGGTCCTCGTCGAGGCCTGTGTCCACCCAGACGGCCTCGCGGATCGCGTCGGCGTAGGAGTGGACGGGGCGGCTCTCCCGGGGAGCGGCGGCGTCCGCCGCGGCGGGGGTGAGCAGGGTGGCCGTCAGGGCGGCGGTGGCCGCCGTCGCGAGCGTTCTCCAGGTCGTGGGGCGCGTGCGTATCGGCATGCGCCGGACGGTACCCCGGTGAACTCCGGTGCAGAAGAGGGCGTTTGACGGCGCGTGGGCCCGAGGGGGTGTCAGTCGTGGTCGTACACCGTGACCGTTACCCCCCGCTCGACCAGCCGTTCCTCGACGAGCGGCTCGACGCGGGACCACCTGCCTCCGGCCAGACCGCAGCCGATGCGCGGCATGTGGACCGACGCGCCGAGCTCCAGCGCGTGCCCGGCGAGGCGGTCCAGGGCCGTGTCGACGGCCTCGTAACGGACCGGGACGCCCTTGCTGCCGGTACGGACGCCTCGCTGGCCGATCATGTTGGCCACCCACACGTACCGCTCGGCCTGGACGAGCTGGACCGCGCCCAGGCCGAAGTCGTTCGCGGCGCGGCCGCGGTGCCAGGCGCGGTACGCCGCCTCCGGCTCGGGCCAGCGGCGGGACAGGGCGAGGACGAAGCCCTTGCCCCACCCGCCGATGTCGTTGCAGACGTGGGCGATGACCTTGACGCCCTTCACCGGAGGAGCGGTGGCGTCACCCCGTACGTACCTGATCTCGGCCATGACGGCACCGTACCGGCGGCCACCGACAACGGCCGCCGGTGATTCACCGGCCGGCGCCGGCCTTGCGGCGGACGCCGCCGCACCAGCCGGCGACCAGGGCCACCGCGATGACCGGGACGAGCAGCAGCGTCTTGCGGCCCACCTCCGGGTCGTTCCACATGAGGACGATCACCGACGCAAGGAAGGCGATGGTGACGATCTCGGTGACCGGGCTGCCGGGCAGCCGGAACGAGGGCCGGGTGAGCAGACCCGCGCGGGCACGGCGGACGAACACCAGGTGACAGATCATGATGATCACCCAGGTGCTGATGATGCCGAGCGAGGCGACGTTCAGCACGATCTCGAACGCCTGCGCCGGCACGAGGAAGTTGAGGCCGACGCCGAGCACGCACACCGCGCAGGTCAGCAGGATGCCGCCGTAGGGCACCTGGCTGCGGTTCATGCGGGCGGTGAACGCGGGCGCGGAGCCCGCCGACGCCATGGAGCGCAGGATGCGGCCGGTGGAGTACAGGCCGGAGTTCAGCGAAGACATGGCGGCCGTGAGGACCACCAGGTTCATCACGTCACCGGCGGCCGGGACGCCGATCTTCGACAGCACGGTGACGAAGGGACTCTCCCCCGCCGAGTACATCGAGCCCGGCAGCAGGAGCGCCAGCAGGGCGACGGAGCCGACGTAGAAGAGGCCGACGCGCCACATGATCGAGTTCACCGCTCGCGGGACGACCTTCTCCGGCTCGGCGGTCTCGCCCGCGGCGACGCCGACGAGTTCCAGGGCCGCGTAGGCGAAGATCACGCCCTGCATCACCAGGACGACCGGCAGCACACCGTGCGGGAGGACGCCCCCGTGGTCGGTGATCATGCTCAGGCCGGGCGTGCCGCCGCCCACCTCGTGCCGGGTGGCGAGCAGGAAGACGCCGACCAGCATGAAGGCGACGAGGGTGGCGACCTTGACGATCGCGAACCAGAACTCCATCTCGCCGAAGATCTTCACCGAGATCAGGTTCACGGCCAGCACCACCGCGAGGGCGATCAGCGCCAGCACCCATTGCGGGATGTCGGTGAACGCGCTCCAGTAGTGCGTGTAGAGCGCGATCGCGGTGATGTCGGCGATACCGGTGGTCGACCAGTTCAGGAAGTACATCCAGCCGGCGACGTAGGCGCCCTTCTCGCCGAGGAACTCGCGCGCGTACGACACGAAGGAGCCCGAGGACGGGCGGTACAGGACCAGCTCGCCGAGGGCGCGGACCACGAAGAAGGCGAAGACGCCGCAGACCAGGTAGGCCAGCGCCAGGGCGGGGCCCGCGTCGCGCAGGCGTCCTCCCGCGCCCAGGAACAGGCCGGTGCCGATCGCGCCGCCGATGGCGATCATGTTGACGTGGCGGGCCTTGAGGTCCTTGCTGTAACCGGCGTCGCCCGCGTCGGCGGGCGATCCGGCCGCGGTGGGTGGTGCGGCCGTTGCCGTGGTGACGGCGTCCTTGCTCACGCGTGGTTCCACTCTCTGGTGCGCCCGGGCGGATCGCGCCCGGTTGTCCGAACTGCTTTCGGCCTGCGCGCTGTGATCACGGCACGGACCGACGGGGCACCTTTCCTGATGTGCGGGTGCGCATGCGATGGTCTGCGTCACACCGTGGACCTCCTCACACGCCGCCGCCCGCGCGGCTTGACTGACAGCAGAGATGTCACAGCGGCGGTGGGACAGCGATACTGCTGCACATGACGACCGAGACCGAGGCCCTGACGATCGACGAACTGGCGGCCCGGGCCGGGGTCACCGTGCGCACGGTCCGCTTCTACGGCACCAAGGGCCTGCTGCCGCCCCCGGTGCTCGGTCCCCGGCGGGTCGGCCGCTACGGCAGGGAGCACCTGGCGCGCCTCGAGCTGATCGAGGAGCTGCAGAGCCGGGGCATGACCCTGGCCGCGATCGAACGCTATCTGGCGCAGCTGCCGCCTGACCTGAGCGTGCGGGACCTGGCCCTGCAGCGGGCGGTGGTCGCGTCCTGGGCGCCGGGCACGGTGGAGACGGTGTCCCGCGCGGAGCTGGAGCGCAGGGCGGGGCGCGCGCTGGGCGAGGAGGAGCTGAAGCGGCTGGCGGCGATGGACGTCGTGGAGCGGACCGGCGATGCGGGGGCCGCCCCGGAGGAGGAGCGCTTCCGGGTGGACGCCGGGCTGCTGCGGCTCGGGGTGGAGCTGCTGGACGTGCCGCTGTCGCACGAGTCGGTGCTGGCCGCCCGCGCGGTGCTCACCGAGCACTCCCGCGCGGCGGCCCAGGAGTTGTCGCGGCTGCTGCGCGACGCGGTGGCGGACGGGGACGCGCGCGACCGGCGGACCCTGTCGGCGCGGATGCATCCGCTGGTGGTGCAGGCGCTGCTCACCACCTTCCAGCGGTCGCTGAAGGAGGAGCTGCGGGAGTGGCTCGACGAGGACGGCTGAGCCGCCGCCCGTCGAGCCACCGCCGCGGGGTTCAGCGGGCGTCGGTGAAGACCTCGCCCTTCTCCGCCTTCTCCACCAGCAGGGCGGGCGGGGTAAACCGCTCGCCGTAGCGCTCTGCCAGCTCGCGGGCGCGGGCGACGAAGCCGGGCAGGCCACCCTCGTAGCCGTTGATGTACTGCAGGACGCCGCCGGTCCAGCCGGGGAAGCCGATGCCGAGGATGGAGCCGATGTTGGCGTCGGCGACGGAGGTCAGGACGCCCTCCTCCAGCAGCCGGACGGTGTCCAGCGCCTCCGAGAACAGCATCCGCTCCTGCATGTCGCGGAACGGGACGGTGTGCCCCGGCTTGGTGAAGTGCTCGCGCAGCCCCGGCCACAGCAGGCCGCGCCTGCCCGTCTCGTCGTAGTCGTAGAAGCCGGCGCCGCCGGAGCGGCCGGTGCGGCCGAACTCGTCGACCATGCGGTCCACGACCGCCTCGGCCGGGTGCGGGGTCCAGGCGCCGCCGGCCTCCTCGACGGCCCGCTGGGTCTCGCGGCGGATCTTGCGCGGGAGGGTGAGGGTGAGCTCGTCCATCAGGGAGAGCACCTTCGCCGGGTAGCCCGCCTGGGCCGCCGCCTGCTCGACCGACGCGGGCTCGACGCCCTCGCCGACCATCGCCACGCCCTCGTTGATGAAGTGGCCGATGACCCGGGAGGTGAAGAAGCCGCGGGAGTCGTTCACCACGATCGGGGTCTTGTTGATCTGGCGGACCAGGTCGAAGGCGCGGGCGAGCGCCTCCTCGCCGGTGCGCCGCCCCTTGATGATCTCGACGAGCGGCATCTTGTCGACGGGCGAGAAGAAGTGCAGTCCGATGAAGTCCTCCTGCCGCTCGACGCCGTCGGCGAGCGCGGTGATGGGCAGGGTGGAGGTGTTGGAGCAGAGCAGCGCGTCGGGTGCGACGACGTTCTGCACCTCCTGGAAGACCTTGTGCTTGAGGGAGGTGTCCTCGAAGACGGCCTCGATCACCGCGTCGCAGCCGGCGAGGTCGGACACCTCGGCGGTGGGCGTGATCCGCGCGAGGAGCGCGTCGGCCTTGTCCTGGCTGGTGCGGCCGCGCGAGACGGCCTTGGCGCACAGCTTCTCGGAGTAGGCCTTGCCCTTGAGCGCGGATTCGAGGGTGACGTCCTTGAGGACGACGTCGATGCCGGCGCGGGCGCAGGAGTAGGCGATGCCGGCGCCCATCATCCCGGCGCCGAGGACGGCGACCTTGGTGACCTTGTGGGCGGGAACGTCCTTCGGGCGTCCGGCACCGGAGTTGACGGCCTGGAGGTCGAAGAAGAACGCCTGGATCATGTTCTTCGAGGTCTGTCCGGCGGCCAGCTCCACGAAGTAGCGCGCCTCGATGACCTGGGCGGTCTCGAAGTCGACCTGGGCGCCCTCGACGGCGGCGGCCATGATGTTGCGCGGGGCCGGGTAGGGGGCGCCGCCGGTCTGCTTGCGCAGGCTCGCCGGGAAGGCGGGCAGGTTGGCGGCGAACTTGGGGTGCGACGGGGTGCCGCCGGGGATGCGGTAGCCGGGGCGGTCCCAGGGCTGCGCCGACTCGGGGTGGGCGTCGATGAAGGCGCGGGCCTTGGCGAGCATCTCCTCGCGGGTCTCGGCGACCTCGTCGACCAGGCCGTTCTCCAGGGCGCGGCGCGGGTTGTACTGGGTGCCCTGGAGGAGCACCTTCAGCAGCGCGTCGGTGATGCCGAGCAGACGCACGGTGCGGACGACGCCGCCGCCTCCGGGCAGCAGGCCCAGGGTGACCTCGGGGCAGCCGATCTTGGAGCCGGGGGCGTCCAGGGCGATGCGGTGGTGGCAGGCGAGGGCGATCTCGTAACCGCCGCCGAGAGCCGCGCCGTTGATGGCGGCGACGACCGGCTTGCCGAGGGTCTCCATGCGGCGCAGCTGGCGCTTGAAGGCCAGTCCGCCGTCGAACAGGTCCTGGGCGGTGTCGGGGGTGACGCGGATCAGGTCGCGCAGGTCGCCGCCGGCGAAGAAGGTCTTCTTGGCGGAGGTGAGGATGACGCCGCGGATGGAGTCCTTCTCCGCCTCCAGACGGTCGGTGATCGCGGCGAAGGACTCGCGGAACGCCTTGTTGACGGTGTTCGCGGACTGGTCGGGGTCGTCGAGGACGAGGGTGACGACGCCGGTGTCGTCCTGCTCCCAGCGGATGGTGGTGGACTCGCTGCTCATGAGGGTGTGCTCCAGGTGATCCGTCGGGAGGGGGTCAGATGCGCTCGACGATGGTGGCGATGCCCATGCCGCCGCCCACGCAGAGCGTGGCGAGCCCGTAGCGCTTGTCCTGGCGCTCCAGTTCGTCGACGAGGGTGCCGAGGATCATCGCGCCGGTGGCACCGAGCGGGTGGCCCAGGGCGATGGCGCCGCCGTTGACGTTGACCTTGTCCAGCGACAGGCCCATGTCCTTCACGAAGCGGAGCACGACGGCGGCGAACGCCTCGTTGATCTCCACGAGGTCGATGTCGTCGACGGTCAGTCCGGCCTTGGCGAGCGCCTTGCGGGTGGCGGGCGCGGGGCCGGTGAGCATGATGGTCGGCTCGGAGCCGGAGACGGCGGCGGAGACGATGCGGGCGCGCGGGGTGAGGCCGTAGCGCTCGCCGACCTCCTTGGAGCCGATCGCGACGAGGGCGGCGCCGTCGACGATGCCGGAGGAGTTGCCCGCGTGGTGGACGTGGTCGATCTTCTCGACCCAGTGGTACTCCTGGAGCGCGACGGCGTCGAAGCCGCCCAGCTCGCCGATGTCCGCGAAGGACGGCTTGAGCTTGCCGAGGGAGTCGGCGGTGGTGCCGGGGCGCATGTGCTCGTCGTGGTCGAGGACGACGAGGCCGCTGCGGTCCTTCACCGGGACGACGGACCGCTCGAAGCGGTTCTCCTTCCAGGCGTTGGCGGCGCGCTCCTGGGAGAGGGCGGCGTACTCGTCGACGTCTCGGCGGGAGAAGCCCTCGATGGTGGCGATGAGGTCGGCGCCGATGCCCTGCGGCACGAAGTTGACGTCGAGGTTGGTCATCGGGTCGTTGAACCAGGCGCCGCCGTCCGAGGCCATCGGCACGCGGGACATGGACTCCACGCCGCCCGCCAGGACCAGGTCCTCCCAGCCCGAACGGACCTTCATCGCGGCCATGTTGACGGCTTCGAGTCCGGAGGCGCAGAAGCGGTTCTCCTGGACGCCGGCCACCGTGTCGGGCAGGCCCGCGGCGATGGCGGCGATCCGGGCGATGTCGGAGCCCTGGTCGCCGACCGGGCCGACGACGCCGAGCACGATGTCGTCGACGGCGGCCGGGTCGAGTCCCGGGAACCGGGCGCGGATCTCGTGGATCAGCCCGACGACCAGGTCGATGGGCTTGGTGCCGTGCAGGGCGCCGTTCGCCTTGCCGCGCCCGCGCGGGGTGCGGATCGCGTCGTACACATACGCTTCGGTGCTCACGAGGAGGCCTTTCGCTGAGGGTTCGGGGGCGGGGACACCAGGCCGGGTACGTCCCAGTCGCGGGCCACGTCCTCGGTGTCGGCGCCCGGCCGGGCGGGCCCGGTGCGGACGGTGGCGGGCGTCGCGGAGAACCGCGGCGCCGGGGCGGGCTGGGTGATGCCCGCGTGGTCGGTGAAGGTGGTGCGGGCGGCGAGGTGCGGGTGGTGCGGCGCCTCCCGCAGCGACAGCACCGGCGCCACGCACGCGTCGGTGCCCTCGAAGACGGCCGTCCAGGCGTCGCGGGGGCGGGAGGCGAACCGCTCGGCGACCCGGGCGCGCAGCTCGGGCCAGCGGGAGACGTCGGCGTGCGCCCCTTCGAGGCCGGGGAGGTCCAGCAGGCGCAGGAACTCGGCGTAGAAGCGCGGCTCCAGGGCGCCGACGGCCATGTGCCCGCCGTCGGAGGTCTCGTAGGTGCCGTAGTAGGGGCAGCCGCCGTCGAGGAGGTTCGCCCCGCGGCGGTCCTGCCAGGCGCCGGCGGCGAGCATGCCGTGGATCATCGACGTGAGATGGGCGGTGCCGTCGACGATGGCGGCGTCGACGACCTGTCCGGTGCCGGTGGCGCGGGCGTGGTGGAGGGCGGCGAGGACGCCCACGACCAGGTAGAGGGAGCCGCCGGCGTAGTCGCCGAGGAGGTTGGCGGGGGCGACCGGGGGCCTGCCGGGCTCGCCGGTCATGCCGAGGGCGCCGGTGACGGCGATGTAGCCGATGTCGTGTCCGGCGCGGTCGGCGAGGGGGCCTTCCTGTCCCCAGCCGGTCATCCGGCCGTAGACCAGGCGCGGGTTGCGGGCCCGGCAGTCCTCGGGGCCGACACCGAGGCGCTCGGCGACGCCGGGGCGGTAGCCCTCGATCAGGATGTCGGCGCGCCCGGCGAGGTCCAGGACGTGCTGCACGCCGTCGGACGTCTTGAGGTCGACGACCACCGAGCGCTTGTTGCGGTTGGTGATGTCGCGGGCGGGGTCGATACCGAGTCCGGGGCCGCCGGGGCGGTCGACGCGTACGACGTCGGCGCCCAGGTCGGCGAGAAGCATGGCCGCGAACGGGCCGGGGCCGATGCCGGCCAGCTCGACCACGCGCACGCCGCTGAGCGGGCCGTGGTCCGGCGCCGTCGCCTCCGTCATCGAGCCCCCATCGGCTGTGACACTTCTGGTGTAACACTTGCGATGTTAGGAACACCGCGCACCCGGCACAAGGGCGGGCGAGCAAGCGCTTGGCCACAGTAGCGGGGGCGGTCGGCGGGGCGGTCCGCGGCACGGACGCCGGGCCGACGGCCGACCGCGGCCGGGGGGTCACCTCCGCACCGGCGTCCCGACAGGTCTGCGAGCCGGAAAACGGCCTTGACCCGGCCGGGGGACGGCCGGCCGACCGCGGGGTCGGCCGCGGCAAGGACGCCGAGCCGACGGCCGACCGCGACCGGGGTCTCGCCCCCGCACCGGCGTCCCGCCCGGTCTGCGAGCCGGAAAACGGCCTTGACCCGGCCGGGGGACGGCCCTGCGCCGGCCAGGGTGCATCCATCGCACCGGGCGCGGCCTCCTGCGGGCCGGTCACCGAGGCGTTCGAGCCACCACCGCGGGCGTCCGGCTTCGCCGCCCCCGCGTCCGGCCGCTCGCCGGGCGCGCCCTTCTCCGCCGCCCGGGCGCCCCGCTGCTCGCCGGGCGCGGCCTCCCGCGGGCCGGTCACGGCCGCGGTCGGGCCGTCTCAGCGGGCCGCCCGCTCGGCCGCCCGCGCGTCCAGCTCGGCCGCCCGGCGTCTGGCGGCGACCGTGCGGTAGCTCTCCTCGACCCAGTCGCGGAGCAGCTCCGCCGCCGGGGCGCCCGCGGGTTCCAGCGGGACCCGCACCCAGCCGGCCTTGCCGAGGCCGTACCCGGCGGGCTCGGCACCCGGGCAGGCGAGCGCGTGGGCGTGCGCCGTCTCGTCCGTCAGCTTCACGGTGACCCCGAGCGGGTGACTCCCGTCGGCGGCGCCGAGGAAGACGAACACCTTCCGGTCGACCTTGGCGACCGTGTCGCCCCATGGATGCTCCTCGACCGCGCCCGGCAGGCTCAGGGCCCACTCGCGCACTTTCTCCCACTTCCGCAGGGCGTTCCGTGGCACGGCCATCGCTTACCTCCGGGCTCGTCGTCGGGCTCCGCACCCCTCACGCTAGCCTCGGCCACCGACAGCGGCGCGGCTGCACGACCAAGGGGTGTCATGAGCAGGCTGAGCAGGACGGACCGTCCGTACGACATCGTGCTCTTCGGAGCGACCGGTTTCGCCGGGACGCTGACCGCGGAGTACCTGGCCGCCCACGCGCCGGAGGGACTGCGCTGGGCGGTCGCGGGCCGCAGCGAGCGGAAACTTGAGCAACTGCGCGAGCGGCTGCCCGACGGCGAGAAGGTGGGTGCGCTGCGGGCGGACGTGTCCGAGCCGGCCACGCTGCGCGCCCTCGCCGAACAGGCGCGGGTGGTCGCCACCACGGTGGGCCCTTACGTGGAGTACGGCGAGGAACTCGTCGCCGCCTGCGCGGACACCGGCACGGACTACGCCGACCTGACCGGTGAGCCGGAGTTCGTGGACCTGATGTACGTCCGTCATGACGCCCGCGCGCGGGAGACGGGGGCGCGGCTGGTGCACGCCTGCGGCTTCGACTCGGTGCCGCACGACCTGGGCGCGTACTTCACGGTGCGGCAGCTGCCGGAGGACGTGCCGTTGACGGTCGACGGGTACGTCACCGCCGACGCGGCCTTCTCGGGCGGCACCTTCGCCTCGGCGCTGAACCAGTTCGGCCGGCCGGGCGCGCTGCGGGCCGCCGCACGGGACCGCCGGCGCCACGAGCCCCGGCTGGTGGGCCGCCGCGCCTCCGCCCCGACGGGCGCCCCGCGTTACGCGCCGGAGGTGGACGCCTGGGCGCTGCCCCTGCCGACGATCGACGGCCGGATCGTGCGCCGCTCGGCGAAGGCGCTGCCCCGCTACGGCCCGGACTTCCGCTACCGCCACTACGCCGCGGTGCGCAGCTTGCCGATGGCCCTCGGCGGGGTGGCCGCGGTCGGCGCGCTGGTCGCTGCGGCCCAGGTCCCGCCGCTGCGCCGCGCCCTGTCCGCCCGCCTCGAGCCCGGCGAGGGACCGAGCCCCGAGAAGCGGGCGCGCAGCTGGTTCACGGTCCGCTTCGTCGGCGAGGGCGGCGGCCGCCGGGTCTGCACGGAGGTCTCGGGCGGCGACCCCGGCTACGACGAGACGGCGAAGATGCTCGCCGAGAGCGCGCTGAGCCTGGCCCTCGACGACCTGCCCCCGACGTCGGGCCAGGTCACGACGGCGGCGGCGATGGGCGACGCCCTGATCGACCGCCTCCAGAAGGCGGGGATCCGGTTCCGGGTGGCGGCGGTGCGGTGAGGAGTGTTTCGCGGCGGACGCGCCCTCGCCGGGGCGCGGCCTGCGGGAGGTGGGCGTGAGGTGTCGCGGCCGGCGGGTCGGTTCAGGGCTGCGGGCGGCTCGGACCGACCGCCCGGCTCAGGGCCGCGGGCGGATCGCGCAGGCGGGGTGACACTCCGCAGGTGTACGCGGCTGTATGCGGCGGCTGCGGCCGTCGGGCCGGCCGAGGGCGTGCGAGCGGGTCACACAACGGGCGGGCCGGTCAGGCGGCGGGCGGGCGGGCGCTCCGCCGGAGCCGGGGTGCGGTACCCGGCGGAGCACCCGCCCGCCCCTCGGCAGCGCGCTCGACGGCCGAAGCGGCGCGTCGAGGCTGGTTGTGCGGGCGTCGCGCCACGGCGCGGGCACCCGCGCGGCGCACGCCCGGTCAGAGCCGCCAGGTGATCAGCGTGTAGACCATCCCCGCGAGCCACCCCGCGCCCGCCAGGACCCCGAGGGTGAGGCCGAGTGTGACGGCTCGGCCGGTGGGGCGGGCGGGGGCGCGGGTGGAGTGGTGTGTCGGCATGGCGAACACCCTGCCGTCGGACGGGCGTTCGGGCATCCGTACGCGTACTCAGTCCGCCGTGAGTGCGGGTGCTGCCTCGCGGAGGGCGCGGCGGCACAGGGCGTCCGCCCTGCGGGTGGTCTCGGGGAGGCGGTAGGCGGGGGCCAGGGCGAGCGTGTGGGCGCAGGCGTTGTCCAGGCTGACCCGGTGGCCCACCGACACGAACACCGGCTTGACGCCGTCCCGGGTGCGCAGGGCGCGGCCCACTTCCTCGGCGCCGGCGAGCAGCGGCGAGGAGCTGCCGCGCGGGGCGGCGGGCTCGTCGTAGGTGAAGGTGAAGGGGTTCTTGGCCACACCGATCGTCGGGAGTCCGGTGAGGACGCCGAGGTGGACGGCGAGGCCGAAGCGGCGCGGGTGGGCGAGGCCGTAGCCGTCGCAGACCACCAGGCCGGGCGCGCAGGGCAGCGCCTCCAGGGCTGCCAGCACCGCGGGGATCTCGCGGAAGGCCAGCAGTCCGGGCACGTACGGGAAGGAGATCCGGCCGACGGCCGTGGACTCGGCGACGACGTCCAGGGTGGCCGCGTCCAGTACGACGGCCGCGGCGGCGACCGCGTCCCGCTCGTCGTCGTAGGCGACGTCGACGCCGGTCACGTGGCCGGTGCCGGGCGGCGGGCCCGGTTCGCCGAGCACCACCTTCGTGCGCAGCTCGTCCTGGACCGCGCGGGCCTCTTCCTCGGTGGCCGGCCAGCCGGCCGGTGTGCGTACCGTCGTCATGGTGCCCCGAGCCTACGGGGCGGGGCGCTCCGCGCGGAGAGGGCCGGCCTCCCGGCCGCGGCCCCGCGCGGAGGCACGGGGCTCACTTGCCGAGCGCCCGCTGCAGCTGGCCCTTGTTCATGCTCGAACGGCCCTCGATGTTCCGCTTCTTGGCCTCTTCGTAGAGCTGGTCGCGGGTCGGGCCCTGGGGGCCCTTGCCGGACCGCTGGCCGCCGCGCTTGCCGGAGGACATGTCCTGCGTCGACGTCCGGCTCGCGGTCTTCGACTCGCCGGACCGGGCGCGTTCCTTGTTCACCGTCCGGGCGGCGATCTCCTTGGCGCGCCCGGTGCTCTCGCCCCGGTCCTTCGCGCTCTCCTTGATGTGCTCGTACTGACGCTCCCGCTTGGGGCTGGAACCGCTGGGCATGTCCGCTCACTTTCTCTCGCGCTCGGCGAGCGCTCGGTCGCGTACAGCGGTCGGGTACCCCGGACTGCGGAATGCAGTGCCCCCGCCCGGGTCACTGCTCCAGCCGGGCGACCCTGCCCTTCTCCCCCGCCGCCCAGCAGCTCCGGCCGGGCGTGCAGTCGACGGTGTCGTACGAGCCGGTGTCGACGGTGCGCCAGGTGCGGCCGCCGTCGGTGGTCAGATCGGTGCCGGTGGGGCCGACGGCGAGGGCGGCGGTGCGGCTGTGCGGGAGCCAGGCGACGCCGGAACGGTAGGCCGGCGGGGGCCCCGCCGCCGGGCGCCACCCGCGGCCGCCGTCCGTGGTGCGCGCGGCGGCGTCGGGCGACGGCAGGCCGGGGTTGAAGTCGCCGCCGACGGCGAGACCGTGGTGGCGGTCGCGGAAGGCGAGGGCGAAGACGCCGCGCGCCGGGTCGCCGGCGGGGACCGGGGTGTCGGTGGCCGTCCAGGTGCGGCCGCGGTCGGCGGAGTGCAGCACGCGGGCGCGGTCCGCTCCCCCGGTGGCCAGCCACACGTCCTTCGGCCCGGACGACACCAGGCACTGGCCGCTCGCGGCGAACCCGGCCTCGCCCTCCAGCGCCGGCGGCATGCCGGTGTCCGGGAGCACGGTCCAGGAACGGCCGCCGTCGCGGGTCGACAGGATGCGGAACTTCCCGTCCACGGGGTCGCTCATGGCGAGACCGTGACGGTGGTCGAAGAAGGTGACGCAGTCGTAGAAGGCGCGGGGATCCGGGTTGCGGAAGGTCTCGGTCCAGGTGGTTCCGCCGTCGTCGGTGCGGTAGACGCGCGAGTCCTCGCCCTCCCCGATCGCCAGCACCACGGCCCGGCGCGCGTCGAACGCCTCGACGTCCCGGAACTGCAACTCCCCCGCGCCGGGCGGCGAGACGTCCCGCCAGGTCCGTCCGCCGTCGGTGGTGCGCAGTACGGTGCCGAGGGTTCCGGCCACCCACGCGGTGTCGCGGCTGACGGCGGCCAGACCGCGGAACCGCACGTCGGGGGCTCCGGTGTCCTTCAACGACCAGTGCGGTGCGCGCCCCTGGTGCGCCGGGCCCTGTGCCTGGGCGGGTACGACGGTGAGCGCGGCGAGTGCCGCCGCGCAGGCGGCCGCCGCCGTCGCCCGGCGGAGGCGCCGTCCCGTGCGTCCCGTCGTCACCGGCCGTCGCGTACTTCCCCAGCGCCCCATGGCGGGCGAAGCTAGCCCACCGGCGGGACGGCGTCCAGAGCGCCCTCCGGCGGCGGCCGCTCCAAGTGGCCCGCGCGGCACGGCAGGAGAGACGTGTCACTCGGGTGCATGAAGGCGGTGACAGAGGTCACTCGCACTCCATGCGCACGGAATGGCCGATTCCAGCGTCTCCTCAAGTAGCCGACAGACACGAACCGCCCGGAAGCCAGCCCAGCCGTCACGAGGGAGCAAGGCGTTGTCCACCGTCATCGAGCAGTCCGTAGAGGCCCGCCTGGTCGCAGCAGCGCCGCGGATGCCCAACATCCCCGCCACGCTCCACTACGACGGCGCCGACCCGTTCGCCGTCCGCATGACCTTCCCCGCGCCCGCCACGCTCGAAGGCGTCGACGTGTGCTGGACGTTCGCCCGTGACCTGCTCGCGGCGGGCATGGAGGCCCCGGAGGGCGACGGCGACGTCCGGGTGCGCCCGTACGGATACGACCGCACGGTGATGGAGTTCCACGCCCCGGAGGGCACGGCCGTCATCCACGTCCGTTCCGGCGAACTGCGCCGCTTCCTGGAGGCGACGAGCGAACTCGTCCCCACCGGCCTCGAACACCTCCACCTCGACCTCGACCACGACCTCGCGGAACTGATGCGGGACGCGTGAGCTCACGGCGGACGGCCAGGACCCCGGGTGACGCGGGGTCCTGGCCGTCCGCCGTTCGTCGTTCTCGGGCCGTCGTGCCTCAGGGGCCCTTCGGCAGCGAAGCCGCCGGAGCCGCGTCGCGCAGGCCCCGCTCCAGTTCGTGGAGGATCGCGGTGAAGCCCGGGTCCGCCGGCACGGCCGGCGCTGTGCCCGGGGCCGGGAGGGGGAGGTCGGCCGCCATGGCGAGGGCGAGGGTCGTCGCGGTGGTGGCGGAGACCTCTGCGGGAGCCGTGGCACCGGAGAGGACCTGGCGGGCCTCCGTCCGCAGGGCGTCCGCGCGGGCCCTGTCGGCGAGGACGTGGTCCACGGACGGGAACACGCCGAGCACCCGGTGCTTCTCGGCCCGCAGCACGCCCTCGGCGACCAGGTGCTCGCGGACCGCGTCCAGGGTGTGCCGGGCGTGCAGCGTCACCCAGGTGCGCCAGTCGTGCGGGAAGGACTCGCTGACCAGTTCGAGGAGCCCGTCGAGGGACGGGTCGCCGGTGCGGGAGTCCAGGTCGCGCGGGGTCGCGATGCCGTCGTCGTCGACCAGCAGGCCGCGCCGCGCAAGATCGGCCAGGGCGCCGGCCCGAACCACGGGGGCGGCCCGGGTGGGGTCGAGGTCCCAGGCCAGCAGGCACAGGCGGGCCGGCAGGGAGAGCGGGCCGTTGGGCACGAGGCCTCCTCGGTGCGGGGACACGGGGTCCACGATGTCCAAAAATCGCGTTGCCGGCCCGTGGGGCCGCGCGTAAAGTCGTCAGCGGTTCTGTTGCCGCCGATAGGAGAAGGACGTTGCTCGTCTGAGGTTCTGAGACACCGCCTCACACCGGTCAGGTGTGTGCGCTGCGTGCGACCTCGGCGTTCGAGCCGTCCTTGCGGTCCCTCCGCAACGGGGCTTTTCTCATGCCACGGATTCCTCCCCGGCTGCCGGTCGTCGTCCCGCGGTGTCTCGATACGCGTGTGCCCCTGATCGAACCGTGCAACCGCGGAGGCCCGCATGTCAGCTTCTCTCACCTGTCACTCCCTCTCCTTCACCTGGCCCGACGGCACCGTCGTCTTCGAAGAACTCGACGCGGCCTTCGGCCCGGGCCGCACCGGCCTGGTCGGACTCAACGGTTCGGGCAAGTCGACGCTGCTCAAGCTGATCGCCGGGGAGCTCACCCCCACGGAAGGCTCCGTCAAGGTGTCCGGCGAGGTGGGCCGGCTGCCGCAGACCGTGACGCTGGACACCTCGCTGCGGGTCGACGAGGCCCTCGGCATCGCCGCGAAGCGGGCAGCGCTGCACGCCATCGAGGCGGGCGACGTGGCGGAGGAGCACTTCGAGACCGTCGGCGACGACTGGGACGTCGAGGAGCGCGCCGTGGCCACGCTCGGCGAGCTGGGTCTCGGCCACATCGGCCTGGACCGCACCGTCGGCGAGGTGTCCGGCGGCGAGTCGGTCATGCTGCGGCTGGCCGCGCTGCTGCTCAGCCGGCCCGACGTGCTGCTGCTCGACGAACCCACCAACAACCTCGACCTGTACGCCCGCAGACGGCTGTACGCGGCCGTCAAGAGCTGGCAGGGCGTCCTCGTCGTGGTGAGCCACGACCGGGAACTGCTCGACCTGGTCGACCAGATCGCGGACCTGCGCGCGGGCGGGATCACCTGGTACGGCGGCAACTACACCGCGTACGAGGAGGCGTTGGCCGTGGAGCAGGAGGCCGCGGAGCGCATGGTGCGCGTCGCCGAGGCCGATCTGCGCAAGCAGAAGCGCGAACTGGCCGACGCGCAGGTCAAGCTGGCCCGCCGCAAGCGCTACGGCCAGAAGATGTGGGACAACAAACGCGAGCCCAAGGTCGTCATGGGCGAACGCAAGCGCCAGGCTCAGGTCGCGGCCGGCAAGCACCGCATCATGCACGAGGAGAAGCTCGCCGAGGCCAAGGAGCGGCTCGACGACGCGGTGGATGCGGTGCGGGACGACGACGAGATCCGCGTCGACCTGCCGTTCACCGCCGTGCCGCCGGGGCGCCAGGTCCTCACGGTAATGGATCTGGAGCCGGTCTACGGCGCCCGGGTGAAGGGGCTCGACCTGCGGGGCCCGGAGCGGGTGGCGCTGATCGGACGCAACGGCGCCGGGAAGACGACGCTGCTGCGCACGATCGCCGGGGAGCTGGCCCCGGAGTCGGGCGAGGCGACGGCGCACGTCCCGCTGCGGTTCCTGCCGCAGCGGCTCGACGTCCTGGACCCGGAGCTGACGGTGGCGGAGAACGTGGCGCGGTTCGCGCCGGGCGCCACCAACAACCGGATCCGGGCGCGGCTCGCCCGCTTCCTGTTCCGGGGCGCCCGCGCCGACCAGCAGGCGTCGACCCTGTCCGGCGGCGAGCGGTTCCGGGCGACCCTGGCGGCGCTGATGCTGGCGGAGCCCGCGCCGCAGCTGCTGATGCTGGACGAGCCGACGAACAACCTGGACATCGCGAGCGTCCGGCAGCTCACCACGGCGCTGGAGTCGTTCGAGGGGGCGCTGGTCGTGGCCAGTCACGACCTGCCGTTCCTGGAGTCGATCGGCATCACGCGCTGGCTGATGATGGAGGGAGGAGAGCTGAAGGAAATCACGCCAGAAGCTGTCGGGTATTCCGCCTAGCGTCGAGGGCATGACCCAGCAGGACAGCTTCATCTCCATCACCGGGGCCACCGAGAACAACCTCAGGGACGTCTCGCTCCGCATCCCGAAGGGCCGGCTGACCGTGTTCACCGGCGTCTCGGGGTCGGGGAAGTCGTCGGTCGTCTTCGACACGATCGCGGTCGAGTCGCAGCGGCAGCTGAACGAGACGTACACCTGGTTCGTGCGCAACCGGCTGCCCAAGTACGAGCGGCCGCACGCACGGGCGCTGGAGAACCTGACGCCGGTGATCATCGTCGACCAGCGGCCGGTCGGCGGCCACTCCCGGTCGACGGTGGGCACGATGACGGACGTGCACTCGGTGCTGCGGGTGCTGTTCTCCCGGCACGGCACCCCGAGTGCGGGCCCGGCGACCGCGTACTCGTTCAACGACCCGTCGGGCATGTGTCCCGGCTGCGACGGTCTGGGCCGGACCGTGCGGCCGGACTGGGACCGCATCCTCGACCCGGACCGCTCCCTCGCCGAGGGGGCGGTCCGGTTCCCGCCGTTCGCGCCGGGCACCTGGCAGGGACAGGCGTACACCAACAGCGAGGACCTGGACCCGCTCCAGCCGGTGCGTGAGTTCACAGCCGCCGAGCGGGAGTTCCTGATGCGGGGGCGGCCCGGCAGCAAGGTCACCGTGCAGGGCACGGGCGGCACGTGGACCACCGAGTACGAAGGGCTGGCCGACCGCTTCGAACGGCTGTACCTGAAGCGGGACCTGGAGGGGATGAGCCAGAAGACCCGCGACCTGGTACGGGAGTTCCTCACCGAGGGCGTCTGTCCCGACTGCGGCGGCGCCCGGCTCAACCGGGCTGCCCTGGCCTCCCGGATCGGCGGCCGGAACATCGCCGAGCTCTCGGCGATGCAGGTGTGCGACCTGATCCCGGTGCTGCGGGAGATCGACGACCCGGTGGCGGGCCCGGTCGCCGCGGCCGCCGTCGCCGCGCTGGAGCGGATCGACCGCATCGGCCTCGGCTACCTCTCGCTCGACCGGGAGACGGCGACGCTGTCAGGCGGCGAGGGCCAGCGGCTGAAGACCGTACGGCACCTCGGCTCCAGCCTGTCCGGGATGACGTACGTCTTCGACGAGCCGAGCGTCGGGCTGCACCCGCGGGACGTGCACCGGCTGGGCGAACTGCTGCTGCGCCTGCGGGACAAGGGCAACACCGTGCTGGTCGTCGAGCACGACCCGGACGTCATGGCGCTGGCCGACCACGTGGTCGACATGGGCCCGGGCGGGGGCAGCGAGGGCGGCAGGGTCGTCTTCGAGGGGACGCCGGCGGAGCTGGCCGCCTCCGGCACCCTCACGGGACGCTGCCTCGGGCGGCGTACGGAGGTGAGGACCCAGGTGCGCACGCCGTCCGGCGAGCTGTGGGTGAAGGGAGCGGACCGGCACAATCTGCGGGACGTCACCGTGTGCTTCCCGGCCGGGGTACTGACCACGGTGACCGGAGTGGCGGGGTCGGGGAAGAGCACCCTGGTCGCCGAGTTCACCGACGCGCACCCCGAGGCCGTGGTGGTCGACCAGTCGTCCGTCGGCATCTCCGGACGGTCCACTCCGGCCACCTATCTGGGGTTCATGGACATCGTGCGGAAGATCTTCGCGCGGGGGACGGGTGCGGAACCGGGGCTGTTCAGCTTCAACTCCACCGGCGCCTGCCGGACCTGCGGCGGTCGGGGGATCCTGTACACCGACCTGGCGTTCATGGACCCGGTGACCACCACCTGCCCGGACTGCGAGGGACGGCGGTTCGGCGAGGAGGTGCTGCGGCTGACCGTCGGCGGGCGGTCCGTCGCCGACGTGCTGGAGATGACCGCCGGCGAGGCCCTGGACTTCTTCCACGACGAGGGCGCACGGCGACGGCTGCGCGCGCTGCGGGACGTCGGGCTGACCTACCTCACGCTGGGCCAGCCGCTGTCCACCCTGTCCGGCGGCGAGCGGCAGCGGCTGAAGCTGGCCACCCGGCTGCACCGGGACGGCGCGGTGTTCGTGCTGGACGAGCCGACGACCGGACTGCACATGGCGGACGTGGACGGGCTGCTCGGCCTGCTGGACCGGCTGGTGGACGGGGGCAACACGGTGATCGTGGTCGAGCACAGCCTCCAGGTGGTGGCGCACGCGGACCACGTGGTCGACCTGGGTCCGGGCGGCGGACGCGACGGCGGCCGGGTGGTGTTCGAGGGCACGCCGGCCGAGCTGCTGCGGGCACCGGGGTCGTACACCGGGGAGCATCTGCGGCGGGCCGTGGGCTGAACCGGGTTACCCGTGGTACATCTCATCGGGGCCCGGGGTGGTCCCGCCGGGCGGCGGACTGCATGATGGCGGGGCCGGGGCCCGTGGCCCGCCGGTCCCGCCAGGGCCCGGACGCCCCGAGAACCAGCACGTCCGATCCGAAAGGCGAACCCGTGCCCAGCAAGAAGGCCCTCGTCCGCCGTCCCGCGCCCAGCCTCGCCGAAGGGCTGGTGACCCATGCCGAGCGGGAGGAGGTGGACGTCGACCTCGCCGTGCGGCAGTGGGAGACGTACACGGAGGCGTTGCGGGCGCACGGCTGGGAGACCGTCGAGGTGGACCCGGCCGACGACTGTCCGGACTCCGTGTTCGTGGAGGACACGGTGGTGATGTTCCGCAACGTGGCGCTGATCGCCCGCTCCGGCGCCGAGTCGCGGCGTGCGGAGACCCTCGGTGTCGAGGAGGCCGTGGCGTCCCTGGGCTGCTCGGTGAACTGGGTGTGGGAGCCGGGCACGCTGGACGGCGGCGACGTCCTGAAGATCGGCGGCACGGTGTACGTGGGCCGCGGCGGGCGCACCAACGCGGCCGGGGTGCAGCAGGTGCGGGCCGCTTTCGAGCCGTTGGGCGCGCGGGTGGTCGCCGTGCCCGTCGCCAAGGTGCTGCATCTGAAGTCGGCGGTCACCGCGCTGCCCGACGGGACGGTCGTCGGGCACATTCCGCACATGGACGCCCCGTCGCTGTTCCCGCGGTTCCTGCCGGTGCCCGAGCCGTCCGGGGCGCACGTGGTGTGCCTGGGGGGCGACAAGCTCCTGATGGCGGCGAGCGCCCCGAAGACGGCGGAGCTGTTCGCGGACCTCGGGTACGAGCCGGTGCCGGTGGACATCGGCGAGTTCGAGAAGCTCGAGGGCTGCGTGACCTGCCTGTCGGTGCGGCTGCGGGACCTGTACGCCTGACCGGCCGTTCCGGGGTGAAAGGTTCCGCTGGTCAGCGGCCTTTTACGGTGCTCTTAACCTACGGCTTCGTAACCTACGGGTACGTAGCCTACGATGCCGTAGGTCGACCGGCACCGCTCGCCGGCGCGTCCGCATGTCCCCGTCCCCCTGGAGCCACCCGTGACGATCACTCCTGCCCACCTCGGCAGCCCCTCCGTCTGGACCGACGCCCGGCTGCTGTACGCGCTGGAGGAAGTGGTCGAGAAGGAGCTCAACCGGCACCTGAAGGTCGCCAAGGACTGGATGCCGCACGAGTACGTGCCGTGGAGCGACGGGCGCAACTTCCCGGGCTTCTACGAGGACGGCGAGGCCTGGGACAAGGAGCAGTCGAAGGTCACCGAGGTCGGCCGGATCGCGCTCGTGGTGAACCTGCTGACGGAGGACAACCTCCCCAGCTACCACCACGAGATCGCCTCCCTGTTCGGCCGCGACGGCGCCTGGGGCACCTGGGTGCACCGCTGGACCGCCGAGGAGGGCCGTCACGGCATCGTGATGCGCGACTACCTGCTCGCCTCGCGCGCCGTGGACCCGGACAAGCTCGAAGAGTTCCGCATGTCGCACATGAGCGAGGGCTTCGAGTCGGACAACCGGCACTCGATGCTGCACTCGGTCGCCTACGTGGCCTTCCAGGAGCTGGCCACCCGCATCTCGCACCGCAACACCGGCCACCAGTCCGGCGACCCGGTCTGCGACCGCATGCTGGCCCGCATCGCGACCGACGAGAACCTGCACATGGTGTTCTACCGGAACCTGCTGAAGGCGGCGTTCGAGCTCGCTCCCGACCTGACGATGCAGGCCGTCCGCGACGTGGTGGTGAACTTCCGCATGCCCGGCCACGGCATCCCCGGCTTCGAGCGCGCCGCCGCCCAGATGGCGATCGGCGAGGTCTACAACATGCGCATCCACCACGACGACGTGCTGCAGCCCGTGCTGCGCTTCCTGAAGATCATGGAGATGGATGGGCTGGGCCCGGAGGGCCTGAAGGCGCAGGAGGAGCTCGGTGTGTTCCTCGGCGGGCTGGACTCGGAGGCGCGCAAGTTCGACGAGAAGCTCGCCGCCCGCAAGGCCCGGATGGCGGCCCGCGCCGCCGGCTGACCCTGGCCGGGGCGGTTCTAGCGGGAGTCGGTGCGCCGCAGGGCGTGGCGTTCCTTCTCCGACAGGCCGCCCCATACGCCGAAGCGCATGTCGTGCGTGAGGGCGTACTCCAGGCAGGTGGCGCGGATCGGGCACAGGCCGCAGATGCGCTTGGCCTCACGGACCGAGCTGCCGGGCTCGGGGAAGAAGAAGTCTCCCCCGGTCTGCGCGCACAGCGCCTCCTCCTGCCAGGAGAGGTCGGGCGGCGTCAAAGTGTCGGTGTGCATGGCCGGAAGCGTGCCCGAGCGTGAAAAACGTTCGATCAACGCGGCATCAACGCCGGGGCCCCGGGGCGGCGGCCCCGCCCCGGCGGAACCGCGCGGCGGCCACGATGATGACGTCCGGTCGCCCGGTCGCGCACGGCGGCGCGCCGGGAATCAGGTCTCGCGCGGGTCGCCCCTGAGCACCGCGAAGCGCGCGCCGTACGGATCCTCCAGGCGGGCCAGCCGGCCCACGCCCGGGACCGAGGTGGGGGGCATCCGCACCCGGCCGCCCAGCTCGGCGGCGCGCGCGGCCACGGCGTCCGGGTCCTCGGCGCCGATGTACGGCAGCCAGTGGGGGCGGCTCTCCTCCGCCTCGACGGGGTCGTCGGCGAGCGGCACCATCCCGCCGAATGCGCCCTCCTCCGCCGTCCCCGGCGAGCTGACGGACGTGTAGACGCCGCCGGGGAAGGTCACCGCGGACGTCTCCCAGCCGAGGACCGCGCGGTAGAAGGCGGCGGCGCGGGCGATGTCCGGCGTGTACAGCTCGGCCCAGCAGAGGCTGCCCGCCTCGCCGACCGACTCCAGTCCCTGGCGCTCTCCCGGCTGCCACACGCCGAAGGCGGCGCCCATCTGGTCGGCGAGGACCGCCGCCCTGCCCTGCTCCCCCACGGAGACCGGCGGTGCGGGCACACTTCCCCTGGCCTTGCGGACCGCGTCGGCGGCGGCGTCGGCGTCGGAGGCCCGGAAGTACACGGTCCAGGCGGCCGGGCCCTGTCCGCCGGTGAGCGGGGCGCAGCCCGCGACGATCCGGCCCGCCCGCTCGAGGAAGCCGTAACCGCCGCCCTCGGGTCCCGCGGAGCGGTACGTCCAGCCGAACAGGGCGCCGTAGAAGGACGCGGCGCCCTCCGGGTCGGGCGTGGTGACGTCGATCCAGCAGGGCGCGCCGTCGACGAAGCGGGTGGTGAGCATGGTGCCTCCTGAGGGGAGTCCCGTCGCCTGCTCCGCCGAGTCTTCCACCCTCCACCGACAATCGCCCGGACAGCACCCGGACGGCCCACGGCCGGCAGGGGCCGGAAGGTCAGGCGGAGTTCCTGCGGACCAGCGTGACCGGCAGCACCACCCCGGACGGCCCGGTGCCGTCGTTCTCGGCGGGTGCGGTGCCGCGGTCCAGGTCGCGGAGCAGCAGGCGGGCCATCAGGCGGCCCATCTTCTCGATGTCCTGACGGACCGTGGTGAGCGGGGGCTCGGTCTGCTCGGCGATGGGCAGCATGTCGTCGAAGCCGGCCACGGCGACGTCGTCGGGCACGCGCCGGCCTTGGTCGCGCAGGGCTCGCAGGGCGCCCGCCGCCATCAGGTCGTTGCCGGCGAACACCGCGTCCAGGTCGGGACGGCGGGCGAGCAGGGCCCGCATCGCCCGCTCGCCGCTGGCGGCGGTGAAGTCGCCCTCCTCGACCAGGGCCGGGTCGGGGTCGGCGACGACGTCCCGGAAGCCGTCGAGCCGGTCGACGGCCGAGGTCTGGTCGAGGGCGCCGGTGATGTGCGCGATCCGGCGGCGGCCGAGGCCGAGGAGATGCCGTACGGCGTCGCGGGCGCCGCCCCGGTTGTCGGTGTCGACGTAGCGGACGCCGTCCTCGCCGCCGTTCCAGTGCGGACGGCCTCCGAACACCGTCGGCAGTCCGGCGCGCTGGATCAGTCCGGGCAGCGGGTCGTCGATGTGCAGGGAGAACACCAGGGCACCGTCGACGTGTCCGCCGGCCAGGTAGCGGGCGACGCGCGCGTGGTCGTCACGGTCCTCGGTGAGCAGCAGCACCAGCTGGTTGTCGTGGGCCGTGAGTTCCTTGCTGATGCCGCGCAGCTGCCGGGCGAAGAAGGGGTCGGCGAAGACACGGGTCTCCGGTTCGGCCACGATGACGGCGACCGCGTCGTGGCGCCGGGTGACGAGACTGCGGGCGGCCTGGTTGGGGACGTAGCCGAGTTCGTCGACCGCGCGCCGGACACGTTCGGCCAAGGGCTCGCGCACTCCGTCGGAGCCGTTGACCACACGGGACACCGTGGCCCGGGAGACCCCGGCCCGCGCGGCCACGGCCTCCAGCGTGGGACGTGGCGCACTCTCGCTCACTTCGGGGCTCCTCACCTGGCGGTTGGCCGAAAGGATAGCCCCGACCGGCCCGGCGGCGAGAGCGCTCTCGCCGCGTGCGGGCCGTCCGTCAGTGCGCGTGCCCGGACTTCTCTTCCGAGGAAGCGGTGTGGGCGTGTTCGTGCGGGTCGTAGCCGGGGATGGTTCCGTCCGGTTTCTTGACCAGGAACAGGCCGACCATGCCCATGTCGGAGTGACTCTGGACGTGGCAGTGGTACATCCAGGCGCCCGCGCCCACCCCCTCCCCCGCGATCACCTGGAATCCGAAGGAGTCGGCGGGCCCGCAGATCTTGGTGTCGACGACCCGGGTGGGGTCGTCGGGCCCGGTGAGGATGCCGGTGCGGTTGTCCGCCCAGCGGTGACCGTGCATGTGGAAGGTGTGGTAGTACTCGCCGTGCGTGATCATGACGATCTCGACCCGGTCGCCCACGGTGGCCTCGAAGTCGGGCCCGGTGTGCGCCGGCTTGTTGTTGATCGTCATGTCGTTGAAGACGATGGTGTGGGTGGCGTCCGGCAGGATGTCGCCCTTGCGGCGCACGACGACCGGGCCGTAGAGCCCGTTGCGGATGCCGCCGGTGCCGTGCACGGTGCCGACGACGTGGTCGTGGTAGTGCCAGTAACCGGCGCTGCCCGCCCGCCAGGTGCCGTCCTCGCGCCGGCCGGGCCTGTGGGTGCGCCAGGTGTAGGTGCGGGTGCCGCCGGGCTCGACGGCGCTCTTGTTCTGCTGGGTGCCGTCGCTGGAGATCTCGTAGTCGACTCCGTGGACGTGCAGGCTGACGGGGACGTCCATGGTGTTCTCGAACTCGATGTGCAGGGTGTCGCCCTCGTTGAGCTCGATGAGCGGGCCGGGGATCGTCGCCTTGCCCTTCTCGAAGCCGTAGCCCATCTGCCCGCCGTCCAGGCGTTCGGCGTACATCTTGATCCGGCGCACCTCGCCCCCGGCGGGCGCGGTTCTCGCCGTCGCGGCGGCGCTCGCGGCCTCGGATGCGGTGGACAACGATGTCGTCGCCACCGCGGCGCCGCCCAGGAGTACCCGTCGGTTGAAACCGCGTCTGTCCATGCCGAACTCCCCATTTGGCTGTCATGAACCTGTGAAACCGTAGCGGCCACCCCAGGGTTTATCCACACTCAGGACAAAGTTCGTTTCTTTGCTGCGATAGGTATTGGCGTCTGACGCAAAGAGGTCTAGCTTCCTTGTCGCTGTTGCTGCGACCGAGGAGGGTGGGTGGCCGCGTGCGGTCCACATCGCATCAAGAACCCCCGTACATGAGCGGGTTGAGCACAACGAGCACCTCGAACGCACGAAGGACGAGAACGAGACGACGCGCCTGGGCCGCCACCGTGGCCGCCGGTGTCGTCGCCGCCGGCCTGCTGTCGGGTCCCGCCGCCAGCGCGCGCACGGCCCCGGATCCGTCCCTGACAACGATGTCCATCACGTCGCCCCCCGGCGGCGCCGACGTACGTGTGCTGTTGTTCCACGGCTCGGCGGCCGGCGGTGACGAGTCACCTCTGGTGAACGCCGGGATCGCGGCGATCGAGCGGATCGGCCAGACCGGCCCGGAGAACCAGCGCTTCACGGTGACCGCCACCGGCAACCCGTCGGTCTTCACCAACGACAAGAAGCTGAGCCGCTTCAACACGATCGTGTTCCTCACCGGCGGCGGGGACGTCCTCGACCCGGAGCAGGAGGCGGGTCTCGAGGCGTACATGGAGGCCGGCGGCGGGTTCGTCGGTCTGCACGACGCGGCCCGCGCGGAGCCGTACTCGGACTGGTTCACCGGTCTGATCGGCGCCCGGCCCGCCGCGGGGCAGGCCACGGTGCAGCGGGCGACCGTGGAGATCGGCGACCGGGTGCACCCGGCCACCAAGAGCCTGCCGATGGAGTGGAAACGGCCCGACAAGTGGCTGAACTGGGTCAAGAACCCGTCCGGCGACGTCCACACCGTCGCCCGGGTGCGCGAGTCGACCTACCGGCCCGGCACCGGCGCCAACGGCTGGGACCACCCGGTCAGCTGGTGCCGTGACTACGACGGCGGCCGCTCCTTCTACACCGGCATGGGCGGCACGGTGTCGTCCTACGACGAGACCGACTTCCGCGAGCATCTGCGCGGCGCCCTGCTGTGGACCACCCGCCTGGTGCGGGCCGACTGCAAGGCGACCATCACCGGCAACTACAAGGCGGAGCGGCTCACGCAGCCCAACCAGCCCGGGCAGAACGACCAGATCGGCGAACCGCACGGTCTGGTCACCGCGCCCGACGGCCGCGTGTTCTACATCGGCCGGGGCGGCGCCGACGCATCGCAGCCGGTCGTCACCGACTGGAACGACCCGGATGTCGGCAAGGGCACGGGCGAGATCCACGTCTACGACCCCGGGACCGAGAAGGTCACGCTCGCCGGAGCGCTCACCGTCTTCGGCAACAAGGGCGGCGGCGACGAGCTGACCAAGGTCGAGGAGGGCCTGCTCGGCATCGAACTCGACCCGCAGTTCGCGCGGAACGGGTGGGTGTACCTGCACTGGACGCCGCACTCGGGGATCGACCGGGACACGCGCATGGCCGATCGGCGGGTCTCCCGCTTCACTCTCGACCACGCCACGAACAAGCTGGACCCGGGGAGCGAGAAGGTGCTGCTGGAGTGGCCGGTGCAGATCCACAGCTGCTGCCACGCGGGCGGCGGGATGGCCTGGGACTCCAAGGGCAACCTGTACATCGCCACCGGTGACAACAACTCCAGCGGCTTCAGCGACGGTTACTCGGGCAACAACCCGCAGCCCAACTACAAGGGCGTGTCCTTCGCCGACGCGCGCCGTACCGCCGGCAACACCAACAACCTCAACGGCAAGATCCTGCGCATCCACCCGGAGCCGGACGGCACGTACACCCTCCCCGAGGGCAACCTGTTCACGGGCAGGGAGACCGACGAGGGCGGCGGCAAGACCCGCGGCGAGATCTACGTGATGGGCGTGCGCAATCCGGCGCGGATCTCGGTCGACAAGGAGACCGACGTCCTCTACGCCGGCTGGGTCGGCCCCGATGCGGGCGCCCCGTCGGCGACCTGGGGACCGGCCAAGTACGACACCTTCGCCGTCATCACCAAGGCGTCGAACCGCGGCTGGCCGTACTGCATGGGCAACAAGCAGCCCTACCGGGACCGCAACCTGCCCGACCCGTCCAAGCCGCTGGGCTGGTACGACTGCGACCACCCGAAGAACGAGTCGCCGAACAACGACGGCCTGGTCAACCTGCCGCCGGTGACCGGCAACAACATCTGGTACTCGCCGCAGGGCGGCGGCCCGGACTTCCCGCGCGACGAGAACGGCGTCCCCTCCTACGAGCAGGACGAGGCGACGTACCGGCTGCCCTGGCTCAAGGGCGGCGGGCAGGCCGCGATGAACGGCCCGGTCTACCGCTACGACGACACGAACTCCAGTGACGTCAAGTGGCCCGCGTACTGGGACGGCAAGTGGTTCGTCGGCGACTTCTACGACGCCGACCAGCCGCGCAACGCCGTGCTGATGGACCCGAGGACGCAGGGCGACGGCGGTCTGCCGGTGCACTCGGAGTCCCTGAAGAAGATCGTGCCGGTCGGCAACGACGGCATCAAGAACCTGATGGGCTGGACGTTCGGCCCGGACGGTGCGCTGTACGTGCTGGACTACGGGCGCGGGTTCTTCACCTCCGACGCCAAGTCCGCGCTGTGGCGCGTCACCTACACGGGCGGCGGGCCGACCCCGGCCGCCGGCCGGCTGGCGAGGGGGACGCAGTGACACGACGACCGAGAGTGTGGGCCGCGCTGCTGGCGGGCCTGATGATGGTGCTCGGCCTCCAGGCGCTGCCCGCCGCCGGGCAGCCGAAGGCCGAGGGCGGCCGCGCGGCGGCCCAGGTTCTCACCTGGACCGCCGGCAACGACATCGACAAGTACCTGTCCGCGCCGGCCACCGCGGTGGCCGGTCCCGCGACGATCGTCTTCGAGAACAGTGAGGCCACCGGCAACACCACCGGCATGCCGCACACCCTGACGTTCGCCACCTCCGACCCGGAGTACAACAGCGACGTCCAGCTGAACATCCTGGCCAACCCGTCCGACGCGCAGGGCGGCCGGCACACCGCCGAGGTGACGCTCACTCCGGGCAGGTACTTCTACCACTGCACCATCCCCGGCCACGGGTCGATGCAGGGCGTGCTGACGGTCACCGAGGGCGGCGGCGAGGACACCACCGCGCCGGAGGCCACGGCGAAGGTGACCGGCACGCAGAACGGCCAGGGCGAGTTCGTCGGGTCCGCGAGCGTGACCCTCGAGGCCACGGACGAGGGGTCGGGCGTCGACCGGATCGAGTACGCGCTCGGTGACGACGACACCTGGCAGCCGTACACCGCCCCGGTCGTGGTCGACCAGGTCGGCACGCACACCCTCCGCTACCGCGCCCTGGACAAGGCGGGCAACGTGTCGGAGGAGAAGAGCGTCGAGTTCACCGTCGTCGCGCCGCCGACGGACGACACCACGCCGCCGGAGACCTCGGCGACCGTGGACGGCGAGAAGAACGCCGACGGCCACTACATCGACATGGCGACGGTCACCGTCACCGCGTCCGACACCGGCTCAGGCGTCAACACCATCGAGTACGCGCTCGGCGCGGACGGCGCCTGGCAGCCGTACTCCGGTCCGGTGATGGTGCACGAGGCGGGCACCCACACCGTCCGCTACCGGGCCACCGACAAGGCGGGCAACGCCGCGGCGGGGAAGAGCGTGGAGTTCACGGTCGTCGCCGCTCCCCCGCAGGACACCACCCCGCCCACCACCGGTGTCACCGTGCAGGGCACGAAGAACTCCGACGGCGCCTACGTCGGCCGCGCCACGGTGACGGTCAGCGCCGACGACGGGCACGGCGGGTCCGGTGTGGCACGCGTCGAGTACTCGCTCGACGCCGGGCCGTACCTGGCATACACCGCGCCCGTGATCGTGGACCGGGCGGGCCGGCACACGCTCGCCTACCGGGCCACCGACGAGGCCGGCAACACCTCCGAGCCGCTCACGGTGAGCTTCACGGTGGTGTCCGGCGGGGTGCCGGCGCCGCCCTGCCCCGAGTACGACGAGCGGCTGACGGTGATCGTCGGCACCGTCGACTCGGGCGTGCCGAACCGCGTCACCAACAACCGCTGCCGGATCGGTGAGCTGATCGAGGACGAGAAGGAGTGGACCTCGCAGGCGCTGTTCCTGAAGCACGTCAGGACGGTGACGGACGCGCTGAGGAAGGAAGGGGTCGTCGACCGGCGCGAGTACCGGGCGGTCAACCAGGCGGCCAAGCAGTCCGGTATCGGCACGCCCGGCCAGACCGAGGGGTACCGCGCCATCCTGGACGGAACCGAGGCGTCGTTCGCCAAGTGGGAGCAGGTGGGCGGAGGTTCCTTCAGCCTGAACCCGGACGGGTCGATCACCTCGGGCACCACCCGGGACGGACTCGGCATGCTGTGGTTCCCGGAGCGCAAGTACGGCGACTTCTCGCTGAAGCTCCAGTGGCGTGACGACGCCCCGGGCACCGGCAACGCCAACGGCGGCGTGTTCGTGCGGTTCCCGCAGATCCACGACCACCCGGAGGAGTCCCGGCCCGAGTGGGCCGCCATCAAGTTCGGGCACGAGATCCAGGCGTTCGACTCGCCCACCGGCGACATGTACAAGACGGGCTCGGTGTACGGCTTCGACCGTGTGGGCCTGGCCGGCGCGGGCGTGACGCAGAAGGGCACCTGGAACGACTACGAGATCCGGGTGGTGGACCAGCACTACGAGGTCTACCGCAACGGCGTGCTGATCAACGAGTTCGACAACATCGGCGGTCTGGACTTCTCCCCGCCGCGCTCGGACGACCCGGGCACGGACGGGCGGCGGTACGCCTCCGGCTACATCGGACTGCAGGTGCACGGCACGACGGACGTCATCTCCTACCGGGACGTGCGGATCAAGGATCTGTGACCGGACGCCCGATGCGCGGGCCGGGTCAGGAGGCCGAGGGTTTCGGCTTCCTGGCCCGGCTCGGCTGTACCCGGCTGGGCTCTCCCGGCATCTTCGGGTACTCGGGCGGGTAGGGCAGGTCGCCGAGGCCGTGGTCCTGCTCGTCGCGGCGGGCCAGCTCCAGCAGGGGTTCCAGGGAGAAGGCGTGGTCGTCCATGTCCGCGTGCACGTCGCCGAGTTCGGCGAAGCGCGCGGGCATCGTCGTGATGTCGAAGTCCTGCGGATGGGCGACGCCCACCTCGTCCCAGCGCAGCGGGGCGGAGACGGGGGCGTGCGGGCGGGGCCGGACCGAGTAGGCGGAGGCGATGGTGCGGTCGCGGGCGGTCTGGTTGTAGTCGATGAAGATGCGCTCCCCGCGCTCCTCCTTCCACCACTTGATGGTCACCTGCTCCGGCATCCGCCGTTCCATCTCACGGCCCACGGCGATGGCCGCGCGGCGGACCTGGGTGAAGGTCCAGCGGGGCTCGATCGGCACGAAGACGTGCAGTCCGCGGCCGCCGGATGTCTTGGGCCAGCCGCGCAGTCCGTACTCGTCGAGGACGGCGCGCAGTTCACGGGCGGCGCGGGCCGCGTCGTCGTAGTCGGTGCCGGGCTGCGGGTCGAGATCGATGCGCAGTTCGTCGGGGTGGTCGACGTCCGTGCGGCGCACCGGCCAGGGGTGGAAGGTGAGCGTGCCGTACTGGGCCGCCCACACCACGGCGCCCTCCTCGGTGGGACACATCTCGTCGGCGCTGCGCCCGCTGGGGAAGGTGATGTGGGCGGTGGGGATCCAGTCGGGCATGCTCTTGGGGGCGCGCTTCTGGTAGAACCACTCGCCCTCGACGCCGTCCGGGTAGCGCTGGAGGGTGGTGGGGCGTTCGCGCAGGGCGCGCAGGATGCCGGGGGCGACCGCCTGGTAGTAGCGGGCGACGTCCAGCTTGGTGTAGCCGCGCTCCGGGAAGAACACCTTGTCCGGGCTGGACAGCCGCACCGTCCGGCCGGCGACCTCCAGCTCCACCGCATCACCCATGCGGCCACGGTAGGCGCGGGGACCCGGGCCCGCACACCGAGCGCGACCGCCCCGGCGCCCCGAAGGGGCGCGGGGAACCGCGCGACTTGCCACCGAGGGGCCGCGCCCGGCCCACGACAAGGCGCCGCAGGCCGCGACGATGCCGCGTCTCGAGGCGCGGAGCACCGTGTCCGTCCTTACAGTCGAGCCATGGACCTCCCGGTGATGCCGCCCGTCAAGCCGATGCTCGCCAAGTCGGTGGCGAAGATCCCGCCGGGTATGCAGTACGAGGCGAAGTGGGACGGCTTCCGGGCGATCGTGTTCCGGGACGGCGACGAGGTGGAGCTGGGCAGCCGTACGGGCAAGCCGCTCACCCGTTACTTCCCCGAGCTGGTCGAGGCGCTGCGGGAGCGGCTGCCCGAGCGGTGCGTGGTGGACGGGGAGATCGTCGTCGCCCGCGAAGGGCACCTGGACTTCGACGCGCTGACCGAGCGCATCCATCCCGCGGACTCCCGGGTGCGGACGCTCGCCGAGCGGACCCCGGCGTCGTTCGTGGCGTTCGACCTGTTGGCCCTCGCGGACGAGTCGCTGCTGGACGTGCCGCTCACCGACCGGCGGAAGCTGCTGGTGCGGGCGCTGCGGGACGTCACCCCGCCGGTGCACGTGGCGCCGGCGACCACGGACGTCGAGGTGGCGCAGGGCTGGTTCGAGCAGTACGAGGGGGCGGGTCTGGACGGGGTGGTGGCCAAGCCTCTCGACCTGCCGTACCGGCAGGACGAGAGGGCCATGTTCAAGATCAAGCACGAGCGCACGGCGGACGTGGTGGTCGCCGGGTACCGGCTGCACAAGAGCGGCCCGGTGGTGGGCTCGCTGCTCCTCGGTCTGTACGACGCTCAGGGCGCCCTCCAGCACGTGGGCGTGTCGGCCGCCTTCCCGATGAAACGGCGGGCCGAGCTGGTGGAGGAGCTCGAGCCGCTGCGGCTGGAGGACGTGTCGGACCATCCGTGGGCGGCCTGGGCGGACGAGGCGGCGCACGCGTCGGCGCGGCTGCCCGGCGCCCCGAGCCGCTGGACGGGCAAGAAGGACCTGTCGTGGGTGCCGCTGCGGCCGGAGCGGGTGGCGGAGGTCGCGTACGACCACATGGAGAACGGGCAGCGCTTCCGGCACACTGCCCGTTTCCGCCGCTGGCGCCCCGACCGCACCCCGGAGAGCTGCACGTACGCGCAACTGGAGGAGCCGGTCCGCTACGACCTCGCCGAGATCCTCGGCGGGCCGTGAGCGGAGGGGCCGCCGGTCAGGGCTGGAACAGCACCTTGACCGCGCCGTCCCGCTTCTTCTGGAACATGTCGTAGGCCTCGGGGGCCTCGGCCAGGGACACGCGGTGGGTCGCGAAGTCGTCGACGCCCAGCGGGTCCTCGTCGGTGAGGTAGGGGATGATCTCGTCGCTCCAGCGGCGCACGTTGGCCTGGCCCATGCGCATCTGCACCTGCTTGTCGAACAGGGTCAGCATGGGCATCGGGTCCGCCATGCCGCCGTAGACGCCGGACAGCGAGATGGTGCCCCCGCGGCGTACCAGGTCGATGGCGGTGTAGAGGGCGGCGAGCCGGTCGACGCTGAAGCGTTCCGCCATCGGGCCGCTGATCTTGCGGGGCAGCAGCGCCGAGGCGTTCTGCACCATGCGGGCCGCCGCGCTGCCGTGCGCCTCGGTGCCGACGGCGTCGATCACGGCGTCGGGGCCCCGGCCGTCGGTCTGGTCGCGGATCGCCTCGACGAGTTCCTTCTCGTCGTCGAAGGAGCGCAGGTCGAAGGTCTCCACACCGCGCGCCTTGGCCCGCCGCAGCCGTTCCGGGACCAGGTCCACGCCGAACACCCGCCCTGCGCCCTGGACCTGGGCGATCCGGCAGGCCATGTCGCCGATGGGGCCGAGGCCGAGCACCGCGACGCTGCCGCCCTTGGGGACCTCGGCGTAGGCGACGGCCTGCCAGGCGGTGGGCAGCACGTCGGAGAGGTAGACGAAGCGGTCGTCCGCCGGGCCCTCCGGCACCTTGATGGGGCCGTACTGGGCCTGCGGCACCCGCAGGTACTCGGCCTGGGCGCCGGGCACCGCGCCGTACAGCCGGGTGTAGCCGAACAGGGCCGCGCCCATGCCCTCGGCGGTGACCTGTGTGGTCTCGCACTGGGTGGGCAGCCCGGTCAGGCACATCCAGCAGTTGCCGCAGGCGATCTGGAAGGGCACGACGACCCGGTCGCCGACCTGGAGGTCGGGGACGGCCGCGCCGACCTCCTCCACGATGCCCATCGGTTCGTGCCCGAGGATGTCGCCGGGGGTCATGAACGGGGTGAGCACCTCGTACAGGTGCAGGTCGGATCCGCACAGGCCGCTGGAGGTGATGCGGATGATCGCGTCCGTCGGCTCCTCGATCTTGGGATCGGGGACGGTCTCGACCCGTACGTCCCGCTTCCCCTGCCAGGTCAGTGCCTTCATCGCCGCCTGCTCCCTCCGTGCCGGCCGGTGTGTCACGCCGTGCGGGTCCGTGCGCCGCCCGTGCGGTTGCGTCCGGGTACCCGAGGCGCCGGCCGCCGAACCGCCGATCGCTGGGCCGATCGGCGGACTCCACCGCGCGGAATCCCGGCTGCTCGGCCAGCGGCGTAGACGATCGGAAAAGCGCACAATCGAATCAACGGATGACTGAGGACGGCCGGTGGCGACGGTGGGCACGGAACGAGGGGCACGGCGACGGCGCGGCGGCAGGCGGGCCGGAGTACTGCTGGCCGCCGTGCTGGCGGCAGGACTGGCGGCGGGATGCACGTCGGGCGGCGACGGGGACGACGGACGCGGAACACGGGAGTCACCCACCGCCACGCGGGACGGGGCGGCCCCTCCCGCCCTGGCCGTGAAGATCGACAACGCGCCCGCCGCCCGGCCCCAGTCCGGCCTCGACGCGGCCGACGTGGTCTACGTCGAGCAGGTGGAGGGCGGGCTGAGCCGGCTGATGGCGGTGTACGCCACCCGGCTGCCCGAGTCGGTGGGGCCGGTCCGCAGCGCCCGCGAGTCCGACCTGGAGCTGCTCCGCCAGTTCGACGAGCCGCTGCTCGCCTTCTCCGGCGCCCAGAGCAAGCTGCTGCCGCTGATCGACGAGGCGCCGCTCACCCCCGTGGACCCCGCGTCCGAGGCCGGCGCCTTCGACCGGGACCCCGCCCGGGCGGCGCCGCACAACCTGTTCCTGCGCCCGGACCGGGTCCTGGAGGACCCGCCCGGCGAGTCCGCGCTGACCACCGGCTTCCACGAGGGTCCCGCACCCTCCGGCGGGACGCCCGAGGAGGAGGTCACCGTGCGCTTCCCGGCGGCCCGCTTCACCTTCACCTGGTCGGACGCCGACGGGCGCTGGCAGGTGTCGATGGACGGCTCCCCCGCGACCACCCGGGACGGCGACCGGCTGACGGCGGCCACGGTGGTCGTCCAGGACGTGACCGTGCGCCGGTCCGGCTTCCGCGACTTCCTCGGCAACAACACGCCGTACACGGAGACGGTGGGGTCGGGGAAGGCGACGGTACTGCGCGACGGGCGCGCCCACCCGGCGTCCTGGAGCCGCCCGGCCGCCGAGGACGGCACGTCCCTCACCACGCCGGACGGCGACCCGGTGAACGTCGCGCCGGGACCGGTGTGGGTCCTGCTGACGTCCGCGCGCTGAGCGTCCGCGTCAGCGCGCGGCGGCGGGCCGGTCCGGGTCGCGGAGCGTCTCGGCGGCGTCGGCCACCCGCCGGATCAGGTCGATGAACACATCTCGCTCGTCGGGGCCGAGGGGGGCGAGGAGCACCTGGTTCATGCGCGCGGTGCGCACCGTCAGCTTGCGGTGGACGCGGGCCCCCTCGCCGGTGACCCGCAGCAGGGACCGCCGCCCGTCGCCCGGGTCGCGCACCTTGTCGAGCAGGCCGCGGCGCAGCAGCCGGCCGACGACCTCGGCGATCGTGGAGCGGTCCAGCCCGACCCGCTCCCCCACGGTGCGCTGGTCGAGTCCCGGTTCGGCGACGAGCGTGTTGAGGACGGCGTACTGCGGGGAGGTCGTCTCCTCGGAGACCATGCTGGTCCACAGCAGATGGTGCGCCTGCTGCAGCCGGCGGGCCAGGTGCCCGGGGTGGGTGGTGAGGTCCACGGCGGCCATGCGCGCTCCCGAAGGTCGTCCGCGTACTGAGGGTCTGGCGATGCGGAACAGTACTGGACATGGGAGTCACCCCACCCAATACTCAGTGCGCTGACCGTTTCCAGGTGGACCGACCCTCGGGGAGGGGCTGTCGTGGCCGACGCGCTCACGCAGGCCGGCATCGACCGGGAGATCGCCGCGCGGCGCGCTGCGTACCGGGAGCGCGTCGACGGGGGCGCGCCCGTCGAGCACCATCCGCGCCGTGACTACGCGCCCTACCGGTCCTCGGCGCTGCGGCACCCCAAACGCCCGCCGGTCGCGGTCGACGTGTCGCGGGACCCGGAGCTGGTGGAGCTGTCGTCCCCCGCCTTCGGGGAGCGGGACGTCACCGAGACCGACAGCGACCTGACCCGGCAGCACACCGGGGAGCCGATCGGCGAGCGCATCACCGTCTCCGGGCGGCTGCTGGACCGGGAAGGACGTCCGGTACGCGGCCAGCTCGTGGAGATATGGCAGGCCAACGCGGCCGGACGGTACGCCCATCGCAACGAGCAGCACGACGCGCCGCTCGACCCGAACTTCACCGGCGTGGGCCGCACCCTCACCGACGCCGACGGTCGCTACCGGTTCACCACGATCCGCCCGGGCCCCTACCCGTGGCGCAACCACGTCAACGCCTGGCGACCGGCGCACATCCACTTCTCCGTCTTCGGCTCCGCGTTCACCCAGCGGCTGGTGACGCAGATGTACTTCCCGGACGACCCGCTGTTCCGCTACGACCCGATCCTGCAGTCGGTCACCGACGACGCGGCGCGCCGGCGGCTGATCGCCGCCTACGACCACGACCTGTCCGTGCCGGAGTTCTCCCTCGGTCACCGCTGGGACATCGTGCTCGACGGGCCGAGGGCCACCTGGGCCGAGGAAGGGCGCCGGCCGTCATGACGCAACTCGGCACCGGCGGCACGGGACATCTGCCGCCCACCCCCTCGCACACCGTCGGCCCCTTCTACGGCTACGCGCTGCCCTTCCCCGGCGGCGAGGACGTCGCCCCGCCGGCCCATCCGGACACGGTCACCGTGCACGGGTACGTGTACGACGGCGCGGGGCGGCCGGTGCCCGACGCGCTGCTGGAGGTGTGGGGGCCGGACCCGCACGGGGAGATGCCGCGCGTCGACGGCTCGATGCGGCGCGACCCGGCGAGCGGAGGGTACGCGGGCCGCAACGGCGTGGAGTTCACCGGCTTCGGGCGCATCCAGACCGACGCCGACGGCCACTGGTACGTCCGCACCCTGCGCCCCGGCGCGCGCGGACGGAACGCGCCGTATCTGAGCGTGTGCGTCTTCGCGCGCGGTCTGCTCGTCCACCTGTACACCCGGATCTACCTTCCGGGCGACGCGACGGCGCTGGACGGGGATCCGCTGCTCGCGCGGCTGGAGCGGGAGCGGCGCGACACGCTGGTCGCGGGCGAGGAGGGCTCCGGCACGTACCGTTTCGACATCCGCCTCCAAGGCGAGGACGAGACCGTCTTCCTGGAGTTCCCGTGACAGCAGCCGCAGCAGACACCGGGCTGCTCGCCCCGGGCCGGGCCGCCTCCGCGGCCACCGAGGAGACCGGGGACGCCGCGTATCTGCGGGCCCTGCTCGACGCGGAGGCCGCCCTGACCCGGGCCCAGGCCGCGCTGGGGCTCGCCCCGGAGGCGGCCGCCTCGGCGGTGACGGAGGCCGCCGACCCGCGCCGCTTCGACCTCGCCTCGCTCACCGTGCGCGCCCGGGAGAGCGGCAACCCGGTCGTCCCGCTGGTCGCGGACCTGACCCGGGCGGTGGGTGAGGAGCACGGTCCGTACGTGCACCGGGGGGCGACCAGTCAGGACATCATGGACACGGCGACGATGCTGGTCGCCCGCCGCGTGCTCGCGGTGGTCCTCCCCGATCTGGAGTGCTGCGCGCGGGCGCTGGGCGGACTGGCCGCCGAGCACCGTGACACGCCGATGGCCGGCCGCACGCTCACGCAGCACGCCGTGCCGACGACGTTCGGGCTGAAGGCCGCCGGGTGGCGGTCTCTGGTGCTGGACGCCCGTGACCGGGCGACGGCGGTCCGGGACGCGCTGCCCGCCCAACTCGGCGGTGCGGCCGGAACCCTGGCCGCGTTCACCGCGTACGGCGCCGAGGACTCGACCGCGCCGCCCGCCGCCTACGGCCGTGAACTCGGGCTGCGCGCACCCGCCTTGCCGTGGCACACGCTGCGCACGCCGGTCGCCGACCTCGCCGGGTGCCTGGCGTTCACCGCCGGTGCGCTGGGCAAGGTCGCGGCGGACGTCCTCACCCTGTCCCGCACCGAGATCGCGGAGGTGTCCGAGCGCAGCGGCGGCGGCTCCTCGGCCATGCCCCACAAGGCCAACCCGGTGCGGGCCACGCTGATCGCGGCGGCGGCCCGGCGCGCCCCGCAGCTCGCGGCGACGCTGTACGGCGCGCTGGACGCCGGGGACGAGCGGCCCGCCGGGGCCTGGCACGCGGAGTGGGAGCCGCTGAGGGACCTGCTGCGCCTCGTCGGCGGGGCCGCGCGGGACGCCGCCGAACTCGCCGAGGGACTGCGGGTGCACCCGGAGGCCATGCGCCGCAACCTGGACCTCACGGGCGGCCTCGTGCTGTCGGAGTGGCTGGCCGCGTCGCTCGCACCGGTGCTGGGCCGGACGCGGGCGAAGGAGCTGCTCACGGAGACCGCCCGGCGCGCCCGCGCCGAGGGCCGCCCTCTGGTCGAACTCCTCTCCGCCCAGCCGGAGTTGCGGGGCATGGATCTCGACGCGCTGACCGATCCCGTACGCTGCGCCGGAGCCGCCGGTCTCCTCACCGACCGTGCACTGGAGCGGCGTTGACCGACACCCTGCTCGACCACCGTGTCGAGGGCCCCGCCTCGGCGCCTCCGCTGTTCCTCGGGCCCTCCCTCGGCACCTCCTACGCGCTGTGGGACGCGGTGGCGCCGGAGCTTGCCGTCACCCACCGCACCGTGCGCTGGAACCTGCCCGGCCACGGCGGGGCGGACCCCGGGCTCGTCGGTCCCGGCGCGACCGTGGGCGACCTGGCGGACCTGGTGCTGGCGCTCGCCGACGCGCTGGGCGTCGAGCGGTTCGCCTACGCGGGTGTCTCCCTCGGCGGGGCGGTGGGGCTGCATCTCGCGGTGCACCATCCGCACCGGCTGTCGTCCCTGGCCGTGATCTGCTCCTCCGCCCGCTTCGGCGCCCCGGAGCAATGGCGGGAGCGGGCGGCCACGGTACGGGGCGGGGGGCTCGCGGACCTGGCCGCGAACGCCGACGCCCGCTGGTTCACCCCCGGGTTCACCGTGCCGCGGCTGGTGCGGGACCACCGGGACGCCGATCCGGGCGCGTACGCGGCCTGCTGCGACGCCCTCGCCGTGTTCGATCTGCGGGGCCGGCTGGCGGGGGTCCCCGTGCCGACGCTCGCCGTGGCCGGCCGGGACGACCCGGCGACGCCGCCCGCGCATCTGCGGGAGATCGCGGACGCGGTGCCGGACGCCTCCCTCGTGGAGATCCCCGGCGCCTCGCACCTGGCGGTCGCGCAGTGTCCGGAGGCCGTCCTCACGGCGCTGCGGGCGCACCTGCGAGGGCACGCCGGCCTCGGGACGGCCGTGCGCCGTGAGGTCCTGGGGGACGCGCACGTGGACCGGGCACAGGCCCGTCAGACACCGTTCGCCGCCCGCTTCCAGGACCTCATCTCCCGCTACGCCTGGGGCGAGATCTGGACCGACCCGACACTCACCCGCCGTGAGCGCAGCATGGTCACGCTGACCGCGCTGGTGGCACGCGGCCATCAAGAGGAGCTGGCGCTGCACGTGCGGGCGGCCCGGCGCAACGGGCTGACTCCGGAGGAGATCGGCGCGGTGCTGCTGCAGACGGCCGTCTACTGCGGGGTCCCGGCGGCCAACACGGCGTTCGCCGTCGCGCAACGGGTGCTCGACGAGGAGGACGAGAGCTAGCGGTGGTCGGCCCGCGCCCGCGTGGCCGTCTCCGGATGCACCGCCGATCCGACGGGCGCAGAGTGGACGCGTGAGTGGAAGGCCTACCGAACCGGGCGGGAGCACCCCGCGTGCCGGTCACGACGCCGCCTCCCAGCCGCTGGCGCTCGCGGCGATGATGTGCGCGGTGGCGATGACCTTCATCGACCAGACGATCGTGTCGATCGCCGCCCCCGACATCGTGTCGGAACTCGGCCTGTCCGCCTCGGGCATGCAGTGGGTGATCAACGCCTATCTGCTGTCCCTGGCGGCCTTCTTCGCTCTCGGCGGGCGCCTCGCCGATCTCTGGGGTCCGCGCCGGGTCGTCATCGCGGGCACCGTGGTCTTCGTCGTCTCCTCGGTGCTGTGCGGCTGCGTGCCCGACGACGGCTACGCGCTGCCCTGGCTCGTCGTCTTCCGCGCCACCCAGGGCCTCGGCGCCGCGCTGCTCTTCCCCGCCGCGCTCGCCGTGGTCGTCGCGGTGTTCCCCGTGGAGCGGCGGGGCCGCGCCCTCGCCCTCTTCTTCGGCCTCACCGGCGCCCTGACGGCCCTGGGGCCGCTGCTCGGCGGCTGGTTGACGGCCTGGACCTGGCGCGCGGTCTTCTGGGTGAACGTCCCCGTCGCGGTCGTCGCGCTGGTCCTCACCGTGCTCGCCCGGATCTCCGACCGGCGACGCAAGGAGCCGCTGGACGTCACGGGCGCCCTGCTGATCGTCGCCGGCATGGGTCTGAGCGTCCTCGGCTTCCAGCAGGCGTCGGCGTGGGGCTGGGACAGCGCGTGGACCTGGCTGTGCATCGCGGGCGGCCTCGCCGTGCTCGCCGTGTTCTGCCGTTACGAACTGCGCCAGCAGCACCCCCTGGTCGACCTGGCCGTCTTCCGCAGCCGCGCCTTCACCGTGGACGCGCTGGTGCTCTTCTTCGCCATGCTGGCGTTCGTCCCCGTCTTCTTCTTCGCCTCGGTCTACGCCCAGGTCTCCCTCAGCGCCTCGCCCAACCAGGCCGCGCTGTACCTGCTGTACTTCTTCGCCGGGTTCGCCCTCGCCTCCCAGTGGGGTGGACGCATCCTCGACAAGCAGGGTCCCCGTCCGGCCCTGCGGCTCGGCTGTGCCGTCGGCGCCGCCGGCTTCGCCCTCTGGGCAGGCAAGCTCACCGACCTCTCCATGCACGACCAGTGGCCCTACGTCGCGCTGGCGGGCGCGGGCATCGGGTTCATCCTGGCGCCGGCCTCGACGGAAGCCGTCAACCGCGCGATCGACGCCTCTTACGGTGAGGTCACGGGCATCACGCAGACGGTCCGCAACTACGCGGCGAGCGTGGGCCTGGCCGTGTTCGGCACGGTTCTGACGCACACGATGACCGACCGGGTCACCGAGACTCTCCGCGGCAGCGGCGTCCCGCCGGACGCGCGGCCGTCCGTCGCCCGCGACATCACCGAGGCCGTCACCGGCCACGCGGACGAGCGCACGCCCACCGGCGGCGACGCGACGGCGACGGCGATGCGGGAGGCGATGCCCGCGATCCGCATGGACTTCGCCGAGGCCAACCAGTGGGTCTTCTACGGCATGGCGATCGCCCTCGGCATCGGCTACTTCTGCGCTCTGCGGCACCCGGGAGGCCGGGCGGCCGAGGCGACGCCGGCAGACGGCCGGCAGACGCAGCACGCGCCCAGTGCGTGACGGGCCCTAGCGGCGTCCGACACCCGTGGCCAGTTCGGCGCGGGCCCGCTCCGCCAGGCCGTCCGCGCCGCAGGAGCGGGCCAGCGCCTCTCCCCGCTCCAGGTCGGGCAGGGAACGGGCGAGGACGCCGTACTCGATGCGGGCGGCGGCGTGCTCGTACTGGCAGGGCGAGGACTCCAGGTAGGTGACCGCCTGACCCGCGAGACGGACCGCGCGCTGCCCGGTGTCCAGGGCGGCCGCCACCCTCAGCGCCTCTCCTATCGCCGTGTCCGTGCCGAGACGTTCGGCGCGGCGGCGGACGTCGACGGCGAGCCGGGCCGCTCGGGCGGGATCCTCGGTGGCGAGGGCGCGGGCCAGGTCGGCGGCGGCGAAGACGTGCACCGGGTTGAGGTGGCCGCGCGCGGCGGCGGCCTTCTCCGCCGCCTCCAGTTCGTTGACGCCCTCCTTGGTGCGGCCCACGGCGAGCAGCAGCCGGCCGCGCACGGAGCGCGGGTCGGGCAGCACGACGGTGGACGGGTAGGGCGGCGCGAACCCGTGCCGTTCGGCCATGGCCCACGCCTCCTCGACGTGGCCGCGGGCGAGTAGCGTGTCGACGAGGTTGCAGGTGGCCGTCCAGTACAACGGCAGTCCCCGGCCGACGCGTTCGGCGAGGCGCAGCGACTCGCGCAGGGAGTTCTCCGCCGCCTCCAGTCTGCCGCGCCTGCGGTGGGCGAGACCGACGTAGGCGTGGGCGAGGACCAGGTGGCCACCGCCCCAGCCTGCCGTGTCGTACGCCTGGAGCGCCTCGCTGTAGAGGGCTTCGGCGCGGTCGAGTCGGTCGGTGTAGGCGTACGAGCCGGCCAGCATCAGCAGCAGTTCGACGCCCCACTCGCCGTCCGTCCAGCCGAGGCCGGGGGCGAGGCGGCCGTTGACCAGGGCGCGGTCGCAGATCTCGGCGATCTCCTCGGCGTTCTCGCCGCGCATCATGGCGTCGAAGCCGCGCAGGATGAGCAGCGCGCGCTCGGCGTTGTCGCGGCCGGTGCAGGTGGCGGCGAGCTCGGCGAGGCGTTCGGAGCGGCCGGGGGTGAGGGACTCGCCGGCGTGCACGCCCTCCCACATGAACTGCACGGCCTGGAGCCGCATCCGGGTCGGTCCTGGCGGCATCCTCGCGGCCTCCGCCTCGACCGTGCGGACGGCTTCCTCCATCTGGTCGTTGTGCAGCAGTGCCTGGGAGAGGCGGATCACGGCGTCCACCCGCCGGTCGCCGTCCAGGCCGGGCATGCCGAGAGCGGTGCGCAGATGGCCGATGGTGCGGGCGGGCGCGGTGAGGAAGGTGGCGCAGCCCAGTTCGTGGAGGACGTGCGCGTGCACCTCGGGGCGGGGCGGCTCCTCCAGGGCTCGTTCCAGGCAGCGGCGGGCGGCGTCCGGCGCGCCGACGGCGAGGTGTTCGCGGGCGGCCTCGCGCAGCTGCCAGACGAGTTCCTCGTCGTCGTCCGGGTGGACCTCGAGGAGGTGCCGGGCGGCCGCGGCGGCGCCGCGCCCGGAGTCGGTGACGATACGGGCCGCGATGCCGTGCATGGCGCGGCGCAGGGCGTCCGGGACGGAGTTGTAGACGGCGGTCGCGATCAGCGGGTGCACGAACTCCAGCTCGGCGGGTCCGGCGGACGCCGGGTCGCGCACCGTCAGGATGCGGGCGCCGCGGAGGCGTTCGGCGCAGCGGACCGCCTCGTCGGGGCCGAGCGTGGCGAGCTGGGCCACCAGGTCGACCGTGATGCCGTCGCCGAGGATGGCGGCCGCCCAGGCGAACCGGGTGGCGTCTATGCCGAGTTCCTCCAGGCGGGCGACGAGGCCGCCGCCGCGGGCGGAGCGGTTCAGCTCACGCAGTTCGCCCGCGTGGGCCTCGACCGGGTCCAGCTCGGTGTCCTGCACCTTGGCGAGGAGCTCGACCGTCTCGTACGGGTTGCCTCCTGTGACGGCCCACACCTCGCGGCAGAACGCGGCGTCCGCGTTCTCCCCGAGCGCGGCGCGGGTGAGTCCGGTCGCCGCCTCGGGGGTGAGGGCGCTGAGGTTGGTGACGGGGCGTCCGGCCGCCTCGGCGACGGCGTCCAGGTGACGGGCGCTCACCCCGGTGATCTCGCCGGGGCGGCGGGCGACGACGACCAGCACCGACAGGTCGGCGAGGCGTTCGGCGAACACGGCGAGCCAGTACAGGGTCTCCTGGTCGGCCCAGTGGGCGTCGTCGACGAGCAGCACCAGCGGCCAGTCGCGGCGGGCCAGCCGGCGGACCGCGGCGACCAGACCTTCGCACACACCCTGCGGGTCGGCCTGTCCCTCGCCGGGGTCGGCTATGCCGAGGGCGGGGCCGGCGATGCCGTACCAGTCGCCCAGGTACTCGCGGGCCTCCTCCGGCAGCATCGACACCAGGGCGGGCTGGAGGAGTTGGCGCACCACGTTGAACGGCACGGTGCGCAGGGTCTCGCCGCCGCGGGCGGACCAGACGGTGCAGCCGCGCCGTTCGGCGATGCGGCGGGTCTCGGCGAGCAGGGCGGTCTTGCCGAGACCCGCCTCGCCGCGCAGCACCAGCAGGGTGCCGGGCGAGTGGCGGTCGGCGCACAGGACGTCGACGGCCTCCGCGATGGCGGCGAGTTCCTCGTCGCGCTCCCACAGGGCGGCCGAGGGTGCCGCCGGGGGCCGTACCTCCGTCATCCCGCTACCTCCCCGAGTCGCCCGAATGACGTACGGGACCCGAGCGTAGTCCTCCGCCCGGCCGAGCGGAGCCCGGTCGCGCCACGTGTTGCCGTGACGAGTGACACCGGTCGCCGCGAGTCGACGCGGTCCGCCCCTCACCAGGGACCTGTCGGTCAACACCTGTCCTCTTCCGACCCGTTGACGGCGCACGCGCCGTACCGGTAAAGGGCCGCTCCGCCTCGACCGCGGACTCTCTCATCCGCCTTTCACCGACGCCTCATACGGTGGGAACATGACGCAGGTGACTCCCGCCGGGTGGTACCCGGACCCCGGACAGAAGCACGACGGCCCGCCGACGGAGCGGTGGTGGGACGGCACGGCCTGGACGGCGCGTGTCCGGAGGACGGGTACGGCCGCTCCGGCGACGCCGGACGCGGGTGCCGCCGCGGGGCGGGCGGACGGGGCTCCCGGGCAGCGCGCCGGAGACGACGGCCCCGCGGGGCGGGCGGATGCGGGAGAGGCGGGCGCCGGGCGCGCCGGTGCCGCGGGGCCGGCAGGCACGGGGCACACCGCCGCAGGGCAGGTTGATGCGGACGACGCCCCTGCCGGGCGGGCGGAAGCGGGGCGAGCTGTCGACGGCCGGGCCGATGCGGGGTCGACGGCCGCCGGTCAGGCCGACGCGACGCAGACGGACGGGCAGCAGGCCGATGCCGGTCGGGGGACCGAGGGCCGGCTCGACGCCGGAGAGGCGGCCGCGGGTCAGGGCGGCGGCCGGATCGACCCGGTGCAAGGGGCCGGAGACCCGGCCGCCGGCGGGCAGGCCGCGCCGGGGCAGGTGACCGGTGGCTGGGGCGCCGGGCCCGGGTACGGCGTGCCCGGTGCGGGGCACGACGCGCCCGGTGCGGGGCAAGGTGGGAGCTGGGGGCCCGTGGAGACCCTGGGCGGCGGGATTCCCGGTCACCCCGGCTACCCCGGCTACCCCGCCACGCCCCCTCCCCCGCGCGGGCGCCGGCTGCGGATCGGGATAGCCGTCACCGTGGCCGCCGCCGTCCTGGCGAGTATCGGGGTGGGGGTGTACGCCCTCACCGACGACGGCGGGGGGCGGAGTACCGCCACCTCTCAGCAGCCCGGCGCGCCGGAGGACGACGCTCCCGATCGCGAGGGCGACGGCGGCGGCGACGAACCGCGTCGCGTCGAGAGCGGCGCCGTGACCGACTCGCTGAGCGGGATCAGTCTGCCCGTGCCCGACGGGTGGTACGGCGAGGAGTTGCAGGTCGGCGCCGCTCTCACGTCGAAGAAGTCGTACGACTGCCCCGGCGACACCTCGAAGACCTGCGTCAAGGGCGGCGCGTACTCGGCGCCTGCCGTGGTGCTCGGCACGCGCGGTGACACCGCCGAGGAGGTCGCGAAGGCGGACATCGCGGCGAACGCGGAGGAGAGCTACGGCGGCGAGGCGTACGGGCGGATCACCTCGCACGACGTGCTGGCGTCGAAGGCGGTGACCGTTGCCGGGCAGAAGGGGTACCTGGTCCGCTGGAAGGCGTCGACGCAGGAGGGGTCGGACGGTTTCGTGCAGTCCCTCGCGTTCCCGTCCCCCTCCCGCCCCGACCAGATCGTGGTCGTCCGCTTCGGCGTGGACACCGACCAGCAGCAGAAGATCCTGGACGAGATCACCGAGGGCATCGAGGTGGCCGAGGGCGGCCGCGGCAACGGGCAGGACGTCTGACGGGCCGCCGGGTCCGACGTAGTACGGCCGGGTGGGGCACCCCTCCGCTCAAGAGGTGTCCCACCCGGCCGGGTGGTGCGCCGCCCCCGTCCCCACGGTGCGGCGCGCTCGGGCCTCCGTCCGGTCGTCCCCATGACCGGCGGGGCCCGGGTCTCATTGCAGTCCGAGCGCCGGCAGCACCGCCGCCTCGACGAAGCGGAGCACGTAGTCCGGGTCCGCGTTGCGCCCCTCGAGCACGGGCCTGACCCGCAGCACCCCGAAGATCTGTGCCGGGATGTACTCCAGGGCCGGGTTGTCCGCGTCGACCTCCCCGCGCTCGACACCCCGCCGCAGGATCTCGTTCAGCGCGGCGATCTCCGGGTCGATCAGCGCCTCCCGCAGCGCCTGCGCCAGCTCACGGTCCTGGAGAACCGCGTGCCCGAGCGCCTGGAACAGCGTGGCGTCCTCGGGCGACCACTCCCCCGCGCAGCGCGCGGCCTCCCGCAGGTCCCCGGCGAGGGTGCCGGTGTCGATGAGAGCGAACCGCGCCCGTGCGCTCGACCGGAGGGCGGCGGCGACGAACTGCGGCTTGGTCCGCCACTGCCGGTAGAGGGTGGACTTGCTGCACCGCGTGCTGGCGGCGACGCCCTCCATGGTGACGGCGTCGTACCCGCACGTCCGGATCTGCTCCAGTACGGCGTCGAAGAACTCCCGCTCCCGCTCAGGCGTGATCTTCGAGCGGCGCGAGGCACCGGCCGGTCCCGGTCGGTCCGCGTCCTGCGACGTCATCGGTTCGGCTCCCTCTCCCTCGACGGAGTGTGTCGTACGCAATCGGTACTCGAGTGTACCGGTACACGACCGTATCGGTACACTGGCGTATCGGTACGGATCCGTATCGGTACGTTCGCGTATCGATCATGGTCCGCACCGATGAGCTGGACCCGGTCCCCGAGTCAGCAGCTCCGCCTGCATCACGACACGCACCACCGTCAGCGAAGGGACCGGGGGCATGCACGCGCGCGAGGAACCCGAACCCGTACCACCGGGACCCCGTACCCGCGACCGGCCGCCGCTGTTGCGCGAACTCCTGCTGGTGGCGGGCCTGTTCCTCGTCTACAAGCTGGGCCGGCAGCTCGCGGCCGGCCACACCGCCCAGGCGTACCGCAACGGCCGGGAGATCTGGGACCTGGAGCGGGCGCTGCACCTCCCCGGGGAGGGCGCGGTGCAGTCCTCACTGCTGCACGGCGACACGCTCGTCCAGCTCGCCAACACCTACTACGCGGCCGTCCACTTCCCCGCCACCGCGGCCTTCCTGGTCTGGCTCCACCTGCGCCGCCCCGGACACTACGTCTGGGCCCGGCGCGCGCTGGCGGCGGTCACCGCGGCGGCGCTGGTGCTGCACCTGGCGTACCCGCTGGCCCCGCCCCGGCTGCTCCCGGCGACGGGCCTGGTGGACACGGCGCGACTGTACGGGCCGTCGGTCTACGGACCGCCCGACGCCGACCAGTTGTCGAACCAGTTCGCGGCGATGCCGTCGCTGCACTTCGGCTGGGCGCTGATGGTGGCGATCGGCCTGATCGCCGTGACCCGGACGGCGTGGCGGTGGCTGTGGCTGCTGCACCCGCTGGTGACCCTGCTGGTGATCGTCGGAACGGCGAACCACTTCTGGCTGGACGCGCTCGCGGCGGCGGCCCTGCTCGGTCTCACGCTCGCGGTGGTACGCCGACCGCGCCGCGCCCCCGCGCCGGCGCCGGTCCCCCGGCCGAGGCGTCCGGGCGCACTCGTGGGGGCGGGCCGATGAGCGCCCTGCTGATGGCGGTCCTGCTCTCCCTGGTGTCGGCCGTCGCCTACGCCTTCGCCGCCGTGACACAGGCGCGGCTGGCCACCCGCGACTCCGGCCCCGGGGCGCTGCGGCTGCTGGGCAGCGGCGCGTGGTGGGGCGCGGTCGCCCTGAACGCGGCGGCCGCGCTGCTGCACGTCGTGGCACTGAAGTACGGCCCGCTGACGGTGGTCCAGCCGCTGGGCGCGCTCACCCTGGTCGCCGCGGTGCCGCTGGGAGCGCGGATGGCGGGGCGGCCGGTGAGCGCGGTGGAGTGGCGGGGCACTGCCCTGACCCTGGCCGGTCTGGCGGCGCTCCTCGCGGCGGCGTCCGGACCGGCGCCGGACGACGTGCTGAGCGTGCCCGAGGCGCTGGCCGTCGCGGGCGCTACGGCGTCACTGATCGGCCTGCTGTCGTGGCCCGGCAGCCGTCCCGGTCTCCGTCACGCCACGGCGTCGGGCATCGCGTCGGGGATCGCCTCCGCGCTGACGCAGACGGTGACGGTCGCGGTGACCGACCGCACCGGCCCGCTGCTCGACGTGCGCGTGATCGGGGTGGCGCTGCTGGTCGCCGTCTTCTCGGCCGGGGGCCTCCTCCTCGCGCAGACCGCGTACCGGGGCGGCCTCGGGGCCCCGTTGGCGATGGTCACGCTCGCCAACCCGCTGGCGGCGGCGGTGATCGGCCTGGGCCTGCTCGGCGAGCACCTCCGGGGCGGCGCGTCCGGCGCGGTGTTCGGCCTGGTCGGCGCCGGCCTCGCGGCGTGGGGCGTGGTCCTGCTGTCACGCGCCGCCGAGGGGACCTCCACCGGTCCGTCGGAGGCTCCGGACGAGCCGGACACACCCCCGGCGGCGGTACGCGTACCGGTTCCGGCGTCCACAGGCGCGTCCGGCTTCCCGCGCCGGACGCCTTCGGGGGTCGCGGGACCGTACGCGCCGAGCCCGGCCGTCCTCCCCCCGGCTCGCGCCCAGGACCCCACGGCTCTCCACCCCTCCCGGAGGCGGCCCGGGCTGCGACGGAGGAGGCGGCACGGGTGTCCCGGGCGGAGGGCCGGGGAGCGCCGCGCCGCCTGAAGCACGCGCTGCGTCACACGGAACGGCGGGTCGGTTCCGGCGCCCTCCGGCCGACGTACGCCGGCCAGTCCATGATCGGCACCGCCGCGCCCGCCGCCTCCGCACCCCGGCAGTGGGCGTGGTGCCGGCGGGCGATGCCGTCCAGGTCGAGGTGCGGGCCGAAGGCGGGATGCGCGGTGAGCCGCCGGGCGTAGGCCAACAGCCGCGGATGTCCGGTGATGCGGTGCACCGCCGACGCGTCCAGGTGGTGCCGGTGCACGGTGTCCAGCTGCACCAATGTGACCCACAACCGCACGTCGGCAAGAGTGAGTTCGTCGCCGAGGACGTACTCCTGGGAGGCGAGCCGCAGTTCCAGCACGTCCAGGGCGCTGAGCAGCGTGGCGAGCGCGGCGTCGCGTTCCGCGCGGTCGCCGCCGTGCAGCCCGGCCCGCTGGGCGGTCGCGTCGACGCCCTGCTCGCAGAGCCGTTCGACGGCGGCGTACGCCTCGTCGGCGTCGCGCGGGAGCAGACAGGTCCCGCGTCCGCCGAACCGCCGGGCCAGGTCCCGGACGATGTCCGGGGCGTGGGTGCTGACGACGGTCCCGGTCCAGTTGTCGTGGAGGACCGGCGCGAGGGCCGGGCCCGGGTGGAGGTGCGCACTCGCCTCGTACAGCGGGCGCAGCGCCCGGTGCCCGCCGTCGGGGGCGTCGGGCACGGCGGGCAGCAGCGTCACGGGGAGGACGTCCCCGAGGCCGAGGAGGCTGTGGGTGACCGCGATCTGGAGAGCGTGCGGACACGTGAGCGACAGGTGGAGGCGGTAGCGGTGGGGCGTGGCGTAGTACCCGCTGCGCGGGTCGTCGCCGATCCTGCCCCGGAACGGCGGCACGGCGACGGTCGGGGTCGAGGCGGACATACGTCTCCCAGGGTGCTCGGTGACGGGCGTACGGGCGTGGCACGGCGCACCGGAGGGGCCGTCGGGGCGGCCGGGATGCGGTGTCGGGGACGGAAAGGGCGAGAGAAGAGGGGGCGTCAGAGGGGCGTGGGGACGGCGTCGTCCGCGGAGCCCGTCGCGCCGCACACGCGCGCGAGGTCGATGTGCCGCCGGGACGTCAGCAGGGGCAGCCGACCGAGGGCGACACGCACGGTGTCCCCGCCGAGGTCAGGAGCTGCACGGCCCATCGCATTCCCTACTGATTCACTAGGATTCCCGTCGGGAGTCTCGAGGCAGGGCCCGCCCGCGTCAAGAGGACCGACGACCCTCCCACCCGAGCGTCTCACCATGTGAGAGCGGCGGTGCGGGAGCCTTCGCCCCCCGGGGGCGCCCCGGCAGGGACCGAGCACCGGCTCGCCCCGCCGTCGGCGCTGACGTCGGCCCGGGTCGGCTTCGAAGGCGCTCCGGCCCCGCCGACCGGCTCCGCGCGCTCAGCATGTGAGACACTCCCCTCTTTTCCTACAGATTCACTAGGAAAAGCTTGACGGTGTTCACGGGGGGTGCGCAGCATGAGGGACATGTCCCCTGTGCAGCAGCGACTCGTACGTCGTCGGCATGTCGACTTCGGTCACGTCGTCAGCGCCGCCTGCCGTCGCGCCTGAACGCACGGCCCGCACACCGGCCGCGCACTCCGGCCCCTTCCCGGCTTCGACGCACCACCCCCGCGTCCGCCGGGACCAGACTCCTTTCCCGAGGGACTGACGCCTCCATGACCACGGCACTGCCGCACCCGACCGCCTCGCTCCGCCCGCTGCCCGACACGCGCCGCCTCCACCTGGTGGCCGACGGGGTGCGGCACGACGGCGAGGACCCCGCGCCCCCGGGGCTCGTCGGCTACCTCCTGCTGGTCCCCCAGGGCACCGATCCCCTGGACCTGTTCGTGAAGGACCGGCCGCGGCCCGAGTTCCGCCCGGTGGCCGCCGGCATGACCGCGGACGTGACCGCCGGCGCGACCGCGCCGCCCGTGCGGCAGCCGGCGGACGACGCCGTCCGGATCGACACCGCGCGCCGCACCGCCGAGGTCGACGGGCGTGAACTCGACCTGACGTACTTGGAGTTCGAGCTGCTGGCGCACCTTGTGCGGCGGCCGCACCTCGTGCAGTCGCGCGAGACGCTGGTGGCGGCCGTCTGGGGCTACCACCACGTCGGCGACGGCCGGACCGTCGACGTCCACGTCGCACGCCTGCGCCGCAAGCTGGGCGCCGCCCACCGCCACCGCATCGTGACCGTCCGGTCCGTCGGCTACAAGTACGTCCCCGACCGGCAGGACACCCCCCACGCCGCACCCTGCGGCCGATCCTGAGGAGAGCGCCGCCATGTGCCCTGCCGCCGCCGCGCCGGCCAGCCCCGCGCCCCCGGCCGAACCCGTCGCGCACGGCCGGGCGCACTGGCTGCGCGTGGCCCGTGAGGCGGCGGACGACCTCGCCACGGACACCGTGGTCCGGGAACAGGCCGGCAAGGCGCCCGTCGACGAGGTGTCCCGGCTGCGCGAGGCGGGGCTGCTGACCCTGCTCACACCGGCCGGGCCGGGCGGCGCGGGCGCGGACTGGGACACGGCCTACGCGGTGGTGCGGGAGATCTCCACGGCCGACGGGGCCATAGGACAGCTCCTCGGCTCCCACTACTTCCTCTCGTGGAGCGCCCGGTTCTTCGCCGACCCCGGGACGGCCCTGCGGACGGTGGAACGCTCGGCGGCCGAACAGTGGTGCTGGGGTGGCGGGTTCGCCCCGCAGGACCCTCCGCTGACGCTTTCCCGCACGTCCCGCGGCCTGGTTCTCGGCGGCCGCCAGAACTACCCGACGGGGGTGCTGGTGGCCGACCGGCTCGCCGTGCGGGCGGTACGGGAGGACACCGGCGAGCCCCTGGCCGTCGTCGTGGACCCGGCCCGCAGGGGCGTGGTGGTCGACGCGGCGGGCGACACCTTCGGGCTGCGGCTCGCGGGCGGCGGCAGCGTGGAGTTCGACGACGTGCCGGTGGCCTCCGACGACGTCCTGGGCTCGCTGTCCGCGGACGAGGACCACCTGGTCCCCCGGGCCGCCCTGGCCGCGCCGGTGGGCCGGCTGTTCTCCGTGCAGCTGCTGCTCGGCACGGCCGAGGGGGTGCTGGCCGAGGTACGCGAGTACAGCAGGGCCGGGCACCACCCGTGGCAGCCCGTCCCGTCCGCCGGCGCGCCCGACGACCCGCAGGCACTCACCGCGTACGGCGAACTGACCGTGCTCGCCCGGTCCGCGTCCGCGCTGTGCGAGCAGGCCCTGGACGCCGTACGGCGAGGGCTGGAGCGCGGCGAGGACCTGACGTACGACGAGTACGCGGACGTGTCCGCCCTGGTGTCCATGGCCGGGACGGCGGCCTCCCGCGCGGCGCATGAGTCCGCGACCCGGGCGCTCGACATCGTCGGCCCGCGCTCGGCGTCCGCGCGGCTCGGCTTCGACCGCTTCTGGCGCAACGCCCGGACACATACCCTGTACGAGCCCGTCGCGCACCGGTTGCGTGACGTCGGGGACTACTTCCTCAACGGCGCCCACCCCCCGTTCGTGCTGCCCGCCTGACCCCTCGGGACCTTTCTCCTAGGACGTGCCGTGACCTGGTCCACCGGACTCGCCGGACTGGCAGCGGGACTGGTCATCTCGGTGGCGACCACGCCGGCCGGGGTGTCCGGCGCGGTGTTCCTGCTGCCGGTGCAGCTCAGCGTCCTCGGGGTGCCGAGCCCGGCGGTCACGCCGACGAACCTGCTGTTCAACGTGGTGGCCGGGCCCGGCGCGCTGCTGCGGCACCACCGCACGGGTCTGCTGCGCGACCCGCTGACCCGCCGTCTGGTGAGCGGCACCCTGCCCGGAGTGGTCGTGGGCGCGGCCGTGCGGGTGTTCGCCGTCCCCGGCGCCACCGTCTTCCGGCTGCTGATCGCCGTGCTGCTGGTGCCGCTCGGCCTGTGGCTGATCCGGCGCACGGTGAAGCCCGCCCAGGCGGCCGGGGGCGCCGAGCCGTCGCCGCGCGTCGTGACCGGGCTGGCCCTGGCGGTCGGCGTCGTCGGCGGGGTCTACGGCATCGGCGGAGGCTCGCTGCTCGGGCCGCTGCTGGTCGGGCGCGGCATGTCCGTCGCCAGGGTGGCCCCGGCGGCGCTCGCCTCGACGTTCGTCACCTCCGTCGCGGGCGCGGGCGCCTTCGCGCTGCTGTCCCTGGCGGGCACCGGCGACGTGGCCCCGGACTGGCACCTGGGGCTGGCCTGCGGACTGGGCGGACTGATCGGCGGGTATCTCGGGGCGCGGCTCCAGCCACGCCTTCCCGAGACCGGGCTGCGTCTGCTGCTGGGTTCCCTCGCCACCGCGGTGGGCGTCCTCTACGCCGTGCAGGCCCTCCGCTGACCCACCGCCGGGCGCCCTCCTCGACGCGGGTGGAGGGCGGCACGGGCCGTACGGGATAATGACCGCATGCGGATCTCAGCCAGGGCGGACTACGCGGTGCGCGCCGCGCTGCAACTCGCGTCGTCCGGGGACGACGGGCCGCTCAAGGCCGAGGCGATCGCCGACGCTCAGGACATCCCGCACAAGTTCCTGGAGAGCATCCTCAACGACATGCGCCGGGGCGGGCTCGTGGTGAGCCAGCGCGGCGGGAACGGCGGATACCGGCTGGCGAAGCCCGCCGACGCGATCAGCATCGCCGACGTCATCCGCGTCGTGGAGGGCCCGCTGGTCTCGGTGCGCGGCGTGCGCCCGCCCGAGCTGTCCTACTCCGGTCCCGCCGAGTCGCTGTTGCCGCTGTGGATCGCGCTGCGGTCGAACGTGCGCCAGATCCTGGAGGGCGTCTCCCTCGCCGACGTGGCGTCGGCCCGGCTTCCGGCCGGGGTGGCCGCGTTGGCGGACGCCCCGAAGGCCTGGGTGAATCCCTGATTCCGGTCGCCGAACAGGCGTTTCTCATCATGTGAGCGATCGGCGTCCATCATATGAGCAGCCTCTTGGGGTGGGGGCTGCTTTCTGCCACGATCCCTAGCAGCCAGGTAGGAAAACTAGGGATCCACAGGGGGTGGCCATGCCCGCGCGTCCGTCCGACGTCGCCGCACGCCTCCTGCTGACCTCGCGCCGCCACATCGACTTCGGCCGCACCTCCAGCGCCATCTGTCGGCCGGTCTGAGGCCCCGCCGGAACCGCACCAGCGGCCGGCGACGCCCCTGAGCCCGCTCGTTCCCCGCACCGCACGCGAAGCCGCGGCCGCCTCCCCCCGTGAGGCCGGCCCGACGGCCGCGTGCCCCTGAGCCACACCCGTACGCCGGTCTCGTCCCGAACCGCGCTCTCCCGAGAGGACACCTCCGTGTCTGCCGCACGACCGCTCACCATCCTGCGCACCGTCGCCGCCCTGGCGGCCCTCCCGCTCCTGCTCACCGCCTGCGGCTACGGGTCCGACGCCGAGGACGACGCCCCACGGGCGGAGGTCGCGGCGGACGCGAAGAAGCTCTCCGCCTCCGAGGTGAAGATCGGCTACTTCCCCAACCTCACGCACGCCACCGCACTGGTCGGCGTGCAGGAGGGCCTCCTCCAGAAGGAGTTGGGCGGCACCACGATCAAGGCGTCGACGTTCAACGCCGGTCCTTCCGAGATCGAGGCGCTCAACGCCGGGTCCATCGACATCGGCTGGATCGGCCCCTCCCCGTCCATCAACGGCTACACCAAGTCCGCCGGCAAGAACCTGCGCATCATCGGCGGTTCGGCCTCCGGCGGCGTGAAGCTCGTGGTGAACCCGGACAAGATCAAGACCCTGGACGACCTCAGGGGCAAGAAGATCGCCACGCCGCAGCTCGGCAACACCCAGGACGTGGCCTTCCTGCACTGGATCGCCGAGAAGGGCTGGAAGGTCGACGCCCAGAGCGGCAAGGGCGACGTGTCCGTGGTGCGCACCGAGAACAAGATCACCCCGGACGCCTACAAGTCCGGCTCCGTCGACGGCGCCTGGGTGCCCGAGCCCACCGCGTCCAAGCTGGTCGCGGACGGCGCGAAGGTGCTGCTCGACGAGTCCGAGATCTGGCCGGACAAGAAGTTCGTGATCACCAACATCATCGTGTCGCAGAAGTTCCTCAAGGAGCACCCGGACGTCGTCGAGGCCGTCCTGCGCGGCTCGGTGAAGACCAACGCGTGGATCAACGCCAACCCGGACGAGGCCAAGGCGTCCGCGAACAAGGCGCTGGAGAAGCTGTCCGGCAAGGCCCTGCCGGACGAGGTCCTCAACCCGGCGTGGGAGTCCATCACCTTCCTCGACGACCCGCTGGCCTCCACCCTCGACGCCCAGGCGGCCCACGCGGTGTCGGCCGGCCTGCTGGAGAAGCCCGGCCTGAAGGGCATCTACGACCTCGAGCCGCTCAACAAGGTCCTCAAGGCCGAGGGCAGGCCGGCGGTCGACGACGCCGGTCTCGGCGTCCGCTGACCACCCCGCGCCCCGACGAGATCCCAGGAGATGACGACCATGGCCACCACGATGGCCGGGACGGCCGAGGACACCACGACGGCGGAGTACGCCGCACGGGTCGGGCACGTCTCGAAGTCCTTTCCCGCTCCGGGCGCCCCGGGCGGACGGCAGCTCGTGCTGGACGACATCACCCTCGACGTCGCGCCCGGCGAGTTCGTCACCCTCCTGGGCGCCTCGGGGTGCGGCAAGTCGACACTGCTCAACCTGGTCGCCGGGCTCGACCGGCCGTCCGCCGGCACCATCGGCACCGACGGCCGGCCCGCCCTGATGTTCCAGGAGCACGCCCTGTTCCCGTGGCTCACCGCGGGCAAGAACATCGAACTCGCCCTGAAGCTGCGCGGGATGGGCAAGCCGGAGCGCCGTCAGGAGGCGGAGCGGCTGCTGGAGCTGGTGCGGCTGAAGGACGCGCACGGCAAGCGGGTGCACGAGCTGTCCGGCGGTATGCGCCAGCGTGTCGCCCTGGCCCGCGCCCTCGCCCAGGACAGCCGGCTGCTGCTGATGGACGAGCCGTTCGCCGCGCTCGACGCCATCACCCGTGACGTGCTGCACGACGAACTGACCCGGATCTGGCGGGAAACGGGCCTGTCGGTGCTGTTCGTGACGCACAACGTGCGCGAGGCGGTGCGGCTCGCCCAGCGCGTCGTCCTGCTGTCGTCCCGGCCGGGCCGCATCGCCCGGCAGTGGACGGTGGACCTGCCGCAGCCGCGCCGCCTGGAGGACTCCGCCGTCGCGGAGCTGTCCGCCGAGATCACCGAAGAACTGCGTGGGGAGATCCGCCGTCATGGCCAGCACTGAGAAAGCCGCCGCCGTCACGGGGAGGACCGCCTCGCCCCCGGACCCGGACGACCTCGCCGGTCTCGAAGCGGGCCTCGACGCGCTGGACGCGACGCAGACGGTCCGCACCCCGGTCGGACAGACGCTGCTGCGCAAGGTGCTGCCGCCGGTCACCGCCGTCGCCCTGGTGCTGGTGGTGTGGCAGGTCCTGGTGTGGGCGGAGGTCGCTCCCCCGTACAAGCTCGCCTCCCCGTCGGACGTGTGGGGCGAGGTGCGCGCGGCCTGGCTGCAGGGCACGCTGCTCGACTACATCTGGACGTCCGTCTCGCGCGGTCTGCTCGGCTTCCTGTTCGCGCTCGCCATCGGCACCCCGCTCGGTCTGCTGGTGGCACGGGTGACCTTCGTCCGGGCGGCCATCGGCCCGATCCTGTCGGGCCTGCAGTCGCTGCCGTCGGTCGCCTGGGTGCCGCCCGCCGTGATCTGGCTGGGCCTGAACGACTCGATGATGTTCGCGGTGATCCTGCTCGGCGCGGTCCCGTCCATCGCCAACGGCCTGGTGGCGGGCATCGACCAGATCCCGCCGCTGTTCCTGCGCGCCGGACGCACCCTGGGCGCGACCGGGCTGCGCGGCGCGCGGTACATCGTGATGCCCGCCGCGCTCCCCGGCTACGTGGCCGGTCTCAAGCAGGGCTGGGCGTTCTCCTGGCGATCGCTGATGGCCGCCGAGATCATCGCCTCCTCGCCCGATCTCGGCGTCGGCCTCGGCCAGTTGCTGGAGAACGGCCGCAACAACAGCAGCATGCCGCAGGTGTTCCTGGCGATCCTGCTGATCCTGTGCGTCGGCATCGCCATCGACCTGCTGATCTTCAGCCCGCTGGAGCGGCGCGTGCTGCGCGGGCGGGGTCTGCTCGTCAGCCGCTGACCCCGCCCGCTTCGCGAGGTCAGGACCCGTACACCTCCACCTCGCCGAACTGGGCGGCCGGCCAGCCGGTGTTGCCGGTGACGTGCAGCCGCAGATGGCGCAGGCCGGCGTCGACCGGAACGGTCACCGTGTTCCCGGTCGCCGGGTCGAAGCGGTGCTCCCGGGCTGCGGCCAGCGTCGTGTACGCGGAGCCGTCGGTGCTGCCCTGCACGGACAGCGTCTGGGTACGCGCCTGCCACGCGGCCTGCGGCGGCAGCTTCAGCACCACCCGGCGTACGTCGCGGGTGGCGCCCAGGTCGACCGTCAGGGTCTGCGGGAAGGCGTGGTTGGCGGACTCCCAGTAGGTGTTCGGGTCACCGTCGACCGCCTTGCCGGGGGTGTACACGTCCTGCGAGCCGGTGGCGGTGGCCGGGCGGTTCAGGGCCAGGTTGCGGTCCGGGCCGGGCTGCGGCTCGCCCTGGCCGGGCTCGGGCCAGGTGGAGCAGTCCTGCCAGGTGCTGTCCCAGCCGGAGTTGCCGCCGCCGTCGGTGACGGTGAAGGCGCCGGATCCCGCGGGGTAGGGGCAGTTGTAGATCCCGGCCGAGCCGACGCCCGTCGCGGTGACGTTCCGGAAGGTGGCGGCGCCCTGGGTCTCCGCCTGTACGACGACCGTCCCGACCCGGTTCACGGTGGCGCCGTCGACGGTGATGTTCCGTGCGGCGAGGCCGCGTCCGCCGCCGGAGACGAACTCGAAGGCGCTGTACGGGCTGTCGGTGATCGTGGTGTTCGTGATCCGCACCTGGGCCTCGACGGCGCTGTCGTAGGAGTCGACGCGCAGGGCGGCCATCGGATGGTTCCAGTTGGGGTTCATCGCTCCCGTGCGGACCAGCGTGTTGCCGTCGACGGTGATGGTGCCGGACAGCGGGTGGAACGGGTCCAGGAACTTCTGGTTGGAGATGGCGATGCCGCTGCCGAGGGCGTTGGTGTCGGCGATCAGGTTGTTCCGGACGGTGATGTCGGTGCCGCCGTAGATCGCGATGCCGTTGGCGAGGTTCGGCTGGGTGATCGTGTTGTTCTCGAAGACGCTGTTCACGTCGGGCGCGTTCAGCGACCACATGGCGAGGGCGTCGTCGCCCTGGTTGCGCAGGAAGTTGTTGCGGACCTTCACCCCGCGGGCGTTGCCGTTGAGGTTGAGACCGTCGGCGGTCATGTCGAGGAAGCGGCTGTTCTCGACGACGAGGTTGTCGTTGTTCCCGGTCAGCCAGAGACCCACCTTGAGGTGCTGGAGCCACATGCCGGAGACGGTCGAGTCCGGGCCCAGGGAGCCGTTGACGAAGTTGTCCGGGTTGGCGTCGACGCGTTCGGTGACCTCGCCGATCACGGCGAAGTCCTTGATGTGGACCTTGCCGGAGGAGGTCGTCTGGTCGATGAAGCGGGAGCTGCGCACGACTGAGTGCCAGTGGCCCGCGCCCCGGAGGGTGACGTTCTGGACGCCGTTCAGGGACGAGGTCAGCCGGTACTCCCCCGGCGGGATCCACACGGTCCCGCCCTGGGCGGCGGCGACGGCCTCCCGGAACGCCTGGGTGGAGTCGCCCTGCCCGGTGGGGTCGGCGCCCTTGTCGGTGACGGAGACGGAGCCGGAGGGGCGGGCGGCGGCGCCGGGTGCCTGCTCGAAGTCGGCCACGTCGACCGTCACTTGGACGTCGCCGGCCTGGAGGGCGACGGTGTCGCCCGCCTGGACGTCACGGCCGAGCAGCATGCGCGCGTTGGCGTAGAGGTGGTGGGTGCGGGCGCCCGGGATCCACGGGGTGTCCACGTAGCTGTACTTGGAGGTGACCGGCAGGGTCCGGTCGAGGCGCTGTCCGTTGACGTACACGTCCAGCGAGCCGGACCGGCCGTCGGGGACGCTGTACGCCACGGTGACGGCGTTGGCGGCGCGCGGCACGGTGAACTCCACGCGCTGCCCCGCGTTCAGGCGGACCGCCTGGCGGCCGGACGCCTCGGAGGCGAGGGTGCCCTGGGTGTGGTCCGGGCCGATGCGGCTTCCGGTGTGGGTGGCGGACTCGGCCTCGACGGAGGTGAAGGGGAGGGTGGCGCCGGCCGCGGCGCGGGCGGGCGCCGGGGCGACGGCGACGAGCAGGCCGGCGGTGAGGGCGACGGCGGTGGCCGCCGCCGACACGCCTCTGACGGTGGGGGTGGTCATGGTGCTGGTCCCTTCGTGTGGGGGTGCGGGAACAGACGGGGCGCGGCTCAGGCGCGGAGCCACACCGCGGTGTCGCCGGGCAGCCGTCCGGCGTCGTCGAGTGGGCGGCTGGCCAGGAGCAGCGCGGAGTGGGCGGGGAGGTCGGCGGGTGTGTCCGAGAGGTTGACCACGCACAGGGCGTCGGCGCGGGCGAAGACGAGGACGCCTTCCGGTGCGGGCAGCCAGGTCAGCGGGCCGTCGCCGAACACGGGTCGCAGTCTGACCGCCTCGCGGTAGAGACGGAGCACGGAACCGGGGTCCTCGGCCTGCAGGTCGGCCGCGTAGGCGGCCCAGCCGTCGGGCTGCGGCAGCCAGGGCTCGCCGCCGAATCCGGCGTACGGCTCGCCGGCCGACCAGGGCAGCGGGACCCTGCATCCGTCGCGGCCGGGGTCGGTGCCGCCGGAGCGGGCGTGCATCGGGTCCTCGATGCGGTCCAGCGGGATGTCCGCCTCGGGCAGTCCCAGCTCCTCGCCCTGGTAGACGTAGACGGCGCCGGGCAGGGCGAGGGACAGCAGGGCGGCGGCGCGGGCCCGGCGGGTGCCCAGGGCCGGGTCGGTCGGGGTGCCGAAGGCCTTGGTGGCGAAGTCGAAGCCGGTGTCGGAGCGGCCGTAGCGGGTGACGGTGCGGGTGACGTCGTGGTTGCACAGCACCCAGGTGGCGGGGGCGCCGACGGGGGCGTGCTCGGCGAGGGTGTCGTCGATGGAGGTGCGCAGGCGCGCGGCGTCCCAGGGGCAGGTCATGAAGGAGAAGTTGAACGCGGTGTGCAGTTCGTCGGGGCGCAGGTAGCGGGCGAAGCGTTCGGTGTCGGGGAGCCAGACCTCGCCGACGAAGACGGCCCCGTACTCGTCGGCGACGGCCCGCCAGGCGCGGTACACGTCGTGGAGTTCGTCGCGGTCGACGTAGGGGTGCGGGTCGCGGCCCGCGGTGAAGTCGGGCAGCTCGGGGTCCTTGGCGAGCAGCGCGGCGGAGTCGATGCGGACGCCGGCGACGCCCCGATCGAACCAGAAGCGCAGGATGTCCTCGTGCTCCTGGCGGACGGCGGGATGCGCCCAGTTGAGGTCGGGCTGCTCGGGTGCGAACAGGTGCAGGTACCAGTCGCCGTCCGGGAGCCTGGTCCAGGCGGGGCCGCCGAACTCGGACTGCCAGTCGTTGGGCGGGAGTTCGCCGTGGGCGCCACGGCCGGGGCGGAAGTGGAAGAGCTGCCGTTCGGGGCCGCCCGCCAGTGCCGCGCGGAACCAGGGGTGCTGGTCGGAGACGTGGTTGGGGACGATGTCGATGATGGTCAGGATGCCCAGTTCCCGTGCCTCGGCGATGAGTTTCTCCGCCTCGGCCAGGGTGCCGAAGGCGGGGTCGATCGCGCGGTAGTCGGCGACGTCGTAGCCGCCGTCCTTCATCGGGGACCGGTACCACGGGTTGAACCACAGCGCGTCGACGCCCAGTTCGGCGAGGTACGGCAGCCGGGCGCGGACGCCGGCCAGGTCGCCGGTGCCGTCGCCGTCGCCGTCGGCGAAGCTGCGGACGTACACCTGGTAGATGACGGCGGAGCGCCACCAGCCGTCGTCGGTGGCAGGGGTGGGCTGTCGTCCCACGTGGGTGCCTCTCTCTTCTGTGGACGGGGGCCGGTGTCAGCCCTTGGTGCTGCCCGCGCTGATCCCGGCGATGATGTGCCGCTGGAAGACGAGGAACAGCGCGACCATGGGGATGCTGGCGATCACCATCGCGGCGATCAGCACGGTGAGCTGGATGTTCTGCGACAGCTGGACGAGGGCCACGCTGATGGGCTGCTTGTCGGTGTCGGAGAAGACCATCAGCGGCCAGAGGAAGTCCTGCCATACTGCGACCAGCGCGAAGATCGACACCACGCCGAGCACCGGCCGCGACATGGGCAGCACGATCGACCAGAGGATGCGCAGCTTGCCCGCGCCGTCGATCTCGGCGGCCTCCAGGACGTCCCTGGGCAGCTGGTCGAAGAACCGCTTGAGCAGGTACAGGTTGAAGGCGTTGGCGACGGCCGGCAGCCAGATGGCGAGCGGGTCGTTGAGCAGTCCGAGGTCCGCGACGGTCAGGTACTTCGGCACGACGAGGGCCTGGGCGGGAACCATCAGCGTGGCGAGGATGCCGCCGAGGATCAGGGTGCCGAAGGCCGGGCGGAGCTTGGACAGGGCGTAGGCGGCGGCCGTGCAGAACACGAGCTGGAAGGTCCAGGCGCCGGCCGCCTGGACCACCGTGTTCCACAGATGCGTGGGCAGCTGCATCAGCTCCCAGGCGTCGGCGTAACCGGCGGTGCTCCAGCTCTCGGGGACGAGGGTGGGAGGGGTGCGGGCCACCTCGTCCGGCGACTTCATCGCGCCCGTGGCCATCCAGAACACCGGGAACAGGAACGCGAGCGTGAACAGCAGGACGACTCCGGTGAAGACCGTCCAGTAGACGGCCCTGCCGCGCGGGCGGGCCAGGACCGCCGGTGACACCAGGGTGCGGGTGCCGCTGCTCATACGGCCTCCTCTCCGGAACGGGTGAGGCGGAGGTAGACGGCGGAGAACGCGCCGAGCAGGGCGAGCAGCATGACGCTGAGTGCGCAGGCGCCGCCGAAGTCGTTGTAGAGGAAGGCGTACTTGTAGATGAGGTAGAGGACGGTGACGGTGGCGTTCTCCGGGCCGCCCCCGGTGATCACGAACGGTTCGGTGAACACCTGCATGGTGGCGATGATCTGCAGCAGCATCAGCATGAGGATCACGAACCGGGTCTGCGGGACGGTGACGTGCCGGACGCGCTGGAGCAGGTTCGCCCCGTCGAGTTCGGCGGCCTCGTACAGCTCGCCGGGGATGGACTGGAGCGCGGCGAGGTAGATGAGCACGGTGCCGCCCATGTTGGCCCAGGTGGCGACGATCACCAGGGAGACCAGGGCCGTGTCGGCGCCGTTGGACCAGTTCGAGGTCGGCAGGTGGAGGAGGCGCAGCGCCTCGTTGGCGAGGCCGGCGCCCGGGTCGTAGAACCACTTCCACAGCAGGGCGCTCACCACGGGCGGGATCATCACCGGCAGGTAGACGACGACCCGGAAGAACGCCTTGGCGTGGCGGAGTTCGTTGAGGACGAGGGCCAGCACGAAGGGGACCGCGAAGCCGATCAGCAGGGCGAGCAGGGTGAAGGTGAGGGTGTTGCGCCAGGCGGCGGCGAACTCGGGGTCCTGCCAGACGCGGGTGAAGTTGGCGGTGCCGACCCATTCGGGGTCCGAGCCGGGCGTGTACTTCTGGAAGGCGATCACGACGGCGCGGACCGCGGGGTACCAGGAGAACAGCGCGAAGCAGATCAGCCCGCCGAGGAGGAAGCCGTACGCGCGCAGGTGGTCGGTGAGGCGGCGCCGCCTGCGGTCACCCGCAGGGGGCGGCGCCTTCACCGGACGGACCCGCACTGCGGGCGGCCGTTCGGCCGTCTTCGTCACCGTCAGCTCCGGGAAAGGATGCCGTCGATCTTGGCGGCGGCGTCCTTCAGCAGCTGGTCGATGTCGGCGTCCTCCTTGGTGAGGACGGCGGAGACGACGCCGTCGAGGACGGAGTAGAGCTGCTGGGCGTTCGGCGGCTCGATCTTCATCTCGAGCTTCTGGTTGCCGTCGAGGAAGGCCTGGTAGTTCCCCACCGGGACATTGGCGTGGGCCTCCTTGACCTGCTGGTCCCTGGCGTCGGCGGCGCCGGTGAACAGGCGCGGCTCGGGCAGGCCGACGGGGGCGTCGTGCTGCTTGGCGCGGGCGTAGTCGCCGAGGAACCCGTCGCCGGGGGTGAGGAACATGTGGTCGAGCCACTGGAGGCCGGCGCGGATCTGCTCGGGGGTGGCCTTCTTGCTGAACATGTAGCCGTCGCCGCCGACGAGGGTGGCCTTGCCGCCGGGCATGGGGGCGATGGCGATGTTCTCGTACTCGGCGCCCTTCTCCTTCACCAGGATCGGGATGTTGTCGGGGGCAGCGAGGTACATGCCGAGCTTGCCGGAGCCCATCATCTGCTGGGCGTCATTGATGACGAGCAGCTGCTTGCTGCCCATCGACTCGTCCTTCCACCGCATGTCGTGGAGGGTCTGCAGCACGGCGCGTCCCTCGGGGGTGTCGACGGTCGCCTTCTCGCCGTCGGCGCTCACCACCTCCCCGCCCTGGGAGTACAGCTCGGCGGTGAAGTGCCAGCCGCCCTGGTTCTGCGCGCTGTAGTCGGCGTATCCGACGACGCCGTCGCCGAGGGCAGCGATCCTCTTGGCGGCGGTGCGGACCTCGTCCCAGGTGGCGGGCGGGGTGTCGGGGTCGAGACCGGCCTTCTCGAACAGTTCCCGGTTGTAGATCAGGCCCATGGAGTAGCCGGTGCGGGGGATGCCGTAGACCTTGCCGTCGACGGTGTAGATGTCGCGGAGCTGCTGCTGGATGGTGCCGTAGCTCTTGAGCTCCTTGACGTACGGGGTGAGGTCGGCGGCCTGGTCGATGTCGACGACGTGCCGGGCGTCCGTGAAGTACGTGTAGAACACGTCCTCCATCTGGCCGCCGGCGAGCTTGGCGTCGAACGTCTTGGGGTCCTGGCAGGGGAACGCGTCGTGCGGGACGACGTCGATGTCCGGGTTCTTCTTCTCGAAGGCGGCGATCTCGTCCTCGAAGAACTGGCGGTCGACCTTGGCGCTCTTGGGCGGCATGCAGTTGACGGTGATGCGTGTCTTGCCGTCGGCGGCGTCGTCGCCGCCCGAGCCGCAGGCCGTCAGCGCGAGGGCGCCGACGCCGAGCGCGACGAGGGTACGGCTGATCCCGGTGCTTCTCATCGGTGGACCCCTTACGGGACAGGAGCGAGTGAACCCCTCGGAACAGGAGCGGTGGGCGGGGCACACTCAAGCACCGACAACATCGGTCCGCAATATGTCGCGCAGAATTTGCAATTATTCGACAGTTGACGGCAGGTCAGCCGCGCGGTGCCTGTCCGGTCGAGCCGCGCACCACCAACTCGGGCTCGAACAGGAGCTCTTCCGGCGCCACCGTGCTGCCGCTGATCTGAGCGTTGAGCAGTTCCACCACCGCCTTGCCCATGGCCTCGATGGGCTGGCGCACGGTGGTGAGCGGGGGTTCGGTGCAGTTCATCAGCGCGGAGTCGTCGTACCCGACGACGGAGATCCGGCCCGGGACGTCGAGCCCCTTTCGCCGGGCGGCGCGCACGACGCCGAGGGCGAGGGGGTCGCTGGCGCAGATGAAGCCGGTGACGCCCCGCTCGATGAGCCGGGTGGCCGCGGCGTGGCCGCCCTCGATGGAGAACATGGCGCGGGCGACGTGCTCCTCGGGCACCTCGCCGGCCACCGCCCGCGCGGCCGCCAGCTTGCGCGCCGACGGCACGTGGTCGCCGGGGCCGAGCACCAGGCCGATGCGTTCGTGCCCGAGGGAGGCGAGATGGCGCCAGGCCTGCTCCACGGCCACGGCGTCGTCGCACGACACGGCCGGGAAACCGAGGTGTTCGATGGCCGCGTTGACGAGGACGACGGGAATGTTGCGCTCGGCGAGCTGCCGGTAGTGGTCGTGGGGGGCGTCGGCCTGTGCGTACAGGCCGCCGGCGAACACCACGCCGGACACCTGCTGTTGCAGCAGCAGCGTGACGTAGTCCGCCTCGGAGACCCCGCCCCGGGTCTGGGTGCACAGCACGGGGGTGAGTCCGAGCTGGGCCAGCGCGCCGCCGATGACCTCGGCGAAGGCGGGGAAGATCGGGTTCTGCAGCTCGGGCAGGACCAGGCCGACCAGCCGGGCGCGCTCGCCGCGCAACTGGGTGGGCCGCTCGTAGCCGAGCACGTCGAGGGCGGAGAGCACCGCCTGCCGGGTCGCCTCGGAGACTCCCGGCTTGCCGTTGAGCACCCGGCTGACCGTGGCCTCGCTGACCCCGACCTTCTTCGCCACCACAGCAAGTCGTCGCGTCATGGCCGCAAGCGTAGCGTAAGATACGCAAGCTGCTTGCGTAATCGCGCAAGACTCCGAGTCAGGGCGCTGCCCACAGCCCTCTCACATGCCCGAGGTGACGGGTCATCACCGCGCGTACGGTGCCGGTGTCCCGGGCGAGCAGCGCGTCGAGGAGTTCGAGGTGCTCCTCCGCCGACGCCCGCAGCCGCCCTTGCTCCGCCAGCGCGGTCAGCCCGTACAGCCGGGAGCGGCGGCGCAGGTCCCGGACCACCTCGACGAGATGGGCGTTCCCGGCGAGCGCGAGCAGGCCGAGGTGGAAGCGCCGGTCGGCGTCGATGTACCCGATGAGGTCCCCGGCCGCCGCGGCGGCGACGATCTCCCCGGCGACCGGACGCAGTGCGGCGAGCGCGGCCGGGTCGGCCGTGACGGCCAGCGCCGCCGTGGTCGGGATCTCGATCAGGGCGCGTACGTGCTTGTACTCGTCGAGCTGCCGCTCGGAGACGGCGGTGACCCGGTACCCCTTGTTGGGGACCGCGTCCACCAGCCCTTCCTTGGCGAGGTCGAGCAGCGCCTCGCGCACGGGCGTGGCGGAGACGCCGAAGCGGGCCGCGAGCCCCGGCGCCGAGTACACCTCGCCGGGCCGCAGTTCACCGGCGGTCAGCGCGGCCCGCAGGGCGTCCGCGACCCGCTCGCGGTAGCTGGGCCCGCGTCCGCCGAGCGCGGGCAGGGCGGGGCCGCCGGCGGTCACAGGACGAACCCCGCGGGGAACGGGTCCGTCGGGTCCAGCAGGTACTGGGCGGTGCCCGTGATCCAGGCGCGTCCGGTGAAGCTGGGCAGCACGGCGGGGCTCCCGGCCACCTCGGTGGTGCCGAGCAGCCTGCCCGTGAACCGGGTGCCGATGAAGGACTCGTTGACGAACTCGGTGTGCAGCGGGAGTTCGCCGCGGGCGTGCAGCTGGGCCATGCGGGCGCTGGTCCCGGTGCCGCACGGCGAGCGGTCGAACCAGCCGGGATGGATCACCATGGCGTGCCGGGAGTGCCGGGCGGTGGAGCCGGGCGCGGTCACCTGGACGTGGTGGCAGCCGTGGATGGACGGGTCCTCCGGGTGGACGGGCTCACCCTCGGCGTTGATCGCCTCCATGAGGGACAGCCCGGCCGCCAGAATCTCGTCCTTGCGGGACCGCTCGAAGGGCAGCCCGAACCGCTCCAGCGGCAGGACGGCGTAGAAGTTCCCGCCGTACGCCAGGTCGTAGGTGACCGTGCGCCCGTCCGGCAGGGTCACCTCGCGGTCCAGGGCGACGGCGAACGAAGGCACGTTGCGCAGGGTCACGGCGGTGGCGGAGCCGTCCGCGACCTCCACCTCGGCGACGACGACACCGGCGGGGGTGTCCAGGCGCACGGTGGTGACCGGCTCGACGACCTCGACCATGCCCGTCTTCACCAGCACGGTCGCCACGCCGATGGTGCCGTGCCCGCACATCGGCAGGTAGCCGGACACCTCGATGTAGACGACGCCCCAGTCGCAGTCGGGCCGGGTCGGCGGCTGGAGGATCGCGCCGCTCATGGCCGCGTGGCCCCGCGGCTCGTTCATCAGCAACTGCTTCACGTGGTCCCGGTGTTCACGGAACCACAGGCGTCGTTCGTTCATCGTGGCACCCGGGATGACGCCGATGCCGCCGGTGATCACACGGGTGGGCATGCCCTCGGTGTGCGAGTCGACGGCGTGCAGGACGAGTGAGCTGCGCATCTCCCTGCCCCCTCTACGCCGGTCCGGCCGCGACGGCCTTCTCGGTTGCGGCGCGCACGGCCGCCTCCTGCTCCGGGTCCAGCGGGACACGCGGCGGGCGGCAGGGCCCGCCGTGACGGCCGACGAGGTCCATCGACAGCTTGATCGCCTGCACGAACTCCACGCGCGAGTCCCAGCGCAGCAGGGGGTGCAGCTGCCGGTACAGCGGCAGCGCGGTGGCGAGGTCCCCGCCGGCCGCGGCGCGGTACAGCTCCACACAGGTGCGGGGCACGGCGTTGGGGTACCCGGCGATCCAGCCCTTCGCCCCGGCGACGGCGAGCTCCAGCAGTACGTCGTCGGCGCCGGCCAGCAGATCGAGTTCCGGCGCGAGTTCGGCGATCCGGTAGGCGCGGCGCACGTCACCGGAGAACTCCTTGACGGCGCGGACGTACCCCTCGCCGTGCATGCGGGCGAGCAACTCCGGCACCAGGTCGACCTTGGTGTCGATCGGGTTGTTGTACGCGACGACGGGCAGCCCGGTGCGGGCGACCTCGGCGTAGTGGGCGAGGACGGACCGTTCGTCGGCGCGGTAGGCGTTGGGCGGCAGGAGCATCACCGCCCGGCATCCGGCCTCGCCGGCCTGCTCGGCCCAGCGGCGCGCCTCGGCGGATCCGTAGGCGGCGACCCCGGGCATCACCCGCTCCCCGCCGACGGCGGCCACGGCCGTCTCGACGACACGGGCCCGCTCCTCGGGGGTGAGCACCTGGTACTCCCCCAGGGACCCGTTCGGCACGACCCCGTCGCACCCGTTCGCCACGAGCCACGAACAGTGCTCGGCGTACCGGTCGAGGTCGACGGTCAGATCGTCGCGCAGGGGCAGCGCGGTGGCGACGAGGACTCCCCGCCAGGGGCGGTGGTCGGTCATGGTGATCCTTCCTCGGGGCGCGGACGGTCGTCGTGCGAGGTGGTCCGGTGGTGCTGTGCCGCCAGGACGCCCAGGGGCACCGGGCGGGCGAAGGGGCGGCGGGCCGGTGCGGGCGGGAGGCCGGTGACGGCCGCCACCCCCGAGGCGCACATGCGTCCCTGGCACCAGCCCATTCCCGCGCGGGTGAGCAGCTTGACCGTGCGGGTGTCGCCGGCGCCGAGGGTGAGGGCCTCGCGGACGGCGCCCGCGGTGACCTCCTCGCAGCGGCAGATCACCGTGTCGTCCGGGACGTCCTCGCCCCAGTGGGCGGGCGGGCTGTGCAGGGCGTGCAGGGCCGCCGCGGCCGTACGCCCCCGGGAGCGGGCCCGGGCGGCCGGCGCCCAGGCGTCCGCGTCGGGCGCCGTGCCGCGCAGCCGGGCCGCGATCGAGCGTCCCGCGATGTGCCCTTCGGCCAGCGCGAGTGCCGCGCCGCCGATGCCCGTGGCCTCCCCGGCCGCCCACACCCCCGGTGCGTCGGTGCGCTGTTCGGCGTCGACGGCGACGGCGTGGCCGTCGAGCCGGCAGCCGAGGGTCTCCGCGAGGTCGGTGTGCGGCAGCATGCCGTGTCCCACCGCGAGGGCGTCGCACGGCAGCAGCCGCTCGGTACCGGGCCGGACGCGGCCCCGCGCGTCGAGGGCGGCGACGGTGACGCCGGTCAGCCGGTCCTCCCCGTGGGCGCGGACCACGGTGTGCCGGGTGAGCACCGGTACGCGGTGGCGCAGCAGGCGCGCCGCGTACCCCGCCGCCTCGGGCAGCCTGCCGGCCAGGGCGCGGGCGTGGCGTGGCAGGCGTGCGGGGTCGGAGGACTCGACGAGCGCGGCGACGCGGACGCCCGCCGCCGCGAGTCCGGTGGCCACGGGCAGCAGCAGCGGGCCGGCCCCGGCGACCACGGCCGTGTGCCCCGGGGTGACGAGACCGCCCTTGAGCATGGCCTGCGCGCCGCCCGCCGTGACGACGCCCGGCAGGGTCCAGCCGGGGAACGGCAGCACCGTCTCGTACCCGCCGGTGGCGAGGAGCACGGCGTCGGCGCGCAGTTCGACGGATTCCCGCTGTTCCGGCCCGAGCAGCGCGTGCACCGTCAGCCCTGCGGACTCCCGCTCGACACACCACACATGGTGCTCCGGCCGTACGTCGACGGTGCTCGCCGCGAGGGCGTCCCGCAGCCGGGTCCAGGTGCGCGGCCCGTGCCGCGGGACGGCGCCTTCCGTGTCAAGGCCGGGCGCGGGCTGCCGGAAGTACTGTCCGCCGGGCCCCGGCGCCGCGTCGACCAGCGCGACCCGGATGCCGCGCCGCGCCGCCGCGAGGGCCGCGGCGATGCCCGCCGGGCCCGCGCCGATCACCGCGAGGTCAGTCCTCATGGCCGGTGCCCTCCTGGGTGCGGATGACGTCCCCCGGGCGCGCCGGCACCAGGCACGCGCGTTGGTTCGGGCGGCCGTTGACGGTGACGAGGCAGTCGAAGCAGACGCCGATGCCGCAGAACACCCCGCGAGGGCGCCCGCCGTCGCGGGTGGTGCGCCAGGTGGTGACGCCGGCCGCCCAGAGCACCGCGGCGACCGTCCGCCCGGGCAGCGCCTCGACCGGCCGCCCGTCGAAGGTCACCTCGAACGCCCGCCCCGTGCCGTCGCCTTCGGGAGTTCTCACCGCGCGGCCTCCTTCGTCGGGCGGGGGAAGCGGTCGGGCCGGAAGGGCGCGAGGTCCAGCTCGGGCGACTTCCCGGTGAGCGCCTGTGCGATCAACAGCCCCGTGCCCGGCGCCAGCCCGATGCCGGCGCCCTCGTGCCCGCAGGCGTGGAACAGCCCCGGCGCCCGCGGGTCGGGGCCGATCGCCGGAAGATGATCGGGCAGGTACGGCCGGAACCCGGCGTACGTGCGCAGGGCGCGCACCCCGGACAGGAACGGGAACAGCCGGGTCGCCCCCGCGGCCAGCGCCCGCACGGCGCCGAGCGACAGGGAGCGGTCGAACCCGACGCGTTCGCGGCTGGCGCCGACGAGGACCGGTCCCGCGGCCGTCCCCTCCACCACCGGGGAGGTCAGCAGGTCCGCCGTGTCGCCCGCGACGTCGGCGACGTAGTCGGCGGCGTACACCTTGTGCCGGATGCGGGGCGGCAGCGGCTCGGTGACGAGGACGAAGCCGCGCCTGGGCATGACCGGCAGGAACACGCCGGCCCGGGAGGCGAGTTCGCCGCCCCAGGTGCCGGCCGCGTTGACGACCGCGGGGGCGTGGAGGTCGCCGCGCGGGGTGCGGACGCCGCGCACGGTGCCGTCGCGGGCGCGCAGGACGCTGGTCACCTCGCGGCCGGTGAGGAGGCGGGCGCCGGACGCCTTCAGCAGGTGCGCCGCCGCGAGGGCGGGCATCACCTGGGCGTCCTGCGGGTAACGCACCCCGCCCGGGAGGCCGGGCGCGAGGCGCGGTTCGAAGTCGTGGAGACGGCCGGCGGGCACGGGTTCGGCCGTCACCCCGGCCGCGCGCTGGACGTCGGCGAACGCCCGCAGCCCGTCGTACGCCTCGGGGGTCTCCGCGACGACCAGGCCGCCCTTGGCGTCGTACTCGACGTCGGGGCCGTGGTGCGCGGCGAGCTCCGCCCACAGCCGGAGGGACAGCAGCGCCAGATCGAGCTCGGGTCCGGGCGCCTTGTCGGAGACGAGGAGGTTCCCCTCCCCCGCGCCGGTCGTCCCGCCGGCCACGGGGCCGCGGTCCACGACGGTGACGTCGAGTCCGGCGCGAGCCGCGTACAGGGCGCAGGCGGCGCCCGTCATCCCGGCGCCCACCACCACGACATCGCAGGTCAGCGACTCGCTCACGCCAGTACTATGTCACACATCACACGGGCGGGGAACAGGGCGGGAACGGGTGTTCCCGGGGGTGTTCAGTCGGTGCTGGGGACCACGCGCAGGTGGGAGGCGGCGCGTCGGGTCCTGCGGTCCCGGCCGGCGGCGCGGGACGGCTCCCGGAGGACGAACGTCACCCGGCGGCACTCCGTCTCCTCGAGGACGGAGGTGGTCTCCACCAGCAGACGGCACTCCGTGGCGCCCCAGCGGGGATCCGGGTGCAGCAACGGCCGTACCGAGCCGTCGTGTCCGGCGGCCCGCTCGCCCACGGCGCGCAGCCAGTGCGGCAGACCCTGCCGGAAGGCTGCGTCCATGATCGGGTCCTGGGCGATGTCCCGCCGCACGGCGTGCAGCACGGGGTCGTGGGGGTGCCGCTCGGCGGTCGCGGAGAAGTCCGCCAGCATGGGCAGGCACCAGCCCGCCTCGTGGTCGCCCAGCACCGTGGCGGCATCGGGATGGAACAGCACGAAGCGGAGGAAGTTGGCGCCGGGGTGGGCCGTCGGATGTGGTTCCACGCCCTGGAAAAGTGTCCGGAAGGCGCCGTTGGTGAGCAGGACGTCCCACCGGTGGTCCACGACCAGCGAGGGGAAGGGAACGGAGTCCAGCAGGACGGCGTAGTCCCGCAGATAGTCCTGGGCGGCCTCGGGAGTCCCGGGGCCGGGCCGCGGTGCCGGCCGCTGCCCTCCTGCCTGAAATGCCATCGGGAGGTCACCCCTCTTGCCTGTGCGGCCTTGACGCGGCGCCCCGATCCTGCTGCCCGGAACGTCGGCGTGTCAACTATCGTGGCATTCCGCGACGGTTGACGGCCGAAATTGGCCACAGTTGTGGCGAGGCCTGGATGCGAGTTCGATACACCGGCTAGTCTCCGTGAGGTTCACGGCAATCGCTTGTGAGAAGCCTGTGAGAGACGTAGGAGATCTTTCGGTGACAGGTGGCTTCGAGGGTCCGGGCACCGCGCCGACGCACGCGCTGTCCGCCGTCGTCGCCCGGGTCGCCGCACTGGCCGACCGGCTCGGCGTGGGGCACGGTGAGGTCTTCGACGTGGGCCGGCTGTCGGTGGCGTCCGGCGTCCCGGAGCCCGTGGTCAAGGCACTGCTGAGCGGACAGCCCGCGGGCGAGCCCGATGTGCAGGCGCGGTTCCTGCAGCGGCTGGACCTCCTGCGCCGTACGCGGCTGAAGCCGAACGGCCGCAAGTACACGCAGCAGGAGATCGCCGACGGCGCGGGCATGTCCCGGCAGCAGGCCGGCGCGCTCATCAACGGCGACCGGCGGCCCACCATGGAGCACTGCGACGCCCTCCAGCGGTTCTTCGGGGTGCACGCCGGTTTTCTCACCGCCGAGGACCCGGAGGCGCTGGCGAGCGCCCTCCAGCACACCGAGCAGGAGCTGCTGCAGAAGCTCGCGGAGCGGGAGTCGGCCACGGCGGCCGACGATCCGCTCGAGCGGCTGCTGCAGGACCACGGGGTGCGGGGCATCGCCTGGCGGGCCGCGCAGCTGCCCACCGACCAGCACCGCGACAAGGTCGCGGAGTGGCTGGACATGCTCCTGGAAAGCGTCCAGCGGCCCAAGTCGTGACCCGGGGAGAACTGTGGGCATCGGTAGGGAAATGCGCCGCCTGTGCGGCGAGTTGGTCACGGAGCTGACGCTTCCCGTCCCGGCGCGGCCCGCCGATCTCTACGCGGCGCTGTGCGAGGCGATGAGCCGGCGCCGCGGGCGGCCGGTGCTGTTCCGCACGGCGGCCTTCCCGCCGGGCACCGCGAGCGGGCTGTGGCTCGACATGGCGGACCAGGACCTCGTCGTGGTCGAGGAACGCACGGCGCCCGACCACCAGTTGGTGATCCTGGGCCATGAGCTGTGGCACATGAAGGCCGGCCACTGCGGCCACCATGTGGAGGGCGCGGGCGCGGAGGTCGCGACCCGGTTATGGGGCGCTCCCCGCGACGACGACGCGCTGCGGGCGACGGTGCTGCGGGTCGCGGCGCGCACTCGGTTCGACCTCGCGGACGAGAAGGAGGCCGAGGCGTTCGGGCTGCTGCTGGCCAGCAAGTGCCGGACGTTCCTCACCGGTTCCTCGCTGCGCGGGCCCGTCCAGCGGGACCATCTGGCGGGGCGGATCGGGGCGTCGCTGGGGTACCTGGGGCCGCAGAGCTGACGCCTCCGGGCGGATGCGCGAGGGCCCGAGGCTTCGCCTCGGGCCGATTGTCAGTGGTGGGCGGCAAGCTGGTGGTGCGCCCTCGTTCGTGCCGGGGGTGCGGGGACCCACGACGACGACACGGGGAGAGCCGAGCGATGCCCACCGCCGTACTGACCGACCGCGAGCGCGCCGCCGTCCAGGCCTATCTCAGACTGCTGCACACGGTGAGGGCCGCCTTCGGTCACGACGGGTCCGGCCCGGCGGGGCCGGCGGTGCTGCCGGTGGTTCCGCCATCTGTACTCGCGGAGGCGGAGGCCGCGTTGGAGGGGGCGGGGCTGGCGGGGAACGAAGAGGAGTTCTTCCGGATGGTGCGCGACTGGCATCCCGCCGGCTAGAGGCTGCCGCCCGGGCGCGGCACGCTCGTGTTCTCCGGCGCGACACGCCCGGTCCGCCCGGAGGTCGAGCGGCTGCGGCCCGGTGAGGGCTTGTCGCGACGTTCCCCCCGTGCCCCTCGCGGAGCACGGAGCGCTCAGCCCTCGCCGGGCCGCACTCACCCGTGTGCGACGGTGACCGCTGTCGCGATGAGCGGGCCCCGGGTGGTCCACGTGCCGGTGAAGTGGTCGAGGCGGCGACCCTGGACGACGGGGCCGGGGACCAACAGGGCCGCGTGGAAGGTGCCGTCCTCCTGGACGGCGATGTCCGCCTCCGAGAAGTCGAGCCACCTGTGCGTGAGCGGGTACCAGGCCTTGTAGACGGACTCCTTGGCGCTGAACAGCAGGCGGTCCCAGTGGACGTCCGGGCGTTCCTCGAGGAGGCGGTCGACGCGGGCCGCCTCCCGGGGCAGGGCGATGGTGGTGAGCACGCCCTCGGGGAGCGGGGCGTGGGGTTCGGCGTCGATGCCGAGGGACGCCAGGTCGTCGGCGCGCACCAGCGCCGCGGCGCAGTAGCCCTCGCAGTGCGTCATGCTGCCGGCCAGTCCGCCGGGCCAGACGGGGGCGCCGCGCTCGCCCGAGACGACGGGCGCCGCGGGCACGCCGAGCTTCTCCATCGCGCGCCGGGCGCAGAAGCGTGCGGCGGTGAACTCCCGGCGCCGTTTGGCGACCGCGCGCGTGAGGAGGGCCGCCTCCTCGGGGAACAGGGGGGCGTCCACGCCCTCGTCGCCGTAGGCCTCGGCGGCGGCCACCGTCGGCGGGAGCAGCTCCTCGATCACAGTGCCGGCTCCTCCGCGGGCAGGATCCGGCGCAGCCGCCCCGGTGGTTCCTCGCGGTCGCGCCACTCGCGTGGGTAGCCCACCGAGACCTCCTCGAAGCGGACGCCGTCCTGACGGGTCGTCCGGGGGATGTGCAGATGGCCGTAGACCGCGGTGTGCACGGGATACCTGCGGTGCCAGTCGTCGGTCAGCTCGGTACCGCACCACATGGCGAACTCCGGGTACCACAGCACCTCGGTCGGATGGCGGTGCAGCGGCCAGTGTGTGACGGGGATCAGGGGGAGGTCCGAGGGGAGTTCGGCGAGCCGCCGTTCCGTCTCGGCGACGCGGGCGTGGCACCAGTCCTCGCGGGCCGGGTACGGGTCGGGGTGCAGCAGCCGCTCGTCCGTGCAGACCACCCCGGTGCCGTGCGCGTACTCCAGTCCCTCCTTCTTGGTGGTGCAGCCGGGCGGGAGGAACGAGTAGTCGTACAGGAGGAAGAGGGGCGCCACGGCGACCGGGCCGCCGGGCCCCTCCCAGATGGCGTACGGGTCCTCCGGGGTGAGCACGCCGAGCTCGCGGCACTGTTCGACCAGGTGCTCGTAACGGGCGACGCCCCGCAGGGTGACGGCGTCACTCGGGTGGGTCCACAGTTCGTGGTTCCCCGGCGTCCAGATCACGCGGGCGAAGCGGCCCGCAAGGGTTCTCAGGGCCCAGCGGATGTCCTCCACCGTCTCCGCGACGTCGCCGGCCACCAGCAGCCAGTCCCCGTCGGACTCGGGCCGCATGCCCTCGACGAGGTCACGGTTCTCGGTGTAGCCGATGTGCAGATCGCTGATGGCCCACAGCTGAGGGCCGTCTCCACCCGTCGCCATCACGGTCGTCCCTTCAGCAGCCGCCGGACCTCACCACGAGATCACATCGGCCCTACCGGAACAACCGCGGACCGTCACCCGGGCGTGGTGTCAGGACGGCTCCTCTTGGTCGTATGATCTGCCCTACACCACCGTCATGGACACGTCTTTTCCGCACGGCGGTTCGGTGCACCTCCCTACGTCATGCCCGGGCTCGGGCTGCTCCGCCCTGCCCGCACACCGTTGAAAGGCGGCCTGCATGGTCTCTCGCGTACGCGTCTGGCTCAACCGCACGTACGCGGAGAACGTGTTCTTCATGGATCAGCTGCGGCGAAATCCCAGCGACAGGGCCGTGGAGATCCACGCCACCCACGGTGACCCCGACTCCCCCGTCCTCGCCGCGGCCGACACGGCCGAGCTGGAGCCGGCGGGCCTCTCCCCCGCGGCATACGTCGAGTACGCGCTCACCCAGTGCGAACGGCGCGGGATCGACGTGTTCGTGCCCCGGCTGCACCAGTCGGCGATCGTCGCGCACCGCGCCGACTTCGAGGCGGCCGGGACCGCGCTGCTGGCGCCGCCGCCCGAGGCGGTGGCCGTGTTCGAGGACAAGGTGGTCGCCTATCAGGCGGTCGAGTCGATCGGCGTCCCGGTGCCGCCGTGGTGGCGGGTCCGGCACGCGGACGAACTCCTCAACGCAGTCGAGGAGTTGGAGCGACTTGGGCACCGGGCGTGCTTCAAGCCCGCGGCAGGTGCGGGCGGGGTCGGCTTCCGCATGATCACCCGCGAGCCCTTCTCGCTCTCCCAGTTGAAGGGTTTCCCCAGCCCCGAGGTCCCGCTCGACGTGGTGCTGGAGTCCCTGCGGCGGGCCGAGGAGCCCGTCGACTGGCTGGTGATGCCGCGGCTGGAGCAGCCTGAGGTGTCCGTGGACTGCCTCACCGGGTCCGACAACCGGGTCAGGCTGGCGATCGGCCGCACCAAGCACGGCCGCCGCCGGGGATTCACGCTGCACGAACGGTGGCTGGAGCCGGCCCGGCGCATCGCGGAGGGCTTCGGCCTGCACCACCTGTCCAACATCCAGTTCCGGATGCTCGGCGACCGGCCGGTGCTGATGGACGTCAACACCCGCCCCGCGGGCGGGCTGCACCAGCTCGCGCTGTGCGGGGTGAACGCGCCCTGGGCCGCGGTGCGGCTTGCGCTCGGCGACGACCCGGGCGAGATCAGCCCGCCGTTCCTCGGCCAGGACTACACGGTGGTGTCCGCGCCGCGCCCGCTGCTGCCGCTCACGGTGCCACGGCAGCGGACCGGCTCGCCCACGGTCACGGGCACGCTGGACGCCCTGCCTGCGCCGGCGGCGCCCGTGAAGCCGCGGGCGGCGTCGGGGGCGTTGCAGTAAGGGCCACCGCGTCGGGGGGACAGCGGGCCGCCGACAGGCTTCCGGAAATTTCTGAAGGAAAATCTCCGCCAGGGTGTATCAGGGCCCGGTGTGCGTGCTCTTGATGGTGAACGGCGACTGGGGAAGCCGCCGGGGGGAGCACGGGGGACCGGGGGGAGCTCGGGTCGGTCGGCCGCTGTCACGGGGAGCGACCGGCCGGCCCGATGCCGGTTTCGCTTGTGCCGGCGCCGGTGGGCGAGCTGCTACCGGCCCAGGTAGGCGAGTCCGGGGTGGACGGCCGTGTAGCCGTCCACGAGCCGGCGGGCCACGCTCACCGAATCCACCAGAGGGTGCAGGGCGAACGCCTTGACCGCCGTGGCACGGGACCCCGACCGGGCGGCGGCCAGCACCTCACGCTCCACGGCCTTCACGGCGCAGACGAGACCGACGGCGTGCCCGGGAAGCGGATCGACGGAGACGGGGTGCGCCCCGTTGGCGTCCACCAGGCAGGGCACCTCGATCACGGCGTCCTCGTCCAGCGGGGAAAGGGTGCCGCGGTTGCGGACGTTGAGGATCAGGGTGGCTCGCTCGTCCCGGGCGATCGCCCGCATCAGCGCGAGCGCCACCTTCTCGTAGCCGCCCGACAGATCGTCCGCCTCGCGCTCGCCCGCGCCGGCCGCCTCCCGGTTCTCACTCATGTAGGTCGCCTCCCGCTCGGCGCGGGTACGGTCCCACAGCTCCAGCGCGGACACGCCGGGGTCGGCCGTCCCGGCGTAGAAGCTCTCCTGCTGGTCCCGCAGGAAGGCCCCGCGGGTCCGCTCCGCCTGCTGGTACGCCCGCACGGCCTCGCGGTTGAAGTAGTAGTAGTGCAGGTACTCGTTGGGGATCGCCCCCAGCGAGCGCAGCCACTCCGCCCCGAAGAGCCGTCCCTCCTCGAACGAGCCGAGCAGCGCGGGGTCGGCGAGCAGGCGCGGCAGCTGGTCCTGGCCGGCCACGCGCAGACCGCGTACCCAGCCGAGGTGGTTGAGGCCGACGTAGTCGATCCACGCCTCGTCCGGCTTCGCGCCCAGCACCCGGGCGATGCGGCGGCCGAGGCCGACCGGCGAGTCGCAGATGCCGATGACGCGGTCGCCGAGGTGGTGGGACATGGCCTCGGTGACCAGGCCGGCCGGGTTGGTGAAGTTGATGACCCAGGCGTCGGGGGCGAGGCGGGCGACCCGGCGGGCGATGTCGACGGCGACGGGCACGGTGCGCAGTCCGTAGGCGATGCCTCCGGCTCCCACGGTCTCCTGCCCGAGCACCCCCTCGGCGAGGGCTACCCGCTCGTCGTCCGCCCTGCCCAGCAGTCCGCCGACGCGGATGGCGGAGAACACGAAGTCAGCGCCGCGCAGCGCCTCGTCCAGATCGGTGGTCGTGATCACCTCCGGCGCGTCGGACACCCCGGCGGCCTGCTCACCCAGCACCCGCGAGACGGCCCGCAGGCGTCCCGCGTCCACGTCGTGCAGCACCACGCGGGTCACCCGCCCGGCACCCCGGTCCCCGAGCAGCGCCCCGTGGACGAGCGGCACCCGAAACCCACCACCACCAAGAATCACCAGCTTCACACCGACACCTTTCCACACTCGCACCCCGCAGAGGCGCGAGGAACCGCGCGACCGCGAGCCCTCGAACCCACCGCGCCCTGAGGGGCGCGGGGAACTGCGCGATCAACTCCCACGCCGCAGCACCCGCCACAAGCACCCCCTGGAGGCCCTGTCCCGAAATCCCTCTCACCGGCGAGGCGCCACCCCCGCCCTCCTCCCGATACTGAAATCCCCGCCCCGAGGAGCCCCCCTCATGACCCTCCGCTCCACCGTCGCCGAGGCGACGACCCGCTGGCGCCCCACCAACCCCTACGTCCTGGACGCGGCCCTGGCCGCACTCATCCTCTTCGCCGTCTCCCTTCAATGGATCTTCCCCGACGAGGGAGACGACCCCCTCTCGTGGCGGGGCTGGCTCCTCGGCGCCGCCACCGCCGTCCCCCTGATCTGGCGGCGTCGAGCCCCCTGCACCGTCGCCTGTGCGGTCTCCGTCGCCACCCCCGCTCAGGCGCTGTACCACGCACCCCCTCCGGACGTGATGTACGGCGGCATGGTCGTCCTGTACACGATGGCGGCCCAGGCCCGTCCCTGGCAGCGGCGGCTGATGCTCGCCGGCTGGATCATCGGCGTCGTCGTCACCATGCGGCACCAGACACACCAGGCCCCCTTCGAGTACGCCTTCCATCTGATGGGCCTCGTCGCCGCCTACGCACTGGGCATGCTCGCGCGCGTGCAGCGGGCCTACACCGCCGAACTGGAGGACCGCGCCCGCCGCCTGGAGCGGGAGCGGGCCGCGGACACCGCCCGGGCGCGGGCGGAGGAACGCGCCCGCATCGCGCGGGACATGCACGACATCCTCGCGCACGCGGTGAGCCTGATGGTGGTGCAGGCGGAGGCCGGTCCGGTGGTGGTGCGCAAGGACCCGGACCGCGCGGAGGCCACCTTCGACACCATTGCCTCCACCGGCCGCGACGCGATGGCACAACTTCGGCGTATCCTCGGCGTGTTGAAGGAGGAGCTGCCGGAGGGCGACACCGGGTCGGCCCGGTTGCCGCAGCCGGGTGTGACGGCGTTGCCGGAGCTGGTCCGGCAGGTGGGGCGGTCCACGGGTCTGCGTGCCGAGCTGCGGACCTCCGGGGAGCCGCGTCCGCTGTCCTCGGACACGGAGGTGGCGGCGTACCGGGTGGTGCAGGAGGCGCTCACCAACACCGTGAAGCACGCCCGCGCCTCCCGAGCGGTGGTGGAGCTGGACTGGGCGGACGACCATGTGTCGCTCACGGTGACGGACGACGGGCGGGGGCCGTCCACCGGGCCGGGCGGGCACGGGCTGATCGGCATCCGGGAGCGGGCCGCCGCCTGCGGGGGCAGCGCGGAGACCGGTGAGGCTCCGGGCGGCGGGTTCCGGGTCGCCGTGCGGCTCCCGGTGGCGGCGCAAAGGGAAAGGGCGCTCGGCTGAACGCCCGGGCGACGGCGGAGGCGCCAGGCCGCCCGGCTCGGCGTTCCGGCGGCGGACGAGCGGAGCCGCTCGGCCGAGCGTACGGCGACGGTGGACAGGGAGGGGCGCTCGGTTGAGCATCCGGGTGGTGGTGGCGGACGACCAGGAACTGGTCCGCGCGGGTTTCGGCATGATCCTCGACGCCCAGGACGACATCGAGGTGGTGGCCGAGGCGGCGGACGGGCAGGAAGCCGTGTCGGCGGTGCGCCGGCACGGCCCGGACGTGCTGCTGCTCGACATCCGCATGCCGGTGATGGACGGCCTGGAGGCGACCCGTCTGGTGTGCGCGGAGTCGGCCTGCAAGGTGGTCATGCTGACCACGTTCGACCTGGACGAGTACGTGTACGAGGCGCTGTACGCGGGCGCCAGCGGCTTTCTGCTGAAGGACGTGCGCCGCGACGACCTGGTGCACGCGGTGCGGGTGGTCGCGGCGGGCGAGTCGCTGCTCGCGCCGACGGTGACCAGGCGGTTGGTCGCGGACCTGGTGAGACGCCGGACGGAGCGGCCGGCGGCCGCAGACGGTCCTCCCCCGCCCGGCCTGGACGCGCTCACCGCCCGCGAGGTGGAGACGCTGCGCCTGCTGGCCCGCGGCCTGTCCAACGCGGAGATCGCCGGCACCCTGTTCGTCAGCGAGCACACGGTCAAGACGCATGTGAGCAACGTGCTGTCGAAGCTCGGTCTCAGGGACCGGGTGCAGGCGGTGATCCGCGCGTACGAGTCGGGTCTCGTCACCCCAGGAACCCTCTGAGGCCGCGCGAGATCCCTCTGAGGAGTGAGCCGACAGGCCCCCTCCCCCGTACGGGCGAGGGACACGAACCGCTCCTCCTGGCGATCCGCCGGACCTCCCCGCTGCACGACGCTGAAGGTGTTCGACGCACCGTCAACGCCGGGGAGGGATCGTGCTCACCGCACTCGCCCGGACGGCCACCCGCCGTCCACTGACCGTGATGCTCCTGTGGGGGCTCTTCCTGCTGCTGGGCTTCGGCCTGGGGACGGGCGTCTTCGCGCGCCTCTCCGACAACGTGCCCGAAGTGCCCGGCACCGAGTCGGAGTCGGCTGCGCGGTACCTCGAGGAGATGGACCCGGCGGGCTCCTCGATCACCGGCGTGGTGGCCGGCACGCCCGTCGCGGACGCCGGCCTGCGCGGGGAGGTCGAGCGGGCCGTGGCCGACGTGCGGGAGGTGGCCGGGGTCGCCGCCGTGCCGGACCCTTACGCCACGCCCGGGATGATCGCCGAGGACGGCCGCGCGCTGATCGTCCCCGTCACCCTCGAGGGCGGGCTCGACGACGACGCGGAGGAGCGCACGCTCGACGCGGCGGCCGAGCGGATCCGGGAGATCGACGCGCCCGACGTCCATGTGAGCGGAGGGCCGCTGCTGGGGCTGCAGATGGGCGAGCGGGCCCAGCAGGACGTGAAGAACGCCGAGTTGATCTCGCTGCCGGTGGTGCTGGCGCTGCTGCTGGTGGTGTTCGGCGGGCTGCGGTCGGCGCTGCTGCCGCTGGTGGTCGCGGTCAGTGGCATCGCGGGTGCGTTCCTGGCGCTGTTCCTGTTCAGCGAGGTCACCGACATCTCGGTGTACGCGATCCAGGTGACGACGATGCTCGGCCTCGGACTGGCCGTGGACTACGCCCTGTTGATGCTGGTGCGGTTCCGTGAGGAACGCCGGACCACGGAGGACGTCGTCGAGGCGGTGCACCGGACGGTGGCGGCGGCCGGGCGGACGGTGCTGTTCTCGGGGCTGACCGTCGCCGTGAGCCTGACCGGGCTGCTGGTGTTCCCCAGCGTGTTCCTGCGCAGCATGGGGCTCGCGGTGGCGGCGGTGGTCGTCATCGACATGCTCGCCGCCCTGACGCTGCTGCCTGCGCTGCTGGTGCGGTTCGGCGGGCGCATCCCGCCGGCGAAGACGCCGGGGGACGGCGAGGAGGAGGGCCGGTTCTTCGCCCGCGTCGCCCGCTTCGCGGCCCGGCGCAAGGTGGCCGTCCTCGCCGTGACGGTGCCGGTGCTGCTGGTGCTGGCCCTGCCCGTGTCGGGGATGAGCATCGCCGTCGGGGACGCACGCCAGCTCCCCGCGGACAGCGAGGCGCGGCAGCTCCAGGACACCGTCGCCGCCCACTTCCCGCCGGGCACCGGCGTCTCCCCCGTGGTGGTGGTCGCCAGGCCGGGCACGGACGACGCGACCGCCGACCGGATCCGGGCGCTGGAGCCGGGAGCCACGACGCGTGAACTGCCCGGCGGCGGTGCGGTGATCGAGATCCGGCCGCCCGGGGAGGCGGACGGCGCGGAGGCGACCGCGCTGGTGGAGCGGGTGCGGGAGGTCCGCGGCGACGCGCCGGTCGAGGTGACCGGCACGGCGGCCCATCTGGTCGACTTCCGGAAGATGCTCGCGGAGCGGGCGCCCTGGGCGGCGCTGACCGTGCTGTCCGGCATCGTGGTGCTGCTGTTCGCGTTCACCGGCTCGGTGCTGCTGCCGCTGCGCACCGTCGTCACCACGCTGCTCAGTCTGGCCGCCGCCCTGGGCGTGGTGGTGTGGGTCTTCCAGGACGGTCATCTCGCCGGGCTGCTGGGCGCGGAGGGCCTGGGGGCGCTGAGCCTCACCGCGCCGCCGCTGATCGTCGCGATCGCGTTCGGACTGGCCATGGACTACGAGCTGTTCATCCTGGCCCGGATGCGGGAGGCGCGGCTGTGCTCCGGCGACGACCGGGAGGCCGTGGTGACGGGGCTGAGCCGCTCGGGCCGGGTGGTCACCTGCGCGGCGCTGCTGCTGGCGGTGGTGTTCGCGGCGTTCATGACGGGCGGGTTCTCCCCCATCCTGCAGATCGGTCTGGGGCTCACACTGGCCGTTCTGATCGACGCGACGGTCGTGCGGATGCTGCTGGTGCCGGCCACGATGGCGCTGCTCGGCCGCCACGCCTGGTGGGCGCCGCGCCCTCTGCGCCGCGTCCACGACCGGTTCGGTGTGCGGGAGGAGCAGCCCGAACTCCCGCGGGAGAAAGTGCCGTCGGGAGTGTGAGGGGCCGTGCGGCGCCCGGGGCTCCGGCCACCCGGGCGCCGCGCTCGTGCGCACGCCGGCCCGGTTTCCCCGGTTCGCTCCCATTCGAGAGCTGAACTGTCGTGCAGGCAAGAGACTTTCACGGTTACACCTCTTGACGTCCAAGAGCCCCCGGAGCACATTGGCGGGACCGTGAGAGCGCTCTCATGCAGTGTTCCGGGCTCTCCGGTCGCCCACCCCCACACGATCAGCTCCGAGAGGTTCATCCCCCCATGAAAGCCACCTCCGGCACCCCCCGTTCCCCCCACAGGCGACGCCGGCTCCGGCACACGCTCGTCGCCCTCACGGGCGCACTGGCGCTCGGGGCCGGCGTCCTCGCCCTCAACGGCCCCGCCGCCGTCGCCTCCGTGCCGCCCCCGCCGTCGGGCTGGACCCAGGTCTTCGCCGACGACTTCGACGGCGCCGAGGGCAGCGGGGTCGACACCGGCAACTGGCGGTACGCCACCGGCACCGGTTACCCCGGCGGCCCCTCCAACTGGGGCACCGGCGAGATCGAGACGATGACGTCGAACCCGGAGAACGTCTCCCTCGACGGCAACGGCAACCTCCGCATCACCCCGCAGCGCGACGGCGCCGGCAACTGGACGTCGGGGCGCATCGAGACCGACCGCGACGACTTCCAGCCCCCGGCCGGCGGCAAGCTGCGGGTCGAGGCGCGTATCCAGGTCCCCGACGTCACCGGTGACGCGGCCAAGGGCTACTGGCCCGCGTTCTGGATGCTCGGCGCCCCCTACCGGGGTGACTACTGGAACTGGCCCGCCGTCGGCGAGCTGGACATCATGGAGAACACCCAGGGCATGAACACGGTGTTCGCCACGATGCACTGCGGCACCTCGCCGGGCGGCCCGTGCAACGAGACCAGCGGTATCGGCGGCGAGACCACCTGCCAGGGCACGACCTGTCAGGCCGGCTTCCACACCTACCGGATGGAGTGGGACCGCTCGTCGGAGGTGGAGGAGATCCGCTTCTACCTCGACGACGACAACTTCCACACCGTCCGTGAGGACCAGGTCGACGCGTCCACCTGGTCGAACGCCACGGACCACGGCTTCTTCGTCATCCTCAACGTGGCGATGGGCGGCGGTTTCCCCGACGCGTTCGGCGGCGGCCCCGACGCCGGCACCCAGCCCGGCCACTCGATGCTCGTGGACTACGTGCAGGTGCTCACCGCCTCCTGACCCGCCGGTCCCACCCCCCACACCCGGCCGCCCCGGCCGGTGACGAGGGCCCCGCGCGACCTCGGGTTCCGACGGTCCTCGCGACACCCGCGCTCTGTGGGGGTCGCGAGGACCGTGGGCGTCGAGCGGGACGAGTACGAGCGGCCGCGGGCCGTCGGTGTCGCGCGTCGGGAGACATCCCGGATGGCTGCGCACCGCGCGTCAGGCCGCCTGTTCGCAGATCCTTTCGGCGACCAGGCCCAGTGTCCGGGCCGCCGCGGTGCCCGCCTCTGCCAGCCCGTGACGATCCGCCAGCCACTGCGCCGAGTTGTACGTCATCCGCACGGCGCCCCGTTCGTCCTCCCACACCAGGATCTTGGACGGCAGATCGACGCCCGCCGTCCGCCGGTCCTGCATCAGCTCGGTGCCGACGTCGGGCTTCCCGAAGAGCACCAGGACGGTCGGGGGGAGGTCCATGCCCGCTTCGACGGCGTTCCCGGCATGGTCGACCCGAGCGAACACGTGGTACCCCGCCGAGGTCACCCCGGCGCATACGCGCTCCACCGTGTCGTGGAAGGACCGGCTGCCCGCCACCGTGATCATTCCTGATGAGTCCCGCATGCGCTCACGGTAGGCGCCTCGACCCGTTCGAGCACGTCGAGTCACGGCCCGCGGTCCCGTGGAAGACGCCCGGCACCGCGGGTACGGCCCGCTGCATCCCACCGCTCCGCGGCTCCCCCGTCGCTCAGCGGTGCTCCGCGCGGAACGCGGCCGGGGCGGCGCCCGTGTGCTGCTGGAAGAACTTGGAGAAGTTCGCCGCGTCCGCGAACCCGACGGCGGCTCCCACCCGCCCTGTGGGCAGATCGGTGTGCGCGAGGAGCCGTTTGGCCTCCAGCACCACCCGCTTGTCTATGAAGGCCTTCGGCGTCTCCCCCGTGGCGGCGCCCACCGCGCGTGCCAGGGTGCGCCGGGAGTAGCCGAGGGCGTCGGCGTACGCGCTGACGCTGTGGTTGGTGACGAAGTCCCGCTCCACCGCCTCCCGGAACAGGGTGAAGGTCCTGTCGTCGGCCGGCCGGCCTGAGTCGCCCGTGCCGGCGGTGAGATGGGCCAGCCGCAGCAGGAACGCGGTGAGGGAGTGGCGGAGCACGGCCGTGTGCAGACTCAGCGGCAGGGTGGCCGTGTCCTCGTACTCGCGGCGAAGTTGGGCCGACGCGGCCCTGAGCGCGGCGAACTGCGCCGGGCCGGGGCGCGTCAACGGCGGGCGGTCGTAGCGGTAGAGGCCGGTGGCCTCGACGGTCGCGCGGGGCAGGAAGCCGGGCTGCATGGCGAGGACGGTTCCGCGGTACTCGGCGTCGCGGGAGAAGCGGTGGACCTGCCCCGGGCGGATCCACAGCACGTCGCCCGCCGTGGCCTCGTACTCGGTGAAGTCGATCATGTGCCGGAGCGGTCCGCCGTCCAGCAGCATCACGATGTGGAAGTCGATGCGGTGCACCCGGTCCAGGGGCGCGTCGGCGCGCCAGGTGCGGTCGGGGCCCATGGGGGCGATCTGCATGCCCACCCCGCAGACGCTCCGTTCGACCGGAAAGGGGAAGGTTCTGATTCCGCCACCGTCGCCCTCGTCCGCCGTCCGGGCGCCGCCGTCACCCCCCTGGGGGAATCCGCCTGCCATGTCTCCCATATCCGTCACATGCCTGTCGGGCACCCCGCCGGAGGGTGCCCGTGTCCCACTTTCACCACAGGCTGGCACACCGGAACCTCGTTGTGAATAAGTCAGACTTTTACTTTTGAACGCGCTGCAGAGTTCCTTGCGCCCGGATCGAGGACCACGTGGAGACGAGCACCCGCACGGCGGACCGGCACGGCGGCCGGCGGGAATCCGCGGACGCCGGACGCGGTTGACGCGAGCGCGAGAAAGAAGACGATCAGCGTGATCCGCACCATGCACGAAGAAATGTTCGATATATCCGGCAGGTCCGGAGCCGGTGGCCGGCCGCCGTCGCGGGGGTGCACCGGGGTGAAGGACCCCGCGGACGAGGACACCCTGTATGGGAAGGACCGCTCCGCGACGGCCGGGAGCGCGTACGGCGAGGTGACGCGGCAGCCGGGGAACCCGGGCAGGGCGAGGTTCATGGACGCCGGGCCGTGGCCGCACCAGGCGGCGGCGACGGCGTCCGACAGCGAGGGAGTTGACGCGGAATGACCGACGAGACCACCGAACCGGCGGTGGACGCCCCCGAGGCGGCGCGGGAGGAGCGCACGGACGCCGGCCCCGCTCTCGCCGCGCCCCCGCCCGGCTGGGCCAACCCGCTGCGCGATCCCCGGGACCGCCGGCTGCCCCGGATCGCGGGCCCCTCCGGTCTGGTCATCTTCGGGGTGACCGGCGACCTGTCCCGCAGGAAGCTGATGCCGGCCGTGTACGACCTCGCCAACCGGGGGCTGCTGCCGCCCGGCTTCTCCCTGGTGGGCTTCGCCCGCCGCGACTGGGAGGACCAGGACTTCGCCGAGGTGGTGCACGACGCGGTCAAGGAGCACGCGCGCACCCCCTTCCGTGAGGAGGTCTGGCAGCAACTGTCGGAGGGCATGCGGTTCGTGCCGGGCGACTTCGACGACGACCACGCGTTCGACCAGCTGCGCAAGGCAGTCGACGAGCTGGACGCCTCCCGCGGCACCAGCGGCAACTACGCCTTCTACCTCTCGGTGCCGCCGAAGTTCTTCCCCAAGGTGGTGCAGCAGCTCAAGAGGCACGGGCTCGCGGACGCGCCCGAGGGATCCTGGCGGCGCGCGGTCATCGAGAAGCCCTTCGGACACGACCTCAGGTCCGCGCAGGAGCTCAACGGGATCGTGCACGAGGTGTTCGACCCCGAGCAGGTCTTCCGGATCGACCACTACCTGGGCAAGGAGACCGTCCAGAACATCCTGGCGCTGCGCTTCGCCAACCAGATGTTCGAGCCCATCTGGAACCGGTCGTTCGTGGACCACGTGCAGATCACCATGGCCGAGGACATCGGCATCGGCGGCCGGGCCGGCTACTACGACGGCATCGGCGCCGCCCGCGACGTCATCCAGAACCACCTGCTCCAGCTCATGGCGCTCACCGCGATGGAGGAACCCGCCTCCTTCGACGCGGCGTCGCTGCTCACCGAGAAGCTGAAGGTGTTCCGTGCCGTGCGGCTCCCCGAGGACCTCGGGCGGCACACCGTGCGCGGCCAGTACGCGGCCGCCTGGCAGGGCGGCGCGAAGGTGCGCGGCTACCTCGAGGAGGACGGCATCGACCCGTCCTCGGCCACCGACACCTACGCGGCGATCAAGCTCGGGGTGGACAACCGCCGCTGGGCGGGTGTGCCGTTCTACCTGCGCACCGGCAAGCGCCTCGGCCGCCGCGTCACCGAGATCGCGGTGGTCTTCCAGCGGGCGCCACACTCCCCCTTCGACTCCTCCGCCACCGAGGAGCTCGGCCAGAACGCCATCGTGATCCGCGTCCAGCCGGACGAGGGCATTACGGTGCGGTTCGGCTCCAAGGTGCCCGGGACCTCCATGGAGCTGCGGGACGTGACGATGGACTTCGCCTACGGCGAGTCGTTCACCGAGTCCAGCCCGGAGGCCTACGAGCGGCTCATCCTGGACGTCCTCCTGGGGGATGCCAACCTGTTCCCCCGTCATCAGGAAGTGGAAGAGTCCTGGAAGATCCTCGACCCGGTCGAGGAGTACTGGGCGTCGCACGGCAGGCCTGCGCAGTACACATCGGGCAGCTGGGGACCCGCGGAAGCCGACGAGATGCTCGCACGAGACGGACGGAGCTGGCGCAGGCCATGAAGATCGACCTGACCGACACCACGGCAAGCAACATCAACAAGGCGCTGGTGCGGGGCCGCCGCGCCATCGGCACCCCTGCCGTGGGCATGGTCCTGACGATGGTGATCGTCACGGACGAGGAGAACGCCTACGACGCCATCAAGGCGGCCGAGGAGGCCTCGCACGAGCACCCCTCGCGCACCCTGGTCGTCATCAAGCGGCACGCCCGCAACCCGCGCGAGCGCACCCACTCCCGGCTGGACGCCGAGGTACGGGTGGGGTCCGAGGCGGGCACGGGCGAGACGGTGGTGCTGCGCACCTACGGCGAGGTGTCCGAGCACGCCGACTCGGTGGTGCTGCCGCTGCTGCTGCCGGACGCCCCGGTGGTGGTGTGGTGGCCCGCCGACGCGCCCGAGAACCCCTCCAGGGACCCGCTCGGCGCGCTCGGCCAGCGCCGGATCACCGACCTGTACGCGGTGGAGAACCCGATGGAGGCGCTGCGCGCCCGGCAGCGCGCCTACGCGCCCGGCGACACCGACCTGGCCTGGACCCGGCTGACCCTGTGGCGTTCCATGCTGGCCGCCGCCCTCGACCAGGACCGGACCGCCGTCACGTCGGCGACCGTCGAGGCCGAGGCGGAGAACCCGGCCGCGGAACTGCTGGCGCGCTGGCTGGAGGCCCGGCTGCGGGTCCCCGTCGACCGCGTGGTGACCGCGGGCCCCGTGGTCACGGCGGTCCGGCTGGGCACCGAGGACGGCGAGATCGTCATCGACCGCCCCGAGGGCCCCCTGGCCACGCTCACCCTGCCCGGCCAGCCCCCGCGCCGGCTGGCCCTGAAGGTCCGATCCACCGCAGAACTCATCGCCGAGGAGCTCAGGCGCCTCGACGCGGACGAGATGTACGCCGTCGCCCTGCGCGGCGAGGCCACCGAGGAGACCCCCGCCCATGTCTGACGTCCCCGAACCGACCCGCCGCCCCGAGTGGGCCGCCCTGGAGCAGCACCGCGCACAAGGGCTGCCGGGCCTGCGCGACCTGTTCGACACCGACCCGTCCCGCGCCGACCGGTACGTCGTGCACGTCGGCGACCTGCGGATCGACTACTCCAAGCATCTGGTCACCGACGAGACGCTGCGGCTGCTGCGGGAACTGGCCGCGGCCACGGACGTGTTCGGTCTGCGGGACGCGATG
>NZ_JBIBXY010000017.1:79439-125394 GCF_043082785.1 Streptomyces sp. NPDC014764 | reverse complement strand
CAGCGGGGTCTGGCCGCCGACTACCCGGTCATTCTCGGCGGCGCCGCCCTCACCCGCGCCTACGTCGAGCAGGATTTGCACGAGATCTACCAGGGGGAGGTCCGCTACGCGCGCGACGCGTTCGAGGGTCTGCGCCTGATGGACGCCCTGATCGGCATCAAGCGTGGTGTCCCCGGCGCGAAGCTGCCGGAGCTGAAGCAGCGGCGGGTGCGTGCGGCGACGGTGGAGGTCGAGGAGCGTCCCGAGGAGGGCAGCGTCCGCTCCGACGTCGCCACCGACAACCCCGTCCCCGTCCCGCCGTTCCGGGGCACCCGCGTCGTCAAGGGCATCCAGCTCAAGGAATACGCCTCATGGCTCGACGAGGGCGCGCTGTTCAAGGGCCAGTGGGGTCTGAAGCAGGCCCGCACGGGCGACGGCCCCACCTACGAGGAGCTGGTGGAGACCGAGGGCCGGCCGCGGCTGCGTGGTCTGCTGGACCGGCTGCAGACGGAGAACCTGCTGGAGGCGGCCGTGGTCTACGGCTACTTCCCCTGCGTCTCCAAGGACGACGACCTGATCATCCTGGACGAGGACGGCAACGAGCGCACCCGCTTCACCTTCCCGCGCCAGCGCCGTGGCCGCCGTCTGTGCCTGGCCGACTTCTTCCGCCCGGAGGAGTCCGGCGAGACGGACGTCGTCGGTCTCCAGGTCGTCACCGTCGGCTCCCGCATCGGCGAGGAGACCGCCCGGCTGTTCGAGGCCAACGCCTACCGCGAGTACCTCGAGCTCCACGGCCTGTCCGTCCAGCTCGCCGAGGCCCTCGCCGAGTACTGGCACGCCCGCGTCCGCTCCGAGCTGGGCTTCGCGGGCGAGGACCCGGACGTCATGGAGGACATGTTCGCCCTGAAGTACCGGGGCGCCCGCTTCTCCCTCGGCTACGGCGCCTGCCCGGACCTGGAGGACCGCGCGAAGATCGCGGACCTGCTGGAGCCGGGACGCATCGGCGTGCAGCTCTCCGAGGAGTTCCAGCTCCACCCCGAGCAGTCCACGGACGCCATCGTGATCCACCACCCGGAGGCGAAGTACTTCAACGCCCGCTGAGCCGGTCCGGCGACGCCCCTGGCCGGCGACGCCCGCCGGTCCGGCGACGCCCCTGGCCGGCGACGCCCGCCGGTCCCTTGCGGCCGCCGCCCCGGAGGCCGCACCAGGCACTTCCGGCGCGCACGACGTACACTGGTCGGTCCACCGCAGGCCGGTTCCCTTCGTGGGAACCGGCCTGATCGTCCCTTTAGGAGGTATGTGGATGACCAGTACGGTCCCCGCGCTCGGAACCCTTACGGCCGAAGGCTCGGCCCTCCAGGCCGTGCTCCTCGACATGGACGGCACCCTGGTGGACACCGAGGGCTTCTGGTGGGACGTCGAGACCAAGGTCTTCGCGTCACTCGGCCACACCCTCGACGACGCCTGGCGCCACATCGTGGTCGGCGGCCCGATGACCCGAAGCGCGGGATTCCTCATCGAGGCGACCGGGGCCGACATCGGTCTCGACGAGCTCACGGTGCTGCTCAACGACGCCTTCGAGAGCCGCATCGACCACAACCTGCCGCTGATGCCGGGCGCCGCGCGCCTGCTCGCCGAGCTGGCCGAGCACGAGATCCCTACGGCGCTCGTGTCCGCCTCCCACCGGCGCATCATCGACCGGGTGCTGCCCGTCCTGGGCGCCGAGTACTTCGCCCTGTCCGTGGCGGGTGACGAGGTGCCGCGCACCAAGCCGCACCCCGACCCCTACCTCGCGGCGGCCGCCGGACTCGGCGCCGACCCGCTGCGCTGCGCGGTCGTCGAGGACACCGTCACGGGCGTCACCGCCGCCGAGGCCGCCGGCTGCCAGGTCGTCGCGGTGCCCTCCGTGGGTCCGATCACCCCGGCCGCCCGTCGCACGGTCGTCCCGTCGCTGGACGTCGTGGACCTGCCGTTCCTGCGCGGTCTGATGACAGACCTGCGCTGACCGCTCACGCGGTGTGCACCGTCGGCGGATCCGGCATGCGCGGCGCTCCGTCCTGGGGCCGTTCCGCCCGAGCCGTACGCATGCGTTTCCGGCCGCCGGTGGCTGAATCCGCAGGGCCTGCGAGCCACTTTTCACACGTGATGTTCACCACATTCACACGCATCGACAACGATGTCCGGGCGTGCATCCCGCCCGATTGGGGAGATCACCGGCGCGCCCATGTGTCCTGATTGGTGGGAAGCTGCACCAATCCTTCCCCGGTCATCCCTGTCGGTCCGTTCACACCTGGTTCCGCTGCGTGATGAGGCCCCAACTCCGGGGGCTGCGGACCCTTCTGCGGACCCGGACTAATCTCGTCGCGAGAACCTCACCCCTCGCTGTTCGCCGCCGTGCCGACCCCTGCACGCGCGGACGGCGCGGAGACGACGACGTCCTGGAGAAATTCGAGCATGAACCGCAAGACTTTGGTGCTGGCGGCCGCGATGGGCCTGCTCGCGCCGGTGCTCGCCGCTTGTGGCGACACCGAGAGCGGCAGCGGCGACGGCGACGCGATCGTCGTGGGCACCACGGACCGGTTCACCGCCTCGGAGGAGGAAGGGCTCGCCCCCCTCGACCCCGCCTGGGCCTACGACGTCGGCACCTGGAACATTCTGCGGCAGACCGTCCAGACCCTGATGGTCCAGCCTCGCGGCGACGGCGAACCCGTGCCCGAGGCGGCCGAGTCCTGCGGCTTCACCGACGCCGGCAACGAGCGCTACAGCTGCACCCTGCGTGACGGCCTCCAGTTCTCCAACGGAGACAAGATCACCGCGCAGGACGTGAAGTACTCCATCGACCGCGCCCTCTCCCTCGAAGGCGACAGCGGTGTCTTCGCCCTGCTGTCCACCATCGACACCATCGAGACGCAGGGCGACCGCGAGGTGATCTTCCACCTCAAGGCGGCCGACGCGACCTTCCCGTACAAGCTGTCCACCCCGGTCGCGGGCATCGTCAACAAGGACGCCTACGCCAAGGACAAGCTGCGCGAGGGCTTCGAGGTCGACGGCTCCGGCCCGTACACGATGGAGTCCGAGGTCAAGGACGGCGCCCTGGTCCGCGCCACCTTCACCAAGAACCCGTCGTACAAGGGCGTGCTGCAGGCCAACAACGACAAGGTCGAGCTGGTCGCGTACGACAGCGCCGACTCCATGGGCGACGCGCTGGAGGACGGCAAGATCGACGTCATGTCCCGCAGCATGTCGCCGGAGCAGATCCAGCAGCTGGCCAACGCCACCGACGGCGAGATCGAGCTCGTGGAGTCCCCGGGTCTGGAGATCCGCTACCTGGCCTTCAACACCAAGGCCGAGTCGGTGAAGGACAAGGCCGTCCGCCAGGCGATGGCCCAGGTGATCAACCGCGACGAGCTCGTCGCCAAGGTCTACGGCAGCCAGGCCGAGCCGCTGTTCTCGCTGGTGCCCGCCGGCGTCACCGGCCACTCCAACGCCTTCTTCAACAAGTACGGCGACCCGAACGTGGCCAAGGCGCGCGAGCTGCTCGAGGAGGCTGACGTCGACACGCCGGTGAAGCTCACGCTGCACTACACGACCGACCACTACGGTCCCGCCACCAAGGCCGAGTTCGAGCAGCTCAGCAAGCAGCTCAACGACAGCGGTCTGTTCCAGACGGACACCGAGGGCACCTCCTGGGACAAGTTCCGCCCGGCCGGCCAGAAGGGCAAGTACGACGTCTACGGCATGGGCTGGTTCCCGGACTACCCGGACGCCGACGCCTTCGTCGCGCCCTTCCTCGACGAGGACAACTTCCTCAACTCGCCCTACGTCAACAACGACGTCCGCAAGGACCTGATCCCCCAGTCGCGCCGCCAGGCCGACCGTCTGAACGCCTCGAAGACGTTCGAGGAGATCCAGGACATCGTGGCCGACGACGTGCCCGTGCTGCCGCTGTGGCAGGGCAAGCAGTACCTCGCCGCCCGTGACGACATCACCGGCACCGCCTACGCGCTCAACTCGTCCTCCACGCTCCAGCTGTGGGAGCTCGGACGCGGTGTCAGCGGCTGACGAATCTGTACGCCGGGATCCGGTGGCTCGGTCCGGACCCACGGAAACGACAAGGCATCGCACGTGAAACTGCGCACCCAGTGGCCGGCACTGCCCCTCGTGGCCGTGCTGGCCTCCGGCCTGCTGACCGGCTGCGGCTCCGAGGAGGGGGACGCGGCGACGAAGGGCTCCAAGATCGTCGTCGGCATGTCCGACGACGTCCTCGCCACCGACCCCGCGTCCGGATACGACCCCGGTTCCTGGCTGCTGTTCAACAACGTGTTCCAGTCGCTCCTGGGCTTCCCCAAGGGAGGCACCGAGCCGCAGCCCGACGCCGCGAAGAGCTGCGAGTTCTCCGACACCGCCACCCGGGTCTACACGTGCACGCTGCGGGGCGGACTGAAATTCAGCAACGGTGACCCGCTCACCTCGGAGGACGTGAAGTTCTCCTTCGACCGCATGCTGAAGATCGACGACCCCGACGGCCCCGCGGTCATGTTCCCGACCCTGGAGCAGGTGGAGACGCCGGACGAGAAGACGGTCGTCTTCCGGCTGAACACGGCCGACGCCACCTTCCCCAGCAAGATCGCCTCCGGCGCCGGCGCCATCGTCAACCACCGTGAGTACGACCCGAACGGTCTGCGTGAGGACGGCAAGGCGGTCGGCTCCGGCCCGTACAAGCTGGACTCCTTCGACGACGGCAAGGCCGTCTTCTCCGTCAACGAGCACTACAGCGGCTCGGCCGAACCGCAGAACTCCGGTGTGACGCTCCAGTTCTTCCACGGCGACCAGGGAGGTCTGAAGAAGGCCCTGGAGAAGGGCGAGGTCGACATCGCCTACCGCGGTCTCACCGCCCAGGACATCACCGAGATCGAGGAGGCCGACACCGGCGACGGCGGCATCGAGGTCGTCGAGGGCAGCAGCGCCGAGGTGCAGCACCTGGTCTTCAACATGGAGGACCCGGTCGCCGGCCGGCTCGGCGTCCGCAAGGCCATGGCCTACCTGATCGACCGCGACGCCCTGATGCACGACGTGTACGAGGGCACCGCCACCCCGCTGTACTCGATCATCCCGGCCGGTGTCGCCGGCCACAACACGGCCTTCTTCGACACCTACGGCGCCCGCCCCTCCAAGGCCAAGGCCAAGGCCGCGCTCGAGGAGGAGGGCATCACCGAGAAGGTGGAGCTGACCCTCTGGTCCACCCCGGCCCGGTACGGCCCGGCCACCGACCAGGAGCTCGAGACGATCGCCAAGCAGCTCAACGCCAGCGGCCTGTTCGACGCCGACGTGAAGTCGGTCGAGTTCGCCCAGTACGAGAAGGACGTCGCCGCCGGCAAGTACGGCGTCTACGTGAAGGGCTGGGTGCCGGACTACCCGGACGCCGACAACTTCACCGCCCCGTTCTTCGGCGAGGGCAACGTCCTCTCCAACAACTACGACCCGGGCGAGATCACGAAGTCGCTCCTGCCGCGCACCGCCGCCGAGAGCGACCGCGGCGCCACCGACAAGGAGTTCGGCGCGATCCAGGACCAGGTCGCGGAGGACATCCCGCTGCTGCCCATCTGGCAGGGCAAGCAGTACGCGGTCGTCCAGGACGGCGTCTACGGCCTCGAGTACTGCCTCGACGCGTCCACCGTGTTCCGGTTCTGGGAGCTGAGCAAGAGCAGCTGACCCGCCGCACACACGAACGTGGGGGCGCCCTCCCGACCGGGAGGGCGCCCCCACGCTTGTCCGGGACGACGTCGCGCTACTGCGCGCCGGGGCGCACCAGCCCGCTCTCGTACGCGTACACCGCGGCCTGCACACGGTCGCGCAGACCCAGCTTGGTCAGCACATGGCCCACGTGCGTCTTCACCGTGGTCTCGCTGACGAACAGGTCGGCGGCGATCTCCGCGTTGGACAGCCCGCGCGCCACCAGCTTCAGCACCTCGACCTCGCGGTCGGTCAGCGTGTGCAGGGTGTCCGGCACGGGCTCCTCGCCGGACGGCAGATGCGTGGCGTACTTGTCCAGCAGGCGGCGCGTGATACTCGGAGCGAGCATCGCCTCACCGGCGGCCACCACCCGGATCGCCTGCACCAGCTCGTTGGCCGGGGCGTCCTTCAGCAGGAAGCCGCTGGCCCCCGCCTTCAACGCCTCCACCACGTACTCGTCGAGATCGAACGTCGTCAGCACCAGCACCTTCGCCGGACCGTTCCGTTCCGGGCCGGTGATCTGGCGGGTGGCCTCCACCCCGTCCATCCGCGGCATGCGGATGTCCATGAGCACCACGTCGGGCTGCAGCGCCCGCACCTGGTCCAGGGCCTGGAGTCCGTCCCCGGCCTCGCCGACGACCGCGAGGTCCTGTTCGGCCTCCAGGATCATCCGGAATCCGGTGCGCAGCAGCGGCTGGTCGTCGACCAGTAGGACGCGGATGGCCACGTAAGTCTCCTTCGCTAGTCCGGCCCCATTCTGCCCTGCTCGGCCCCGCCGGACTCAGGCGCCCTCAAGGGCAGCGGATAGGGCGGGGGAGTGCCCCCGAACTCGGGGCAGTGCGCCTGGTGGTCGCACCAGCCGCACAGCTTCGTCGGCCGGGGCCGCCAGTCGCCCGTCTCGGTCGCCCGACGGATCGCCTCCCACAGCGCGAGCAGCTTGCGCTCCACCCGCTCCAGATCCGCGAGCACCGGGTCGTACGTCAGCACGTCCCCGCTGCCCAGGTACACCAGCTGGAGGCGGCGCGGGACCACCTTCTTCAGGCGCCACACCACCAGGGCGTAGAACTTCATCTGGAACAGCGCGCCCTCCGCGTACTCCGGGCGGGGCGCCTTGCCCGTCTTGTAGTCGACGATCCGCACCTCGCCCGTGGGCGCCACGTCCACCCGGTCGATGATGCCGCGCAGCCGCAGCCCGGAGTCCAGCTCCGCCTCCACGAACAGCTCCCGCTCGGCGGGCTCCAGCCGGCTCGGGTCCTCCAGCGTGAACCACCGCTCGACCAGCGCCTCCGCCTCCGTCAGCCAGCGCGCCAGCCGCTCGCCCTCCGGGTCGTCCGCGAACAGCTCCGTGACCTCCGGTCTGCTCTCGCGCAGCCGGTCCCACTGGCCGGGGATCAGCGACTTCGCGCGCGGCACCGTGCGGTCGCCGGCCGGGGCGTCGAACAGCCGCTCCAGCACCGCGTGCACCAGAGTGCCCCGGGTCGCCGCCTCGCTCGGCTTCTCCGGCAGCCGGTCGATCACCCGGAACCGGTACAGCAGCGGGCACTGCATGAAGTCACTCGCACGGGACGGCGACAGCGAGGCGGGCGGCGCGGCGGGTGGGCCGGCCACCACGACCGTGTCCGCTGCCTCGCCGGGCCCGGCCGGGCTGATCTCGGGCCGTGCCGCGCCCTCGGTGCTCGTCTCCATGACCACAGACCTTACGGCCCGCCGCCGACATCACGGCGACCCTGTGGACAACCTCCTCCGGGGCACGTGGGCAGGGAGGGTGCCACGGTGGAGCGTGGGGAGGAAGGGGAACGAGGGGGTAGAGACAGGGGTGCGGGGCGGAAGAGGCGGCGGACGCCGCATACCATCGAACCAGGACCCTCCCGTCCGGCAGGCGCGGGAGACGCAGCGAACGAGGGGACACCGGTGGACGTAAGCGGCGGGCGCGGACAGCCGCGGCCCGGCAACGACGAGTCGGCCGAGCACGCCGGGCCCGAGGCCCAGGCCCCCGGCGACACCGGCGACGCCCCCACGACCCCCTCCGCGAAGCCCGTCGACGAGACGGACGCCCGGCCCGAGGGCCCCACGCCCGGTCCCGGCGCCCAGGCCCCCGGGGGCGGCTCGCCGCACGACACGGGCGCCGCCCCGGAGCACGACGCCCCCGCGCCCGGCCACGACCGGCACCGCACCCCGGCGCACACGGAAGCCCCGGCGGACCGCCCCTCCCACGCGCCCGCCGGACGGCCCGAGCACCCCGACCACCCGTTCGCCCACTCCGGAAGCGGCAAGGGACAGCCCCCGCAACGCCCCGAGGAGCGCAAGCGCGGCGGACTGCTGATGGGCCGCCCGTTCGGCGTGCCCGTGTACGTCGCGCCCAGCTGGTTCCTCGTCGCCATCCTCATCACCTGGGTGTTCGGCGGCCAGATCGACCGCGTCCTGCCCGAGCTGGGCGCGGTCAGCTATCTGGTCTCCCTGTTCTTCGCGGTGGCCTTCTACGCCTCCGTGCTCGTGCACGAACTGGCGCACACCATCGCCGCCCTCCGCTTCAAGCTCCCGGTGCGCCGCATCCAGCTCCAGTTCTTCGGCGGCGTCTCCGAGATCGAGAAGGAGGCCGAGACGCCCGGCAGAGAGTTCGTACTGGCGTTCGTCGGCCCACTGCTGTCCCTGGTGCTCGCCGGGCTGTTCTACCTCGGTCTGCTCGCCGTCGACCCGAGCAGTGTGCCGGGGGTGCTGCTGGCCGGACTGATGGTGTCCAACCTCATCGTGGCCGTCTTCAACCTGTTGCCCGGTCTGCCGCTGGACGGCGGCCGGATGCTCCGCGCGGTCGTCTGGGCGATCACCGGCAAGCCCATGACCGGCACCGTCGCCGCGGCCTGGGTGGGCCGCGCCCTCGCCGTCTGCGTGCTGATCGGGCTGCCGCTGCTCACCCAGTCCGGGGCGCTCGGCTCCGACGCCGTGGACAACGTCGGCATGGACACCGTCCTGGACGCCCTGCTCGCCGCCATCCTCGCCGCGATCATCTGGACCGGCGCCGGGAACAGCCTGCGCATGGCCCGGCTGCGCGAGCACCTGCCCGAGCTGCGCGCCCGCACCCTCACCCGACGCGCGGTCCCCGTGGAGAGCGACGCCCCGCTCTCCGAGGCGCTGCGCCGGGCCAACGCGGCCGGCGCCCGCGCGCTGGTCGTCGTCGACGCCGAGGGCGTGCCGTTCTCCCTGGTCCGCGAGGCCGCGATCGTCGGCGTGCCCGAGCACCGGCGCCCCTGGGTGCCGGTCGGCACGCTCGCCCAGGACATCACCGAGGGCATGCGCGTCTCCGCGGAACTGGCGGGGGAGGAACTGCTGGACGCGCTGCGCGCGACGCCCGCCACCGAGTACCTGGTGGTCGAGGAGACCGGGGAGATCTACGGCGTGCTGTCCGCAGCCGATGTGGAGCGGGCCTTCGTGAAGGCCATGGCGCGCCCCTCCTGACCCGCCTCCCCGCCGCCGTCCGTGGTCGGCGGCCCCTCCGGGGACCGGTAGGCTGGTCACATGTCCGAACCGACCGGTGCCGCCCGCAGGCGCGGGCCCTTCAAGGTCGGGGACCAGGTACAGCTGACCGACCCCAAGGGCCGCCACTACACGTTCACGCTCGAGGCCGGGAAGAACTTCCACACCCACAAGGGTTCCTTCCCCCACGACGAACTGATCGGCGCTCCCGAGGGCAGCGTTGTCCGCACCACCGGGAACGTCGCCTACCTCGCGCTGCGCCCCCTGCTCCCCGACTACGTCCTGTCCATGCCCCGAGGGGCAGCCGTCGTCTACCCGAAGGACGCGGGGCAGATCCTCGCCTTCGCCGACATCTTCCCCGGCGCGCGCGTCGTCGAGGCCGGCGTGGGCTCCGGCTCGCTCAGCAGCTTCCTGCTGCGCGCCATCGGCGACCAGGGCATGCTGCACTCCTACGAGCGCCGCGAGGACTTCGCCGACATCGCCCGGCAGAACGTGGAACGCTACTTCGGCGGCCCGCACCCCGCCTGGCAGCTCACCGTGGGCGATCTCCAGGACAACCTGTCCGACGCCGACGTCGACCGCGTCATCCTCGACATGCTCGCCCCCTGGGAGTGCCTGGAGGCCGTCTCCAAGGCGCTCGTCCCCGGCGGCATCCTCTGCTGCTACGTGGCCACCACCACCCAGCTCGCCCGGACCGTCGAGTCCATCCGGGAGATCGGCTGCTTCAACGAGCCGACCGCCTGGGAGACGATGATCCGCAACTGGCACATCGAGGGCCTGGCCGTCCGCCCCGACCACCGGATGATCGGTCACACCGGCTTCCTGCTCACCGCCCGCCGGCTCGCCGACGGCGTGGAGCCGCCCATGCGCCGGCGCCGCCCGGCCAAGGGCGCCTACGGCGAGGACTACTCCGGCCCCAACGCCGACGGAGGCACCGGCCGCTGACGCGGTCCGCGCCCCTGCAACGCTCCGGCGCCGTGCCGCAGTTCCCCCCTCCCGGCGGGAACTGCGGCACGGCGCCGAAGCATTGACGCCCGGACCCGAGCCGGACCCCACGGCACACCTCCGCACGACGACTGCGGACCCCGCCGTTCCCTCCGTCCTGTGACGTGTGGCACGATGCTGGCCACCCCCACCGGCACAGCCCTCACAGGAGACACTCCTCGTGCAGTCTTCCGCCGTTCCGGAGCTCGCCCACACGCACGCCCGGCCCATCCACTGGGTCGCCACCGCCACGGCTGTCGCCGGTGTCGTGGCGCTCTCCTCCGTCCTGCAGCCCGACCACGCGACCGCCGCCGCGCCGGGCGCCCCGCACACGAGGAGCGCACCGGCGCAGGCGCTGCCGCCGGACCCCGCCGACGTGGACTTCCCGCTCGACTGCGGTCCCGTGAAGCTGGTGGTGAAGAAGCACGCGTCCGGCGACCTCGACGGCGACGGCCGCCCCGAGACGGTCGCCGCGGTCCACTGCGACGCACCGATGGGCACCCCGCCCGACGGCGTCTACGTGCTCACGCAGGCCGCCGGCGCGGAGCCGCGCCTGGTGGCCACGCTCGTCGATCCCGAGGACCGCACCAACGTCGAGAACTTCACCGTACGCGGCGGGGACGTCGTCGCCACGCTGCTCGGCTACTCGACCACCGACGTGCCCCGTTGCTGCCCCGACGTGCGCGAGACGGTGAAGTGGCGTTGGGAGAACGGCGCGTTCGTCCGCTCCGCGCCGTCCGACGCGCGGAGCGTGTGACCCGCACCCGGGCGCGCGGCGACCGCGTGCGCCCGGGCGTGTGAGGAATTCGGACAGGCGTGACCGGCCGTGCGGCGGCGGTCACCCCGCGTCGGGCCCGTACACCTCGACGCTGTCCGAAACGCGCCGGACGTGGATGCACTCGCCGGGGCACTCCTTCGCGGAGTCGACGACGTCCGTGAGGAGCGGCAGCGGGACGGGCGTTGCCGCGCCCTTGTCCTGGAGCAGTTCGTCCTGCCCGTTCTTCACGTACGCCAGGCCGTCGATGTCCAGCTCGAACACCTCTGGCGCGTACTGGGCGCAGATTCCGTCGCCGGTACACAGATCCTGGTCGATCCAGACCTCCAGGGCCTCGGCGCCGGTTGCGGCCTCCTGCTGCACGATCGTCTCTCCTGCCGTTGGGTGCGCCGAGCCGAGCGGGAATCCGGCCAGCTCCGACGGGTGTTGAACACGTCGACCCTAACGCCGACTGGGTTCCGATCATTCTCGATGGGTATTCCCCTGGCGTGAGGGAGAGCGCAAGGGTGAAGATCGGACACACCCCGACCGTCTTTGTGATCTAGGGGTTTCAATCGACACCCGCCCAGGTAGGGTCTGGAAGCGTCCAACTCCCCTTGGAGGAGGTGAGGACCGTGGCAGCCCACGACGACGACATGAACCGCGGCATCCGCCCGGGACGCGGGTCCGACGACCCGGCCGGGCAGATCGCCTACCTTGAGCAGGAGATCGCCGTCCTGCGACGCAAGCTCGCCGACTCTCCGCGGCACACGAGAATTCTCGAAGAGCGGATCGTCGAGCTGCAGACAAACCTGGCCGGTGTGTCCGCCCAGAACGAACGACTGGCGAGCACCCTCCGTGAGGCCCGCGACCAGATCGTGGCCCTCAAGGAGGAGGTCGACCGGCTGGCCCAGCCCCCGGCCGGCTTCGGTGTCTTCCTCACGGCGAACGAGGACGGCACGGCCGACATCTTCACCGGCGGCCGCAAGCTGCGGGTGAACGTGAGCCCGAACGTCGAGCTGGAGGACCTCCGGCGCGGCCAGGAAGTGATGCTCAACGAAGCGCTCAACGTGGTCGAGGCCATGGAGTTCGAGCGCGTGGGCGAGATCGTCACCCTCAAGGAGATCCTCGAGGACGGCGAGCGTGCCCTGGTTTTGGGCCACACCGACGAGGAGCGGGTGGTGCGGCTCGCCGAGCCGCTGCTGGACGTCACCATCCGTCCCGGCGACGCCCTGCTGCTGGAGCCCCGCTCCGGCTACGTCTACGAGGTGGTCCCGAAGAGCGAGGTCGAGGAACTCGTCCTCGAGGAAGTCCCCGACATCGGCTACGAGCAGATCGGCGGCCTCGGCGGCCAGATCGAGGCCATCCGTGACGCGGTCGAGCTCCCGTACCTCTACCCGGACCTGTTCAAGGAGCACGAGCTGCGCCCGCCGAAGGGCGTGCTGCTCTACGGGCCTCCCGGATGCGGAAAGACGCTCATCGCCAAGGCCGTGGCGAACTCGCTGGCCAAGAAGGTCGCCGAGGTCACCGGTGTCGCCGCCGGCAAGAGCTTCTTCCTCAACATCAAGGGCCCCGAGCTGCTGAACAAGTACGTCGGTGAGACCGAGCGGCAGATCCGCCTGGTCTTCCAGCGGGCCCGGGAGAAGGCCAGCGAGGGCACTCCCGTCATCGTCTTCTTCGACGAGATGGAGTCCCTCTTCCGCACCCGTGGCTCCGGCGTCAGCTCGGACGTGGAGAACACTATCGTCCCGCAGCTGCTCGCCGAGATCGACGGTGTGGAGGGCCTGCAGAACGTGGTCGTGATCGGTGCCTCCAACCGTGAGGACATGATCGACCCCGCCATCCTGCGTCCCGGCCGGCTGGACGTGAAGATCAAGATCGAGCGTCCGGACGCCGAGGCGGCCAAGGACATCTTCGGCAAGTACCTCACCGAGCGCCTCCCGCTGCACGGCGACGACCTCACCGAGCACGGCGGCGACAAGTCCATGACGGTCCAGAGCATGATCCAGACCGCCGTGGAACAGATGTACGCGGAATCCGAGGAGAACCGCTTCCTGGAAGTCACCTACGCCAACGGCGACAAGGAAGTCCTGTACTTCAAGGACTTCAATTCCGGTGCCATGATCGAGAACATCGTGGGCCGCGCCAAGAAGATGGCGATCAAGGACTTCCTGGAGAAGAACCAGAAGGGTCTCCGCGTCTCCCACCTCCTCCAGGCCTGCGTGGACGAGTTCAAGGAGAACGAGGACCTGCCCAACACCACCAACCCGGACGACTGGGCCCGGATCTCCGGAAAGAAGGGCGAGCGGATTGTTTACATCCGCACCCTCATCACCGGAAAGCAGGGCGCGGACACCGGACGCTCCATCGACACGGTGGCGAACACCGGTCAGTACCTGTAAAAGCAAGGGCGGCTGCGGGTGCCCACGTCGGGTACCCGCAGCCGACTGCTTTTCGGGCCACGGCTGGAGCACAGCAATGACGCAAATGATCTCCCCACCAGGGCGAAGGCGTTCTAGGCTCGTCCGTACCGCCGAGTCGCGCAGTGCGGGGACGGGCACCGCACACGCACCGGAGCGCCAGCGGTACAGCAGCGCCCCCGACCGGGGACGCCGCCGGGCAAGGAGGGCCGCATGACCGTACGGCGAGTAATGGGCATCGAGACGGAGTACGGGATCTCCGTCCCCGGCCACCCCAACGCCAATGCCATGCTCACCTCGTCCCAGATCGTGAACGCCTACGCGGCGGCGATGCACCGGGCCCGCCGGGCCCGCTGGGACTTCGAGGAGGAGAATCCGCTGCGCGACGCGCGAGGCTTCGACCTCGCCCGGGAGACGGCCGACGCCAGCCAGCTCACCGACGAGGACATCGGCCTGGCCAACGTCATCCTGACCAACGGCGCGCGGCTCTACGTCGACCACGCCCATCCGGAGTACAGCGCCCCCGAGGTCACCAACCCGCGGGACGCCGTGCTGTGGGACAAGGCCGGCGAGCGGATCATGGCGGAGGCCGCGGAGCGGGCCGCGCAGCTGCCGGGCGCCCAGCCGATCCACCTGTACAAGAACAACACCGACAACAAGGGCGCGTCCTACGGCACGCACGAGAACTACCTGATGAAGCGGGAGACCCCCTTCTCGGACATCGTGCGCCATCTGACGCCGTTCTTCGTCTCCCGGCAGGTCTTCACCGGCGCCGGCCGCGTCGGCATCGGCCAGGACGGCCACGAGCACGGCTTCCAGATCAGCCAGCGGGCGGACTACTTCGAGGTCGAGGTGGGCCTGGAGACCACGCTGAAGCGCCCGATCATCAACACGCGCGACGAGCCGCACGCGGACGCCGAGAAGTACCGGCGGCTGCACGTGATCATCGGCGACGCGAACCTCTCCGAGATCTCGACCTATCTCAAGCTCGGCACGACCGCGCTGGTGCTGTCGATGATCGAGGACGGGTTCATCGCGGTGGACCTGGCCGTCGACCAGCCGGTGCGGACCCTGCACCAGGTGTCGCACGATCCTTCGCTGAAGCACCTGGTCACGCTGCGCAGCGGCCGGACGCTGACCGCGGTGCAGCTTCAGATGGAGTACTACGAGCTGGCCCGCAAGTACGTGGAGGAACGCTTCGGGGCCGACGCGGACGAGCAGACGAAGGACGTCCTCACCCGTTGGGAGGACACGCTCACCCGGTTGGAGAACGATCCGATGAGTCTGGCCGGCGAGCTGGACTGGGTCGCCAAGCGGGAGCTCATGGAGGGCTACCGGCGCCGTGACGGCCTCGACTGGGACGCCGCCCGGCTGCACCTGGTCGACCTGCAGTACGCCGACGTACGCCCCGACAAGGGCCTCTACAACCGTCTCGTGGCCCGCGGACGGATGAAGCGGCTTCTCGACGAGGCCGAGGTCGAGCGCGCCCGTACGCAGCCCCCGGAGGACACCCGCGCCTACTTCCGCGGGCGGTGCCTGGAGCAGTACGCGGACGACGTCGCGGCCGCCTCCTGGGACTCGGTGATCTTCGATCTGCCGGGCCGGGACTCGCTCCAGCGGGTCCCAACCCTGGAACCGCTTCGCGGAACGCGTAATCACGTCAAGGCGCTCCTGGACCGCTGCCGGACGGCGGAAGACCTGGTCAGGGTGCTTTCCGGCGGCTGAGCGGGTGAGCCGCGCCCGTACCGGGTACCTGCGAGTACCCGGTACGGACCGGCCGGACAGGGTGGAAGTCCGCCCGTCCGGGAATCATCGAGGTGGTCCCCGTACGTTGGAGCAACTGCGGGGGCATTGTCGGACCCGGCTTGTAGGGTCTGATCTTGACCGAGCAACTGTGTCGGGCGAACCGAGCGGGGTGAGGGTGATGGCGACCAAGGACACCGGCGGCGGACAGCAGAAGGCCACGCGGTCCACCGAGGAGGTCGAGGAGCAGGCGGCAGAGACGCAGGCTTCCGAGGACCTCAAGGAGCGTCACGAGCAGCTCAACGACGACGTGGACGACGTCCTGGACGAGATCGACGACGTGCTCGAGGCCAATGCCGAGGACTTCGTCCGGTCCTTCGTGCAGAAGGGCGGCGAGTAGCCTCACCGGCTTCGCCGGTTCGGCAGTCACTGCGGTAGGCGGTGAGGAGAGGGCGCTGTCCGCGGCCGGTCCTGTGGCCGGTCGCGGGCGGCGTCCGCTCGGCTCCGGGTGGTGGCGCCGACGGCTCTTCCAGAAGCTGTTGTCGTAAATGTGGATCATTGCTGTGGGGCGGGTAGGGTCCGTGGCGTAATGTGCTTCAACTGCAATTCGGCCATCGGCAAGTTGGGAGATGATCCCGACGCTGTTCGTCGGGCAGCTGCCTACCTGGAAGGAACTTCGTGGAAGCCAATACTCCTGGCACCGGGCGTCTGCCGGCTGCCTTCCTGACGCCGGGCTCCTCCTCCTTCATGGACTTCCTCTCCGAGCACCAGCCGGAGCTGCTGCCGGGCAGGAGGACGTTGCCGCCCGTGCAGGGCGTGATCGAGGCCCCGCACGGCACGACCATCGTGTCCGTCACCTTCCCCGGCGGTGTGGTCCTCGCCGGTGACCGGCGGGCCACCATGGGGAACGTGATCGCGCAGCGGGACATCGAGAAGGTGTTCCCGGCCGACGAGTACTCGGCGGTCGGCATCGCCGGCACGGCGGGCCTCGCCGTGGAGATGGTCAAGCTGTTCCAGCTCGAGCTCGAGCACTTCGAGAAGGTCGAGGGCGCGCAGCTGTCGCTGGAGGGCAAGGCCAACCGGCTGTCGACGATGATCCGCTCGAACCTGGGCATGGCCATGCAGGGCCTGGCCGTGGTGCCCCTGTTCGCCGGGTACGACATGGACCGGGAGAAGGGCCGGATCTTCTCCTACGACGTCACCGGCGGACGGTCCGAGGAGCACGGGTTCGCCGCGACCGGATCCGGGTCGATCTTCGCGCGCGGTGCGATGAAGAAGCTGTTCCGTGAAGATCTGAGCGAGGCCGAGGCCACCACGCTGGTGGTGCAGGCGCTGTACGACGCGGCGGACGACGACTCGGCGACCGGTGGTCCCGATGTCGCGCGCCGGATTTATCCGATCGTCACCGTGATCACCGAGGACGGCTACCGCCGGCTCTCCGAGGACGAGTCGTCCGACATCGCCCGGTCCGTGCTGGAGCGCAGGCTGGAGCAGCCGGACGGGCCTCGGGCCTCGTTGCTGTAGAGCAGGGCTCAGCGTGGTCCTTCAGGGTGGTCCAGTGACTTCGACAGAAAGGGACGGGTAACCGGTGTCGACGCCGTTCTATGTCTCACCTCAGCAGGCGATGGCGGACCGGGCGGAGTACGCCCGCAAGGGCATTGCCCGAGGCCGCAGCCTGGTCGTGCTGCAGTACGCCGACGGGATCGTGTTCGTCGGCGAGAACCCGTCCCGTGCGCTGCACAAGTTCAGCGAGATCTACGACCGGATCGGGTTCGCCGCGGCCGGCAAGTACAACGAGTACGAGAATCTGCGGATCGGTGGCGTGCGGTACGCCGATCTGCGGGGGTACACCTACGACCGCGGTGACGTCACCGCGCGCGGTCTGGCGAACGTCTACGCGCAGACGCTCGGCACGATCTTCTCCAGCGTGGGGGAGAAGCCGTACGAGGTGGAGCTGGTGGTGGCCGAGGTCGGGGAGACCCCGGAGCAGGACCAGATCTACCGGCTGCCGCACGACGGGTCGATCGTCGACGAGCACGGCTCGGTGGCGGTCGGGGGCAACGCGGAGCAGATCAGCGGGTACCTCGACCAGCGGCACCGGGACGGGATGACGCTGGCGGAGGCGCTGAGCCTGGCCGTCCAGGCGTTGTCGCGGGACACGAACGGCAGCGAGCGGGAGATTCCCGCGGAGCGGCTGGAGGTGGCGGTGCTGGACCGGACACGGCCGCAGAAGCGGAAGTTCAAGCGGATCGAGGGGCGGCAGCTGGTTCGCCTCCTGGAGGCGGCAGGCGGCGGGTCCTCGGAGGAGACGCGGTCGGGCGGGGACGTGGAGTAGGCCGCGCTCCTGCCCGGTGGGGTTGCGGTATGACGCCTGCGGGGTGGGTGCCCGTCCGGTAGGGGTTGCGGTCTGACGCCTGCGGCGCAGGGTTGCGGTCCGTGGGGGGGGCTGACGTAGCGCCCAGGGTGGGGTGGTGGTGCGGGGCCGCGGCGGGGGTAGTCGTCCTCGGTCTGGCGCGAGAGTGCGTGCTTCTACGTGCAGGGCACGGACGCGCCAGCCGCTGCGGGCGCCCACCCCCACCCCGTCCCCTCCCCGCCGTGGGCGACTACACCGCCACCGGCTGGCGGGCGTCGCCCGCCAACTGCGGGCAGTCGTGCCGCCTGGGGCGGCACGGGTGGGCGCGGCGGCACCCCGTAAGCGCCGGGGTGCGCGAACACCCCCCGGCGCGCACCGACGCGGGTGACTGTCGGGGCCGGGTGCGTCGATACCCGCCCGTGCCCGCCCTTACGGAACCCGGGTCGTGGAACCCCGGACCTCCAGGTGGACCGGGATGTCCGTCCCGGAGGGCTGTTCGCCGTTCAGGACGGCGAGCAGCGTCTGCATGCCCCGTTCGCCGAAGAGCTCCGCGTCCAGCCGGACAGTCGTCAGCTCAGGGTCGATCGCCGTGGCGAGCGCCAGATCGTCCATTCCGGTGACGGAGAGGTCCGCGGGGACGCGCAGCCCGAGGCGGCGGGCCGCCTTGTAGACGCCCGCCGCCAACTGGTCGTCGTCGCAGACGACCGCCGTCACCCCGTTCCCCGGGGCAAGCGCGGTCTCCGCCGCGGCCTCCGCCCCCTTGATGGAGATCGGCGAGCGCGCCGTGCGCAGCGACGTGCCCGGCACGCGGCGGAGCCGCGCCTGCAGCTCCCGTGCGCGGACCTCGAAGGTCCAGGACGGTACGTCCGCGCCGAGGTGCAGGAAATGGCGGTGGCCCAGCCCAAGAAGGTGCTCGGTCACTTGACGGACCCCGTCCGCGATGTCCAGGTTCACCGTGGTGCCGGACGCGGCAGGGTCGCTGTCCAGCATGACGAGGGGAAGCTGGTCGCCCCGGATCGCGGTGAGCGCCTCCGCCGCCATCGAGGACGCGATGACGCCGTCCAACGCGGCCTGGGCGGACGCGAACGGGTCGCGGGCCGGGCCGATGCCCTCGGGGGAGGGGTAGAGCACCACGCCGAAGCCGTGGCGGGAGGCGACGCGGGCCGCGCCCGTGTAGACCCCCGCGAAGAACTCCGTGGTCAGGGCCGGCACGACCAGCAGGACCGTCCGCGTACGGCCCAGCCGTAGGTTGCGGGCGGCGAGGTTGGGGCGGTAACCCAGCGCGCGGGCGGCCTCGCGGACGCGTTCCGCCGTGGCCTCGGAGACCCGGCCCCGCCACTTGTCGCCCAGCACGAGCGACACCGCGGCCTGGGACACGCCTGCCTCCCGGGCGACGTCCCGGCTCGTCGGGCGGGTCCTGGCTCTGGGCACCGGCGCTCCTTCGTCTGGACTGGTGAACAGCGGTCATGGTACGTATGGAGGGCTTAGTTATACGTAACACTTCGGTGAGAGGGCCGGTATGGCGACGGGTTACCTGGACATCCTCCGGGCGCGGCACGCCACCCGGCTGCTCGTGGGCACGCTGGTGGGACGGCTGCCCAACGCGACCGCGCCGATCGCGATCGTGCTGTTCGTGCGGGCGGAAGGCGGGTCGTACAGCCTCGCCGGTGTGCTCGCCGCGGTGTACGGCGTGTCCAACGCGGTGGGGCAGCCGGTGCTCGGGCGGCTCGTCGATCTGAAGGGGCAGCCCCGGGTGCAGTTGCCGGCGGCGCTGCTGTCGGCGCTGGCGATGGCGGTGTTCGCCTTCACCGGGACCGGGTCGCTGGTCGTCGCGGTCGCCGCCGTCGCCCTGGCGGGGCTGTTCACTCCTCCGCTGGAGGGCGGGCTACGGGCGCTGTGGTCCTCGGTGCTGCCCAAGGAGGAGCACGTGCACCGGGCGTACGCCCTCGACGCCGTGGCCCAGGAGGTGATGTTCGCCGTCGGGCCGCTGCTCGTGACGGTGTGCGTCTCCCTGTGGTCGGCGCAGGCGGCGCTGATCGTGCTGAACGTCATCGGGGTGCTGGGCGCCCTGTCCGTGGTCGTGTCGCCGCCCTCGCGGGCCTGGCGGTCGGCCCCGCGTGAGGCGCACTGGCTGGGGGCGCTGCGCTCACCCGGTCTCATCGCGCTGCTCGGGGCCTTCCTGGCGGTCGGCATGGCGCTGGGGTCCATCACGGTGGCCGCGGTGACGTACTCCGACGACCACGGCGGCGACGCCGTGTACGGCTGGATGATGGCCGGGATCGGGCTGGGCGCGCTGGTCGGCGGCATCGCGTACGGGGCACGGCAGTGGGCCGGGGAGCCCGCACGGCGGCTCCAGGCGATCGTGGCGCTGCTCGCGGTGTTCTACCTGCCGCTCATGCTGATGCCGGGTCCGGTGGCGATGACGCTGCTCATGGTGCTCGCGGGAGTCTTCCTGGCCCCGGCGATCGCGTGCGCGTTCGTCCTGGTGGACCGGCACGCGCCGCGCGGGACGGTCACCGAGGCGTTCTCCTGGCTGGTGACGACCTTCACCGTCGGCGCGTCGCTCGGCACCGGAGTGACCGGGCCCGTGGTCGAGGCCGGCGGGGCGCTCTGGGGATTCGCCGTACCGGGTGCGGCGGGCGGCGTGTCGCTGCTGGTTTTGATCGCCACCGGAAGGGTATTGGCGGTTCCGGCCAGGACGGCGGTTGTCGCGGCCGGTCCGGAAAATGATCCGAACCGTGCCGTCGAACCCCGTTTCAGCTCGAAGGATCGGGCGTAATGTTCCCTCATGGACCGCCGCATTTTCGGGCTGGAGAACGAGTACGGCGTCACGTGCACGTTCAGGGGACAGCGCCGCCTGTCGCCTGACGAGGTGGCGCGGTACCTCTTCCGCCGTGTCGTGTCATGGGGCCGAAGCAGCAATGTCTTTCTGCGGAACGGCGCCCGCCTCTATCTCGACGTGGGGTCACATCCGGAATACGCAACGCCGGAATGTGACAACGTGACCGAACTGGTCACCCACGACAAGGCCGGCGAGCGCATTCTCGAAGGACTCCTGGTGGACGCCGAACGACGCCTGCACGAGGAGGGAATCGCGGGCGACGTCTACCTCTTCAAGAACAACACCGACTCGGCCGGAAACTCCTACGGGTGCCACGAGAACTACCTCGTGGCCCGGCACGGGGAGTTCTCCCGGCTCGCGGACATCCTCATCCCGTTCCTGGTGACGAGGCAGCTGCTGTGCGGGGCCGGCAAGGTGCTGCAGACGCCGCGCGGCGCCGTCTACTGCGTCAGCCAGCGCGCCGAGCACATCTGGGAGGGCGTCTCCTCGGCGACGACCCGCTCCCGTCCGATCATCAACACCCGGGACGAGCCGCACGCCGACGCCGAGCGCTACCGCCGGCTGCACGTCATCGTCGGCGACTCGAACATGTCCGAGACGACCATGCTGCTCAAGGTCGGCGCCACCGACCTGGTGCTGCGCATGATCGAGGCCGGCACCGTCATGCGTGACCTCACCCTGGAGAACCCGATCCGGGCGATCCGCGAGGTCAGCCACGACATCACGGGCCGCCGCAAGGTGCGCCTGGCCAGCGGCCGGGAGGCGTCCGCGCTGGAGGTGCAGCGCGAGTACTACGAGAAGGCGGTGGACTTCTGCGAGCGCCGCGGGATCCGCACCGGCACCGTCGACCAGGTGCTGGAGCTGTGGGGCCGCACGCTGGACGCGATCGAGGCCGAGGACCTCGACCGCATCGGCACCGAGATCGACTGGGTCATGAAGTACAAGCTGCTCGAGCGCTACCGCGCCAAGCACAACATGACCATGTCGCACCCGCGGGTCGCGCAGATAGACCTCGCCTACCACGACATCCACCGCCGTCGTGGCCTGTACTACCTGCTCGAGAAGAAGGGACAAGCCGCCCGGATCTGCAACGACCTGAAGATCTTCGAGGGCAAGTCCGTGCCGCCGCAGACCACTCGGGCCCGGCTGCGGGGCGACTTCATCCGGCGCGCCCAGGAGCAGCGCCGTGACTTCACGGTCGACTGGGTGCACCTCAAGCTCAACGACCAGGCCCAGCGCACCGTGTTGTGCAAGGACCCGTTCCGTTCGGTGGACGAGCGGGTGGAGAAGCTGATCGCCGGCATGTGAGAGGACCTGTCCTCCGGGAGTTGACGAAACACCCGGAACGTCACACGGGCGCCGTACGTTACACCGTGCGGCGCCCTTCTCACGCCGTAGAGTTGCGCGGACGCCATCCACAAGATCGATGATTACGAGGCCCCCACCGTGCGCCGACGCTCACTTCTCATTGCCGTTCCCGCTGGACTGGCCGCCCTCGCCGCGTGCGGCGACGACAAGTCCGACTCCGGCAAGGCCAGCGAAACGGCCGCCCCCTCCGAGTCCGAGGCGTCGGCGGCGCCGTCGCCGAAGATCGTCGAGGGGCCGCTGCCGGCGATCACGGCCGGGACCGAGTTCGGTGAGAAGCCGACCGTCGCGAAGGGCAGCGGCGACCCCTCCAAGGACCTCGCGGTCAAGACGGTCATCGCGGGCGGCGGGCGCACGATCGCGGAGAACGACTTCGTCGTCGCCCACTACCTGGGCCAGGTCTGGAGCACCGCCAAGGTGTTCGACAACTCCTACGACCGCAAGGAACCCCTGGCCATCCAGCTCGCGCAGGGCACGATCATCGACGGCTGGCGCTACGGACTCGTGGGGAAGAAGGCCGGCAGCCGCGTCCAGATGGCGATCCCGCCCACCTGGGGCTACGGCGACCAGGGCAACGCGCAGGCGGGCATCAAGGGCACCGACACGCTGGTGTTCGTGGTCGATGTGCAGGACACGTTCAACGCCAAGAGCTCCGCCAAGGGCACCGACGTCGCCCAGGACAACATCGACCTGCCGAAGGTCGGCACCAACACCGACGGCAAGGCCCCCTCCATCGAGGTGCCGGACTCCGACGCGCCGAAGAAGCTCGTGGCGAACTACGTCATCGAGGGTGACGGCGAGAAGGTCGGCGCCAAGGACAGCGTCCTGGTGCAGTACAAGGGTGTGCTGTGGGACGGCGGCAAGGAGTTCGACTCCACCTACGGCCGCGGCCAGCTGACCTCCTTCTCGCTCGAGCAGGTCGTCAAGGGCTGGGCGCAGGGCCTCACCGGCAAGAAGGTCGGCAGCCGCGTCCTCGTCGTCATCCCGCCGGAGCTGGGCTATGGCGACAACCCGCCGCAGGGCAGCGGCATCCAGAAGGACTCCACGCTGGTCTTCTCCGTGGACATCCTCGCGAAGCTGTGACCCCCGCCGGGATGCAAGACTGTGCGTGTTCGCCTTTCCGTAGACAAGCAGGAGCATGAAGACGTGAGCATCGACAAGCCCGAGATCGACTTCCCGGGCGGCGAGCCCCCGGCGGACCTCGAGATCAAGGACATCTGGGAGGGCGACGGCGAGGAGGCGAAGGCGGGTCACACCGTCACCGTCCACTACGTGGGTGTCGCCTTCAGCACCGGCGAGGAGTTCGACGCCAGCTGGAACCGCGGTACCCCCTTCCGCTTCCCGCTGGGCGCGGGCCGGGTCATCGCGGGCTGGGACAAGGGCGTGCAGGGCATGAAGGTCGGCGGCCGCCGCCAGCTGACCATCCCGGCCCACCTCGCCTACGGCAACCAGAGCCCCACCCCGGCGATCCAGCCCGGTGAGACCCTGATCTTCGTGGTCGACCTGCTCGGCGTCTGATCCGACCGGAGTCGATCGCCGAGGGTCCGTGCCTGTCCGGGCACGGGCCCTCGGCTTTCACCACGCCACCCCGGGGCGGTACGGTCATCGGTCGTAAGCACCATAGGGAGGCGAAGCGCGTCGATGGCCATTGCCAAGGCCGAGCGGCTGATGAATCTGGCGCTGTGTCTGCTCGGGACGCGGCGGCCGCTCACCAAGCGCGAACTGCGCGAGTCCATCGAGGCGTACCTCGAGGCGGGCTCCGACGACTCCTTCAACCGCATGTTCGAGCGCGACAAGGACGATCTGCGCGAACTCGGACTGGTCATCGAGACCGTCGAGAACCTCGAGGGCGAGACGGGCTACCTCGCCCGCCGTGACAGCAACCGGCTGCCGCCCATCACCCTGGACGCCGAGGAGGCCGCCGCCCTCGGGCTCGCCGCGAAGGTGTGGCAGCAGGCCCGGCTGGCCGGCGCGGCCTCCGGCGCCCTGCAGAAGCTGCGGGCGGCCGGACTCCCCGAGGACGTCGACCCGTACGGCGCACACGGCGCGCTGGAGCCGCGCATCCCGGTGCACGAGGCCGCGTTCGAGCCGCTGATGCTCGCCTGCCGCGACCGCCGCCCGGTCGTCTTCGACTACCGCAAGGCCAACGCCGCCCAGCCCGAGCAGCGGCACGTCGAGCCGTGGGCGCTGGAGTGCTGGCGCGGCCACTGGTACCTGGCCGGCTGGGACCGTGACCGCGGCGCCGAGCGGGTCTTCCGGCTCTCCCGGATCACCGGCAAGGTGCGCTCGCGCGCCGGCCGGTTCTCCGTGCCGGTGCCGGACGTCGTCACCGTGCGGGAGACCGTCGCGAGCTGGGCCGGGGAGACCGCCGACCGCTCCGCGCGCATCCGGCTGCGCTCCGACGCCGGCTTCCCGCTCCGGGCCAAGGCCACCTCGGTGCGGGAACTCGGCGACGGCTGGGACGAGTTGGAGATCCCGTACGGGCACGGACTGGACGCCTGGCTGGTGGAGTTCGGACCCGACGTGGTGGTGCTGGAGCCCGAGGAACTGCGGGCCGACGTGGTGGACCGGCTGCGTGCCGTGGCCAAGGGCTGAGGGGGAGCGGACGACAACGTGGCAGGCAAACCGGTCAGGCCCGTGAACGCCATCGACCAGACCCGGCGGATGCTGTCCCTGGTGACGTATCTGCGCGAGCGCCCCGGCGCCCGCATCGAGGACGTCGCGCGCGCCTTCGGCATCACCGAGGACGAACTGGTCTCCGACCTCGACGTGCTGCCCATGTGCGGCACCAGCTTCCGCGGCGGCGACCTGCTGGACATCGACACCGACGGCGAGCGTATCTGGTGGCACAACCCGGCCGCCCTGGGCGCCGACGCGGCCGAGCCGCTGCGCCTGGCCGCCGACGAGGCGACCGCGCTGCTCGTCGCCGCCCGTGCCGTGGCCACGCTGCCGGGACTGCGCGAGAGCGACCGTCAGGCGCTGCTGCGGGCCACCGCCAAGGTGGAGACCGCGGCCGGCGAGACGGCCGGCGCCAGCTCCCGGCTCTCGGTGACCTTCGAGTCCGAGGGCGGAGTCTTCGCGGACGTCGACCGGGCCATCGCAGAGCGCCGACGGCTGTGGATCCGCTACTACTCACCCGCCCGCGACGAGGTCACCGAGCGGGAGATCGACCCCATCCGCCTGGTGAGCGTCGGGCACACCTACGTCGAGGCGTGGTGCCGCCGCTCCGAGGCGCGCCGCACCTTCCGGCTGGACCGGGTCGCCGAGATCAAGATCCTCGACGAGCCGTCCGCGCCGCCCGAGGTGGAGCTGCGTGACCTGTCCGAAGGGCTGGTGCAGCCCGCGGCCGAGGACCCGGAGGTGGTCGTCGAGGTCGGGCCGGGCGGGCGCTGGGTCGCCGAGTACTACCCGCACGACAGCGCCGATGAGCTTCCGGACGGCGGACTGCGTATCACCCTGCGCACCCCCGACCCCGCGTCGCTGAAGCGGCTGGCGCTGCGGCTCGGCCGTGACGGGCGCATCGTGGAGCCGCAGGAGCTGGCCGAGAGCGCCCGCCGGGCGGCCCGTGAGGCGCTGGCGGCGTACGACGGGGCCGGGGCGGCGGGATGACCGGGCAGGACGACAGTCAGGAGCGAGGGCTTTGAGCGAGTCGGCGACCACAGGGGCACGGGGCATGACGGCGGCGTCCGCGTTCGCCGGGATGACGAACGTGGCCCCGGTGATGTTCCGGGCGGGCTGCCCGGACTGCCGGGAGCGCTTCGAACTCTCCGCGAGCGCACTGCGCCTCGCCATCGGAGCCAGCAGCCGCACCACGTTCTACTCCTTCACCTGCCCCGAGTGCGGGGCCGCCGTCCGCAAGCCCGCGGGGGAGCGGATCGTCGAGCTGCTCACCGGCGGCGGGGTGCGTACGCTCCGACTGCACTCGACCGTCTAGGCTCGACCCATGTTCTGGCCGATGTTCGCCGTGGCCCTGGGATTCCTGGGGCTGTTGGTGCTCGCAGTGCTCGCCGTCCGGGTGTTCGTCGAGGCGGAGCGCCTCGGCAGGCAGGTCGCGGACTCCGCCCTGCGCATCGGTCGCGCGGCCGAGGACCTGGAGCGCGCGGCGACGAGCACGGCCCGCTCGGCGGAGGCCCTGTAACCCGCGGTCGGCGCCGGCCTGGTCGCGGCCGTCCGGACGGCCGCCGTCGCCGCCCTGTCACGGGCCGGGGCCCGGCAGGTACGCTGCTGATCGCGGCCCGGGGAACGAGGCACGGGCCGCGGACGGGAGTACGCACAGGGATTGCCGGACGTTTACCTCTGGGCGTTACGATCGCTGTCTGCACCGTCCTTCGGACGCATGTCCGACCGGTCGGACAGCTCCCACCCACCCGCCTCGGTGAGAAGGTAAAGACTTATGGGACGGCTCGGACCTACCGAGATCATTCTGATCCTCGTCGTCATCATCCTGCTGTTCGGTGCGAAGAAGCTTCCCGACATGGCGCGGTCGCTCGGCAAGTCCGCCCGCATCCTGAAGAGCGAGGCGAAGGCGATGAAGGAGGACAACAAGTCCTCCGCTCCGGCCGACCCGCCGGCGACCGACGAGCAGCCCCCGGCGCAGCGCACCATCCAGGCCGCCCCCGGCGACGTGACCAGCTCCCGCCCGGTCACCGAGCCGACGGACACGACCAAGCGCTGACGCAGGGCCGGTGACCTCCGGCCCGCCGCACGAGATGGGAACGTGGGTTGCTCAAGTCTGCCCGCAAACAGCAGCAGAGGGATCCCGAGGGGCGCATGCCTCTCGTGGAACACCTGCGTGAGTTGCGCAACCGCCTGGCCAAGGCCGTGCTCGCGATCGTCGTGGTGTCGGTCGTCGCCGCGTTCTACAGCGAACAGCTCATGCAGTTCCTGGCCGAGCCGGTGCCCAAGTGCGACGACTTCACGAACAGCGACGGCGGCAACTGCGCCATCGTGTCGTTCAACACGCTGACGTCGCCGTTCACCACGACGATCAAGGTGAGCCTCATGGCGGGCCTGGTCGTCTCGAGCCCGGTCTGGCTGTACCAGCTGTGGGCCTTCGTCGCCCCCGGTCTGCACCGGCACGAGAAGAAGTACACCTACGCCTTCACCGCGGCCGCGGTGCCGCTGTTCGCCGGCGGCGCCCTTCTCTCGTACGTCATCCTCCCGGTCAGCATCAAGGTGCTGCTCAGTCTCACGCCCGGGGGATCGGCGAACATCCTGTCGCTCGACGAGGTCCTCGACTTCACCATCCGCATGGTGCTGATCTTCGGACTGGCCTTCGAGCTCCCGCTTCTGCTGGTCATGCTGAACATGGTCGGCATCGTCACCGGCCGCCGGATGCTCGGCTGGTGGCGCGGTGTCGTCATGGGCGTCTTCGTCTTCGGCGCCGTCGCGACGCCCACCACCGACCCGGTGGGCATGCTCGCGCTGTCCGTGCCGATCATCGTCCTCTTCTTCTTCGCCGTGGGCTTCTCGCTGATGAACGACAGACGGCGCGCCCGCAAGGAGTCCCAGGGCCCCTCCGACGACGAGGCCTCCGAACTCGACCACACCCCGGAAGCGGTCGAACCGGCCGAGCCGGTCACGGCGCTGCCCGAGCAGACCTCCCGGGACCGCGTCAACGGTTATGACGACGTGACCTGAGGACGGTCCCGCACCTCGTAGGGTCGCTCCCGTGACCAGCGAGATCACCCTCTTCGTGAACCCCACCGCGGGCGGCGGCCGGGGCGCCCGCGCGGCGCGGACGGCCGCCGCCGCGCTGCGCGACGCCGGATTCCACGTCCGCGCCGTGACGGGCGACGGCCCCGAGGACGCGCTGTCCCGGGCACGCACCGCCGTCGAGGAGGGCACCGGGGCCCTGATCGCCGTCGGCGGCGACGGCATGGCCAACCTCGCCCTGCAGGCCGTCGTCGGCACCGGCACCCCTTTCGGCCTGGTGGCCGCGGGCACCGGCAACGACTTCGCCCGGGCGCTCGGCATGCCGCTGCGCGAACCCGCCACGTCAGGCCGGATGATCGCCGACGCGCTCAAGAGCGGGCGCTCCCGTGACGTCGACCTCGGCCGGATCGGCGACCGCTGGTTCGGGGCCGTGCTCGCCTCCGGCTTCGACTCCCGCGTCAACGACCGGGGCAACCGGATGCGCGTCCCCCTCGGCCGCTTGAAGTACGACGTGGCGATGGTCGCCGAGCTGGCCGCCTTCCGGCCGCTGCCCTACCGGATCACCCTGGACGGCGGCGAGGTCCGCGAGGTCGAGGCGACGCTGGTGGCCGTGGGGAACGGGCCGTCCTACGGCGGGGGCATGCGGATATGCCCGGGCGCCGATCTCACCGACGGGCTGTTCGACATCACGGTGGTCGGCGAGTGCAGCCGGGCCACGCTGCTGCGCGTGTTCCCGCGGGTCTACAAGGGGACGCACGTCGACCACCCCGTGGTGACCGTGATGCGGGCGGCGAGCGTGGAGCTGGCCGCCGAGGACGTCACCGGCTACGCGGACGGCGAGTACGTCGGACCGCTGCCGCTGACCGCCACCTGCGTGCCGGGAGCGGTCCGGGTCGTCGGGCCCTGAGCGGACGTCGCCGCACCTCACGTGGCGGATCGGGATAATGATCGTCACGTTGTCGGTGCGGCCCGGTACGCTCGAAAGCACGATGACAGAGGACCTCTCACCGGCCGAGCGGTACGCGGCAGCACGCAGGCGCGCTGCCGAGCAGGCCACCTCGCTCGCCTCCTTCCGCGAGATGTACGACTTCGGCCTCGACCCCTTCCAGGTGGAGGCCTGCCGGGCCCTGGAGGCCGGGAAGGGCGTGCTGGTCGCCGCCCCCACCGGATCCGGCAAGACGATCGTCGGCGAGTTCGCCGTCCACCTCGCCCTCCAGGAGGGCAAGAAGTGCTTCTACACGACGCCCATCAAGGCGCTGTCGAACCAGAAGTACGCCGACCTGTGCCGCCGCTACGGCACCGACAAGGTGGGCTTGCTCACCGGTGACAACAGCGTCAACTCCGAGGCGCCCGTGGTCGTGATGACCACCGAGGTCCTGCGGAACATGCTGTATGCCGGGTCTCAGACCCTCCTCGGCCTCGGCTACGTGGTGATGGACGAGGTGCATTACCTCTCCGACCGCTTCCGGGGCGCCGTCTGGGAGGAAGTGATCATCCACCTCCCGGAGTCGGTGACACTGGTCTCCCTCTCGGCGACCGTGTCCAACGCCGAGGAGTTCGGCGACTGGCTGGACACCGTCCGCGGCGACACCGAGGTGATCGTCTCCGAGCACCGGCCCGTGCCGCTGTTCCAGCACGTGCTGGCCGGCCGACGGATGTACGACCTGTTCGAGGAGGGGGAGGGCCACAAGAAGGCCGTCAACCCCGACCTGACGCGCATGGCCCGACTGGAGGCGAGCCGCCCGTCCTGGGGTGATCGCCGCCGGGGCCGCAACGGCATGCGGGAGGCGGACCGCGAGCGGGAGCGCAGACAGCGCTCGCGCGTGTGGACGCCGGGCCGGCCGGAGGTCATCGAGCGGCTCGACGCCGAGGGCCTGCTGCCCGCCATCACGTTCATCTTCAGCAGGGCCGCCTGCGAGGCCGCGGTGCAGCAGTGCCTGTACGCGGGCCTGCGGCTCAACGACGACGAGGCGCGGGCCCGGGTCCGTGACCTGGTCGAGGAGCGGACAGCCTCCATTCCGCCGGAGGACCTGCACGTCCTCGGCTACTACGAGTGGCTGGAGGGCCTCGAGCGGGGCATAGCCGCGCACCACGCGGGCATGCTGCCGACCTTCAAGGAGGTCGTCGAGGAGCTGTTCGTGCGCGGTCTGGTGAAGGCCGTGTTCGCGACCGAGACCCTGGCTCTGGGCATCAACATGCCCGCGCGCTCGGTGGTGCTGGAGAAGCTCGTCAAGTGGAACGGCGAGCAGCACGCCGACATCACCCCCGGCGAGTACACCCAGCTGACCGGCCGGGCGGGCCGCCGTGGCATCGACGTCGAGGGTCACGCCGTGGTGCTCTGGCAGCGCGGGATGAACCCCGACCACCTCGCGGGACTGGCCGGCACGCGCACGTATCCGCTGCGCTCCAGCTTCAAGCCGTCGTACAACATGGCGGTCAACCTGGTCGAGCAGTTCGGGCGGCACCGCTCGCGGGAGCTGCTGGAGACGTCGTTCGCGCAGTTCCAGGCGGACAAGTCGGTCGTAGGCATCTCGCGGCAGGTGCAGCGCAACGAGGAGGGGCTCGAGGGCTACAAGGCCTCGATGACCTGCCACCTCGGTGACTTCGAGGAGTACGCGCGGCTGCGCCGGGAGCTGAAGGACCGGGAGAACGAGCTGGCCCGCCAGGGTCAGGTGCAGCGGCGCGCCGAGGCGGCTGTCGCGCTGGAGAAGCTCAGGCCCGGTGACGTCATCCACGTGCCCACCGGCAAGTACGCAGGGCTGGCGCTGGTGCTCGACCCGGGGCTGCCCGCCGGCCGGACCAACGGCCACCGGGGCGTGGAGTACCACGACGGTCCGCGGCCGCTGGTGCTGACCGCCGAGCGGCAGGTGAAGCGGCTGGCGTCGATCGACTTCCCGGTGCCCGTGGAGGCGCTGGAGCGGATGCGGATCCCGAAGTCCTTCAACCCGCGCTCCCCGCAGTCCCGCCGGGACCTCGCCTCCGCGCTGCGCACCAAGGCCGGCCACATCGTGCCGGACCGGCACCGGAAGAACCGCGCCCCTGCGGCCGACGACCGGGAGATCGCGCGGCTGCGCAAGGTACTGCGGGCGCACCCGTGCCACGGCTGCCAGGACCGCGAGGACCACGCCCGCTGGGCGGAGCGCTACCACCGGCTGCTGCGGGACACCTCGCAGCTGGAGCGGCGCATCGAGGGGCGGACGAACACCATCGCCCGCACCTTCGACCGGATCGTCGCGCTGCTGACGGAGATGGACTACCTGCGCGGCGACGAGGTCACCGAGCACGGCAAGCGGTTGGCCCGGCTGTACGGCGAACTCGACCTGCTGGCCAGCGAATGCCTGCGCGAGCGGGTCTGGGAGGGCCTCGGCCCCGCCGAGCTCGCCGCGTGCGTCTCGGCGCTGGTGTACGAGTCGCGGGTCGCCGACGACGCCACGGCGCCCAAGCTGCCCTCGGGCAATGCGAAGGCCGCGCTCGGCGAGATGGTCCGCATCTGGGGCCGGCTGGACGCGCTGGAGGAGGACTTCCGCATCAGCCAGACCGAGGGCGTGGGCCAGCGCGAGCCCGACCTGGGCTTCGCCTGGGCCGCCTTCATGTGGGCCTCCGGCAAGGGACTGGACGAGGTGCTGCGCGAGGCGGAGATGCCGGCCGGCGACTTCGTGCGCTGGTGCAAGCAGGTCATCGACGTGCTGGGGCAGATCTCCGCGGCCGCCCCGGTCTCCGAGGGCTCGACCGTCGCGAAGAACGCCCGCAAGGCCGTGGACGGTCTGCTGCGCGGGGTGGTGGCCTACTCGTCCGTGGGCTGACCCCGCTCGACACTGTCCCCGGAAGCCCGGTGCGCCCCTCGCGCGCCGGGCTTCTGCACTGTGCGCGCCCTCGTGCGGCCGCATCACCCGCGGCGTGCGCGGGAAGGGATGGAAGGGCCTCCGGGAGAGCGTGGACCGCCGCTCCGAGGGCCCGGTTCACCCGTGACAGTGAGTGGCCGTCGCACGCCTGTGCGTCGTGACGCGGAGTGTTCGATTCGTGTCCGACTGTGCAAATGGCCCCGAGCGTACTCCTGCCCGGGGGTCGTTGCCGGCAGTTGCTGAATATGACATGGCGATGATCCCGTCGGACTAAGCTCGCCCGCAGCGCACCGAGTTGAGATGAATTCGTGCGCCTGTTCCCTTATGTGCACGTTCCCGACCGTCAGTCGATACGCTTCAGAGGGCTCACATGGCGAGTGTCCAACTTCCCTACGCACGCGTGCTGTTGCTGCCGGCCATAGTGATGGCCGCGGCGACCGGAGCCGCCGTCGCCCTGGTGACGGAGCCCGCCCGGATCGCCGTCGGCGTGTGCGGTGCGGTAGCCACCCTGCTGGTGGCCGCCACCGCGACCGAGGCGGTGCGCCGCGGCCGTGTACTGCGGGAGGCGCGCGCCGAGCACGAACGTCACCGTGCGCATCTGGAGGCGCGGATCGCCGCCCACGACACGGAGACCGAGTACTTCATCCAGCAGGTCTTCCCCGCCTGCCTCGACCATCTGCACGCCGGCAACGAGCCGGACGAGGTCATGCGCGCCCTGCCGCGGCTCAACCCGTCCTGGCGGGACCTCCCCAAGTACCAGCAGGTGCTGCTGCGCAAGGTTCTGAAGATCATCGACGACGAGGAGAACCTGCGTGACTCCTCGCAGCGTTCCTTCGTCTCCATCGCCCGCCGCGTCCAGGCCATCGTCCACCAGCAGGCCAAGGAACTGAGGGAGATGGAGGAGGACCACGGCCGGAACCCCGAGGTCTTCGACGACCTCCTGCGCATCGACCACGGCACCGCGCTGATCGGCCGCCTCGCCGACTCCATCTCCGTCCTCGGCGGCGGCCGCCCCGGACGCCAGTGGCCCAAGCCGGTCGCGCTCTACAGCGTGCTGCGCGGCGCCATGTCCCGCATCCTCGAGTACCGCCGTATCGACCTGAAGTCGATCGCCAAGATCAACATCAAGGGCATCTACGTCGAGCCGGTCATCCACGCCGCCGCCGAACTCCTCGACAACGCCACCCGCTACTCGCCACCCACCAGCAAGGTCAGCGTCACCGCGACCGAGGTGCAGACCGGCGTCGCCATCGAGATCGAGGACGCGGGCGTCAGCCTCGACGAGCAGGCCCGCGCCCGCATCGAGGGCATCCTCGACCGCGCCCAGCGAGGCGTCGACCTCCAGGAGATCGGCGGCAACCCGCGCCTCGGCCTCGCCGTCGTCGGCCGCCTGTGCACCCAGTTCAACATGCAGGTGTCGCTGCGCGCCTCCGCCTACGGCGGCGTCCGCGCCGTCCTGATCGTCCCCAGCGAGATGATCACCGACGAGCCCGGCGTCGGCCTCGCCCACGGCATCGGAGCCACCGCCGTGCCCCGCCCCGTCGACGCCCTCCCCGGCCCGCAGCGCGCCCCCAAGACGCGCCGCCCCACCAGCCCCCGCATCCCCGAGACGGCCGCCGTGGAGGACGACGTCCCCGAGGTCACCGAGTGGACCGCGGGCGGCCTCCCGCAGCGCCGCAGCCGCGTCAAGACGCCGCTCGCCCAGCGCTACGCCGAGCAGGCCGCCGCCGAGCGCGCCGAGCGCGAGGCCAAGGAGCGCGGTGAGGAGTACCACGACATCTGGGCCGCGGCCGAGCCCGAGAAGAAGCAGAACGACCGCGAACCCGGGCTGTGGGTCGACGCCTTCTGGGAGGGACTGAAGAAGGACCTCGACCCGGACGTCCACCCCACGGACTTCACCCGGAACCCGACCGCCTACCTGCATCTCATCAACGAACCGGCCCGCACCGAGGCCGAGGACGAGGGGGACCTCAAGTGATCCAGCAACGAGCCAACTTCGACTGGATGCTCAAGGAGCTGGCCGACGGCGTACCCGGCGTCGAGATGATCGTGGTGCTCTCCGCCGACGGCCTGCGCATCGCCCGCTACGGCGGAGAGCCGGACGCGGCCGACCGGGTCGCCGCCGCCTGCGCCGGCGTGCAGAGCCTCGCCGCCGCCGTCGCACAGGAACTCCCGCACGGCGACGGCGAGATGAAGATGGTGCTCATCGAGATCGACGAGGGCTACTTCTACTTGATGGCGGCCGGAGCCAACGCCTACCTCGCGGTGCTCTCCGACATGACCTGCGAACCCGGCCGCATGGGCGGCATGATGCGCGACCTCGTCGTCCGCATCGGGGCCCATCTGACCAGTCCGCCCCGACGGAACGGGCAGACCGTATGACTCCTCCCCAACGCCAGAGGCGCACTCCCGGGCAGGGCACCCTCGCGCAGCCGGCCGCCCCGGCCCGGAAGGAGGGCGAGGGCGGCAACCCGGAGCGGCTGTACGTCGTCGCGGGACCGGACGGCAAGCGCGCCGACATCGACCTGGTCACGCTGATCGTGGCGCGTTCCCCCGACCCTCCGCCCTCGGCCACCCCCGAGCAGGCGGCGCTGCTCCGGCTCTGCGTCGCCCCCCTGTCCGTGGCCGAGCTGTCGGCCTACCTCAGTCTGCCGTTCAGCGTGGTGACCGTGCTGATCACCGAACTGCTGACGGCGAAACTGGTCCAGGCGCGCTCCCCGATCGTCCGCAAGGCGCTCCCGGACCGTTCCCTTCTCGAAGCGGTGATGCATGGACTTCAAAGGCTCTGACACCGTCCCGGGCCCACGTGCCGAGGACCAGCTGCCTCACACGGCGCAGTCCGCGGTGAAGATCGTGATCGTCGGCGGGTTCGGGGTCGGCAAGACCACCATGGTCGGCTCGGTCAGCGAGATCAAACCGCTGACCACCGAGGAGACCATGACGCAGGCCGGCATCGGGGTCGACGACAACTACGGCTCCGCGTCCAAGACGGCCACCACCGTCGCCATGGACTTCGGCCGCATCAGGGTCACCGACGAGCTGGTGCTGTACCTGTTCGGCACGCCGGGCCAGGAACGCTTCTGGTTCCTGTGGAACGGCCTGTTCGAAGGCGCGCTCGGCGCGGTCGTGCTGGTCGACACGCGCCGCCTCGAGGTCAGCTTCGACGTCATGGGCCGCCTGGAGGAACGCGGCGTGCCGTTCGTCGTCGCCGTCAACTCCTTCCCGGACGCTCCCCGTTACCCGGTCGCCGACCTGCGGGCCGCGCTCGACCTGTCGGAGATGATCCCGATCGTGGACTGCGACGTGCGGCGCCGTGCCTCCAGCCGTGACGTGCTGATGACGCTGATGCGGTTCCTGCACTCGCTCGCGATGACGGGTTCGCTCACCTGAGGGCCTCGTCGACATGACGCCCGCCCGCCCGAAGCGCCCGTACACATGACGGGTGTGCCCACCTCGTCCACATGACGGGTGTGCCCTCTGACGTGCGGGACCATCCCCCTTCCCGGACCTTCTAGGCTCTCCCCCTTTCGGAGCGACCACAGTGACGCCTGAATCCCACTCCCAGACGCCGGACCGCCCGTCCGGTGACGACGCCCGGCCCGGACCGCCCCCCGGATGCCCCGCGCACGGCCCGGGCCCCGGCGGACTCGCCCGGCTCCACGAGTCGGACGACCTCAAGAAGCTCTACGAGCAGCTGCGCGAGGAGCACGGCCCGGTGGCGCCCGTGCTCATCCACGACGACCTACCGCTGTGGGTGGTGCTCGGCCACGCCGAGAGCCAGCAACTGGTGCGCAGTCCGGGTCAGTTCACCAAGGACAGCCGCATCTGGTCCGTGCTCCGCGACGGCCTGGTCAAGCCCGACCACCCCCTGATGCCGCACATCGCCTGGCAGCCGATGTGCGCCCACAACGAGGGGGAGCAGCACCGGCGCTGGCGCGGCGCCATCGACACCGCGGTCTCCGCCACCGACTTCCGCAGCCTGCGCCGGTACGTCAACCGCAGCGTCCAGCGGGTCGTCAACCGGTTCTGCGAGGCCGGCGAGGCCGAGCTGGTCAGCGAGTACGCCGAGCACCTCCCGATGGCCGTGATGTGCCACGTCCTCGGCATGCCCGACGAGTACGACGACCGCATGGTGCAGGCGGCCCGCGACATGATCCGCGGCACCGAGACCGCCATCGCGAGCAACGCCTACGTGATGGAGGCACTCAACCGCCTCACCGCCCGCCGCCGGAAGGAACCCCGGGACGACTTCACCGGCCACCTCGTCGGCCACCCGGCCGGGCTGTCCGACGAGGAGGTCAGCCAGCACCTGCGGGTGGTGCTGATCGCCGCCTACGAGGCCACGGCGAACCTGCTCGCCAACGTGCTGCGTCAGGTGCTGATCGACCCGCGCTTCCGGTCGCAGCTCAACGGCGGCCAGATGACCGTGCCCCAGGCGGTGGAGCAACTCCTCTGGGACGAACCGCCGTTCAGCACCATCTTCGCCTACTACGCCAAGCAGGACACCGAGCTGGGCGGGCAGCGCATCCGCAAGGGCGACGGGCTGCTGTTCGCGCCCGCCCCGGCCAACGTCGACCCGCGGGTCCGCCCCGACCCGACCGCCGACATGCAGGGCAACCGCTCCCACCTCGCGTTCGGCGGCGGCACCCACGAGTGCCCCGGCCAGGACATCGGCCGTGTCATCGCGGAGATCGGCGTCGACGCCCTGCTGATGCGGCTGCCGGACGTGGAGCTGAGCTGCGACGAGGAGGAGCTGACCTTCACCGAGTCGATCGCCTCGCGCCATCTGGTGTCACTGCCGGTGCACTTCACGCCGCGGCCGCAGCAGGAGATCACGCAGGCGCCGAGCCACGAGGTCGGAGCCGGGTCGCCCGCGGCGTACGACTGGCAGATCGGAGGGGTGCAGCGGCAGGCGCCCGCTCCTGCCGCTGCGCCCGCTCCTGTGGGTGCGTCCGCTTCCGTGGGTGCTCCCGTGGGGGGAGCGGGCGCGGAAGCGGGTGTGACGGGTGCGGATGTCGGCGGGGCCCCGGACGCCGGGCCGATCCCGGCCGCCGCGCCCGTGCCGCCGCCACTCGCACGGCCCGAGCCGCCCAAGGGCGCCTGGCAGCGGTTCCTGCGGTGGTGGCGCGGCTACTGATCCGCCGCCCAGGTGTCGTACGAGGCCCACGCCTCGAGCGCCCGGCCGCTGGTGAACCGGCGTTCCTCGCCCGTCAGCGGGTCCGTGAACGTCAGTTCCCGCGCCAGCAGTTGCAGCGGGCGCCGGAAGTCGCCGGCCGGGACCGGCGCGGTCACCTCGGGGTAGAGGGGGTCGCCCAGGATCGGCACCCCCAGGGCGCTCATGTGCACCCGGAGCTGGTGGGTCTGGCCGGTGCCGGGCAGGAGCCGGTACCGGGCCAGGCCGTCCTCCCTGCGAGCGGTAAGCGCTACGCGGGTTTCCGCGTTCGGTTCGCCCTCGACCTCTCGTGCGGTCAGCTGTCCGCGTTCTTTGACGATCCGGCTGCGGACGGTGCGGGGCAGGTCCAGGGCCGGGTCGTAGCGAGCGACGGCCTCGTACTCCTTGTGCACCCGGCGGTCGCGGAACAGCGTCTGGTACGCGCCGCGCTCCTCGGGGCGCACGGTGAACAGCACAAGTCCCGCCGTGAGGCGGTCGAGGCGGTGCGCGGCCGTCAGGTGCGGCAGGCCGAGTTCGTGGCGGAGGCGGGCGAGAGCCGTCTGGCGGACGTGGCTGCCGCGGGGAGTGGTGGCCAGGAAGTGGGGTTTGTCCGCGACGACGAGGTGGCCGTCCTGGTGCACCACGTGCAGGGGGAAGGGGACGGAGGGCTCCTCGGGCATGTCGCGGTGGAACCACACGGTGAGGCCGGGGGCGTAGGGGGTGTCCGGGGGGACGGGGCGGCCGTCCGCGCCGACGATCTCACCTGCGGTGAACATGGCGTCGAGCTGGGCGGACGGCGCGGAGAGGCGTCGGACCAGGTGCTCGCGTACGGTCGCGCCCGGGCCGTTCGCGGGGAGACGTACCCGGACCGGGTCCACGCCGTCGCGTTGCGGCAGGGGTGGGGGAGGGGCGGGGGTGCGTCGGCGTCTCACGTGGGGCAAGGGTACGGGGGTGCGGGGGTGCCTGCCGGGCGCGGGCCGGTGGGGGTCGGGTGCGCAGTTCCCTTCGCCCCTGGGCGTGGTGCTGTGCGTGCTCATGCTTCGCCCCGGTGGGGGGCGAGCGCGCAGTTCCCCGCGCCCCTGAAGGTGTCGTCCCTGAGGGGCGTCTACGAAACGGGCTTGTTCTCCTGTTCCGCCTCGATGCGGGCGTTCCATTCCCTCTTGGAGGCCTGCCAGCCGTCCTCGTTGTGGCCCAGGCGCCAGTAGCCGGAGATGGAGAGGTCCTCGCGGGGGATCGCGCGGTCCACGCGGAGGAGCCGGCGGAGTTCCTTCACGAAATGGGCCTCCCCGTGGACGAAGGCGTGGACACGGCCCTCGGGCCACTCGAGGGCGTGGACGGCCTCCGCCAGTGCCTCACCGACCCTGCGGTCGCCGCGGTGCAGCCAGCGGATCTCCACGTCGGAGTCGATCTTCTGTTCCTCATCCGGGCCCGCGATCTCCAGCAGGGCGACCGCGCGGGCGCCCTGCGGGAGCGATTCGAGGGCGCGTGCGATGGCGGGCAGCGCGCTCTCGTCGCCGGCCAGGAGGTGCCAGTCGGCGGCCGGGTCGGGGGCGTAGGCGCCGCCGGGGCCGAGGAAGTGGACCACGTCGCCGGGGCGGGCGTTGATCGCCCAGGGGCCGGCCAGACCCTCGTCGCCGTGGATCACGAAGTCGAGGGTCAGCTCACGGTGTTCGGGGTCCCAGTGACGGATCGTGTACGTCCGGGTCACCGGCCACTGCGCGCGCGGGAACTCCGCACGGATCCGCTCCAGGTCGAAGGGCTCCGGGTAGACCGCACCCGGCGCCGGGAACAGCAGTTTGACGTAGTGGTCGGTGCAGGTGTCCGCCGAGACGCGGGCGAGGCCCTCGCCGCCCAGCACCACGCGCTGCATGTGCGGGGTCAGCCGCTCGGTGCGGACGACCACGCCGGTGTGCGGGATGCGCGGCGCGCGTGCCGGTCGCTCTGCCATGAGGACCTCCCAATCGCGGTTAGGTATGCCTAAGTTAGCACCTACCGCTCCGCGAGAGTCGCCAACAGGCGGGTCACCGAGCCGCCCAGGCCCCAGCGCGCGGCCAGGGACTCCACGGCGGCCGGGTCGCGCGGGGCGCGCGGCAGGGCCGTGTCGACGTCCGGGACGGGGACGTCGTCCGCGACCCGGACGACCTTCGGCGCCACCGCGAGATACGGCCGCGCCTCGTCCAGACGCCTGCGCTGCGTCGGCGTGAGCTTCGACCGCGGGTCGTCCACGGCCGCCAGGATCCCGGCCAGGTCCGTGAACTCGGCCAGCAGCTTGGCCGCCGTCTTCTCCCCGATGCCGGGCACGCCCGGCAGGCCGTCGCTCGGGTCGCCGCGCAGCAGCGCCAGATCCGCGTACCCCTTGCCGTCCACCCCATACTTCGCGCGCAGCGCCGCCTCGTCCGTGACCTGCAGCGTGCCGACGCCCTTCACCGGGTACAGCACGCGCACCCCGCGCGCGTCGTCCACCAGCTGGTACAGGTCGCGGTCGCCGGTGACGATGTCGACCGGGCCGTCCGCCCGCGCGGTGAACGTGCCGATCACGTCGTCCGCCTCGTACCCGGCGACGCCCACCCGGGCGATGCCCAGCGCGTCGAGCACCTCCTCGATCACCGGCACCTGCGGCGACAGCGTGTCCGGCACCTCCTCCACGTCCGGACCCGTCTCCTGCTCCTCGGCGACGCGGTGCGCCTTGTACGAGGGGATCAGGTCCACCCGCCACTGCGGGCGCCAGTCGGCGTCCATGCAGGCGACCAGGCGCTCCGGCCGGTGGTCCTTGACCAGGCGGTCGACGAAGTCCAGCAGCCCGCGCACGGCGTTCACCGGCGTGCCGTCCGGCGCCTTGACGGACTCCGGGACGCCGAAGTAGGCGCGGAAGTAGAGGGAGGCGGTGTCGAGAAGCATCAGTCCGGTCACGTCCCGCATCATGCCCCACCCCACCGACAGCACCGGCGTGGCGGCGCGCCCGTGTGGCCCTCCGCGCGACGTGTTGCGCCCTGCGCCACATCTGTGAGGCAGCACACGAAAAGTTTGCGCCGTTCGATTCCGGGGAGGCGCGGCGGCGGAACGATGCCGGTTGCTGCTTCAACCTGTCGTGGGCCCTCGGTCCGCCGCATCGCTCCGGCATCTGTCGCCGAGACGAGAGGTACGTGTGTCATCAAGGCTTGAGGCCGAGCATCTGTTCAAGGTGTTCGGCAGACGACCGGACCAGGCAGTCGAACGACTGCGCAACAACACGGCGGACCGCGAGGAGCTACGGTCCGACGGCGTCACCGCCGCCGTCATCGACGCGTCCTTCTCCGTGGAGCCGGGCGAGATCTTCGTCGTCATGGGCCTCTCGGGATCCGGCAAGTCGACCCTGCTGCGGATGCTGAACGGTCTGCTGGAACCGACCGCCGGGCACGTCCGCTTCGACGGGCAGGACCTCACCGCCCTGTCCGACCGCGAGCTGCGGGACGTCAGGTCCCGGAAGATCAGCATGGTCTTCCAGCACTTCGCGCTCTTCCCGCACCGCAGCGTCCGTGACAACGCTGCCTACGGTCTTGAAGTGCAGGGCGTGCCCCGCGCCGAGCGCGAACGCCGCGCCGACGAGGCGCTCGCCCTGTGCGGCCTGGCCGGCTGGGAGGACTCGTGGCCCGACGAGCTGTCCGGCGGTATGCAGCAGCGCGTCGGCCTCGCCCGCGCGCTCGCCACCGACGCCGACCTGCTGCTGATGGACGAGTCCTTCAGCGCCCTCGACCCGCTGATCCGCCGCGACATGCAGGACCAGCTGATCGAGCTGCAGAAGAAGCTGAAGAAGACCATCGTCTTCATCACCCACGACCTCAACGAGGCCATGCGCCTCGGTGACCGCATCGCCGTCATGCGGGACGGTCGCATCGTCCAGATCGGCACCGCTCAGGACATCCTGATCCGGCCGGCCAACGACTACGTGGCGTCCTTCACCCAGGACGTCGACCGCTCCCGCGTGCTCACCGCCCAGGCCGTGATGGACACCGAGGTGCGCGGCGACGAGGCCGACTGCGCCTGCGAGACCGCCACGCCCGGCACGTCCTTCACCGACCTGTGCGCCATCAGCGCGCGTGTGCCGCACCCGGTGGCCGTGGTCGACGAGGGCGACCTCGTCGGCGTCGTGCCCCGGCAGCGCCTGGTCGGCTTCCTCGGCGACGAGGAGGCGGCCCCCGGGGTGTGCGACAGTCCCAAGGGCCAGGGCGGGAAGGTGATGGCCAATGCCTAGGATCCCGCTCGGCGACTGGGTCAACACCTCGGTCGACTGGCTGCTCGACAACCTGACCTGGCTGTTCGACTTCTTCAAGGCCGTCTTCACCGGCGCCTACGACGGCGTCAACGCCGTCCTCCAGGCCCCGGAGCCGCTGATCCTCTGCGGCATCTTCGCGGTCATCGCCTTCTGGCTGCGGGGCACCCTCGCCGGTGTCCTCACCTTCGTCGGCTTCGCCTTCCTCGACTCCATGGAGTTGTGGGAGGACTCGATGGTGACGCTGTCCCTGGTGCTCGTCGCCACCGTGATCGCCCTGGTGATCTCGGTGCCGGTGGGGATCTGGGCGGCCCGGTCCGACCGGGTCAGCGCCTTCGTGCGGCCGATCCTGGACTTCATGCAGACGCTGCCCGCGATGATCTACCTCATCCCGGCGATCCTGTTCTTCGGGACCGGTTCCGCCCCCGGCATCGTCGCCACCCTGATCTTCGCGCTCGCCCCCGGCGTGCGCATGACCGAGCTGGGCATCCGGCAGGTCGACAAGGAACTCGTCGAGGCGGCCGAGGCGTTCGGCACCACGCCCCGCAACACCCTGCTGCGCGTCCAGCTCCCGCTGGCGCTGCCCACGGTGATGGCGGGCGTCAACCAGGTCATCATGCTCGGCCTGTCCATGGCGGCGATCGCCGGCATGGTCGGCACCGGCGGGCTCGGCGGCGCCGTCATCGAGGCCATCGGCCAGCTGAACATCGGCCTCGGCGCCGAGTCCGGCCTGGCCATCGTCATCCTGGCGATCTACCTGGACCGCATGACCAGCGCCCTGGGCACCCAGGTGTCACCGCTGGGCCGCCGCGCGGCCGCCAAGGCGCGCGTCGCGCAGGGGCTCAAGATCTGGTCCTACCGTCCCCGGCCGCAGGTCGCCGTGGTCGGCATCGTCGTCCTGGCCCTGGTGGCGGGCGGCATGGGTCTGTTCGGCGGCTCCGGCGGATCCTCCGGCACCACCGCGGACGACAAGAACGTCGGCGACGGCAAGAAGATCAGCATCGGCTACATCCCCTGGGACGAGGGGGTGGCATCCACGTACCTGTGGAAGGAGATCCTCGAGCAGCGCGGCTTCGAGGTCGAGGCCAAGCAGCTGGACGCCGGGCCGCTCTACACCGCGCTGGCGCAGGGCGACGTCGACTTCCAGACCGACGCCTGGCTGCCCACCACGCACGCGGAGTACTGGAAGAAGTACGGCGACCGGCTCGACGACCTCGGCACCTGGTACGAGGAGACGACCCTGGAGCTGTCCGTCCCCGCGTACATGAAGGACGTCGACTCCCTCGAGGACCTGAAGGGCAAGGCCGCCACCTTCGGCGGGAAGATCACCGGCATCGAGTCCAGCGCCGGCATGATGGGCCTGCTGAAGAGCAAGGTGCTGCCCGCCTACGGCCTCGACAAGGAGTACAAGGTCGTCGACAGCTCCACCCCGGCGATGCTGGCCGAACTGAAGCGCGCCTACAGCAAGAAGGAACCGGTCGTCGTCACGCTCTGGTCGCCGCACTGGGCGTACAGCGACTACGACCTGAAGAAGCTGAAGGACCCCAAGGGCTCCTGGGGCGAGGGCGACGCGGTGCACCTGGTGTCCCGCAAGGGCTTCGCCGGTGAGAACCCGGTCGTCGGGCAGTGGCTGAAGGACTTCTCGATGAGCGAGAAGGAACTCACCGGCCTGGAGGCCGAGATCAACAGGGCCGGCAAGGGCCGTCAGCAGGACGCCGTGCGTGCCTGGCTGAAGGACAACCCGGACGTCGTCGACAAGCTGGCCCCCGTGAAGTCCGGTTCGGGCGGCGACACCCCCGCCGAGGCGAAGCGCGCCCTGGACGTGGCGTGGTTCCCGTGGGAGGAGGACGTCGCCGTCACCTACCTGTGGAAGAACGTCCTGGAGCGGCGCGGTTACAAGCTGAACCTCAAGCAGATGGAGGTCGGCCCGGTCTACACCGGCCTCGCGTCCGGGGACATCGACCTCAACTTCGACGCGTGGCTGCCGCACTCGCAGAAGAACTTCTACGAGCCGAACAAGGACAAACTCACCGACCTCGGAACCTGGTACGAACCGGTGTCGCTGGAGATCTCCGTCCCGTCCTACGTCAAGGACGTCAAGTCCCTGGCGGACCTCAAGGGCAAGGCCGACCTGTTCGGCGGGCGGATCATCGGCATCGAGCCCGGCACCGGCCAGATGGACATCCTGAAGAACAAGGTGCTGCCCGCCTACGGCCTGGACAAGGAGTACAAGGTCGTCGACGGCTCCTCGCCGGCGATGCTGGCCGAGCTCAAGCGCTCCTACGCCATGAAGAAGCCGGTCGCGGTCACGCTCTGGTCGCCGCACTGGGCGTACAACGACTACGAACTGACCAAGCTCGCGGACCCGAAGCGTGCCTGGGGCGCCAGCAACACCATTCACACCATCGCGAGCAAGAAGTTCCCCGAGCAGTACCCGCAGCTCACCAAGTGGATCAAGGGCTTCCACATGAGCGAGGAGGAGCTCGGGTCCCTGGAGGCGGAGATCAAGAACCGCGGCCAGGGACACGAGGAGGAGGCCGTCGCCGCCTGGCTCGAGGAGCACCCGGACATGGTGGAGCGGATGACGCCGCAGTAGCGCCGTTCCACCGGTCACGTCCTGCGAGGGGCGGGTCCCGGAGCGTCCCCCAGGGGCGCCCGGACCCGCCCCTCGCGCCGTCCGGAGCCGCCCCCCGCCACCGTAAGAATCCGGACAACCGCAGAGCGTGAACCCCTCCCCGAACGTCCCCCGACTTCCCCGTGACCTTCTGGCGAACACGGTGAACAATGGCGGGAACACCCCCTTTCGCGTGCGAGGTGTGCCGAAGGGCCCCGGCGGGCGGCTGGCGTGAACTGTGAGGTCCGTACCGGCCGCCGAGGGAGGCGACGTGACAGGCGCCTGAAACGGTTTGCCGAACATGCGTAGGGTGCAGACAACTCAGCAAGGGAAGAGCGCCGGAACCTCGGCGGTCGGGTGCGACGAGCGGCGAAGGAGGGAGCCGGAGCGATGGGCGACCACAAAGAACAGCCCTTGCGGGTGGGCGCGGCCGTGCGGCGGCGACGCCGCACGCTGGACCTCACCCTCGCCGTCGTGGCCGAGCGCAGCGGTCTGTCGGTCCCGTTCCTCAGCCAGATCGAGAACGAGCGCGCGCGTCCCAGCCAGACCTCCCTGGAGAAGCTCGCCGACGCGCTGCGCACCACCGCGGTCGAACTGCTCGCCGCCGCCGACCCGGCGTGCAGCGTGGACGTCGTGCGCGCCGAGGGAACCGAGGAGTGGGCGGAGCCGCGGGTGCGGTCCCTGGTCCGCGGCCACCACCAGATGCACGCCCAGGAGTTCACCGGCGACCACGACGCCGGACGTGAACTGCAGTTCCGCAACGACCAGTTGATGTACGTCGCCGAGGGCGCCGTGGAGATCGAGGCGGAGGGGCGCGCCTATCGGCTCGGCCGCGGCGACACCCTCTACCTCACCGGCGGCGTACGGCACCGCTGGCGGGCCACGGTGCCGGAGACCCGGCTGCTGGTCGTCGCCGTCGCCGAGCACATCGAGGCGCTGCGGGACACCAAGCCGCCCCGATGAGCACCCCACGCGTGGTCTCCCTCGTCCCCTCGCTCACCGAGGCCGTGGCGGCGTCGGCGCCCGGTGCCCTGATCGCGGCCACCGACTGGTGCACGCATCCGCCCGGTCTGGACGTGCCCCGCATCGGCGGTACCAAGAACCCGAAGACCGACCGGATCGCCGAACTGGCCCCCGACCTGGTGATCGCCAACGAGGAGGAGAACCGGCCGCCGGACCTCGACGCCCTGCGCGCGGCGGGCCTCGGCGTCCTGGTCACCCACGTACGGACCCTGCCGCAGGCCCTCGCCGAACTGGACCGCGTCCTGACCGCGTGCGGGGTGCGGAGCCGGCCCGGCTGGCTGGACGCGGCGGAGGCGGCGTGGGAGACGCCGCCGCTGTTCCCGGAGCCGCGCACGGCGGTCGTCCCCATCTGGCGCCGCCCCTGGATGGTGCTCGGCCGCGACACGTTCGCGGGCGACCTGCTGTCCCGGCTCGGCGTACACAATCTGTACGCGGACCACTCCGAACGGTATCCGCGCGTCCCGCTCGACGAGTTGCGCGCGGCTCGGCCGGATCTGGTCGTCCTCCCCGACGAGCCGTACCGCTTCACCGCCGACGACGGTCCTGAAGCCTTCCCCGCACTCCCGTGCGCCCTGGTCGGCGGACGCCATCTCACCTGGTACGGCCCGTCGTTGTCGGAGGCGCCGGATGTACTGGGGCGGGCGTTGCGGGAGGCTCGCGCCTGACGGCCGGTGCTCGAGCGGCGGGCGTGTGCCGCGCGTTGCATAAGCTGGGCTTATGAGCAGGACGGAAGGTCACGGCGGCGAACGGTCCGGAAACGGCGGTTCGCTCGGGCACCGGGTGCCCGACCTCGGCGCGCTCGAGCTGCTGCTCGCCGTGGCGCGGGTGGGGAGTCTGGGCCGGGCCGCGCGGGAGCTGGGGATCACCCAGCCCGCCGCGAGCAGCCGGATCCGGTCGATGGAACGGCAGCTCGGCGTCGCCCTCGTCGACCGCTCGCCCCGCGGGTCCCGGCTCACCGACGCGGGCGCCCTGGTCACGGACTGGGCCCGGCGGATCGTCGAGGCGGCCGAGGCGTTCGACGCGGGCGCGCAGGCGTTGCGTGACCGCAGGGACTCGCGCCTGCGGGTCGCGGCGAGCATGACGATCGCCGAGTACCTGTTGCCGGGGTGGCTCGTCGCGCTGCGCGCGCAGCGGCCCGACACGGCGGTGTCCCTGCTCGCCGGCAACTCGACGGCGGTCGCGGAGCGGCTGCTGGCGGGGGAGGCGGACCTCGGCTTCGTGGAAGGGCTGACGGTGCCGTCCGGACTCGACTCCACGGTGATCGCCCACGACCGGCTGGTCGTCGTCACCGCCCCCTCGCACCCCTGGGCCCGCCGCAGACGCCCCCTGGCGGCGGAGGAACTGGCGGCCACGCCGCTCGTCCTGCGGGAGGAGGGCTCGGGCACCCGGCAGGTGCTGGACGCGGCGCTCGGCGGACTCGCCCGCCCGCTGATCGAGCTGTCCTCGACGACGGCGGTGAAGGCGGCGGCGGTCGGCGGCGCGGGACCGGCGGTGCTGAGCGAACTGGCGGTGGGGGAGGAGCTGGGGATGCGGCGCCTGGTCCGGATACCGGTCCGTTCGGTCGCTCTGGCCCGCGACCTACGCGCGGTCTGGCCCACGGGCCACCGCCCCACGGGACCGGCACGGGAACTGCTGTCGCTGACGCGCAGCTGAAGAACCGGGCTCGCGCCCGCTGATGGGGGGCGACCGGTGTCCGGGCTGCCGTCCGCTGATGGGGGGCGGCCTGTGCCTGGGCTGCCGTCCGCCATGGGGAGGCGACCCGTGCCCTGGGCTGCC
>NZ_JBIBXY010000017.1:0-79341 GCF_043082785.1 Streptomyces sp. NPDC014764 | reverse complement strand
CCGCCCCTGGCGGGGAGGCGACCGGTGCCTTGGCTGCCGCCCGCTGACAGGAGGCGCCCCGTGCCCGGGCTCGCGCCCGTTGGCGGGGAGGCGCCCGCTGACGGGGGGCGCCCCGTGCCTGGGCTGCCGCCCGCTGACGGGGGGCGACCCGTGCCCTGGGCTGCCGCCCCTGGCGGGGAGGCGACCGGTGCCTGGGCTGCCGCCCGCTGACGGGGGGGCGACCCGTGCCTGGGCTGCCGTCCGCTATGGGGAGGCGACCCGTGCCCTGGGCTGCCGCCCCTGGCGGGGAGGCGACCGGTGCCTTGGCTGCCGCCCGCTGACAGGAGGCGCCCCGTGCCCGGGCTCGCGCCCGTTGGCGGGGAGGCGCCCCCTGACGGGGAGGCGACCCGTGCCTGGGCTGCCGCCCGCTGACGGGGAGGCGACCCGTGCCTGGGCTGCCGCCCCCTGACGGGGAGGCGACCCGTGCCCGGGCTGCGCCACGGACTCCCGCGAGACTGCGCATGAGCTGCGCCCGCGCCCAGGGCGACCCGCAGCACCGGCGCCGGTCAGGAGGCCGGTGGCCTCGTCCCGGTGGGGTGAGAGGGGTATCGCGGCTGCGGTGAGGTGGCGCCCTCTCGGGGAGTCCCACGGCCACCGGGGCGGCACCCGCCCTTCAGACCCCCGCCGCCGTGATCAGCGCGTGGACCACCCGTTCGTCCTCGCCCATCTCGGGGTGCCATTGCACCCCCACCACCCAGGGGCCGTCGGGCCGTTCGATCGCTTCCACCGTGCCGTCCTCCGCGTGGGCGGACGGGATCAGGCCGGTGCCGAGGCGGTCGACCGCCTGGTGATGGTAGGTGGGGACCGACGTCTCCTCGGGGACGGCGTCGGCGTACCGCGTGCCCGGGACGGGCTTGACCGGGTGGCGGCCGAAGACGCCCGGCACCTCCGCGTGGCCGTCGATGTGCTGGACCAGGGTGCCGCCCAGGGCGACGTTTAGCAGCTGCATGCCCCGGCAGATGCCGAGCAGCGGCACGCCCCGCTCCAGGGCGGCGCGGATCAGCGCCAGCTCCCAGGCGTCCCGGGCCCGGGCCGGAGGCCCCGTGCGAGGGCCGGGCTCGGCGCCGTAGTGGACGGGCTCCACGTCCGGGCCGCCCGCGATGACCAGGCCGTCCAGCCGGGCCACGGCCGCCGCCGCGTGCTGCGGCGCGTCCGGCGGGAGCATCGCCGCCAGTCCGCCCGCCCGCTGCACCAGCCGCGGATAGCCGGCCGGCAAGAGCGCGGCGTCCAGCTGCCACACGCCCCACCGCACGCCCGACTCCGCGTACGTACTGATGCCGATCAGTGGCCTGCCCGACACCCGGACACCTCCCTCTTCCTCAGTCCCGCGCCAGCTCCGCCTCGGCGGCAGCCAGCGCCGCGAACTCCTCCTCCGGCGCCTTCGCCACCAGATGCCTGCGGCTGTACAGCCCGAAGTAGGCCAGCGCCACGATGTACACCGCCAGCGCGATGAACGCCGCCGTCACGTCCACCAGGAACGTCGCCACCAGCGCCGCGCAGGCCAGCACCAGCGCCACCGACGAGGTCAGCACCCCGCCGGGCGTCCGGTACGGCCGATGCAGCTCCGGCTCGCGGCGGCGCAGCACGATGTGGGACAGCGACATCAGCGCGTAGGAGATCGTCGCACCGAAGACCGCGATGTTCAGCATCCGCGCCCCGTTGCCCGTGCTCGCGGCGAGCGCGAAGCCGATCGCGCCCGGGACCACCAGACCGAGGTACGGCGCCCGGCGGCTGCTGGTCAGGGACAGGAAGCGGGGCAGGTAACCCGCCCGGGACAGGGCGAACAGCTGCCGCGAACCTGCGTAGATCAGCGAGAAGAACGAGGCGACGAGCCCCGCGAGTCCCGCGTAGTTCACGATCCTGCTCAGCACCGTCGCCTCGCCGTCCGGCTGGAGCGCCTCCACCAGCGGGTTGCCCGCGTCCTGGATCGCGGCCGAGCCGCGCGCCCCCGCCGCCGTGAAGAAGGTCATCAGGGCCAGCACCACCAGGATGCCCATCGACCAGCGGATCGCGCGCGGCAGCGTACGGGCCGGCTCCCGGGTCTCCTCGGCGGCCAGCGGCACGCCCTCCACGCCCAGGAAGAACCACATGCCGAACGGGAACGCCGCCCAGATCCCGAGCAGCCCCATCGGCAGCCAGGAACTCGCGCCCAACGCCGAGGTGTCCACCGGGATGTCGTCCAGCGACGACGCGTCGAACTCGGGCAGCGCCGCCAGCGCGAACACCACCAGCGCCGCCACCGCGATGCCGGTGACGACGAAGCTGAAACGGAGCGCCTCGCCCACGCCCCACAGGTGGATGCCGATGAAGACGATGAAGCAGGCCAGGTAGACCGGCCAGCCCGACTCCAGGCCGAACAGGCCGAGCGACTCGACGTAGTCGCCGATGAAGATGGAGATCGCGGCCGGCGCGAGGACGTACTCGATGAGGATGGCCGTGCCGGTGAGGAAGCCGCCCCACGGGCCGAGCGCCCGGCGGGCGAAGCCGTAGCCGCCGCCCGCAGTGGGCAGGATCGACGACAGCTCCGCGAGCGCGAACACCATGCAGGTGTACATGGCGCCCATCAGGACCATGGCGATCGCCAGACCGCCGAAGCCGCCCTCGGCCAGGCCGAAGTTCCAGCCGGAGTAGTCGCCGGAGACGACGTAGGCGACGCCGAGGCCGGTCAGCAGCAGCCAGCCGGCGCTGCCCCGGCGCAGTTTCCGGCGCTCCAGGTAGTCGTCGGGCTCGCCGGCGGGTTCACGGGATGCGGATAGGCTCACGGCACGGCTCCCCAGGAGGCGGTGTGGCGCGGAAGATGGTAATGGAACGGATCCAGACCTTTGTGGGCCCATACCTTCGTGGCGCACCCGGCGCGCGCGCAACCCCCGTGCGTTAAGCCGCGGTAAACCCTGCCCCGGTCCGCCGCGCGCCACACCGTCAGGCGAGGAACCCCCGCAACAGCGCCGCCGTCCCCGCACAGTGCTCCCGCATCACCTCGCGCGCCCCGTCCGCGTCCCCCTCGAGCACCGCCTCCACCAGTGCCGCGTGCTGCCGCTGCGAGTGCTCCAGGTTGCGCACCAGCAGCGGGATGCAGTCCAGCAGGTCGTTCACCGTCGCCCGGACGGCCGCGTACTGCGCCGTCAGGGTGGGCGAGCCGGACAGCTCCGCCAGGGTGAGGTGGAACAGCGTGTCCGCCCGCCGGTAGTCGCCCAGCGGCGCCTCCTGCGTACCCGCCAGCGCCTCACGCAGGCGCCCCGCCTGCTCGCCCGTCAGCCCGTGCGCCGCGCACAGCCCGGCCGCGCCCACCTCCAGCACCTCCCGGAAGCGCAGCACGTCCTCGATGTCCACCTCGGCGATCCGCCGCCGCAGCTCCTCCTCGCCCGCGTCCGTGGGTCGGGGCAGCACGAACGTTCCGCCGTACCGGCCGCGCCGCGACTCCACCAGGCCCTGGTCCTGGAGCACCTTCAGCACCTCGCGCAGCGTCACGCGGCTGATCCCCAGCCGCTCCGACAGCTCCCGCTCGGCCGGCAGCCGCTCCCCGCCCGCCACCAGACCCAGCCGCACCACCTGGAGGATCTGCTCCAGCGCCTCCTCGAAGCCGTTGCCCGCACGGACCTGCCGCAGCACCGGCGCCAGCCGGTCCCCGACCGCGCCGACCGCATCCTTGGGCATCTGGTCGCGCCCCCTTCCCAAGCAATGGTTTCCGGCAATACCTTATGGCTCCCGGCTGACCGAAGAAGCCCCAGGAGGCCCTCCCGTGGCAGACCGCACACCCCCGCTTCCCGTCGAGGAGCTGCACGCCCTCGTCGCGGCCGGCGAGATCGACACTGTCGTCCTGGCCTTCCCCGACATGCAAGGCCGCCTCCAGGGCAAGCGGTTCGCCGCCCGCTTCTTCCTCGACGAGGTCCTCCACCACGGCACCGAGGGCTGCAACTACCTGCTCGCCGTCGACGCCGACATGAACACCGTCGACGGCTACGCCATGTCCTCCTGGGAGACCGGCTACGGCGACTTCGCCATGTACCCGGACCTGGACACGCTGCGCCGCCTCCCCTGGAACGAGGGCACGGCGATGGTCACCGCCGACCTCGCCTGGGCCGACGGCTCCCCGGTGGCCGCCGCGCCCCGGCAGATACTGCGCCGGCAGCTCGACCGGCTCGCCGCCCTCGGCTACACCGCCCAGGTCGGCACCGAGCTGGAGTTCATCGTCTTCAAGGACACCTACGAGCAGGCCTGGGACGCCGGCTACCGCGGCCTCACCCCGGCCAACCAGTACAACGTCGACTACTCGGTGCTCGGCACCGGACGCATCGAGCCCCTGCTGCGCCGCATCCGCAACGAGATGGCCGGCGCCGGCCTCACCGTCGAGTCCGCCAAGGGCGAGTGCAACCCCGGCCAGCACGAGATCGCCTTCCGCTACGACGAGGCCCTGGTCACCTGCGACCAGCACGCGATCTACAAGACCGGCGCCAAGGAGATCGCCGCGCAGGAGGGCGTCTCCCTCACCTTCATGGCCAAGTACAACGAACGTGAGGGCAACTCCTGCCACATCCACCTCTCGCTCGCCGACCTCGGCGGCGACAGCGCCATGCCGGACTCCCCGGAGGACCCGGACAGCATGTCCGAGGTGATGCGCCACTTCCTCGCCGGGCAGCTCGCCGCACTCCGCGAGTTCTCCCTCCTCTACGCCCCGCACATCAACAGCTACAAGCGCTTCCAGCCGGGCTCCTTCGCCCCCACCGCCGTCGCCTGGGGCCACGACAACCGCACCTGCGCACTGCGCGTGGTCGGCCACGGCCGCTCCCTGCGCTTCGAGAACCGGCTGCCCGGCGGGGACGTCAACCCCTACCTCGCCGTCGCCGGCATGGTCGCCGCCGGCCTGCACGGCATCGAGCAGCGTCTGGAACTGCCCGAGCCCTGCGCGGGCAACGCCTACACCGCGGGCTTCGACCACGTCCCCACCACGCTCCGCGAGGCCGCCGAGCTGTGGGAGCACAGCGAGATCGCCAAGGCGGCCTTCGGCGAGGAGGTCGTCGCCCACTACCGCAACATGGCGCGCGTCGAGATCGACGCCTTCGACGCCGCGGTCACCGACTGGGAGCTGCGCCGCTCCTTCGAACGCATGTGAGGCCTCGAGTGTCCGACCAGCCCGCCGAGCTCCAGGTGCGCAACCCCGCCACCGAGGAGGTCATCGCCACCGTCCCGGCCGCGAGCCCCGCCGACGTGGACGCCGCAGTCGCCCGCGCGGCCCGCGCGCAGACCGCCTGGGCCGCCCTCGCTCCCGGTGAACGCGCCCGTCTGCTGCGCCGGTTCGCCGCCGCCGTCGACGACCACGTCGAGGAACTCGCCCGGCTGGAGGTCCGCGAGGCCGGCCACACCCTCGGCAACGCCCGCTGGGAGGCGGGCAACGTCCGCGACCTGCTCGACTACGCGGCCGGGGGAGTGGAACGCCTCACCGGCCGGCAGATCCCCGTGCCGGGCGGCGTCGACGTCACCTTCCTCGAACCGCTCGGCGTCGTCGGTGTCATCGCACCCTGGAACTTCCCCATGCCCATCGCGGCCTGGGGCACCGCCCCCGCCCTCGCCGCCGGCAACGCGGTCCTGCTCAAACCCGCCGAGACCACCCCTCTCACCGCCCTGCGCCTCGCCGAACTCGCCCTGGACGCGGGGCTTCCCGAGGGCCTGTTCCAGGTGCTCCCCGGACACGGCCCGGTCACAGGCAACGCCCTGGTCGAGCACCCCGGCGTCGCCAAGATCGTGTTCACCGGGTCGACGGCCGTCGGCAAGCAGGTGTGGGCCAAGGGGGCCGACCGCCTCAAGCGGGTCACCCTCGAACTCGGGGGCAAGAGCCCCAACATCGTCTTCGCCGACGCCGACCTGGAGGCCGCAGCGGCAGCCGCCCCCATGTCGTTCCTCGACAACGCCGGGCAGGACTGCTGCGCCCGCACCCGCGTCCTCGTGGAACGGACCGCCTACGACCGTTTCCTGGAGCTGCTCACGCCCGCGATCGAGGCCGTCCGCGTCGGCGACCCGGGCGCTGACGAGGACGTCGACATGGGCCCGCTGATCTCCCGCAGCCAGCTCGACCGCGTCCGCTCCTACGTCCCCGGCACTCTCGACGGCATCCGCGGCAAGGCCCCCGAAGGCCCCGGCTACTGGTTCCCGCCCACTGTCCTGACGGGCGTGGCCCCGGACGACCGGGTCGCCGTGGAGGAGGTCTTCGGGCCCGTCGCCGTCGTCCTGCCCTTCGACGACGAGGCCGACGCCGTCCGCCTGGCCAACGCCACCGACTACGGACTCGCCGGCTCGCTGTGGACCCGGGACGTCGGCCGCGCCCTGCGCGTCGCCCGCGCCGTGCGCGCGGGCAACCTGTCGGTCAACTCGCACTCCAGCGTGCGCTACTGGACCCCCTTCGGCGGGTTCAAGCAGTCCGGCGTGGGCCGCGAACTGGGCCCGGACGCCCTGACCGCCTTCACCGAAACCAAGAACGTCTTCATCAGCACGGAGGCCTGACCGCACATGAGCGAGGACATCATCTGCCGCCGCCTGACCGGCCGCACCGCCGTCGTCACCGGGGCCGGCAGCGGCATCGGGCTCGCGTCCGCGCGCCGCCTCGCCTCCGAGGGGGCGAACGTGGTCTGCGCGGACGTCGACGAGGTCCGCGGCAAGGCCGCCGCCGAGGAGACCGGCGGGATCTTCGTGAGCACCGACGTCACCGACCCCGAACAGGTAGAGGCGCTGTTCCGCACCGCGTACGAGACGTACGGCAGCGTCGACGTCGCCTTCAACAACGCGGGGATCTCACCGCCCGACGACGACTCCATCCTGGAGACCGGCCTGGAGGCGTGGAAGCGGGTCCAGGAGGTCAACCTCACCTCCGTCTACCTGTGCTGCAAGGCCGCCATCCCCTACATGCGGGAGCAGGGCAGGGGCTCCATCATCAACACCGCGTCGTTCGTGGCCCGGATGGGCGCGGCCACCTCTCAGATCTCGTACACCGCCTCCAAGGGCGGCGTGCTCGCCATGTCCCGTGAGCTCGGCGTGCAGTTCGCCCGGGAGGGCATCCGGGTCAACGCGCTGTGCCCCGGACCGGTCAACACCCCGCTGCTCCAGGAACTGTTCGCCAAGGACCCGGAGCGGGCCGCGCGCCGGCTGGTGCACATCCCGCTCGGCCGGTTCGCCGAGGCCGAGGAGATCGCCGCCGCCGTCGCCTTCCTGGCCAGCGACGACTCGTCCTTCGTCAACGCGACCGACTTCCTCGTCGACGGCGGCATCTCGGGGGCGTACGTCACACCGCTGTAGCGGGCGGCACGCGGTGACGACGCCCGTCGTTACAGTGCCCGGATGAGCATGACGCCCCCGCCCGGCTGGTACCCCGACCCGCACGCCCCGCACCTGGAGCGCTGGTGGGACGGCACGGTCTGGACCGAGCACCGGCGGACGGCGGCTTCCGGTCCCGCGTCGGCTCCCGGTTCCGCGTCCGCTTCCGGTCCCGCGTCGGCGGTGGGGGCGGGCGGCTTCGGTGCGCCGGGCGCCCCTCACCCGCCGGGCGCGCCCGGTACGCCGGGGCCGTACGGGGCGGCGGGGGGCTTCGGTCCTCCGGCCCCGCCCGGCGGTGGCGGTACCGGCGGCTCGGGCGGGTCCGGCGGGACCAGGGCCGTCGCGCTGACCGTCGCCGGGGCCGTGCTGGTCGCCGCCGTCGTCGCCGGGGCCGTGGCGCTCACCCGTGACGACGAGGACCCCGAGGTCCGCACCGGGCCCAGCCCGACCGCCCCCGCGCCCACGACGGAGTCCACGCGGCCGTCGCCCTCACCGACCGCCTCGGAGCCCGCGCCGGAGGACGAGGGTGTGGTCGTGGACGAGCTGAACGGCGTCACCTTCCCGCTCCTCGACGGCTGGGTCCGCCCCCAGCACGTGGTCGAGAAGGACGCCGTCATGACCACCGACGGCACCCACGACTGCCCCGGCGAGGGCTCCCTCTGCCGCGGCGGCATGGTCGTCTCCCGTACGGTGACCGCCACCGACGAGTCCTCACCCCGTGCCCTCGCCCAGGCGGACATCTCCGAGGCCGCCGAGGAGACCTTCGACGAGGACAGCCTTGGCAACCGGCCCTACGGCGGCATGGAGTCCCACCAGGTCGTCAAGGCGGGCCCCGTCGCAGTGGCGGGCCGCGCCGGATACCTGGTGCGCTGGCGGGTGACCACCGCCAAGGGCTCAGGCGGCTACGTCCAGTCCCTCGTCTTCCCGTCCAGCGTCGGCACCGAGTCCCCGGTCCTCGTCCGCTTCCTCTTCGAGGCGGGCCCGGACGGACCGCCCGTGGCCGACATGGACCGCATCACCAAGGGCATCCGCTCGACCGCCGACCAGGCGTCCGGCGGCGGGGTCGGCAGCAGCATCGGGCCGACCGGCTGAGCGGCCGCGCGGCGGGCACGGCGCGGCTACAGGGCACAGGGCTTCTGGGCTACAGGGCTACAGGAAGGTGTGCCCCTCACCCCGGTACGTCGGCACGGTCGCCGTCACGGCGTCCCCCTCGACCAGGTGCAGCGTGTCGAACCGCTCGCACAGCTCGCCCGCCTTGGCGTGCCGGAACCACACCTTGTCACCGATCAGCAGATCGTCCGCGACGGGCCCCAGCAACGGCGTCTGCACCTCACCGGCGCCCTCCTGCGGGTCGTAGCGCAGCCCTTCCGGCAGATACGGCACCGGCAGCCGGTCCGCGCCGGGCGCGCCGGACGCCGGGTAGCCGCCGCCCAGCACCGTCACCACGCCGACCCCGGGCCGCCGCACCACCGGCAGGGCGAACAGAGCGGCCGGACGGCCCGTGAACGACGTGTAGTTGTCGAACAGCCGCGGTACGTACAGGCCCGACCCGGCCGCGATCTCGGTCACCGAGTCCTCCGCCGCCGTGTGCTGCACGCTGCCCGTGCCGCCGCCGTTGACGAACTCCAGGTCCGGCACGACCTCCCGCACCGCCCGCACCACCGCGGCCCTCCGCTCGGCGAGTTCACGGCGCGCGGCCGCCTGCATCAGCCGCACCGCGCGAGACCGCAGCGGCCGTCCGGCCACCGAGTCCCCGACGCCGGCCACATGCCCCTCGTACGCCATGATCCCGACGACCTGGAACCCCGGCCGGCGGGCCACCGCGCGGGCCACCTCGGCGACCTGGGCGGGGGAGTGCAGCGGGGAACGGCGGGCGCCGATCCGCACCCGCCCGCCGAGCAGCTTCAGTGCGGTGTCCAACTCCAGGCACACGCGCACGACTTCACTGCCGCCGGCCCGCGCCGCGTCGATCAGGTCCAGCTGCGCCGGATCGTCGATCATGACCGTGACGGCGGCGGCGAGCTTGGGATCGGCGGCGAGTTCGGCATACCCGGCGCGGTCGGCGGACGGGTAGGCGAGGAGGACGTCGTCGAAACCGGAGCGGGCCAGCCACAGCGACTCGGCGAGCGTGAACGACATGATCCCCGCGAAACCCGCGCGGGCCAGGACACGTTCGAGCAGCGCCCGGCAGCGCACGGACTTGCTGGCGACCCGGATCGGCTTGCCCCCGGCACGGCGGACCAGATCGTCCGCGTTGGCGTCGAAGGCGTCCAGATCCACGATCGCGACGGGGGCGTCGAGCTGTGCGGTGGCCCGGTTGTAACGGGCCCGGTCGGCGGCGCGCGCAGTCATGACCGCAGCCTGCCAGACCGGATTACCGCAGGGTAGGGGGACGTACCGGGCAGATGCCGCGGGCCTGCGGACTGGTTCCCGTTCGACGCGCCGCACGCCGTAGAGTGACGCGCACGCACGGCGGTACGGGGCCGTCCCGGACGTCCGGGCGGGATGACGCGCCGGTCGTGCGGGTATCTGTGCCCGGGACGCGTCCGCGCCGGGCCACCTGGCAGCGACACACCGGCCGCGGACGACGAGGACCGGCCCGGGCACGAGGAAACGGGGGGTGCATGAGCACGGAAGCGCGCCGCGCCTCCCTCCCCCCGCGCCCGCCCCACGCCCCCCGCACCGCAGGCAACCCGGGACCGTTCGACCCCCGGAGCCCGCTCGACGACACGCCCTCGCCGCAGGCGGACCGGCCCGCCTCCGACGATATGGACACGGACCGCGCCGAGGATCCGCGCGGCGGGCCGGGCGCGTGGGACGCGGGCACGGCGACCGGTGCCGGCCCGACGACGCCCCGGGCGTCCGCCGGCGCCCCCGGCGCGGGCGCGGCCCGAACCGAACGGCCGCACGGGCCGTCCGGCACCGACAACCCCACGAGCACCGTCGGCACCCAGCGCCCCGCCCCCGACGGCACCTCCCGCGCCGCGGCCCCCGCCGAACCGACGTCCCCCCCGGCCACGCCCGCCGCCTCCGACGTGCGCGTCGCAGGCACCGCCGAGCGGTCGAACCGCCCCACCGGCGACGGCCCCACGGCCCGCCCGGCCCCGCCTCCCGCGTCCGGCGCGCACCGCACCGACGTGGCTCCCGCCGAACCCGCGTACCGCCCCACGGGCGACGGGACTCCCGGCCGCACGACCGCGCGCCCCCGCTTCCCCCGGATCGGGGCCGAGGGCCCCGACCGCTCCGCGCCTCCGCCGCCCCAGGCCTCCGCGCGGTTCCCGGACGCGCCGCCCGCCGTCGGGCGGGGCACGCCCGCGACGCCCGACGCCGTGCCGCCGCGCCCTGCGTACGGCCCGCGTACGGAGGCGCCCGCGACGCCCCGCGGTGGGCCGCCGCGCCCTGCGTACGGGCCGCCCACGGAGGCGCCTGTGACGCCCGACGCCGTGCCGCCGCGCCCCGCGCACCGGCCCCGTACGGAGGCCCCCTCCGAGACGACCACCCGGCTGCGTCCCGTCCCGGCCGAGCCGGACCCCGCGTTGTCCTGGAGCGCGCCCATGTCACCGGGCGGCGTCCCCGGCGCGGGGCGTCCCGCCCCCTTGTCCTTCGGTGAACCCGGGCGCCGGCCCCGCCCGTTCGCCCGCCGCACCCGCGGCCAGGTCGTCGCCGCGGCCGTCTGTCTCGTGCTCGGCACGGGGCTGATCGGCGGCGCCGTCACCGGTGCCTGGCTCGCCGACGGGCCCGAGGGCCCCGGCACCCGCCACGCCTTCGCGGTCGCGGGCGACCTGTGGCACGAGGTGCCCGTCGACCAGTTGTTCCCGCCGACCGTGCAGGGCCGGGGCGCGGGCCCCGGGGAGGCCGACCGGGTCTGGACGCGTATCGCCGTCGCCCCCGACAGCGGCTGCAAGGGGGCCTTCGACGCCTTGCTCACCCGCGTCCTCGCCCCCGTCGGCTGCGAGCGTCTGCTCCGCGCCACCTACACCGACGCCACGCAGAGCCATGTCACCACCGTCGGACTGCTGTTCACCGAGGCCGACGCGGCCGGCATGGAGGCCCTGGCCCGCCGCTTCGAGCGCGAACGCCTGGACCGCCGTGGCGACCTGATGCCGCTGCCCTACGCGGCGAAGGACACCGCGGCCGAGGGCTTCGGCGCCGGGCAGCGGGCCTCCTGGGCGATCTCCGTCCTCACCGACGCCCCCGTCGTCGTCTACGCCGTCTCCGGCTGGGCCGACAACCGGACCGTCGACGAGCCGCAGCCCGCCGAGGACGCCATGGGGCCCGGAGCCACCACCGCCCCCGCCCAGGCCGGCCTGGGCCACGAGGCCCGCGGTCTCGCCGACCGCTTCGAACGCGCCCTGCGCCAGCGGGCCGGCACCCCCACGGAGCGTCCGTCATGAGGAAGCGCCCCGCCGCCCTCGGCGGCCTGCTCGCCGCGGCCCTCGTCCTGGTCCCCGCGACCACCGCGCACGCCGACACCATCCGCGACCGGCAGTGGGCCCTGGACGCCCTGCACACCGACCAGGTGTGGACCACCACGCGCGGCGCGGGCGTCACCGTCGCCGTCCTGGACACCGGCGTCGAGGCCGACCACCCCGACCTCGACGGCAACGTCCTCGAGGGCAAGGACCTCGTCGGCTTCGGCGCGCGCGAGGGCGACGAGGCGTGGGCCCGCCACGGCACCGCCATGGCCGGCATCATCGCCGGTCACGGGCACGGCCCGGGCAACGGCGACGGCGTCCTGGGCGTCGCCCCCGAGGCGAAGATCCTCCCCGTCCGCGTCATCCTGGAGGACAAGGACCCGGCCCGCGCCAAGGCCCGCAGCACCCGCGGCAACGCCCTCGCCGAAGGCATCCGCTGGGCCGCCGACCACGGCGCCGACGTCATCAACCTGTCCCTCGGCGACGACTCCGCCTCCGCACACCCGGAGGAGGGCGAGGACGAGGCGATCCAGTACGCCCTGCGCAAGGGCGTGGTCGTCGTCGCCTCCGCGGGGAACGGCGGCGAGAAGGGCGACCGGATCTCCTACCCGGCGGCCTACCCGGGCGTCATCGCCGCCACCGCCGTCGACCGCTACGGCACCCGCGCCCCCTTCTCCACCCGCCGCTGGTACGCCACCGTCAGCGCCCCCGGCGTCGACGTGATCATCGCCGACCCCGACCACAAGTACTACGAGGGCTGGGGCACCAGCGCCGCCGCCGCCTTCGTCTCCGGCGCCGTCGCCCTGGTCAAGGCCGCCCACCCGGACCTGACCCCGGCGCAGATCAAGCGGCTTCTGGAGGACACCGCCCGCAACGCGCCCGCCGCAGGCCGCGACGACTCGCGCGGCTTCGGGTTCATCGACCCGGCCGCCGCGATCGAGGCCGCGGGCCGACTGAAGCCGGAGGGCCTGAAGGCGGCGGCGTACGGCGACGAGTACTTCGGCCCGGGCCCGGCCGCCGACGCCCCCGGCGACGACACCGCGGGCTGGGCGGCCCCTCTGGCCGGCGGCGCGGGGGGAGTCCTTCTGGTCGCGGCGGTCGTTCTGTGGCGGGGGCGCCGGGAGAACGACACGTTCTGAGCGCGCCGCCGTGGCAGCCCGGTGACGCCGGGTGCGGGCGGTCCGTGGCTGGTCGCGCAGTTCCCCGCGCCCCTGAGGTGTGCTGTCACCACGGCCGCTGGAAGGGCCCCCCGGACGCGGGGCAGTCGTGCCTGGGGAGTGGGGGAGGGTTGGTGCGGTGGCACGTCTGCCGCGCCGGGTGCGGGCGGTCCGTGGCTGGTCGCGCAGTTCCCCGCGCCCCTGAGGGCGCTCGCAGGCGCCGTAACGTTTCAGTCGCGTACGCGCCGCGCCAGCACTCGCACCGCCTCCCGTGCCGCCTCCTCCACCCGCGCCACCCCGGCAGCCATCGACGCGTGGCCGTCCGACAGCACCGCCACCGCGTACACGCGCCCGCCCGCCGTCACACACCCAGTGCTGTTCACCACCCACAGGCCGGTCGCGTCCCGTGGCAGCCAGCCGTTCTTCACGGCCCACCGTGTGCCCGGGTCGGCCAGGGCCGGCACACCCCACGCCTGCTCCGGTACCACCCGCTCCGTCAACTCCCGTACGTACGCCCGCGCGGCCTCGTCCAGAACGGCGTCAGGCGTGAGGATCCGCCGCAGCAGCGTCACGCGGTCCGCGGCCGTGGTGCGGGTCAGCCCCCAGCGTGCGTCGGCCGCGGTGCCGGTGAGGCCGAGCCGGGCGTTCGCCGCGTCCAGCCCCGCCGCCCGCCCCACCACCTGCCACAGCGCCGTCGCCGCGTCGTTGTCGCTGCGTACGATCATCGCCTCCGCGTGCGCCCGCTCGGCGGCGGTGAGTTCACGCCCCTCGTCCCGCGCTGCCAGCAGCAGCGCGATCAGGATGTCCACCTTCACCGCGCTCGCGGTCACGAAGACCCCCTCGTCCGAGGCGTACGTCTCCCCGCCCGCCAGGTCCAGCGCCGCCGCCGACACCCTCGGCCCGTCCGTCACCCCGCGCTCCCTCCTGCCCCTGTCCGGGCGTCCCGCCCACGGCCGCTAAGGTCGGTGACCGTGGCGAACAAGAACATTCCCGACTCCCCCTTCCGCGACGACGACGGAACCGCCGACCCCCGGCTGAGCGCCGCGCTCGCCGCCTGGGCCGAGGACGGCAACGCCGTCGGGCCGGTCCTGGAGGCGCTCAAGGACGCCCGGCTGCTCGTCCCCGTCGTGGCTCTGCTCGGCGAGGTGGAGGAGGGCGACGAAGAGGGGCGCGAAGCTGCCGGGAAGAGCGGCGGCGGACGACGGGGGGCCGGGCTGCGCCGCGAGAAGACCAGCGACATGGCGGTGCCCACGCTGAAGGCCGGCGGGCGCACCGCGCTGCCCGCCTTCACCTCCACCGACTCCCTCGCCCGCTGGGACCCGGAGGCCCGCCCCGTCGCCGTACCACTGCATCAGGCGCTCCAGGCCGCCGCGCACGAGAAGGCGGACACTGTCGTCCTCGACCTGGCGGGCCCGGTGCCGTTCGAACTGACCGGACCCACGCTGCTCGCCCTCGCCGAGGGCCGCACGAGCACCGACCCGCTGAAGGACCCCGCCGTCGTCGAGGCCGTACGGAACGCCGTCGCCGCCGAGCCCGCCGTGGTGCGCGCCCACCTCGGGCCGGGACAGGCCGACGGCACCCTCGCCCTCGTCCTCGACCCGGCCGCGCCGGTCGCCGAGGCCGCCCGTGCCGTGGCGCAGCGGCTCGCCGCCGACGAGACACTGAGGGCCCGCCTGGTGCGCGGCCTCGACCTGGCAGTCCTGCCGGCCGAGGCGACGCCTCCCGGCGAGCCCCTGTACGTACGTCGGTAGAAGGGGGAACGGCAGAACGGGGCGCCCCGGCTTCGGGGGCGCCGCGTCCTCAGCCGTAGACCGCGCCCGTGTACTTCTCGCCCGGCCCCTTGCCCGGCTCGTCCGGGACCAGGGAGGCCTCGCGGAAGGCGAGCTGCAGCGACTTCAGGCCGTCCCGCAGCGGCGCCGCGTGGAACGAGCTGATCTCGGTCGCCGAGGCGTCCAGCAGACCGGCCAGCGCGTGCACCAGCTTGCGGGCCTCGTCCAGGTCCTTGTGCTGGTCGCCCTCCTCGGTCAGACCGAGCTTCACGGCGGCGGCGCTCATCAGGTTGACGGCGACCGTGACGATCACCTCGACCGCCGGGACCTCCGCGATGTCGCGGGCCATGGCGTCGAAGTCGGGGCTGCCGGGGGTCTCGGGGGTGTCCGAGGGGGAGGTCTCACTCATGCCCCACACGATAGGCGCAGCCCGCCGCGCTCCCGACGCCAGGAGCCGGGCGGACGGCCGGTTGGTGCCCGTCTCCGGGAGCTGCTAACCTTGTGTAACGACCGGTCGGACCCGTATGTCTCACGGCACGCGAGCCCGGCCCACAAGTGGAGGCTTTCGAACTCCCACCTGGCCGCCCTCAGGGCGGCGGGTCACCGGTCAGGCAGATCCCGTCCCCGAGTCGGCGATCGGCCCGAAAGCGCGCCCCGCGATCCACCGTGGCGGTGCTCCGGTAGTTCGAGGAGCCCCGACTGTGATCGTCCGGGGCATTTTTGTTGTCTCGGCGCGGTTAGGTCTAACGAACACAGACGTTACGCGGCTGTCCGCCAGACCGTCGCGTGGTGCTACCGAGGAGGATCCATCAGCGCCGAGCCCCGCATCAACGACCGGATTCGCGTTCCCGAGGTGCGACTTGTCGGTCCCAGCGGCGAGCAGGTCGGGATTGTCCCGCTTGCCAAGGCCCTGGAGCTTGCGCAGGAGTACGACCTCGACCTCGTGGAGGTCGCGGCGAACGCCCGTCCGCCCGTGTGCAAGCTCATGGACTACGGGAAGTTCAAGTACGAGTCGGCCATGAAGGCCCGTGAGGCGCGCAAGAACCAGGCGCACACGGTCATCAAGGAGATGAAGCTCCGGCCGAAGATCGACCCGCACGACTACGACACCAAGAAGGGTCACGTCGTCCGGTTCCTCAAGCAGGGCGACAAGGTCAAGATCACGATCATGTTCCGTGGTCGCGAGCAGTCCCGGCCGGAGCTCGGTTACCGGCTCCTGCAGCGGCTCGCGGAGGATGTGGCCGACCTCGGGTTCGTGGAGTCGAACCCGAAGCAGGACGGCCGAAACATGATCATGGTTCTCGGTCCGCACAAGAAGAAGACCGAGGCGATGGCCGAGGCCCGCCAGGCGCAGGAAGCCCGCAAGGCGGAAGCGAAGGCCAACCCCGGCAAGTCGCAGAACGCCGCGGACGCGGACAGCGCCCAGGCGGCCGAGGAGCCGGCCGAGGCGTGACTCCCCGGGGCGCGAGCCCCAGGAAGCAACCCGACACAAGTACGACGCTCCACAGTGCCCGGTTTCACGACCGGGCACAGGAGCGCCACCGACGAGGAGAGAACGGCGCTATGCCGAAGAACAAGTCGCACAGCGGTGCCAGCAAGCGCTTCAAGATCACCGGCTCCGGCAAGGTGCTCCGCGAGCGTGCCGGCAAGCGCCACCTGCTCGAGCACAAGTCGTCCCGTGTGACGCGTCGCCTCACCGGCAACGCCGAGATGGCCCCGGGCGACGCCGCGAAGATCAAGAAGCTTCTCGGCAAGTGACGCCCCGGCGCGTGAGCGCCGTACGTACGTCAGACCGGGACCCATTCGATACCGGGCCGTGTGAGCACCACCACGGCCCCGCTACAAGGAGTTAACAAGTGGCACGCGTCAAGCGGGCAGTCAACGCCCACAAGAAGCGCCGGGCGATCCTCGAGCAGGCCTCCGGCTACCGCGGTCAGCGCTCGCGCCTGTACCGCAAGGCCAAGGAGCAGGTCACCCACTCGCTGGTCTACAACTACAACGACCGCAAGAAGCGCAAGGGCGACTTCCGTCAGCTGTGGATCCAGCGCATCAACGCCGCTGCCCGCGCCAACGGCATCACGTACAACCGCTTCATCCAGGGTCTGAAGGCCGCCAACGTCGAGGTGGACCGCAAGATCCTGGCCGAGCTGGCTGTCAACGACGCCACCGCCTTCGCCGCGCTCGTCGAGGTCGCGCAGAAGGCGCTGCCGGCGGACGTGAACGCGCCCAAGGCTGCGTGAGGTCGTCGGCCTCGGCCGACGTTCCGATCTCCGGGACCCGCAGGCTTCGGCCTGCGGGTCCCGTGCTGTGTCGTTGTCCGGCGGCCGGTTCGCGGGTGCGGGCGGTTCGTGGCCGGTCGCGCAGTTCCCCGCGCCCCTGGCTGACTTTGCTGAAGGTGACTTGAATGGTGTCCGTCGGTCCTGAGCTGATTTCTCCCCGGTCCGCCCGGGTGGGCGCCGCGCGGCGGCTCGCCAAGCGGAACTTCCGGGGGAAGGAACGCCTGTTCCTCGCGGAGGGACCGCAGGCCGTCCGTGAGGCCGCCGCGCACCGCACCCAGGACACCGCCACCCTCGTCGAGCTGTTCACCACCCCCGAGGCCGCCGAGCGGTACGCCGACATCGTCGGTGCCGCCCGGGACGCCGGCGCCCGTGTCCACCTCGCGTCCGACGAGGTCGTCGCCGACATCTCCACCACCGTCACCCCGCAGGGCCTCGTCGGCGTCTGCCGGTTCCTGGACACGCCGTTCGAGGAGATCCTCGCCGCCCGCCCTCGCCTGGTCGCCGTCCTCGCCCACGTCCGCGACCCCGGGAACGCCGGCACCGTGCTGCGCTGCGCCGACGCCGCCGGGGCCGACGCCGTCGTCCTCACCGACGCCTCCGTCGACCTGTACAACCCGAAGGCCGTCCGCGCCTCCGTCGGCTCCCACTTCCACCTGCCCGTCGCCGTGAACGTGCCCGTCGAGCGGGCCGTGGCCGGACTGCGCGACGCCGGCGTACGGCTGCTCGCCGCCGACGGCGCGGGCGACCGCGACCTCGACGAGGAGCTCGACAAGGGCGCCATGGGCGGTCCCACCGCCTGGATCTTCGGCAACGAGGCGTGGGGCCTTCCAGAGGAGACCCGCGCCCTCACCGACGCCGTCGTCCGCGTCCCCATCCACGGAAAGGCGGAGAGTCTGAACCTCGCCACCGCCGCCGCCGTATGTCTCTACGCGTCGGCACGTGCACAGCGCGCCGCCGGAGGGTCCCGCTCCGTCACCGGGAGCTAGTAGGCTGACCAGCTCGGGGACCTCCCCAAGCTCTCGGCCGGGGCCCGGGAACGGGGCGCCCCGAAGACGTTCCGAGAGGTGGGGTACGGGGATGAGCGTCGGCACGAGCAGCGCACCGGGAGCAGAGCGCACGGCGCGCCCGCCCGCGCCCCGGCCCGGTGACGTCGCCGACCTCGGCATCGACCCCGACCAGCTCCCCGACGGACTCGTCGTCGCCGACGAGCACGGCCGGGTGATCTGCTTCAACGCCGCCGCCGTACGCATCACCGCCGTCCCCGCCGAGCAGGCCCTCGGCCGGTCCCTGGAGACCGCGCTGCCGTTAGAGGACCTGGAGGGGCGCCGCTGGTGGCAGCTCACCGACCCCTACGGCGGCCTCGCCATCCGGGTCGGCCAGCCCGAGCGCAACCTCCTCCTGCCCGGCGGCCGCGAGGTCCTCGTCTCCGCCCGCTACGTCCGCACCCGCCCCACCGGGCCCGTGCGCCGTGTCGTGGTCACCCTGCGCGACACCGAGGCGCGGCGCCGCACCGAGCGCAGCCACGCCGAGCTGATCGCGACCGTGGCGCACGAACTGCGCTCCCCGCTCACCTCGGTCAAGGGTTTCACCGCCACCCTCCTCGCCAAGTGGGAGAGGTTCACCGACGATCAGAAGCGGCTCATGCTGGAGACCGTCGACGCCGACGCCGACCGCGTCACCCGGCTCATCGCCGAGCTGCTCGACATATCCCGCATCGACTCCGGGCGCCTCGAGGTGCGCCGCCAGCCCGTCGACATCGGGGCCGCCGTGGGCCGGCACATCCAGGCGCACGTCGCCGCGGGCCGGCCCGCCGACCGGTTCCTGCTGCGGGTGCAGCATCCGCTGCCCGCGCTGTGGGCCGACCCCGACAAGATCGACCAGGTGCTGAGCAACCTGCTGGAAAATGCCGTGCGTCACGGCGAGGGAACCGTCACCATCGACATCACACCCTCGGCGTCGCCCCGCGACCGCGAGCACGCCGAACCCGCAGCCACGTCGGTCACCGTCAGCGACGAGGGGCCCGGCATCCCGGAGGAGTCCATGAACCGCGTCTTCACCCGCTTCTGGCGGGGCAGCAAGCGCGGTGGCACGGGACTCGGGCTGTACATCGTCAAGGGCATCGTCGAGGCACACGGCGGCACCATCACGGTCGGACGCGCCCCCGGCGGCGGCGCCGAGTTCCGATTTACGTTGCCCGTGGCGGCCCCCGCGTATCTCACCTGAGACGCCTGCGGCCCCCACGGGCGCCTTCGCGTACCCCCACCCCGTTAGACTCGGCCTTTGGCACCTTTGCGTCCCGAGGACGAAAGCCGCGGCCCGCTGCGGGCGCGCGACGGACCGTTCGTCCACGAGTCGATGACGGGGACCATCAGCCAGCCAATCGGAAGCACGGGAAGAGATGTCGGCACCGAATAAGTCGTACGACCCTGTCGAGGTCGAGGCGTTGAAACCGGAAGAGATCGAGCGCATGCGGGACGAGGCGCTCGCCGCCTTCGCCGCCGCGGACTCCCTCGACGCGCTCCAGGAGGCGAAGGTCGCCCACACCGGCGGCACGTCCCCGCTGTCGCTGGCCAACCGCGAGATCGGCGCCCTGCCCCCGCACGCCAAGGCCGAGGCCGGCAAGCGCGTCGGCATGGCCCGCGGCGCGGTGAACAAGGCGCTGGCCGCCCGCCAGGAGGAGCTGGAGGCCGAGCGCGACGCGCGCGTCCTGGTCGAGGAGGCCGTGGACGTCACGCTGCCCCACGACCGCGTCCCGGCCGGCGCCCGCCACCCGCTCACCACGCTCTCCGAGCGCATTGAGGACGTGTTCGTGGCCATGGGCTACGAGGTCGCCGAGGGCCCCGAGGTCGAGGCCGAGTGGTTCAACTTCGACGCCCTCAACATCGGCCCGGACCACCCCGCCCGCGGCGAGGCCGACACCTTCTTCGTGCAGGGCCCCGAGGGCGGCACCGACGCCGGCGTCGTGCTGCGCACCCACACCTCGCCCGTGCAGATCCGCTCCCTGCTCGACCGCGAGCTGCCGGTGTACGTGATCTGCCCAGGCCGCGTGTACCGCACGGACGAGCTGGACGCCACGCACACGCCCGTCTTCCACCAGGTCGAGCTGCTCGCCGTCGACGAGGGTCTGACCATGGCGGACCTCAAGGGCACCCTGGACCACATGGTCCAGTCGCTGTTCGGCGCGGAGATGAAGACCCGGCTGCGGCCGAACTTCTTCCCCTTCACGGAGCCCAGCGCCGAGATGGACATGCTCTGCTACGTCTGCAAGGGCGCGTCCGTCGGCAACCCCGACCGGCCCTGCCGCACCTGCTCCAGCGAGGGCTGGATCGAGCTCGGCGGCTGCGGCATGGTCAACCCGCGGGTGCTCACCGCCTGCGGCGTCGACCCGGAGAAGTACAGCGGCTTCGCCTTCGGGTTCGGCATCGAGCGGATGCTGATGTTCCGCCACAACGTCGAGGACATGCGAGACATGGTCGAGGGTGACGTCCGGTTCACCCGGCCGTTCGGGATGGAGATCTGATGCGGGTCCCGCTTTCTTGGCTGCGGGAGTACGTCGACCTGCCGGCCACCGAGACCGGCCGCGACGTGCAGGCCAAGCTGATTTCGGCCGGCCTTGAGGTCGAGACCGTCGAGCACCTCGGCGCCGACCTCAAGGGCCCGCTGGTCGTCGGCCAGGTGCTGACCATCGAGGAGCTGGAGGGCTTCAAGAAGCCCATCCGCTTCTGCACGGTCGACGTCGGCCGGGCCAACGGCACGGGCGAGCCCCAGGAGATCGTCTGCGGCGCCCGGAACTTCTCCGTCGGCGACAAGGTCGTCGTGGTCCTGCCCGGCGCCACCCTGCCCGGCGGTTTCTCCATCAGCGCCCGCAAGACCTACGGCAAGACGTCCCACGGCATGATCTGCTCCAGCGACGAGCTGGGCATGGGCGACGACGGCACCCACGGCATCATCGTGCTGCCGCCGGAGACCGAGGTCGGCAAGGACGCCGTCGAGCTGCTCGAACTGGTCGACGAGGTCCTGGACATCGCCGTCACCGCCAACCGCGGCGACTGCCTGTCCATCCGCGGCGTCGCCCGCGAGACCGCCATCGCCTACGGTCTGCCGCTGCGCGACCCGGCGCTGCTCGACGTGCCCGGGCCCAACGCCTACGGCTACCCCGTGAAGGTCTCCGACCCGGCCGGCTGCGACCGCTTCACCGCCCGCACGGTGACCGGCCTCAGCCCCGAGGCCCGCTCCCCGATCTGGCTCCAGCGCCGGCTCCAGAAGGTCGGCATGCGCCCGATCTCGCTCGCAGTCGACGTCACCAACTACGTGATGATGGAGCTCGGCCAGCCGCTGCACGCCTACGACCGCGGCCAGGTCCAGGGCACGATCGGCGTCCGCCGCGCGCAGGAGGGCGAGAAGATCGTCACCCTGGACGGCGTCGAGCGGAAGCTGCACGCCGAGGACCTCGTCATCACCGACGACCGCGGCCCCATCGGCCTCGCCGGCGTCATGGGCGGCGCCGACACCGAGATCGCCGACCACGACCCCTCCGAGGAGGGCGCCGGGACGACCGACGTGATCATCGAGGCGGCCCACTTCGACCAGGTGGCGGTGGCCCGCACGGCCCGCCGCCACAAGCTGTCCTCCGAGGCGTCCCGGCGCTTCGAGCGCGGTGTCGACCCGCAGGCCGCGTCCGCCGCCGCGCAGCGCACCGTCGACCTGCTGGTGCTGCTCGCCGGCGGCACCGCCGAGGCCGGCGTCACCGAGGTCATCGCCCCGAGCGCGCCGCACACCATCACCGTGGCCGCCGACCATCCGGACAGGGTCGCCGGTGTGACCTACGGCCGGGAGACCGTCGTCCGCCGCCTCCAGGAGGTCGGCTGCGACGTCTACGGCCAGGACGAGCTGATCGTCACTGTGCCGTCGTGGCGCCCCGACCTCACCGACCCGAACGACCTCGCCGAGGAGGTCATCCGGCTGGAGGGTTACGAGAACCTGCCCTCCACCCTGCCCAGGCCGCCCGCCGGCCGGGGTCTGACCGGCCGCCAGCGGCTGCACCGCCGCATCGGCCGGGCGCTCGCCGGGGCCGGGTACGTGGAGGCGCTGAACTACCCGTTCGTCAGCGAGCAGGTCTTCGACCAGCTCGGACTGGAGGCCGACGACCCGGCCCGCCGCGTCGTCAAGCTGGTCAACCCGCTCAGCGACGAGGAGCCCGCGCTGCGGACCTCCCTGCTGCCCGGGCTGCTCGCCGCCCTGCGCCGGAACGACGGCCGAGGCTCGCACGACCTGGCGTTGTTCGAGACCGGCCTGGTCTTCCAGCCGCGCGACGCCGCCAGGGCCGCCGCGAACCTCCCCGTCGACCGGCGTCCGAGCCCCGACGACATCGCCGCGCTGAACGCCGCGCTGCCCGACCAGCCCCGGCACGTCGCCGTGGTCCTGGCCGGCGCCCGCGAGCAGGCCGGCTGGTGGGGCAAGGGCCGCCCGGCCGACTGGGCCGACGCGGTCGAGGCCGCCCGGACCGTCGCCCGCGAGGCCGGCGCCGAACTGGGCATCCGCAAGGGACAGTACGGTCCGTGGCACCCGGGCCGCTGCGCCGAACTGACCGTCACCGTCGACGGCGCCGAGCGCGTCGTCGGCCACGCCGGTGAGCTGCACCCGCGCGTCGTGAAGACGCTGGGCCTGCCCGCGCGCGCCTGCGCGACGGAGCTGGACCTGGACGTCCTCGAGCGGGTCGGCGACACGGTCCCGCAGGCGCCGTCCATCTCCACCTTCCCGGTCGCCACGCAGGACGTCGCCCTGGTCGTCGACGCCTACGTGCCCGCCTCGGACGTGGAGGCGGCGCTGCGCGAGGGCGCGGGCGAACTCCTGGAGTCCATCCGCCTGTTCGACGTCTACGAGAACGCCGAGCAGCTGGGCGAGGGCCGCAAGTCCCTGGCCTACGCGCTGCGCTTCCGCGCGGACGACCGCACCCTGACCGTCGACGAGGCGTCGGCGGCCCGCGAAGCGGCGGTCGCGCTGGCGACGGACCGCACCGGAGCGGTACTCCGCGGCTGACGCCGCACGCTCTCCCGCGCACGGGCCGGCTCCAAGGCAGGACGCCTTGGAACCGGCCCGTGGTGCGCCGGGGGCGGGGCCCCGCTCGAGAGGCGCGCGGTGTGGAACTGTGCCGGTGAGGGGCGTTCACGAGGCGGTGGGCGAGGCCCCGAGAGCTGCGACCCGAGGCGCGTTGCCCAAATGCCGGGTCCGGTTTCCGCTCACGAGGTCGGGTCTCCGGGGCGCCCGGGCCCAGCGCGGCCGGCGGCGCATCGCCTGACGCGCGCTGCGCGGCTTGCGCCGAGCGGCACGGCTCCTGCGGCGTAGGGGGAGCGCCGGCCCGTCGCCGTTTCCGCCGGAGCAGTGACAGTGCGGGCGCCCGCACCCACCACTTCCCGGCCGCGGGGGCCTACCCCAGCCCACGGAACCGTGGGACACAGGCTCCCCGGAGGGGCGGAGGGTGGGTTCCGGTTCGGGCATATGCGGGGGTGGGCGAGGGCATGTCAGGGCTGGTCAGTGAGCGGAACTCCGGCGTCCTACCGGTTACTCACTCGTTCGGGTGACTGAGCCGGGTGATGCGTCCGGAACGGCCGTCACGGTCGACAGAATCGGACCGGCCTCTCGAGGCCGGTCTGCGCTGTCCGGGCCTATTTGGGGGGCCATCGGCATGATCCGCTTCATTCCTGGGGCTCCCCGCGGGGCGCCACCCCGGTTCCTGTCACGGCTGCGCTCCCTCGCGGTGCCGACGGCGTGGGGCGCCGTCGCGGTGGCCTACCGGCTGACCTGCCCGCTCGCCCGGGACGACGCCCTCGGCGCACGCCTGGTCAGCAGCGCCGTGCTGTGCGCCGTGGGGACCGGGATCGTCCTGCACTTCCGGCGCCGCATGCTCCGCGAGGTCCGGCACGCCCGCCGGATCGCCGAGGCCGCCCAGAGCGTGCTGCTTCGGCCCCCGCCGCCACGGGTCGAGGGCCTGGCCGTCGCCGCCGTCCACCTCTCCGCGGAGCGGGGCGCCCGCATCGGCGGCGACCTGTACGACGTGACGGCCACCGAGCACGGCGTACGGGCCGTCATCGGGGACGTCCGCGGTCACGGTCTCGGCGCCGTCCGTACCGGCGCCGCCGTCCTCGGCAGCTTCCGCGAGGCCGCCCACGACGAGAAGACCCTCGCCGGGGTGCTGCGCCGCCTGGAGCGCGCCATGGACCGGCACCTGCGCGAGCGGGCGCACAGCGACCACCACGCCCCGGACGGCGCACCCGCCGCCGAGGACTTCGTCACCGTCCTGCTGCTGGAGATCCTCCCGGACGGCGAGGTGTACGCCCTCAACTGCGGCCACCCGTGGCCGTACCGGCTGACCGGCGCGGGCGCCGAGCCGCTGGCCCACGCCGAGCCTTTCCCGCCGCTCGGCCTGTTCCCGCTGCCCGGCGAGCCGGCCGCCACCCCGTGCGGCCGGGTGCTCCCCGGCGACATCCTCGTCCTGCACACCGACGGCGCGGAGGAGGCCCGCGACGCCGGCGGCCGCTTCTTCCCGCTCGGCGAGGTCCTCGCCGAAGCGGCCCGCGACCGCCCGCAGACGCCCCAGGCCGTCCTGCGGACGGTCCTCACCGCCCTGCTCGACCACAGCGCCGGCCCGCCGAAGGACGACGTGGCCCTGCTGATCATCAGAAACGAACGCTGCTCCCCGCCCACGCGGCAGACCCGCGGTGTCTCCCGCTCGGCCACGGCGGACCGGTAACCGCACGCGTCGCCCGGCCACGGCCGGCCCGGGGGCGCCGCGCGAGGCCGGCGGCCGTCCGCCCCGCCACGGAGTGTCGGGCAGGCGGCCGGGCGGACGGCGAACATTCGGGCCGCCGCTGTACGAGGGGGAGCCGGCGGCCCGGCCGGCCTCTTTCGAGGCAATTCAGTCAACCGGCCGGGCACGCTCTGCGACAGCGCGTGCACACTGCGGATGCGGGCACTCCGTTCACACCCCGTGTGAACGCGCAGCCACTACCCTGTCCGCACCGAGCCACCGGGGGGCCCGACATGCAGCCCAACACTCTGCTGGACGCGATCCTCGACGAGGCCGGCATCTCCCACGCGGGGCTGGCCGCACACGTCAACCAGGCGGGGCGGGCACGCGGCCTGACGCTGCGCTACGAACACACCGCCGTGGCCCGGTGGCTGAAGGGACAGCGCCCCCGGGGTCAGGTGCCCGACCTGATCTGCGAAGTGCTCGCCGCCCGGCTGCGCCGCCCCGTCACCCTCGACGACATCGGCCTGGGCGTCCCCGGTGACCCGGCCGTCCCGCACACCGGTTCGCTCTCCGGCTTCGTCGAGCGGGCCACCGCCCTGTGGCGTTCCGACCAGCAGGGCCGCCCGCACCTCCTCGGCGCCCCCGCCGTCACCGGCACCCCGGCCGTGATGCCCGTCTGGGAGTGGGAGAACCCGCCCGAGGACGTGGACGTCTCGCGCGGCGGACCGCACCGGGTCACCCCCGCCGACCTGGAGATGCTGCGTGCCGCCCGCGCCCACTACGAGCAGATGTACCGCAAGGCCGGTGGCATGGCGACCCGCGCCCGTGTCGTCGGCTTCCTCAACGCCGAGGCGGCCCCGCTGCTGCGCGGCAGCTACACCGACGCCACCGGCCGCCAACTCCACCGCGCCACAGGCGGGTTGGTCGCCATCGCGGGGATCTGCGCCTACGACTCCGACGCCCACGGCCTCGCCCAGCGCTACTTCCACCAGGCACTGCGGCTCGCCAAGGCGAGCGGCGACCGGGGCCTCGGCGCGTACGTCATCGCTCTGCTCGTCAACCAGTCCCTGTACATGCGGGAGTTCCGGCAGGCCGTCGCCTTCGCGGAGGCCGCGCTGCGCGCCGCCGGTCGCCGCATCACGCCCGCGCTCGCCTCGGACCTGTACGCGATGCAGGCGAAGGCGTACGCCCATCTCGGAGACGCGGCAGGCGCCTTGTCCCGCATCCGGCGGGCCGAGGAGTCCGCCGAGCGCATTCACCGCGGCCACGAGCCCGACGAGACCGGCTATGTCCAGCCGGGCCTGGTCAACGTGCAGGTGGCGGAAGCGCTGTTGAGCCTCGGCGAGCTGGCGGCGGCGGGCGAGCACGCGGCGGCGGCCGTGGACACCCCGGCGCACGACCGGGGCCGGGTGCACCGGCTGGCCATGCTGTGCACCGTCGAACTGCGCCAGGGCAACGCCGACCGGGCGGTGGCCGTCGCCGTACAGATGGCCGAACAGGCCCGCGGCATGGAGTCGCAGCGGCTGCGCGACCGGCTGCGCGAGGTGCGCGAGCATCTGATCCGCAGCGGGTGCGCGGACACCGCCGAGGCCGCCGAACTCATCGACGGAGCCCTGCGGGTACCGCTGTAGACGGCCGGGGCGGCCTCCGGCGTGCGAGGGGCGGCCGTGACCGGGCCGCGCCCGGCGCGTGCCTCGCCGCGCCGCCCCATGCGTCACGGGCGGCCCTCCGTGCGCCTGCTGTACGGCCGCCGCTGCTGCGATATTGCCCCTTACCCATCGGAAGGCGGCAGAACCATGCAGTGGACGAAACAGAACGAACAGCCTGTGTACTCAAACCGCTGGTTCAGCGTCAATCTGGCGGATGTCGAACTCCCCGACGGCCGACACCTCGACCACTTCCTCATACGGCTGAGGCCCGTCGCCGTGGCCACGGTCGTCAACGACGCCAACGAGGTCCTGCTGCTGTGGCGGCACCGCTTCATCACCGACAGCTGGGGCTGGGAGCTCGCGGCGGGCGTCGTCGAGGACGGCGAGGACGTCGCCGACGCGGCGGCCCGGGAGCTGGAGGAGGAGACCGGCTGGCGTCCGGGCCCGCTGCACCACCTGATGAGCGTGGAGCCGTCCAACGGCCTCACCGACGCCCGCCACCACATCTTCTGGTCCGACGAGGGCGAGTACGTCGGCGATCCCGTCGACGCGTTCGAGTCGGACCGCCGCGAGTGGGTCCCGCTGAAGGTGGTCCCGGACCTGATCACCCGCGGCGAGGTCCCCGCGGCCAACATGGCGGCCGCCTTACTCCTCCTGCACCACCTGCGCCTCTAGGAAGAGGGACGGACGAACGGCGCGCACGTACCGGCCCTGCTCACCCTGGTCCGGCGCCCCGCCGGCCCTCCGCGCTGCACGCCCTGCTCACCCACTGCCGGCGGGCGTTCGGCGGAGACACCGCGGGTCCCCGGCCGGACGACCGGCCGGGGACCCGCGGTGTCTCCGAGATTCGTACGGTCACTCGTACGAGTAGAAGCCCGACCCCGTCTTGCGGCCCAGGCGGCCCGCGTCGACCATGCGCTGGAGCAGCGGGGGAGCCGCGTACAGCGGCTCCTTGTACTCCTCGTACATCGAGTAGGCGACCGAGGCGACCGTGTCCAGGCCGATCAGGTCGGAGAGCTTGAGCGGGCCCATCGGGTGGGCGCAGCCCATCTCCATGCCGTTGTCGATGTCCTCACGGCTGGCGATGCCCGACTCGAACATCCGGATCGCGGAGAGCAGGTACGGGATCAGCAGCGCGTTGACCACGAAGCCGGAGCGGTCCTGGGCGCGGATCGCGTGCTTGCCCAGCACCTTCTCGGTGAAGACCTGCGCGCGGCTCAGCGTGCCCTCGGAGGTGGTGAGCGCCGGGATCAGCTCGACCAGCTGCTGCACCGGGGCGGGGTTGAAGAAGTGGATGCCGATGACGTGGTCCGGGCGGGACGTGGCGACGGCCAGCTTCACCAGCGGGATGGAGGAGGTGTTCGACGCCAGGATCGCGTCGGGGCGGGTCACCACCTGGTCGAGCACCTGGAAGATCTCCGTCTTCACCTGCTCGTTCTCGACGACGGCCTCGATCACCAGGTCACGGTCGGCGAACTCGCCGAGGTCCGTGGTGAAGGTCAGCCGGGCCTGCGTGGCCTCGAGCTCCTCCTCGCTGATCTTGCCGCGCTCCGCCGCCTTCGACAGGGAGTTGAACAGCCGGGTACGGCCGATCTCCAGGGCTTCGCCGGTGGTTTCGGCGACCTTGACGTCCAGCCCGGCACGGGCGCACACCTCGGCGATACCCGCGCCCATCTGACCGCAGCCCACCACTCCGACGCGTTCGATGTCGGTCACATCGTCCCTTTCGCTACTGCTTACGGCTGTGGCAGGGTGCCGGGTCCCGGCGCCTGCTCCGTTCGTGCACGTTACTCCGAAGTATCGATGATCGATCGCGGGGGTGGGGCATCCTGGCCGGGGACCCGCCCTGGCCAGGCGGTTCTACGACGATCGTGACAGATGTCGCCACAGCGGAGGCAGGGGGCGAGGGTGCGGGTGTCACGCAGGAACTTCACGGCGGCGGTGCTGGCCGTGCTGGCGACGACGGCGCAGGGGTCCGCCGCACCGCGGCGGGTGCCGGACGCGGGCACGGCGGGCGGGCCCGGGCGGGGAGGCGCGGCGAGCGGTGAGATGCGGGGCATGTGGGTGGCCACCGTCACCAACCGGGACTGGCCGTCCAGGCCCGGCCTGAGCGCCGGCCGGCAGCGCGCCGAACTGCTCGCCCACCTCGACGCGGCCGTCCACGCCCGCCTCAACACGGTGATGCTCCAGGTGCGGCCGACGGCCGACGCGCTGTGGCCGTCGCCGCACGAGCCGTGGTCGGAGTACCTCACCGGCGCGCAGGGCGCCGACCCCGGCTGGGACCCGCTCGGCACGGCTGTCGCGGAGGCGCACGCCCGCGGGCTGGAGCTGCACGCCTGGTTCAACCCGTACCGGGTCGCCATGCACGCCGACCCCACGCGGCTCGCCGCCTCCCATCCGGCTCGCCGCAACCCCGGCTGGGTGATCCCGTACGCCGGGAAGCTCTACTACGACCCGGGGCTGCCCGAGGTCCGGGCGTTCGTGCGGGAGGCGATGCTGGACGCGGTGCGCCGCTACCCGGTCGACGGGGTCCACTTCGACGACTACTTCTACCCGTACCCGGTGGCCGGGCAGACCTTCGACGACGACGCCGCCTACGACCGGTACGGGGCCGGCTTCCCGGACCGCGCGGCCTGGCGGCGGGACAACGTCGACCGGCTGGTCCACGAGACGGCCGAGGAGATCCGGACGGTCCGCCCCGGCACGCGCTTCGGCATCAGCCCTTTCGGGGTGTGGCGCAACGCCGACGTCGACCCGCGGGGCTCCGCCACCCGCGCGGGCGTGCAGTCGTACGACGACCTGCACGCGGACACCCGGAAGTGGGCGCTGGAGAACTGGATCGACTACATCTGCCCGCAGCTGTACTGGAACATCGGCTTCGCCGCGGCCGACTACGCGAAGCTGCTGCCCTGGTGGGCCGACGTCGTGCGCGGCTCGGGCACGCGGCTGTACGCCGGGGAGGCGCTGTACAAGGCGGGGGACCCGGCGCAGCCCGCTGCCTGGCAGGACCCCGCCGAACTGTCCCGTCACCTCACGCTCGTGAAGATGTACCCCGAGGTGCGGGGACACGTGTTCTTCGCGGCGCGCGAGGTGACGGCCGATCCGGTCGGGGCGATGGCACGGGTGGTGGCCGACCACTACGGCCGCCCCGCCGGGCCCCCGTCCTGATCAGTGCCGGGTCACGACCTCCCGGTGCCGGATCTCGGTGTCGGGGCCGGGGGAGCAGATGCCCTCGTGCCCGTCCTCGAACCGGACCCGGTAAGGCGGGTCGCCGTCCCGGCCGAGCACTTCGACGATCTCGCCGGCCTTGTCGTGCTGGCCGACCACCCTGCCGTGCTGGACAAGCCGGTCGCCCACGGTTGCGCGCATCGTCGCCTCCTCACCTGACGGGAGCAGCGGTTCATGCTCCTACGAGTCTACGGCGGGGGCCCCACGACGGCAGCGGTCCGACCGCGACGCCGGGCCACGCGGCCGGATCCGGACCCCCTCGACAGGAGCGCAGCTGCCGGGTGCCGTGTCCCGGACGACACGCCCCCGCCGTGCCGCGCCCCGTTCAGCCGGCCGCGTCCGTGGACCGGCCCCACGCCGTGGGCTAACCCCGCGCCCGCTGGGTCACCGCGATGCACACCAGGACCGCCACCGCCGTGAGCGGGGCCGCCAGGGGGAGGTGTTCGCCCAGGAGGAAGACCGACCAGAACAGGGTCAGCAGGGGCTGCGCGAGCTGGAGCTGGCTGGCCTTCGGGATGCCGATGGAGGCCATGCCCCGGTACCAGACGATCAGGCCGAGGAACTGGGAGCCCGCCGCCACCCACAGCAGGCCGGTCACGCTGTGCGCGGTGAGGTGGACCGGCTCCGCGGTCAGGGCCACCGCGGCCACCGGCACCGTGAGCGGCAGGCACAGCACCAGCGCCCAGCCGATGACCTGCCAGCCCGGCATGGCGCCGGCCAGCCGGCCGCCCTCGGTGTAACCGGCAGCGCAGATCAGCAGGGCGCCGAAGAGGTAGAGGTCCGCCGTCGTCAGCGCGCCCCCGCTCTGCTGCACGGTGAACGCCACCACCGCCGCCGCGCCGGCGAGGGCCGCCGCCCAGAAGGTGCGCGAGGGCCGTGTGCCCGTCCGCAGGGACGAGAAGAGGGCCGTGGTGAGCGGCAGCAGGCCGACGACGACCGCGGCGTGCGCCGTCGTGGACGTCTGCAGCGCCAGCGTGGTCAGCATCGGGAAGCCGAGCACCACACCCGCCGCGACCACCGCGAGCCCCGCCCAGTGGCGGCGGACGGGGAGCGGGACGCGCAGGGCCAGCAGACAGCCCCCGGCGATCACCGCAGCGAGCACGCTGCGCACCGCCACCAGCGACCAGGGACCGAAGCCCTCCAGGCCCCAGGCGGTGGCGGGGAAGGTCAGGGAGAAGGCGACCACCCCGAGGGCGGCCTGCAGGGTGCCGAAGCCAGGGCCGCGCGAGGGAGCGGGAACTGCTATCGGAACCGCGGCAGTAGCGCTACTCTGTGCTCTCATGCAAGAGCGTAGCAGCGTCGGCGAACTGGCGGAACAGCTTCGACAGGAGCTCGATCGCTACTCTCCTGGTGAGAAGCTCCCGTCCAGCCGTGCCCTCGTCGAGCGGTTTCGCGTCAGCCCCGTCACCGTCTCCAGGGCCCTGGCGCGGCTCGCCGCCGAAGGGCTGGTCGTCACCCGCCCCGGCGCCGGCGCCTTTCGTGCCGCGCCCCGCACACCGGCCGCCCCCACCGGTGACACCTCCTGGCAGGAGGTCGCCCTCAGTGCCGACGGCGCCGCCGACCTCGTCCCGCGCTCGGTCGACGCGTCCGGCGTCCTCGTCTCGCTCGCCGCCCCCGCACCCGGAGTGATCGAGTTCAACGGCGGCTACCTGCACCCCTCGCTCCAGCCGGAGCGCGCCATGGCCGCCGCGCTGGCCCGCGCCGGGCGCAGGCCGGGGGCATGGGGGAGGCCGCCCATGGAAGGCCTGCCCGAACTGCGCGAATGGTTCGCGCGCGCCGTCGGCGGGCCCGTCACGGCGGCCGGCGTGCTGGTCACCGCAGGCGGACAGTCCGCCCTCACCACGGCCCTGCGCGCCCTCGCCCCACCCGGCGCGCCCGTCCTCGTCGAGTCGCCCACCTACCCCGGCATGCTCGCCATCGCCCGCGCCGCCGGACTCCGCCCGGTGCCCGTCCCGGTCGACGCCCACGGCGTACGCCCGTCCCTGCTCGCCGACGCCTTCCGCGCGACCGGCGCCCGCGTCTTCGTCTGCCAGCCCCTCTTCCAGAACCCGACCGGCGCCGTCCTCGCCCCCGAGCGGCGCGCCGAGGTGCTGCGCATCGCCCGGCAGGCCGGCGCGTTCGTCGTTGAGGACGACTTCGTACGGAGGCTCGTGCACGAGGACGCGGGCCCGCTGCCGCGCCCGCTCGCCGCCGACGACCCCGACGGCGTGGTGGTGCACGTCAGCTCGCTGACCAAGGCCACCTCGCCCAGCTTCCGGGTGAGCGCCCTCGCCGCGCACGGCCCGGTGCTGGAGCGGCTGCGGGCCATCCAGATCGTCGACACCTTCTTCGTGCCGCGCCCGCTCCAGGAGGCCACCCTGGAACTGGTCGGCTCCGCCGCCTGGCCCCGTCACCTGCGCTCCATCGCCGCCGCCCTGCGCACCCGCCGCGACGCCATGACCGCCGCGCTCCGCCTCCAGCTGCCCGACCTCGCCCTGCCGCACGTCCCCTCCGGCGGCTACCACCTGTGGCTGCGCCTCCCCGACGGCGCGTCCGAGTCCGCCCTGACCGCTGCCGCCCTGCGCGCGGGGGTCGCCGTCACCCCCGGACGTCCCTACTTCAGCGCCGAACCGTCCGCCGGGCACCTGCGCCTGAGCTTCGCCGCCGTGGCCGGCACGGGTGAGATCACGGAGGGCGTGCACCGGCTGCGCTCGGCCTGGTTCCAGGTGGTGGGATAAGAGGTCGACGCCCGCCGCCACCGGCTGCCAGCATCGGCGCATGACTGCCGCCCCACGCCTCCCCGAAGGCTACGAGATCTCCACCGACCCCGCCCGGATCGACGCCGGCACGGTGCACCGGTGGCTGTCCACCGACGCGTACTGGGCCCTCGGCCGCCCCCGCGAGACACAGGACAAGGCGATCGGCGGCTCGCTCAACTTCGGCGTGTACGACACCGTCACGGGCGCGCAGGTGGCGTACGCCCGCGTCATCACCGACCGGGCCACCTTCGCCTGGCTGTGCGACGTGTACGTGGACCCCGCCGTCCGCGGCAAGGGCCTCGGCACGGCGCTCGTCACCGTGGTACGGGACGACGTGCGCGAGTACGGCGTACGGCGCGTCCTGCTCGCCACGCACGACGCGCACGAGGTGTACGCGCCCCTGGGGTTCCGGCCACTGGAGCGGCCGGACCAGTGGATGGCGCTCATCTTCGAGCAGGCCTGACACCGGCTCAGGTGGGTGCGTACGGCCGGGTTGTGCCGTATGCCCCCGGCGGAGGGTGAGGGCTGGGCCACCATGCGTCATGGCCGGCCGACGCCTCTTGACCAGCCGACCCCGGCGGCTGACCATCGCGGCATGGCACTTCGGGTCACGTTCGTCGCCGCAGCGGGGAGCTCCACGGTGCTGTCCGAGCGCTTCGAGGACCCCCGGCCGCTGGACCAGGCCGGATGGAGCGAGGTGCAACGCGTCGCGCACGACCTGCTGCCGCTGGCCGCGGCCGACCTGCGCTACTGCTCCCCGGCCCCGCGCAGCCGCGCGACCGGGGAAGGTCTCGGCTACGCGCCGCTCGTCCAGCTCGCCCTTCGCGACTGCGACATGGGGCGCTGGCGCGGACTGACCCTCGGCGAGGCGATGGCCCGTGAGCCGGAGGCGGTGGACGCGTGGCTGGCCGACCCGCGGTCCACGCCCCACGGCGGCGAGTCCCTGCTGGACTTCATCGGACGCGTCGGCAACTGGCTCGACACCCGGCCCGCCGAGGACGGCTGCCGGGTGGTCGCGGTGGCCGAGCCGTCGGTGATCCGCGCGGCGCTCGTCTACGCGCTGAGGGCGCCGCCCGCCACCTACTGGAGCATCGACGTGCGGTCGCTGTCGACGATCAGTGTCGCCGGTCTGCCGGGCCGGTGGAGCCTGCGGCTGGAGAGCGTGTGCGGCCAGCCCACCCGCGCGTAGGCCCGACGTGCCGGGCCCCGGCCCACCCGCCCGTACCGGTCGACGAGGTCCGGTATCCCCGGCCGGCCCGCGCACCAGCGGCCCGCGTCGCCGACGGCGAGCCGCCCCGGTGCGGGCCGCCCGAGCAGGGCGGCCGGCGCCACCGGGGGTCACCGAGTCAGGGCAGGGCAACGGCCGGCCTGCCACTTGCGCGGACGCCGCTGCCTCACGGCGCCGGGGTCCTCCCTTGCCCGGGGTGTGCCGTGCCCCGGGGCCGCCTCCTGCCTGGGGTGTGGTTCCCGGCAGCGGGGTCCTCTCTCGTCTGGGGCGTGGCCCCTGGCAGCGGGATTCTCTCCTGTCTGGGGTGTGGCCCCTGGCAGCGGGATTCTCTCCTGTCTGGGGTGTGCCGCCCCCGGCACCGGGACCCTCCCTTGTCCGGGAGGGACCGCCCGCCCCGGAACCGGGGTGGTCCCGCCGGTCCCCGTGACGACGAGCGCGGCGCACCGCGACGCCCGTGGCCGCGGTGCATACGTGCCGCAGCTCGGGGGCGACGCCGTGGCCACCGTCGCCGTCAGTCGAAGGTCTCGACGTACTCCTCCGGCGGGCCGAGCTCGGGGCGGTCGCACAGGACGATCCGTTCGCCGAAGCGCTCCGTCTCCAGCACCGTCAGAGTGTTGTCACCGGCGCGCAGCAGCGGCCGCGGGAGGTAGAGCGTCCGCTGCGGGCCGGTCTCCCAGTAGCGGCCCAGCAGGGTGCCGTTGATCCAGAGGAACCCCTTGCCGAAGCCGGGGAGGGCGACGAAGGCGTCCGCGGGCTCGGCGACCTCCAGCCGTGCCTCGGCGAAGCCCGCCCGCCCACGGGGGGCCGCGGCGGAGGCGGCCCGGGAGATGTCCCCGGGTGTCCACTCGTCCAGCGGCAGCCGGTGCATGCTCCAGTTGTGCACCTGCCGGCGGTCCACCAGCACACTGCCGAGGATGCCCTTCCCCTGGCCGAGCAGCGGGCCGTAGTTGATCCTGCCCTGGTTCTCCACCAGCAGCTCGAGCCGCACGCGTCGTCCGGCGCCACGCACGGTGACCGAGGCGGAGTCGCCGTCCAGCACGCCCACGGGTTCTCCGTCGACGAACACCTGTGCACGGTCGTGCAGTTGCCGCACGGACACGGTCACGTTCTCCGGCGGGAGGAGCGGTTCCGCCGTGTACAGCACCAGGCCGGCGGCCTGCCCCAGTTCGCCGAAGCTCAGCGGCACGGGTGCGCGTACCGGCTCGGCCGCGGCGCGCAGCCCTTCCAGCAGGGCCGCACGCCGGGTCAGCTCCAGTGTGTGCGGCTCCAGCAGGGGCGGGTCCGCGGGCACGGGCCGGCCCGCCACGGTGGGATCGACGGCGGCCAGCCGCTCCCGCAGGGCGAAGAACTTCGGGGTGAGGGCGCCGTGTTCCGCGACCGGCGCGTCCGAGTCGTAGCTGGTGACGGTCGGCCGGAGCCGCTCGCCGTCGTGATTGGCGCCCGACCAGAGGCCGAAGTTGGTGCCGCCGTGCGCCATGTACAGACTCACCGAACCGCCCTCGGCGAGGATTCCGTCCAGGGCGTCCGCCGCGCTGTCGGCCGAACGCACGTGGTGGTGCTCCCCCCAGTGGTCGAACCAGCCGTTCCAGAACTCCGCGCAGAAGAAGGGCTCGCCCTGCCGCCGTGCCCGCATCAGTGCCGCGGCCTGAGCGGGTCGGGAACCGAACGTGGCGGCCGCCAGTTCCCCGGCCAGCGAGCCGCCGTCCTGCATCAGCGTCGTCGGGCCGTCGGCCGTGTAGAGGAGTTCCGTGATCCCCCGCCCGGTCAGCGCGTCCCGCACCCAGCGCACGTAGGAGTGGTCGTCGCCGTAGCTGCCGTACTCGTTCTCGATCTGCACGGCCACCACCGGACCGCCCCGGCCGGCCTGGAGGGCGGCGATCCGGGGGATCAGCTCGTCGAACCACCGGCCCACCGCCTCCAGGAAGGGCGGATGGGAGGTCCGCAGCCGCATGCCGGGGGTGTCCGTGAGCCAGGCCGGCAGCCCGCCGTTGTCCCATTCCGCGCAGATGTAGGGGCCCGGCCGCACGACGGCGTCCAGCCCCTGCTCCTGGGCGAGCCGCACGAAGCGTTCCAGGTCGCGCGGGCCCGTGAAGTCGACGTCACCCCGGGCGCGCTCGTGGAAGTTCCAGGGCACGTAGGTGTCCACCGTGTTGAGCCCGAGGGCGGACAGCCTCCGGAGCCGGTCGGCCCACTGATCGGGATGGACACGGAAGTAGTGCAGGGAGCCCGCCAGGACGCGGTGCGGGTGCCCCTCGCGCAGCAGCACCCCGTCGGTGGAGGTGAGGGCGGGCGGTTCGCCGGCAAGGGAGCCGTGTTCCACGGCGCCGGGCTCGGAGACGGTCATTTCAAGGCTCCCGCGGTCATGCCCGCGCGCCAGAACCGCTGCAGTGAGAGGAAGGCGAGCAGGAGGGGGACGACGGACACGAGCGAGCCCACGACGACGAGCGCGGGCGGTACCGCGACATGGCTAGGTGTCGACGATTCCAGCAGACCGGCTGATCGATCTCTTCACGACTCCTCTTCGAGGGAGGCGAGACAAGGGGTGACCGCCGCGCGATCCGGGGGAGTCGGCGTGCAGTCGAGTGCCGAGTGACCGTCGACGGCTCGAACTATGGCAGATGTTGTTATCGATGCCAACGGTGTGACAGAGCTGGGGCGTTCGAAGGCAGAAGGGCAGGCTTTGCCCGGTGTGTCAGCGATATCGTCGAGGACCACGGTCTCGAGGAAGGACCCATGGTGAAGCAGAATGCCGGCGCGAAGCGGCCACCAGGGATGGCGGACGTGGCGCGAGCCGCCGGGGTGTCGGCGCAGACGGTGTCCCGTGTGCTCTCGGGCCGTCCGAACGTTCAGGAGCGCACGCGCGACAAGGTCATGGCGGCCGTGGAGCAACTCGGGTACCGGCGCAACAACGCCGCCCGGGTGCTCTCCTCGGGGCGCAGCCGCACCATCGGGGTGGTGACGCTGCGGCCCCACTACTACTCGGGCGCCCTCCTCACCTCCGGCATCGAGAGCGCGGCCCGCGAGGCCGGGTACACGGTGAACGCGGCGGCGACCTCCTCGCTCGACACGTCCGCGATCGAGGACGCCCTGTCCCGGCTGGCCGACCAGGACGTCGAGGGCGTCGTCCTGGCCGTGCCGCTCATCCATGCCAGCCGCCGGATCGAGCAGCTGACCGCGTCGGTCCCCACGGTCACGATCGACGGCTCCCGCACCTCCGCGACCGAGGTGGTGGCCGTCGACCAGGCGCTCGCCGCGCGTCTGGCCACCCAGCACCTGCTCGACCTGGGCCACGACTCGGTGTGGCACGTGACCGGTCCCGAGGAGTGGCTGGAGGCCGCCGGCAGGCGTGACGGCTGGCGCGACACCCTCGCGGCGGCCGGCCGGCCTGTGCCTCCCGCGCTGGAAGGCGACTGGTCTCCCGCATCCGGATACCGCAACGGCCTCGTCCTGGGACGCATCCCCGACGTGACCGCTGTCTTCGTCGCCAGTGACGAGATGGCCTTCGGGGTGATCAAGGCGCTGCACGAGGCCGGCCGCCGGGTTCCCGAGGACATCTCGGTGGTGGGCGTGGACAACATCGAACTCGCCGAGTACAGCTGGCCGCCGCTCACCACCGTGGCACAGCCGTTCGCGGAGATGGGGGCGCTGGCGGTGACGCAGCTGCTGCGGTCCATCGCCGCTCCGGGCGCCCTGTCGGGACCGAAGCCGGTGGAACCGCGCCTCGTCGTCCGTTCGAGCACCGCACCGCCCCGTGCCTCGGGGGGCGATGGCTGAGCGCGGCCGTGGCCCGCAAGGGCCTATGCCCCGTCGGCGCGCGTGTGGTCGGTGACGAGTTCCAGATCTTTCGCCGGGCCCCGCACCCGCCACACCATGCGCCAGTGGTCCGCGTCACGGACGGTGAACTCGCCCCGGTAGAGGTCGGCCGAGCAGGGGTGGTCGGCGACGTGCCGGCCGGACCTGAGGTCCAGGCCGTGGAAGAAGCGGCCGTCCGCGAACCGTACGTCAGCCGTGCCCTCCGGGCCCCGTAGAAAGCGGAGCGTGCGCTCGGCGGGCCGGGTGACGCCCCGCCAGGTGAAGTCGCCCGACTCCCGCTGGAGCAGGCCGTCGCCGTCCTCGAGCGGCTCGAACACCACGCTCCCGGTGAACCGCCCCTCGTCCCCGCTCGCCAGGTCCCGCACGACACGCTCGGCCCGCCAGGTGCCGCCCAGATACGCCAGTACGTCGGGTACCGGCCAGAACTCGCCCATGGCGTCCCGCTCTCCCGTGCTCTCTCGTGCTCCGCCGTGCCGCACGCCCCATTGACGTGCTCCTGCCCCTCCCTATCTTGCCGTTCGTTCCGGGGCGTGGCGCCCACGTTCGAGTTCACCTTCCCGCCGCACTCGGTGACGTTCATGAAGATCGACCGGTGCTGACACCGGCCGGCCCCGCAGGGCTAGTCTCTGGTTCTCATGAGCGGCATAGCGGTCTGGAAGCGGGTGCGGCGGTCGGACAGGGCCGTCGCGCCCTTCGCCGGCGCGGTGAGCGCGCTGGTGGGTGTGGTGCTGCTGTGGGTGGCGATCGGCGGCATCGGCAACCCCACCACACGTGAGGAGGAGAACGCCGCGCAGGAGCTGGCGTTGCGGATCTTCGGCTGCTGGCTGCTGGGCGGAGCGGTGCTGTACGGGGTGCTCGGCATGTTCCGCGCCCTGCTCGGTCACCTGGCCGCCCTCCTGGTCGCACCCCTCGCGGTGATCGTCGCCCTCCTGGTCCTGGCCGTCTGAGTACGAGCCGGTGCCGGTGGTTGTGACCGAGAGTTTTAGCTGGCGGATCATGGTCTGAACCATGCAGGCCGGGAGCCCGTGGGGAATTCTTGTTGGCGGATCTTGAGGGGGTTAGTTGGCGGATCAAAACTCTCAGTGTTCACTGTGCGTGAGCGTCGGGCTGCTCATTGGGTATGGAGGGGCTGACTGCACCCGAGTCGATGTCCCGGGCGAGCTGTTGGGCATATTCGGCGAGGAGTTTCCGCAGGTCGGCATAGTGTCGAAAGGTGTCTGGGCGGACGAGGTTGTACCAGGTGGTGTTGCGGCGGAGGGCCCATTCGAGCTGGATGTGTTGAGGCTGTTCGGCCTCGATGGTGCGCGGGGCGAAGAGATGCTCGCCTTGTGTGACCTGTACCCAGATGTAGACGGAGGCGTCCTGGCGTTTGCGGTCACCGACCGGTGGCCGGATGGGGCCGGGAAGCGGTGACAACTCGCTGACCAGGGCATCCCAATCGTCCCCAGGAAGAGCCCAGTCCCTGAGTGCCTCGCGTCGGCGCTGGTAGTCGATGAGCGGTCGCCGGGGTGCTCGGAGTTCGGCGCCGAGCTCGCGGAGGACTCGTTCGAACTCGGCTGGACTGCGTCCTGCGCGCTCCCAGCGTTTGAAGTCGGTGTTGGTTCTGAACCGCACCAGGCCCGGGGTGATGCCGAGGTAGCGCGCAGCATCATCGAGGGGTCCGCCCATTACCTCCTGGACGAGCCGGACTGCAGCGGTTCGGCGTAGCACCTTCGGGGCGATTCCGGTAATGGGTGCGAAGTATCTCTCATGCCAGGCTAAGCGCTGTCCCGTAATGATCTACGGCATGCTGGGTGACCAGCGTCGTTCCCCGGTCACCCGGCGAGGGTGAGGTTGTGGAGGCGGGCGATGCCGAGCATGGCGTGGTGGACGCCGTCACCTTTGAGACGGCAGTCGCGGAGGATCTTCCAGGTCTTCATGCGGGCGAAGGCGTGCTCGATGCGGGCGCGGACCTTGCGGTGTGAGCGGTTGTGCTCCTCTTTCCAGGCCGGAAGGCCAGCCTGGCCGGGTGCTCGGCGGTGCGGGATGACCAGGCCGGTGCCCCTGTAGCCGCCGTCGGCGATCACCATGGTGCGGCCGACGGCGGCCTTGGCACCGGACAACTCCCACGCCTTGCAGTCGTTGCGGTTGCCGGGCAGCGGTCGACCGACGGCGACGACGAGCCGAGTATCGGCGTCGATGACGACCTGGTGGTTGGTGGAGTACCGGTAGTCCTTGGACTGCTCGGCGATGCTGTGGTCGCGGGTGGGGACCAGAGTGCCGTCCACGATCAGGACGGTGTCCGTGCGGAACCGCTTGCGCTGCCGGGGTGCGAGCGCTGGTCCGAGGTGGTCGATGATGCGGTCGGCCGCGGACTTGGACACCCCGAACAGCGGTGCCAGTTGGCGCAGGGTGAGGTTGGTGCGCCAGTAGGCGGCGACCAACAGCACCCGGTCCTCCAGCGGCAGGCCCCACGGCCGGCCCCTGCGGACCGGGTCGGCGCCCTCGCGCCGGAGCGCGGTGATCAGCTTGCCGAATTGCCTTGGGCTCAGCCCGCTGAACGGGGGTATCCACGCGGGATCCGAAGCCGTGATGACGCCAGCCATTTCAAGATCATCGCAAGTGGCCGGGGCGCCTCTCCCTGTTCAGTACGTTTCAAGGGCTGGAGGAAGGTTCGCGGTCGTGTGCGCTTCCGCGATGTTGAACACACTGGCGCAAGCCGGGCACTCTGCCCGGCCAAAGAGGTATCTGATGCCCTCGGCGAGCCGCTGCTGCCCGTCCCGGTCGGCTGTGGCGTGCATCCATCGGCCAGGGTCGCGAAGCTCCTTGGCCGGGGCAGGCCGCAGCGACCGCCGCTCGATGTCGCCCTGATCCCAGTCTCGAATGGCCGCGTAGCAGCCGTAGTCGCCGACGGCGATGGTTACCTCTGCTTCGCAGCCGGGGCAGGAGACGGCATAGAAGTCGTCGGCGAAGTCTCCCAAGGAGGCGCTCCAGTGGTACTGCCCTGCAAGGGCGAGCAGATCACCGAAGAGCCGGTTGTAGTCGGCCGGAGGCGTCCGAAGCCGCTGGTCCACGAGTTCCCGCAACCGGTCGACCTCGTTCGGACAGCCCGCGAGCAGAGCTTCACCGTCGGGGTGCCGCAACGTGCCACGCACGATGGCACTGGCCAATTCGAGTGCCTGGGTACACGCGGGAGCTAGAGCTGCCAAGCGCGGGAGAGCTGCGAAGCTCGCCGCGGAGACTGTCTCACCGTGGAGGCAGAGACGGTCCCACAGCTCGTCCCACGCCTCCGGTGCTACCTCTCGCTCCACCTGATCCAGGAGCAGGGGTACCCGCCCAACCGCCCCGTGAGCATCGACCACCTGCGTCCAGTTCGTCACGAGGGCATTCAACTGTTCCCACAGCCTTGCTGCCAACCTGCAGAATGGCAGGGCCATGAGCTCCCAAGCCATTGCGGGACAGCCCTTACTCACGGCAGCACACTTTTTCCGCGAAGAGGGCCCAGCACTGGAATTACGTACAAGACGGCGTGGGCGCACTACTATTCGCCTGCGAACGCGCTCGCCCCAGGCCCGTGTTGCGGCTGATGAAGGTGTGCGGTGTGGTGTCGAGGCGGACACGGGCCCACCCTCTGTGTACGGGGATGGCATCCGGTGGGTGCGCAGGTGCCGATGACCGCGGACCGGCGAGCCATGGATGGCGGAAGCAGCCCGCGGGGTGCTGCGGCGGGCCGAACTGCCCGGCCGTATCAAGCCACACGCGTTCCGGCACACGACCACCAACAAGATCCCTCGACGTCACAGACAACGACCCCTGGGTGGCCAAGGAGCACTCCCCGGAGTTCACCTCCGCGCTGAAGACGGCCTGGGGTGAGGAATCATGAACGAGCGCGTCCGCACCCTGCTGCCCGTCATCACCTCGGATCAGCCGAGCCGTACCACCGGTGACAGCCTGGAGGTCCTCATGCACTGATGCAGGCGCCCGGCTTCGACGTCGCGCTGTTCCGCCGGGACGTGATCCGCATCCCGGCGGAGCACGAGGCCTACGGGTGGATCTGCAGGGTTTCCCAGTGCGAGCGGGCTCACGGAGCCGTGCCGGTCGTTCTGCGCGAACCATGGGCTGCGAGGCGCAAGCTCAAAATCTCACGCGGATGCCGCAGCGAAGATCTGCTACTCAAGGCGCTGAACCGTGGACAGGCAGGCTGGCCAGCCGCGGCTGAGCAAGTCGATGACGACGTCGAGGGTGTGGCGAGGGGCAGTGTCATCTTGGGCGAGGAACGGGATCTGCAGGATGCAGCAGGCCAGTAGGCGTGCAGTCATGTCGTCAGGGGCGAGGCCGGCTTCCTTGGCGATCGCGGTGGCGAGCGTGTCCTGGCTCGCGATCGAGGAGTTCAGCGCGAAGTCGCGCAGTTCCGGGGTGGTGCGCACCAGTTCGAGTACGCGTTGCTGGTCGGCGTTCAGGTCGCTGGCGAAGGGTCCGCGGGTGGACATGTGGTCACGTACGGCCTGCGGGATGGTCTGCCCAGTGGAGCGCTGTCGCACCGCGTCCACCAGTGCGGCCGAGCGGCTGGTGAGCTGGCCGCCGGGGAACACGAGGCTGGCCTTGCCGTCGGGGAAGTACGTGAAAAGTGTCGCGATGGAGACGCCGGCGGCTTCGGCGATCTCGCGGACACCGACCTGGTCGTAGCCGCGCTCGGTGAACAGGTCCACGGCGGTGTCGGTGATGGCCCGGCGGGTGAGGGCCTTCTTGCGTTCCCGTAGACCGGCGGGACGGGCTGGTGACTGCGGCTCGGTCACGGGGGCGGGCCGGGGCGTGTGTCCCAGCTCGGGGGCAGGCCAGCCGTTCTTGAGCAGGTCGATGGTGCTGTCGATCGCGCGCTGCGGGTCCTCGCGGTGCCAGGGCTGGGCGCGGTCGAGGATGAAGCGCGCTATCGCCCGTGCCGCGATGACCGCATCCGGGGCGTTCGGACTCTTTTCGATGAGGGCATCCGCCAGGGCCTGTTCATTGCTCAGCCCTATCCGCCGGGCGTAGCTGCGCAGTGCCGGAGTGCTGGCGGTGAGCTCGGTGAACGCCTGCTGCTGCGGATCGTCGGGGACGGTGCCGATGCTCAGCAGCATGTCACGCAGGCAGTCCAGGGCGCAGGTTCCGCTGGGGCAGTCGCGAACCGCTGTGGCGAGTCCGGCGCGGATGTCGTCCTCGCGATCGAAGACCAGGGCCTCCTTGGTCGGGAAGTGCTTGAACAGGCCGCTCATGGACATGTCCGCAGCCTCGGCGACGTCCTTGACGCTGACCTTCCCGCGCAGCGAACACACCCAGAGGGAATCCGCCACCGGCCAGGAGCTGATCTTCCACCCGGACGCCCCGCAGCCCCTCCTCGACATGTTCACCGCCGGTCCGGACCAGGCAGCGCACTGACGCCACACGAGGTGCTGCACCGTCAGACCGGCTCATTCAGCACAGCTGCCTTCACTCAAGGATCGAGGCAAGTCATGACCATGACTGCTATCACCGGTGCCTGGGCCTTCGACGGCGAGACGCCCGGAGGCCACCCCCAGTGAACTGTTCCCCGAGGGGTTCCGCCCCGACCCGCCTGCCGGCGCAAAGCCCAGCGGCAAGGCCCCGGTCATGCCCGCCTCCACCACCCCGGAGGAACTAACTCCGTGTCCAGGGCGCGAACCGTCGTCGTGCCTGATCGTGCCGCTCTTCGGCAACGATAGGGAATCGTCGCCGGTCATCCCGAGCCGACGGCCGCAGGGCCCGGGGTACGCCCGGGATCGGACATGGTCGCCGGTATCCGGCAGTCCGCCGAACGGGCCGACCGGGCCCGCACGGTGGCGGTTCGGCGTCACCGGCGCGTCCCCAGGCGGCCGACCAGCTTGGCCAGGAAAGGCAAGACGCTCCCGGCACCGTCGATGTGCACCTTTAGACTGAGCGTATGCCTGAGACCTCTAAGGCGCGCCCCGGGGGAGCGGACACGGCGAAGCGCGCCCTGCGCGTACTCGACGTCGTGGGCCGGTCGGAACAACCGCTCATGCTGGAGGAGGTCGTGAGGCAGACCGGCTTCGGCAGGAGCATGACCTACCGGCTGCTGCGGGCACTGCAGGAAGAAGAATTCCTTGAGCACGCCCCGGGCGGCGGCTACAGCGTCGGAGGTCGGCTGTACTCGCTCGCCGCTGCCGTCCTGCCCAGCTTCGACACCGACAACGCCTACCTGCCCCTGCTCCAGACGATCGCCGCCGAGAGCGGGGAGACCTGCACGCTGCACCGGCGGGTCGGTGCCAGCGTCGTCCTGGTGCTCGGTGCCGAGTCGACCCTGCACCCGCTGCGCCGGGTCTGGACCCCGGGCGAACTGACCCCGGTCGTCCGCGGGAGTGCAGGGACGGCGCTCCTGGCCAACCTCGGCCAGGACGAACTGACCGCGGTGCTGGACACGTTGCCCGCCGAAGCAACCAGCGGGGTGCGGGAACGAGCCGCCGAGGCGCGCAAGTTGGGCTACGTCCTGTCCTTCGGCGCCAACCACCCCGGGGTCCACGGTGTGGCGACCCCGGTGCCGGGCGCCGACCTGGCGGTATCGGTGTCCGGTCCCGGGCACCGATGGACCCAGGAGCGGATGACCGCGTTTGCTCCCCATCTGATCGAGCTGGTGCACACCTTCTCGCGGCCTGCCCCGCGCGGCTGAGACGCGCCTCGCAGTGCTGCGCCCAGGCCTGGGCGCAGCAGATGTCGTACGGGCTGGGAGCAGGCGGGCGGCGCTGGTGGTTGCTGCGTTCACCTCGCCGTGCCACATGTTCGGCTGTTACCGCGCCGGTACCCATGGGGCGGATCGCAGGTGCGCGATGCTGTGCCGGTCACGATCCTGTGCGGGGCCGTCTGCTGGCTTGCCCACGGCGACCATGGAGACGATCACCCAGCCGGGGTTCGGGTTCAACTCCTTGGTGAGCCCTTCCAGGTCGAAGGCCCGGAATTGGCGCGCGGCCAGTTTCAGGGCCTGGGCTTGTACCGTCAGGTGAGCGGTGGCCTGGCCGAGGTCGTAGTCCGCGAAGCCGGAGAAGAGCAGCTCCGTGTCGTCGACGTGCCGGTGCGCCAGGGTGACGACGAGCAGACCGGCATCCGTCGCCCAGCGCGCCGAGCTCGGCGCGAGGTGCGGCAGTACACGGTCGTACTCCGGCTCACCGGGCCTGGCGGTGAAGAAGCCCCACGGCTGGGTGTTCCCCGCCGACGGCGCCCACCGTGCGGCTTCCAGCAGCAGCTTCAGGGCGCGGTCGTCGACAGCCGCCGACGGATCGAATCGGGAAGGGCTGAAGCGCCCGGCGAGCAGCGGGTGTATGCCGCTGGGCGGCTCTTGAGGGTGGTGCATATCGGCTACAACCGGCGCCCGCGAGGGCGTATTCCGGTCGGCTAGACCGGGGCGGACCAGGCATCCGGCCGCCCGGGCCCAGCGCATCCCGGATCTGCTGAAGCGCAGTATGAGCAGCGAGTCGCCGGGCGGGACGAGTGCGTCATCCGCTGGTGCTGCCGCCCTCGCGTGCGCCCAGGCCGCGCTTGAGGATCTTGCCGGTGGCGGTCATGGGCAGCGTGGCGGCGAACTCGACGATCCGCGGATACTTGTAGCCGGCCATCTTCTCCTTGCACCAGGCGATCAGTTCCGTCTCGCTCAGGTCGGATCCCGGCCGACGGACGACGACGGCTTTGATCTCCTCGCCGTGGCTGGGGTGGGGTACGCCGATCACGGCGCACAGCGAGATGTCCGGGTGGGTCAGGAGACGTTCTTCGATCTCGCGCGGGTACACGTTGAAGCCGCCGCGGATGATGAGGTCCTTGGAGCGGTCGACGATGTAGTACCAGCCGTCCGCGTCGCGGCGTGCCAGGTCGCCGGTGCGCAGCCAGCCGTTCCTGAGGGCCTCGGCGGTGGCTTCCGGGCGGCCGAAGTAGCCCTTCATCACGTTGTGGCCGCGTACGGCGATCTCGCCGACGTCACGGCCGGGCGGAAGGTCTGTCCAGGAGCCGGGCCGCAGGAGTTTCATTTCCACGCCGGGCACCGGCAGCCCGATCGAACCCGCCTTGGCCGGGGCGCCGAACGGCGAGAACGCCGCGATGGGGCTGGTCTCGGAGAGGCCGTACCCCTCCAGGATGGTCACGCCGAAGACGCGCTCGAAGGCGGCGTGGATCTCGCCCGGGAGTGCGGCACCCCCGGAGTTGGCTACCCGCAGGTGCTGGGTGAAGGCGGCGATCGAGGAGGCACCGCTGTTGTCGCCGGCCTCCTTCTGCATCTGGTCGATCGCGTTGAGCAGGGCCCAGTACATGGTCGGAACGGCGGCGAAGACGGTGATCTTCTCGTCGGCCATCAGGGTCAGCGCCGCCTGGGGTTCGAAGCGCGGCATGAGGACGCTCGTGCCGGCGAAGGCGATGACGCCGTTCTGGCAGACGGTCTGGCCGAACGAGTGGAACAGCGGCAGGGCGGACAGGTGCCGGTCGGGACGGTCGGGGCTGGCTTCGAACAGCAGCCGGCCCAGCAGGGCGTTGTCGCGCAGGTTGCGGTGGCGCAGCTCGGCGCCCTTGGGCGTGCCGGTGGTGCCGGAGGTGTAGAGGATGACGGCGGTGTCGTCCTCGTCGACCGCCACCATGGTGTGGTCGACGGGGGTGTCGGCGAGCGCGGAGCCCAGGGTGCGCGCCTCGGGGTGCGGCGGGGCGCCAGCGGGGTCGGTGGTGATGCTGACGAACTGCCGGCACTGGGGGGCGTGCTGGAAGCCGGCCCAGCCTTCGGAGTCCATGGCCAGCCCGGCGACGTCTTGGTGGCAGAAGTACACCGAGGCGCCGGAGTCGTTGAGGTGGTAGGCGATCTCGCTGCGCTTCAGGAGCGTGTTGAGCGGGACGACGGCCGCGCCGGCTCGGAGGATCCCGTAGTAGGCGATCGTGAACTCGGGGATGTTGGGGCAGGTGAGCGCGACAACATCGCCGCGGCCTACGCCCAGTTCGGTGAGCAGGTTCGCGCATGCGCGGGATGCGAGGTCGAGTTCGCGGTAGGTCAGGCGCCGCGCGCCCGCCACGATCGCCTCGCGGCCGGGGAAGTGGGCGGCGGTCGTCTCCAGCAGGTAGGCGAGATTCGCGGTGGGGTTCACGGCCGGATCTCCTCGGCGAGAGCGGCCAGTTGGGCCAGCCCTCCGTCGTGGGCGTGCAGGGGGTGTGCGGCCACGCGCGTGGCGCCGGCGGCGAGGTGCTCCTCGATCCTGCGGGCCACCGCATCGGGGCCGCCGATGGCGACCATCTCGTGGACCAGCTTCTCGGTGGCCTGCCCGTTGACCTCGACCTCCGTGTGTCCCAGGGCCTGCAGGTGGTGGACGTAGTTGGGCAGGGCGAGGCGTGAGGCGACGTAGGCGGCGCCCAGCGGCATCGCCGCGTCGATGTCGTCGGTGATGATGAACGCCTGCTGGGGCACCAGCAGCGGGCGGTCGCCGAGCAGGGTGCGTGCCGCCGCGGTGTGGTCGGGGGTGACGAAGAAGGTGTGCACCCCGGCGGCGCGTTCACGGGCCAGGTCCTGCATCCTCGGCCGCAACGCGGCCAGTACCACCGGGGGTCTTGCATCGCCGGTGTCGAACCGTCCGGTCTGGTCCAGGGAGTCGAGGTAGGAGGCCATGTAGGCCAGCGGCTTGGTGTGCTGGTGGCCCCGCTCGGCGTTGCGCACGGCGTGGCTGGTGCCCAGCCCCATCACGAACCGTCCGGGGAAGGCGAGTTCCAGGGTGTGCCCGGCGGCGGCCGCGGCCGTGGCGTCGCGTGCGTAGACGTTGGCGATGCCCGTCGCGACGCCGAGCCGCTCGGTGGCCGCCAGCAGTAGTGCGGCCTGGGTGAACGCCTCGCGGCTGGTGGGGGTCTCCGGGAACCACAGGCGGGCGAACCCCAGCCGCTCCACCTCAGCGGCGATGGCCGGGAGCCCATCGCCGCTGACACCCGCGAGCGTCAGCCAGGCGTCCACCCGGCCGGCACGTCGTTGTTCGACCACAATCGCCTCGATTCCAATATGTGAAACCTAATGTTTCGCCAAGTGGGTTTCGTAGACGGTAGGCGGCGCCGCAGCCGCGCGTCAACGGCTTCCCGACGAGCCTCGCCGAGCGCACCCTCCAGGGCTCGGACCGTCCCGACCGGTTGACACGCAGGGGGTACCGTCTTAATTTCAGTTGCACAATGTAGATGCAGAGGTTTCAGAAAGTGGAATCGACAGTGAATGCATCAGGTGCAATGACGCACAAACTTCTTGCCCGTGACACCTTGGTGACGGCCCCGGCGGTCTACGACGGCATCACCGCCCAACTGGTTCGGCGGATGGGTTTCTCCGCCGCCTACATGACCGGCGCGGGCGTGGCCGCCTCCGCCCACGGGCTGCCCGACATCGGCCTGGTGACGGCCAGTGAGATGACACAGCGGGCGGCCATGCTGGTGGACGTTCTCGAGGACATCCCGCTGATCGCCGACGCCGACACCGGCTACGGCTCACCCCTCAATGTCGTACGCACGGTGCGCTCCTACGAGCGCGCCGGGGTCGCGGCGATCCAGCTGGAGGACCAGGCGTTCCCCAAGCGCTGCGGCCATCTGCCCGACAAGGAACTGATCAGCCGGGAGGCGTTCCTGAAGAAGCTGGGGGCCGCGCTCGACACCCGGGACCGCGCATTGATCGTGGCGCGCACCGACGCCCGGGGCGTGCTCGGCCTGGATGAGGCCATCGAGCGGGCCAACGCCTACGCGCAGGCCGGGGCCGATGTGATCTTCGTCGAGGCGCCCGTCAGCCGCGAGGAGGTCGAGCGGATCGCCCGGGAGGTCGACGCGCCGCTGCTCATCAACCTGGTCCAGGGCGGCCTGACGCCGGACGAGGGGCCGCAGGTGCTGCAGCAGCTGGGCTATGCGCTCGCCATCCATCCGAGCAACCCGCTGGCCGCCGTCATGGACGCCGCCATCGGATCCCTCCAGCGGCTCGGCGGCCGCGATCCGCGGACCGGATCGCAGGGGGTGGCCGCCTTCTTCGACCTTCTCGGGCTGCGGGAATGGTCAGCCATCGGTGACAAGTGGAGTTGAGACCGCTATGGGCATGAACATCGTCGAGAAAATCATGGCCCGCGCTGCGGGCCGCGAGAAGGCGTCGGTCGGCGACACCGTCGTCGTCGATGTGGACATGACGGTCCTCATCGACCTGCAGTTCACCGTCGGCTGGGAGGACCCTGTCAAGATCGCCGACGCGGACCGGGTCGCCGTGGTGATGGACCACGCCGTGCCGGCGCCCTCCGTGCAGGACGCTCTGGGCGGTGAACGGGCCCGCTCGTTCGCGCGTGAGTACGGCATCCGGCGGTTCTACGATGTCGGACAGCACGGGATCTGCCACCAGGTGATCGCCGAGAACGGTCTGGCCCTGCCCGGCCAGGTCCTGGCCTGCACCGATTCCCACACCTGCGCGGCCGGGGCCTACAACACGGCCGCCCGGGGACTGGGCCCGGCCGAGGTCTACTCCATCATGTGCACGGGCAAGACCTGGTTCACCGTCGAGCCCACGATCCGCTACCAGTTCGTGGGGGCCAAGCCCGAGCACGTCAGCGGCAAGGACATCTTCCTGCACATCGCCGGAACCTTCGGGGATGTCACCAACCACAATCTCGAGTACGGCGGCCCCGGCCTTGTGAGCCTGCCGCTGAACGACCGGCGCACCATCGCCACCCAGGGCGCAGAAGTCTCCGCCGACTTCAGCATCTTCGAGGCCGACGCGCTCACCCGCGACTACATACGCAGCGTCAGCGACCAGCCCTTTACCGAGGTCGCGCCGGACGCCGACGCCCAGTACGCCGACGTCCGTGTGATCGACCTCAGCTCGCTCGTGCCCTATGTCGCCCGCCCCGGCACCGTCAGCAACAACGCCCTGCCTGTCTCGGCCATCGAGCACCGCAAGGTCGACCAGTGCTTCATCGGCTCCTGCGCCAACGGCCAGCTCGAGGACCTGCGGATCGCCGCCGAGGTGCTGCGCGGCAAGACGGTCGCCTCCGGGGTGCGGCTGATCGTGACCCCGGCCTCGCAGGCCGTTTACCGCGACGCGATGCGGCTGGGCTACCTGCAGGACATCGCGGACGCTGGCGGCGTGGTCACCAACTCCACCTGCGGCGCCTGCTTCGGCTACCACATGGGGCTCATCGGTCCGGGGGAAGTCTGCCTGACCGCGTCGACCCGCAACTTCAAGGGCCGCATGGGCAGCACGGAGGCGGAGATCTACATGGCATCCCCCGCCACGGTCGCCGCGTCCGCGGTGACCGGTGTGATCACCGACGCGCGAGAGGTGCAGTCATGACGGACATCATCGAGGGCCGCGTGTGGGTGGTGGGCGACTCCGTCAACACCGACGCCATGTATCCCGGGTTCGCCATGCGCCTCGAACCCGAAGAGGCAGCCCAGCACGTGTTCTACGAGCTGCGCCCCGGCTGGAGCGAACAGGTTCGCCCCGGCGACATCGTGGTCGCGGGCCGCAACTTCGGCGTGGGCTCCTCCCGTCCCGTGGCCAACCTCTTTCGCATCCTTGGCGTCCGCGCCCTGCTCGCCGACCAGTTCAACTCGCTGTTCTACCGCAACTGCATCAACTTCGGCCTGCCCGCCCTGACGGTTCCGGGCGTGCGGGCCGCCTTCGAGGACGGGCAGCAGGCACGCATCGCCCTCGCTGCCGGGCACGTCGACAACACCAGCACGAACGCCTCCTTCGACGTACCCGGACTGCCGCCGATGCTCCTCGACCTGCTCGATGCCGGCGGCCTCATGCAGCGCCTGGCCGACCAGGGCTACCGGCGCGCCGGCTGACCAGGCCGCGGCCACACACTGCAGCGAGGCGCCGTCAGCTCGCACTCCTCGCTCGTAGCAGACCCGGGCACTGTCACCTCACCCGCGGCCGGGGCGCACCCACGACACAAGGCCACATTCATCAGGACGGCACACCGGCCGTCCGCGGCGTTCTGGGCATCTGCGTGAGCGCCGTGAGAAGGGAGCCGCACCACCATGACGTACGAGTACAAGGGCGATGAGCCGACCTCCCCGCCACCCCGCTTGGTGCTCACCGGGGTCACCGATGCCGGTCGGTCGACGATCGTCTCCGACGGCCCGACGGCCGTCGTTTACGGCAGCCCGTTCGTGACCGCGGCCGCCCTGTGGGAGGCCGAGAAGCTCCCGCCACAGCCGGGCGGCAACCACCACCCGGTCCTGCACGAGGACTTCGCACCACACACCGGCCTGCGCGTCTTCATCAGCGTCTTTCCGCCCGCCTCGCAGTGGGCCGACAACCCCGAGATGGTGCGCGAAGTCCTGGCCGCGGCCGGCATGGAGCCGGAGGGCGACCGCCCGCCCGGCTTCCACGCCACCGACACCATCGACATCCAGACCGTCGTCGACGGCGAGATCTACTGCCTCACCGACGAAAAGGAAGTCCTGCTCACCCAGGGCGACACCATCATCATGAACGGCATCCAGCACGCCTGGATCAACCGCTCCGACAAGCCCGCCACCGTACTCGCCACCATGATCGCCAACAGCCCGGCACTCACAGAGGAGAAGCGCCATGCCTGATGTCTACGGTTACCGGCTCAAGCTCGGAGTCGTCACCCCGTCCGTGAACACCGTCGTGCAGTACGAGTACGACCAGATGCGCCCGAAGGGCGTGACCAACCACCTCGCCCGTATCCACGTCCCCAACATCGTCACCCGCGACGACAGCGCCCTGCAGCAGTCTGTCAGCGACCTCGACAGCGCGCTTGACGCCGCGGTCGAGCGGGTGCTGAGCGCCGAGGTCGACGTGGTGGTCCTGGGCGTCTCTATCGAGGCGATCTACGGTGACCCGGAGGCGGGGCAGCGGATCGAACAGCGGCTGCGGGCGCGCCTGGACGTGCCCGACCTGCGCCTGGTGCATGCCGGTGACGCCATCCCCGCGGCGCTGCGCGCCTACGGGATCACGGACGGTCCGATCGCGCTGCTGACCCCGTACGGTCCGGCGGGCGAACCACACCTGGGAGCGTTCGTCGAACGCTGCGGGTACAAGATGCACGCCGTGCGCCACCTCGTCTCGCCGTCCCTGGTGCAGATCGCGCACAACCCGCCCGCGGCCATCCGGCCGCTCGTGGAGGAGCTTGCCGACAGCGGAGCGCAGGCGATCGTGCAGTTCGGCGCGAACCTGCCCTTCGGCCCGGTCGCCAGCCAGGCCGAAGCCGACCTGGGCCTGCCGGTCATCGCCGTCAACACCGCCACCTACTGGCACGCGCTGCGCACCAGCGGCATCACCGACCAGATCGACGGCTTCGGCCGGCTGCTCGCGGAGCACTGATGACCACGCCAAGCAGCGCACCGGCAGCCGGCCACCGGACCTACCCGCACCTGCTGTCCCCGATCACGCTCGGGCCCAAAACGATCCGGAACCGGGTGTGGCAGACCGCGCACGCCACCGAGTTCGCCACCGACGGCACCATCCCCGACGCCAGCGTCGAGTACTACCGGGAGCGGGCGCTGGGCGGGGTGGGCGCCATCACCATGGAAGCCATGGCGGTGCACCCCACCACCCAGCCCCGGCGCGGCGTCATCCTCGCCTACGACGAGCGGGTGGTCGCCGGGTACCGGGCGGTGGCCGAGGCGGTCCAGGCACACGGCACCCGGCTCTTCGCCCAGTTGTGGCACCGCGGCCGGCAGACCGACGGCCAGATCAGCCGCCTGCCCACCTGGGCACCCAGCCCCGTGCCCGACGTCGCCTACCGCGAGATCCCGCACGAGATGACCGCCGCCGAGATCGACGAACTCGTCGACGGCTACGTCCTCGCCGCCCGCTACGCCGTCGAGGGCGGCGTCGACGGCATCGAAATCCACGGCGTCTCCCACGGCTACCTGATCAACCAGTTCCTCTCCCCGGCCACCAACCACCGCACCGACGAGTACGGCGGATCCCTGGAGAACCGGATGCGGCTGCTGCGCCGCGTCACCGACGCCGTGCGCGCCGTCGTCCCCGCGGACCGCATCCTCGGTATCCGCGTCAACAGCAGCGACGGCGCGATGCCGGGCGGCCTGGACAACGCGGCCTGGTGCGAGATCGCCGCCGTCATCGCCGGCTGGGGCGTGTTCGACTACATGTCGACGACCCAGGGCACCTACATGGACTTCATGTCAATCTTCGGGACCTCCGCGGCCCGCCCGGTCGGCTACGAGGTCGAGGACACCGCACGCCTGAAGCAGGCCGTCGGCGCGCTCCCCGTGATCGCCGTCGGCCGTATCACCACCCCAGAGACCGCCGAGGAGATCATCGCCTCCGGTCGGGCCGACATGGTGGGCATGGCACGGCAGTTGATCGCCGACCCGATGTGGGTGCGCAAGGCCGAAGAGGACCGCGCCGATGACATCCGACCGTGCATCGGCTCCAACTTCTGCGTCGCCACCCAGGCCCGCAACGCCCCGCTAGGCTGCATCCACAACCCCGAAGTCGGCCGCGAACGCCAGTTCCGCGAGATGCCCGCCTCGGCCGGCGGCAAACGGGTGGCGGTCGTGGGCGGCGGACCGGCCGGGCTACGCGCGGCCCTCACCGCGAGCGAGCGCGGCCACCACGTCACCCTGTTCGAGAGAGCCGCCGAACTCGGCGGCCAGGTCAACCTGTTGACCCAGGCGCCCACCTACCGCGAGTGGTCCGGCGTGGTCAGCTGGCTGCAGGCCCAGCTGGAGAAGACCTCCGCCACCGTCGAGCTGAAACACGAGGTCACCGCCGACGAACTGAGCGGCGGAGCCTTCGACGCGGTCATCCTCGCCACCGGCTCCACCCCGCTGCGCCACGGCTGGCCGGCCGCGCGTCCCGCGCAGTGGGCCCCGGGCGCCCCGGCCCTGCCGGGAGCCGACCAGTTCAACGTGTTCACCCCGGCCGACGTGCTCTCGGGCCAGGCGGAGATCCTGCGCAATGTTTTGATCATCGATGACACCGGCGAGCGGCACCCGTTCGCCGTGGCCGAATACCTCGCAGAACGCCGTCACCCCGTCCACGTGGTGACGATCTTTCCGCAGATCGCCCACCTCACCGGCGGAGCCCTGGACCACGGATTCGTCTACGGCTCACTGCGGCGGCGCGGCGTCACCTTCCAGACGAACACCGCCGTGAAGGCCATCGACGGCGACGAAGTCGTCCTCGTCGACATCCACACCGGCGCCGAGACCCGTCGGACGGATGTCGATGCGGTCGTCCTCTCGGTCGGCAACGCGGCCGACGACGCGCTCGCCCGCCAACTGGCCGCCACCGGGCTGGAGATCTACTCCGTCGGCGACTGCCAGGCACCACGAAAGATTTTCAACGCCATCTGGGAAGGCGACCAAGCCGCACGCCGCCTCTGAGTAATCCCGCGGCACACCCGGCCGAAGTACGGCGCCGGGCGTGCCGCCGCTCAGCACCGCGCCGTACCTGCATGGGTCCACCCTCTGCTCAAGGGAGAGCACATGTCTGCACCACAGACAGCGGGTAGCATCATCGCACCACCCTCAGCACGGATCGAACGCCTCCCCGGAACCAGCCGTGAGCACCTCGTCTGGACCGCGGTGCTGAGCCTGATGTTCCTGTGCGACATCGCCGACGTGTACGCGTTCGCCTACGTCGCCCCACAACTGCGGTCCCAATGGGGCCTGTCGATCACCGACGTCGGGGCCCTGACCTCCTTCACGTTCCTCGGCATGTTCGTCGGCGCCCTGACCGGCGGACATCTGGCCGACCGGATCGGGCGCAAGCGCACCCTCACCACCGCCGCGATCGCCTACGCCACCTGCTCGATCCTGTGCGCGCTCGCCCCCACCTACGGCGTCCTGGCCGTGCTCCGCTTCCTGACCGGTGTCGGCGTGCAGGCCGCAACCAGCGCACTGCTCGTGTACATCGTGGAGATGTTCCCGCGCACCTCCCGCGGCCGGTACATGTCACTCATGATCGGCATCGGCAGCCTCGGCATTCCGCTGATGGCCATCGCAGCGCGCCAGATAGTCCCCATCAGCGCGGACGCCTGGCGATGGGTGTTCGTGATCGGCGGCATCGGGCTCCTCCCTGCGGTACTCGTGGCCTGGCTCCTGCCCGAATCGGTCCGCTGGCTCGAACTCAACGGCCGCACCGAGCAGGCCGAGCAGGTCGCCGACCGCCTCGAGAAGGCAGCCGAAGCACGCACCGGCCAGCCCCTGCCGGCAGCCGACGTACACCCCGCGGAGCCGCACTACACCGTCAAGCACCTGGCCCGGCCGCCCTACCGCAAACGCACCGTGGTGATCTGCCTGACGATGTTCCTCGGCATCTTCGGCGCCTACGGCTTCACCAACTGGGTGCCGACCATGCTCGTTGAGAAGGGCTACTCCTCACAGAAGTCCCTCACCATCACCGCCATCCTGGCCATCGCTCCGGTCGTCGGCGCACTGGCCGCCGCGCCGATCGCCGACCGCTGGCAGCGCCGACGCGTCATGCTCGTCCTCAGCGCCCTCGTCGCGGCAGCCATGGTGATCTTCGCCTTCACCACCAGCGTGCCGGTATTGGTGGCCGCGGGATTCATCGCGGCCTTCCTCATCCAGACCAACGCCGCCGTGATGTACGCCTACTTGCCCGAGATCTTTCCGACCTCCGTACGCGGAGCCGGCTCCGGCCTGGCCAACGGATTCGGGCGCCTGGCCGGCGTCGCCAGCGGCCTGGCCATCGCCGCGATCGCCGAGGTACTCGGCTTCACCGGCGTGTTCGTCACCACCGCGATCGTCATCCTCGCCGGCGGCCTGATCATCTGCTTCTTCGGCGAGAACACCCACAACCGGGCGCTACTCGACATCACCGACGCGGCCGCGGAGCCTGCCGGGCCGAGCCGCGCGGGACAGGCACCCCGACCGAGTGGCCTGCTACCGGCAAGGCGCCGCCTGCGGCGCGTCCGGAAGGTCGTGTAAGTCCGCGATCCGGTGCCCGGGGCAGGACCGGGTGACCCCGCCCCGGGCACCGGCGCCAGGCACGGAAATGTCCTGCCTATCAGTCCGGCACGGCTTCGTGAGCCGCGCGCAGAAACGGATGCCGGCTCGCAGCCGTCCTCTCCGCTGACTGCGAAGATCGAGGCCGGATCCTGGCTGGGCGACGGCCTTGGCCCCGCTCCCGTCGCACGGAGCGTGACACTTGGGCGGTGTCATGGTCCGGCGACGAGGGTGGGGAGGACCACGGCGTCGATGTACGACGTGAGGTAGGCCTGCGTGGGCGGCTGCCCATCGATGAGCTTGCGGGTGGTGAAGGCCCCGGTCAGCATGTGGATCACGTACGGGAGCGCCGGGCTGTCGGGCCGAATCTCGCCTCGGTCCACCGCTCGCTGCAGCATCCGGTTGAGATCGGCCAGTTCGGGTTCGATGACCCGGTCCCTGAGGGCAGTGAGCAGTTCCGGGTGGGTGTGCACGGCCGTCATCAAGCCGCGTATCAGCGCGTTGTTCTGCTCCATCTGGTGATCGTCGTCGCGGCGCACCATGGCGTGCAGATCACCGCGCAGCGACCCGGTGTCGAGCGCGCCGAACCGCGGCTTCCGGCTGCGCAGTGCCTTGACGACCAGCTGGGCCTTGCCGTCCCACAGGCGGTAGAGCGTCGCTTTGCTGGTGCGGGTGCGGGCAGCCACGGCGTCCATCGTCAGGGCCTCGTACCCGACTTCACGAATCAGGCCGCGTACGACTGCGTACAGCTCAGCCTCGCGCTCGGGCGTCATCCGACGGCGGCGCGGTGCTGCTTCCACCACCATGCCCTCACCCATGCGTCCCCTCTCAGGATCCTACGAGCGGCCACCGTCAAGCGGGTTGCGGCGTAAGGCGTTTGAGGCCCTTGCGGTCGTAGTAGAGGGTCATGGCGAAGCCGAAGAGCAGGGCGAGCGCGGTACCGATAGCGATCATGGTCCAGGCGCGGGCCAGGCCGGCGTCGGCGCGGGCGTCGAAGAACAGCAGGGCCCGGAGCCCCTCGCTGAGCTGACGCATCGGTTCGAAGGCGCTCAGGAACCGGTAGAAGGCGGGAACAGCGTGCAGGGGGATGGTGGCGCCGGAGGAGGGCACAGCCAGGACGAAGAACACGAACATCGAGACGAGTTGACCGAGCCCGCCGAACGCCGCGGTGATGGCCTGCACGCCCAGGCCGACCGCGAGGGCCGCGCAGTAGGAGAAGATCCACAGCAGCGGCAGGTGGGAGGCGTCCATGTTCAGGATGCCGACGGTGCCGAGCATGACCAGGGAGACGGTGACGGCGGTGATGCCCGCGGTCATGGCCATCTTCAGGAGCAGGGTCTGGGTCCGGCTGATGGGCACAGTCGGGCGGCGGGTGTGCCAGGGGCCGATCTCGCTGTCCGCGTAGCCGAGGGCGGTGTCGACCCCGAGGTTGATCAGGTTGGCGCCCATGAATCCGGCCAGGACCAGCAGCAGCGTGTAGTAGAAGGCGTTCAGCCCCAGCCCGGTGTTCTCGCCGATGGGGTGGCCGACCTGGGTGGCGATCTGGACCGGGTCGGTCAGCAGCAGGTTCGTGGTGGAATTCGTGCCGGTCCCGGTGGCCGCGGTGAGTTGCTTGCCGATGGAGTGCGACGCCTGTTGGGCGGCGGTAGTGGCGATCTTGCTCGCAAGAGAGGATCCGAGGCTGCCCATGCCGGGGTTGGTCAGCACCGTCATGGTGGGCCTGGCCGTCGCGTCGGCGGTGGTGAGCGCGCTGACCGAGCTGGTGAAGCCGGCCGGGATCACCAGCGCGCCGTAGATCTTCCCGGAAGCCAGCTCGTCCTGCGCCTGGGCCCGGGTGAGCTGGCGCCAGGCGGCCTTGTCGCTCGAGGTGTCGGAGGTGACGGTCCGGGTGATCTGCGTGCCCAGGTTCTCCTGCTGCCCCGCCAGCGGCTTGCCCGTGTCGGCGTTGACGATCGCCACCGGCAGATCGTGCAGATCCCGATTCGGATTGACGATGCCGCCCATGTACAGCAGGGACAACAGCAGTGCGAGCACCCCGGTGAGGAGGGAGGGTAGGGGCCAGCCACAACTTGGGACGGTGCAGGAGCGCGGAAGCAGTCGCCCGATAGGCGGCGTGATGATGCGGGCTGTCGGCAGCCATGACTCTCTCCGTGGGGGTGCTTCCAACTGTTCGGTCAAGCTCAAAGGGCACAGCCAGGCTGTTTGCTCGCGCCCAGCGGCAGTCGGCGTGGCTCTTGCGCACGGTGTGCAGGGCGGCTGCCTGACGGGGCAAGGAGAAGGACCTCGCCATGGCCGTCGTTGCAAGGGCCGCTCGCCGCTGAGAACGCCCTGGATTGCGCGTTCATCCGGCCACGCACCTGCGACCCCGGTCTCATATGAGGGGCCCGCCGTGCCGTCGGTTGCCAACTCAGATGATCGGGTGCTCGATCGTGCCGATGCCGGGGAGGTCGAGGCGGATGGTGTCACCGGGGGCGATCCAGTGGTTCATCTCCATGCCGCTGCCATACGTCAGGCAGCCGATGCTGAACATCTCGCCCGGCACGAGCTGCTCGGACTGTGATGCGTGGGCCAGCAGCTCCCCGAGCCCATAGTGGGCGTCCGAGGTGAACGGCCGCGCGACGACCTCACCATTGACCGTCACGGTCCCCTTCAGGTCGCGCCAGGAACCGATCACCTCGTCGGCGGTCACGGCAGTGGCCGACATCGAGTTGAGGAAATGCTTGCCCTTCTGCGGTCCCGTACCGCTCTGCATCTCGGGAATCTGGACGTCCCGCGCGCTGAAGTCGCACATCACGACGAAGGCACCGATCGCCTTCTCGGCCTCCTGCGGCGTCGCGTCGAGCAGCGGCTGGTTGATCACGAACGCGAGCTGCAGCTCGTAGTCGAGCGCCTTGGTGTAAGACGGGAACGCGACGGGGGTGCCGCTCGGCACGAAGGTCACCGTGTTGTTCAGGTAGTAGATGGGCTTCTCGTACCAAAGCTTGTTCGGGCGCAGCGCCTTCACCGGCCGACGGGTTACCGTCTCGATTCCCCGGGCCACGGTGGCCAAGCGCGGCATGAAGCGCCGCGCGTACCCCTTCGCCCCGTCGATGTTGTGCTTCTCGGAGATCGTGAAGTCGCGCACCGACAGCGGCCGGAACGGAAGGACGACGTCCCCGTCCGCCACGCGAAGCCGCCGTAGCTGCTCCAGCTCCCACTCCTGGCTGAACGGCGACGCATACCCCAGGGCGTTCTCGGTGGGCGCCCAGGTCGCCCCGTCCAGGCTCGTCTCGGTCACGATGTGGCCGGGGGCGGCGAAGCGCCGACGTACGTGAGTCATGGGTGCTCTCCTGACATGCAGTTTCACTATTCGAAACTTGCGGTTACAGACAACGAAATTAGCGTAGGGAGGGTGACACGGAGCGGCAATCCGGCCGTGGCGCGTGCTGACTGGCTCTTCTTCAGGTCTCCCGCGTTGAGGGCGGCCGCGGCATTCAACGCCACGCCGTCACACCCGACGCCCGAAGCGGACCAACGCGACCCCGCGGGGGCTCCGCCTGCGCGGGTGGGCGTCCGTCACCGCCCCCGCCCGAGGCGGCCCCGGTCGGCGGCACCGGACATCCGGTGCGGCGCCCCTTATGCGTTGCGGACCGGGTTGGCGATCATGGTGGCGAGTACGGTGGCGGGCTTGTCGGAGCGGTTGATCCAGGCGTGCTGGATGCCGTTCATGATGATGGTGTCGCCCTGGGTGAGCAGGACTTCCTTTTCGTCGGTGAGGCAGTAGATCTCGCCGTCGACGACGGTCTGGATGTCGATGGTGTCGGTGGCGTGGAAGCCGGGCGGGCGGTCGCCCTCCGGCTCCATGCCGGCCGCGGCCAGGACTTCGCGCACCATCTCGGGGTTGTCCGCCCACTGCGACTGGGGCGGGAAGGTACTCAGGAAGACGCGCGCCCCAGTGTGCGGTGCGAAGTCCTCGTGCAGGACCGGGTGGTGGTTGCCGCCCGGCTGTGGCGGGAGCTTCTCGGCCTCCCACAGGGCGGCCGCGGTCACGAACGGGCTGCCGTAAACGACGGCCGTCGGGCCGTCGGAGACGATCGTCGACCGACCGGCATCGGTGACCCCGGTAATTACCAGACGTGACGCGCCACTGGCCGACTGATCGCCCTTGTTCTCGTCCGACATGATTGCGATTCCTTTCCGGCGGCACTCACGCAGATGCCCAGAGCGCCGCGGACGGCTGGCATGCCGCCCACTCATCGTGCTGTCCTCCTTGCGGCTGCGCCGCGCGCAAGGGGCGAGAGATCCCGCATCCTCACAGGGAGAACACTGTTCACTCCCCATTGTGCGCGAACACTGTTCTCTGTCAAGTTCAGTGTTCTCGATGCGGAACATGGAACACTGGCCGATATGACGGCAGCCTCAATTCGCGCGCGGACACGCGCTCAGCTCACGGCCGAGATCAAGACGGTGGCCCGGCGGCACCTGGCCGAGCAGGGACCCGGCTTGTCCCTGCGTGCGGTGGCCCGGGACCTGGACATGGCCCCTTCAGCCTTGTACCGGTATTTCGACGGCCGGGACGAGCTGCTGACGGCTCTGATCATCGACGCCTACGACAGCGTGGGCGCAGCGGCCGAGAGCGCCGCCGCCACGTCAGGCTCCTACGCGCAACGCTGTCTCGGGATCAGCCAGTCGGTGCGGCACTGGGCTCTGGCGCATCCCCATGAGTGGGCGCTGATCTACGGAAGCCCGATCCCCGGCTACGCCGCGCCGCAGGACACGAACCGTGCCGCAGCCCGAGGTGCGCTCGCGCTCGGCGGCGTGGTGAGTGAGGCGTTCTCGGCCGGCTGTGTACAGGCCGCCGCGCCTTTGAGTGGAACCCTGGGTGACGAGGCGCAGGCGCTGGCCGAGGAACGCCTGCCGGGCCTGCCGGGGCAAGTGGTGGCCCGCGTGCTCGGCGCGTGGCTGCAGCTGTGCGGCGCGGTGAGTGCGGAGATCTTCGGTCAGTTGCAGGGCACCATCGACGCGCGCGAGGACTTTCTTGAGTTCCAGATGCGGGGGGCGATCGCATGGGTGGGGCTTGAGGGCGGGTGATGTCCCTCGCTGGTAGCCCGCGCATCATGACGCCCCCACCAACTAACAAGATCACCCGCCCTGCTGGGGCAAGCGGCACTGCGGGGTGCCTCGAAGCTCTCGGATAGCTGCGGGAGGTCTGGGGGTGGGCGGGACATGAAGTGATCCCTTGAGGTCCAACACCTCCGTTTTGCCACCATGGATCACCTCCCCTGGATGACGAAACGTCCGGCGTGCATGTGTCGGAATCTCGGGGGTCATTCCACGTTCCGACGACCCCCTTCCGGTCAACTGCCGCCGGAAGTTGTCTTCTTGAGGCTTCCCGCATGAGTTCATTGGCAGGGTCCGACCAATGCGTTGTGTCGCCGACCACGCAGCACGACCTGGCCTGGCGGACCTGCCGGCTCATTCGACAACAAGCCCCCCGGCGTCGATGTGCCTGGCAAGCGTTCTCCCGTGATCTATCAGAACTTCCCGCAGGTCGGCGGAGTACCGCTGCAGATCACTGCGGGACTTGAGTAATCGCGGATGAGGGGTGCTGCTGCCATGCGCAGACGTTGCGAGCAGGAGCCCTCGTACTTGGCGAAGATCGAGGCCAAGCCGGTGCGGGCGGGCGTGTTTGTTAGGCCGGACTCGAACGACTTGGCGAGGACGTCGCTAAGGCGATCGCTCTGCAGCAGTGAGTGAGCGGCGCCGAGTATGGCGCCACAGGCCATGGAGTTGGTGGGGCTGGCGTCGTGGGCCCGAAGCGTGCCGAAGTAGCTGCGGCCTCGGGCTTCTGTGTCGACAGCGGAGACGAGTGCAGAGTCGACTCGGTGCCGACTGGAGGGCCACGTCGCGGTGACGACCACGGTGAGGAAGTGGAGGGCGCTGAAGTATTCGTTCGCTTCGCTGCATTCTTCCGAGGAGCCGAGAAGTGTGAGGAGGTCCCGCTGCAGGCCGAGTAGCTGCGGGGTGGGTTGAATAGTGGGAAGAGGAACCAGATCGAGGCGAGTTCGGCAAGGTGACTGAATACGCTTTCCGGCCCTGGGCGAGAACAGATAGCGGCACTCGGCTGGGTGGAGACCGTGGAACCCGTCGTAGGGGATCAGTCCGGTGGGTTCTAGGCCGCCTGCCGCTGGTCGATGACATCGCGGGCATTGGTGGTGGAGAAAGCACTCGTGCTGCATGCAGGCAAAGACAATGCCGAGGTGCCATTCCCTTTTCCACGGCCCGCCGTACCTGCGCTGGGCCGAAGTATCGCTCCCGGCAAGGCATAAGGGGCAATATCAGGGAAAAGTGCCCAAGAGCCACCTGTTCATCGGAGGCGAATAGCCGGGCCGAGTTGGTAGTGACCGGCGAATTGGCTGGTAGGAGTGCCCCCAAGCCCCCAAAGTGAGCCCGCGTGCTTCATTGCGCGAGAGCCTGGTAGCCCGGACGAATGAGTCGAGCGATGGGCCGGGCAAGTCCACAAGGAGGTTGCGCGTGAGATGGCCGTTGGTGGACGGCGGCAGGCCGATGGAGCGGCCAAGGTCGGCGGGGCTCAGGTCGAGCCGAAACGAGAGGCGCAGCAGGTAGCCGGGCAGCGACTCGCCAGGCAACGGGTCAAGGCTCCGGGGAAGGGGGTGCACATCACCTCAGCAAAGCCCTCGGGGCGGGGAGGCGGCGCGACTTCAGGCAATCCGGCGCACGAGGTGACGTGGCCCCTAACATGCCGCCGACCGAGGCGGCCAGGTTCGCGAGCGGGTACTGGCGCGCGAGCCCGGCCTGAAGGGGGCTACGAGGTCGGGCGAAAGGGCGAAGGTGCGTGCTCATAGGCGGCGATCTGAGTTACCAAGCGTTACGGGATCAAAGATCCGCCATCTCGTGTGCTCGCCCGCCAACCAAAACTCTCGGTCACAGTGGTGTCCGGCGGATCCTCCCACGACACGTTGCATAAACGTGCAGCGATACGTATAGTCATGCCATCCAGGAGGAGGGTTTTTCCATGGCGGTACGTGCGGCGGTGGCCGGAGCGAGCGGGTATGCGGGCGGTGAGCTGCTGCGTCTGCTCCTGACGCACCCCGAGGTCGAGATCGGCGCCCTGACCGGCAACTCCAACGCCGGGCAGCGCCTGGGCGCGCTCCAACCGCACCTGCTGCCGCTGGCCGACCGGGTGCTTGAGCCGACCACCCCCGAGGTGCTCGCCGGGCACGACGTCGTCTTCCTCGCGCTGCCGCACGGCCAGTCCGCCGCCGTCGCCGAGCAGCTCGGCGACGAGGTGCTCGTGATCGACATGGGCGCCGACTTCCGCCTGAAGGACGCCGCCGACTGGGAGGCCTTCTACGCCTCCCCGCACGCCGGCACCTGGCCCTACGGCCTGCCCGAACTGCCGGGTGGCCGCGCCGCGCTGGAGGGGTCCAAGCGTGTCGCGGTGCCCGGTTGCTACCCCACCGCCGTCTCCCTCGCCCTGTTCCCGGCCTACGCCGCCGGGCTCGCCGAGGCCGAGGCCGTGGTCGTCGCCGCGTCCGGCACCTCCGGCGCGGGCAAGTCGGCCAAGCCGCACCTGCTGGGCAGCGAGGTCATGGGCTCCATGTCGCCGTACGGCGTGGGCGGCGGGCACCGGCACACCCCCGAGATGATCCAGAACCTCAGCGCGGCGGCCGGCGAGCGCGTCACCGTCTCCTTCACGCCGACCCTGACGCCGATGCCCCGCGGCATCCTCGCCACCTGCTCCGCGAAGGCGAAGCCCGGCGTCACCGCGGAGTCCGTGCGCGCCGCCTACGAGAAGGCGTACGCCGACGAACCGTTCGTGCGCCTCCTGCCCGAGGGTCAGTGGCCCGCCACCGCCTCCGTGTACGGCTCCAACGCCGTCCAGGTGCAGGTCGCCCACGACACGGCCGCCGGCCGGATCGTCGTGATCAGCGCCATCGACAACCTCACCAAGGGCACCGCGGGCGGTGCCGTCCAGAGCATGAACATCGCCCTGGGTCTCGACGAGACCACGGGACTTTCGACGATCGGAGTTGCGCCGTGAGTGTGACGGCAGCAAAGGGATTCACGGCGGCGGGCATCGCCGCCGGGATCAAGGAGAACGGCAACCCCGACCTGGCCCTCGTGGTCAACAACGGCCCCCGGCGCGCCGCCGCCGGCGTCTTCACCTCCAACCGCGTGAAGGCCGCGCCCGTCCTCTGGTCCGAACAGGTCCTCAAGAGCGGGCAGCTCGCCGCCGTCGTCCTCAACTCCGGCGGCGCCAACGCCTGCACCGGTCCCAAGGGCTTCCAGGACACCCACGCCACCGCCGAGAAGGCCGCCGAGGCGCTGGGCGTGGGCGCGGGCGAGGTCGCCGTCTGCTCGACCGGCCTCATCGGCGTCCTGCTCCCCATGGACAAGCTGCTCCCGGGCGTCGAGACCGCCGCCGCCCAGCTCTCCGAGCACGGCGGCGAGAAGGCCGCCATCGCCATCAAGACCACCGACACCGTCCACAAGACGTCCGTGGTCACCAAGGACGGCTGGACCGTCGGCGGCATGGCCAAGGGCGCGGGCATGCTCGCCCCCGGCCTCGCCACCATGCTGGTCGTCCTCACCACCGACGCCGACGTCGACGGCGAGACCCTGGACAAGGCGCTGCGCGCGGCCACCAAGGTCACCTTCGACCGCGTCGACTCCGACGGCTGCATGTCCACCAACGACACCGTGCTGCTCCTCGCCTCCGGAGCCTCCGGCGTCACCCCGGCCTACGAGGACTTCGCCGAGGCCGTACGGACCGTCTGCGACGACCTCGGCCAGCAGCTGATCCGCGACGCCGAGGGCGCCAGCAAGGACATCAAGGTCGAGGTGGTGGGCGCCGCGACCGAGGACGACGCCGTCGAGGTGGGCCGCTCCATCGCCCGCAACAACCTCCTCAAGTGCGCCGTCCACGGCGAGGACCCCAACTGGGGCCGCGTCCTCTCCGCCATCGGCACCACCCAGGCCGCCTTCGAGCCCGACCGGCTCAACGTCGCCATCAACGGCGTCTGGGTGTGCAAGAACGGCGGCGTCGGCGAGGACCGCGACAAGGTCGACATGCGCTACCGCGAGGTGCACATCGTCGCCGACCTGTCCGCCGGTGACGCCACCGCCACCATCTGGACCAACGACCTCACCGCCGACTACGTCCACGAGAACAGCGCCTACTCCTCATGACCGTCACCCGTAAGCACACCGCGCTGCCCAAGGCGCAGATCCTCATCGAGGCGCTGCCCTGGCTGACCCGGCACCACGGCAAGACCGTCGTCATCAAGTTCGGCGGCAACGCCATGGTCGACGAGGACCTGAAGGCCGCCTTCGCCCAGGACGTCGTCTTCCTGCGGCACGCCGGACTGAAGCCCGTCGTCGTGCACGGCGGCGGCCCGCAGATCAGCCGCGCGCTGAAGACCCACGGCATCGTCAGCGAGTTCAAGGCCGGCCTGCGCGTCACCACCGAGGACGCCATGGACGTCGTCCGCATGGTGCTCGCCGGGCAGGTCCAGCGTGAGCTGGTCGGCCTGCTCAACCGGCACGGACCGCTCGCCGTCGGCCTCACCGGCGAGGACGCGCACACCCTCACCGCCGTCAAGCACCAGCCCGAGATCGACGGAGAGCTGGTCGACATCGGGCGGGTGGGCGAGATCACCGAGATCGACACGGGCGCGATCGAGGCCCTGCTCGCCGACGGCCGCATCCCCGTCGTCTCGTCGATCGCCCGCTCCCAGGACGATGGTGATTCGGGGCATGTCTACAACGTCAATGCTGATACGGCGGCTGCGGCACTCGCTGCTGCTCTGGGCGCCGAAACCCTCATGGTCCTCACGGACGTCGAGGGCCTCTACGAGGACTGGCCGAACAGTGACGAGGTGATCAGCCGTCTCACCGCGTCCCAGCTCGAGAAGCTCCTGCCGGACCTGTCCTCCGGCATGGTGCCCAAGATGGAGGGCTGTCTCCACGCCGTCCGCAACGGGGTGAACACCGCCCGCGTCATCGACGGCCGGGTCCAGCACTCGATCCTGCTGGAGATCTTCACGGACGAGGGCATCGGCACCATGGTCGTGCCCGACGAACAGGGGGATTCGTGAGCAACGCGGAACTGACCGCCCGGTGGCAGGGCGCGCTGATGAACAACTACGGCACGCCCCGCATCCCCCTCGTGCGCGGCGAGGGCCAGCGGCTCTGGGACGCCGACGGCAAGGAGTACCTCGACTTCGTCGGCGGCATCGCCACCAACGCCCTCGGCCACGGCCACCCGGCGATCGTCGAGGCCGTCACCCGGCAGATCTCCTCCCTCGGCCACATCTCCAACCTCTTCCTCGCCGAGCCGACCGTCGCCCTCGCCGAACGGCTGCTCCAGCTCTTCGGCCGGGACGGCAGGGTCTTCTTCTGCAACTCCGGCGCCGAGGCCAACGAGGCCGCCTTCAAGATCGGCCGGCTCACCGGACGCACCCACGTCGTCGCGACCGAGGGCGCTTTCCACGGCCGCACCATGGGCGCCCTCGCGCTCACCGGCCAGGCCGGCAAGCGGGAGCCGTTCCTGCCGCTGCCCGGGGACGTCACCCACGTGCCGTTCGGCGACGCCCAGGCCCTGGACGCGGCCGTCACCGAGGACACGGCCCTCGTCATCCTCGAACCCATCCAGGGCGAACTCGGCGTCGTCGTCCCGCCCTCCGGCTACCTCAAGGCCGCCCGCGCCATCACGGCCGCCAAGGGCGCGCTGCTCGTGCTGGACGAGGTGCAGACCGGCGTCGGCCGGACCGGCGACTGGTTCGCCTACCAGGCCCACGAGGGCGTCCTGCCGGATGTCGTCACCCTCGCCAAGCAGCTCGGCGGCGGACTGCCGCTCGGCGCCACCGTCGCCTTCGGCCGCGCCTCCCAGCTGCTCCGGCCCGGCCACCACGGCACGACCTTCGGCGGCAACCCGGTCGCCTGCGCCGCAGGACTCGCGGTACTCGACACCATCGCCGGCGACGGACTGCTGGAGAACGCCAAGCGGCAGGGCGAGAAGCTGCGCGAGGGGATCGAGGGCCTCGGGCACGCCTTGATCGACCACGTCCGGGGAGCGGGCCTGCTCCTGGGTATCGTGCTCACCGAGCCGCTCGCGCCCCAGGCGCAAGAGGCGGCTCAGGACGCCGGGTTCCTCGTGAACGCCGCCGCTCCCGACGTCGTACGGCTCATGCCGCCGCTGAACCTCGGGGACGACGCGGTGGCCGCGCTCCTCGGGGCGCTGCCCGGCATCCTGGACGCCGCCGGACGCGCGGGTGGGGAAGGACGATCCGGAGAATGAGACGACGATGAGCCAGGAGCAGGACCAGGAGCGTACGGCGGATCAGGGCGGGCAGGCCGGTCCCGCCGTGCCGCAGACCCGCACCGCACGGCACCGCCGGATCGTGGACATCCTCAACCGGCAGCCGGTGCGGTCGCAGAGCCAGCTCGCGAAGCTGCTCGCCGACGACGGGCTGAGCGTCACCCAGGCGACGCTCTCCCGCGACCTCGACGAGCTGAACGCGGTGAAGATCCGCAACAACGACGGGGACCTGATCTACGCGGTGCCGAGCGAGGGCGGGTTCCGTACGCCGCGGGCGCCGCTGGGGGAGTCGGCGAAGGAGGAGCGGATGCGGCGGCTGTCGGCGGAGCTGCTGATCTCCGCGGAGGCCTCCGCGAATCTCGTCGTGCTGCGGACGCCTCCGGGGGCGGCGCAGTTCCTGGCGTCCGCGATCGACCAGGCCGAGTTGCACGACATTCTCGGCACCATCGCCGGGGACGACACGCTGTTGCTGATCAGCCGGGAGCCCACGGGTGGGCAGGCTCTCGCCGATCACCTGCTGCGGTTGGCTCAGAACGGCCACTGAAGGGGCTTGTTCGGTTCGTCGCCGAGTGCGCCCCGGTGGGGGCCGGGCGCGCAGTTCCGCGCCCCTGAGGGTGTTGCGGTGGATGTGTCTCGTGAAGGGACGCGCCCCTTCAGGGGGTTGCCCTCAACCCAGCCAAGTGGCGAGGTTCGCCGTGCAGCGGACCTCGTCCCCTGCTGTGATCAGGAGGGCCTCCGTGTCGGGGAGGGCCTCCAGCCAGCTCAGGCCCTCCCGTGAGCCCATCGCGAAGGCCGCCGTGGCCCAGCAGTCCGCCCAGGTCAGGCGGGGGGCGACCACCGTCACCGCGACCAGGTCGGTCACCGCCGAGCGTCCCGTGCGCGGGTCGACGATGTGGTCACCGCGCTCCGCCGTGCCGGACGTGGCCACCGCCAGCTCCCCCGCCCCGGCGGCGGAGACCACCGCGGCGAGGCCGCCAGGGCGCAGCGGGTCCGACACGCCGACACGCCAGGGCCGCCCCGTGCCCGGTGAGCCGAGCAGCTGTACGTCGCCGCCGCCGTTGACGCTCACGCCGGATGCCCCGGCCGCGAGAAGCCGGCGGGCCGCGCGCTCGGTGGCCCAGCCCTTGACGATGCCGGTCGGGTCGAGCCGGCCCCGGTAGCGCGTGCTGAACCAGCCGTCGCTGACCTGCTCCGCCTCCGCGGCCAGCTCCAGCACCTCGGCGACCTCGGGGGCACACTGCCCGACGTCCAGCTCGCCGCGCGCCAGCCGGGATATCTGGGTGTCCTCGCGGTAGGTGCTGAACACCTCGTCGACCCTGCGCAGTCCGGCGGCGGCCTCCTCCAGCGCCGCGCGCACCGCGCCGGGTTCCCCGCCGCGGACGTCGAGGGAGAAGACGGTCCCCATCGTCTCCACCACACGACGCTCCGCGGCGGGCGCCTCAACGGGTTCCGCCACCGTTTCAGCCACCGGCCTTGTCCAGGGCCGACTGGAGGGACTCCCGGTAGCCCGCGCTGGTGTAGGTGGCGCCGGAGACGGCGTCGATGTCCGCCGTGCCGGCCTGCACGGCCGCCTGGTTGAGCTTGGGGACGGCGTCGGAGGTGACCTGGTCGCTCTGGCCGCCCTTGGGGGCCTGGACGGCCTCGGCCCTGGTGATCTTCCCGCCGCTGACGGTGATACGCACCTGGACCGGGCCGTACTGGGTCTGCGCGACCTCACCGGTGACCGTCCGCGCCTGGGCGGCGTCGCCACCGCCTGTGTCGTCGCCGCCCGTGTCGGCGGGTGCGGAGGCGCGCGCCTTGTCCAGGGCCGACTGGAGGGACTCCTGGTAACCCGCGCTGGTGTAGGTCGCGCCCGACACCGCGTCGATGTCCGCGCTCTGCGCCTGCACGGCGGCTTGGTTGAGCCTGGGCACGGCGTTGGAGGTGACCTGGTCGCTCTGGCCGCCCTTGGGGGCCTGGACGGCCTCGGCCTTGGTGATCTTCCCGCCGCTGACGGTCAGCCGTACCTGCACCGCGCCGTACTGGGTCTGCGCCGCGTCGCCGGTGACCGTGCCGTCACCGATGGGCCGGGCGCCGCCCTGCACGGACTCCGCCGCGGGCGGGGCGCCGCCCGCCGCCTCGGCCGACCCCGGGTCGGACGCGGGTTTGAGCGACAGCAGCAGCACGATCCCGGAGACGGTGGCGGCGGTCGCCAGGACGGCGCGCCGGACGGGGTGACTCTTCCTCATCGCTTCTCAAGCTCCTGATGGGTAACGGGCGACCGGGGCCGACGGCCCGCCGCTCACATCTCGAACGACTCGTGGTGGATCCGTCGCGCGGGGACTCCCGCGTCCCGCAGGGCCGCGTACACCTGCTGGGCGAATCCGGGCGGACCGCACATGAAGACGTCGTGGCGGTCGACGTCGGGGATCTTGCGGCGCAGGCTCTCCGCCGAGATGTCCGGGCGTTCCCCCTCGGGGCTGTTCACCGCGTACATCAGCCGGGCGCCGCGCTCGTCGGCGATCTTCGCCAGCTCGCCCCACAGCGCCAGGTCCTGCGTGCTGTTGGCCCGGTACAGCAGGGTGATGTCACCGGAGGCGCCGGGCAGCGTCTCGAACAGGGCGCGCATCGGGGTGATGCCGACGCCGCCCGCGACCAGCAGGACCTTGCCGCGGCTGCGGCGCTGCGCGGTCAGCGCGCCGTAGGGGCCCTCCGCCCACACCCGGGTGCCGGGCTCCAGCTCCCGCAGCCGGGAGCTGTGGTCGCCGATCGCCTTGACGGTGATCCGCAGCATGTCGGGGCGGGGCGCCGCGGACAGCGAGTACGGGTGGGAGCTGAACCGCATCCCGGGCGCCAGGAAGCGCCAGCGGAAGAACTGCCCGGCCTCGGCGCCCATCCGGTGCAGCCGGTGCCCGCTGATCAGCACCGACACGACACCGGGCGTCTCCTCGATCACCGCCTGTACGCGCATCTGGTGCCGCAGGTTCAGACGGACCGGGGTGATGATCCGGTACCAGAGGACCAGCGCGGTCACGGCGCCGTAGAGGCCGTACCAGAAGGTCTTCGCGGACGGGGTGACGGCGAACTCGTTGCCGGTGGTGATCTGGTGCCAGAACGTCAGGAACACCGCCGCGTACGTCAGCAGGTGCACGTGGTACCAGCCGTCGTACGGCAGCCGGCGCCGGACCGGGCCGACCGACAGGAGGGCGATCACGAAGAGCAGGCCGGTGCCGATGGCGGCCTTGCCCATGTCGGGCAGCGTGTTGATGGAGGTGATCGTCTGGGACGCGATGTCGGTGAGGGTCCTGCCGGCCTGCCGGGCGTAGCCCCACATGATCAGGAAGACGTGGGCGATCACCAGGCTGACGGTGTAGCGGCCGCTCATCGCGTGCCAGCGGGCGACCCGGTCCGAGCCCACCCGCCGCTCCAGCGCGGGCACCCTGGCCATCTGCAGCACGACCAGGGCCATCAGATATCCGGCGAGCAGACCGGTGATCCGGCCCGCGGCGATGATCTTCCCGGTGGTGTCCGCGATCGACGGCGTGCTCGTCCACCAGAGCCACAGCACGGCCACCGCGCCCGCGCCCACGGCGAGCAGCAGCGGCACGGCGGGGGAGCGGCGCGGACGGATGCGGCGCATCGTCTGGCGGCGGGCGGCACGGCCGCCGGCGAGCGTGGTGGTCACGGTTCCTCCGTGGGACTCGGCCCTTGGCCCTCACATACGTGCCGCCACGCGGGAGTGTTCAGCGGGAACCGTGGATTCCCCGCCCGTTTCAGTAGCGGGTGATCGCGGTGCGCCCGCCCGTGGTGCCGATCGCGAGGTGCGGGTCCCGCGCGGGGTTCGCCCAGCGCAGGATCCGGCGCATCGCGCTCTTCGGCACGGACACGCAACCCGCCGTCGCGCCACGGCCGTTGACGTGCAGGAAGATGCCGGCGCCCCGGCCGCGCACCGGACGGCGGTAGTTGAAGTCAACGACCAGGGCGTGCGCGTACTGCGTGCGGTAGGTGATCAGGTGCTCGGCCTGGCTCGCCCGGCAGTCGGCCGCGCGGGGTTCGGTCCAGCGGTTGTAGACGCGGGAGTCGTTGTCCTGGCACCACCAGGAGTTCTGCCGCACGCGGCGGTAGGGGGAGCGGGTGCCGGAGGGTGCCGCCTCGATGCCGAAGGCGTAGGGCAGGCCGTACAGCCCGGTGGGGGTGGTGTTCGTGCCCTGCTTGCGGGTCGTGCCCTCGGTGAGTCCGTTCGCGCCGAAGCGGGCCTTGGCGGACCCGGCCGCCACCCAGCGTCCGCCCTTGCGGTCCCACCAGGTGACCGTGCCGGTGGTCGACCCGGTCCGCGCCGCCACCGCCGTGATGAGCTGGGTGCCGCCCCCGGTGTCCGCCATCCGTTCCGGCAGCGGCGACGCGGGGCGCTGCGCGGTGCCGAGCGTGAGCAGGGACAGGGACACGAGGACGGCGACGGTGACACGGCGTGGGCGCATGGCTCACATGCTGGAGGGGGGCAGCGGCAACGGCAGCCCGGGAAGTCCGTCCAGACTCGTCGCGACGTGCTCCTTCTTGGTGAAGTACGCGTCCAGGGAGGCGTCGTCCTCCCTGGCGAACCGCCTCTCGTGCAGGTCCCGCTCACCCTCGTACGCCATGTAGGGCACGGCGTAGCCGCAGGTGTCCCGGATCAGCTCGGCACGGACGACCACGACCGCGCGCAGTCCGTGGTTCCACGGGTCGATGCCGGGGAAGCGGGCGAGCAGCTCCTTGAACCGCGGGTCGTCGCGGAACACGGGCTCCCCGCGCCCGTGCACGCGCACGATGTTCGGCGGGCCCTGGAAGGCGCACCACATCAGGGTGATCCGGCCGTTCTCCCGGAGATGGGCGACGGTCTCGGCGTTCGAGCCGGCGAAGTCCAGGTAGGCGACGGTGAGGTCGTCCAGGACCGCGAAGGAACCCTTGAGTCCCTTGGGGGAGAGATTGACCGTGCCGTCGGCGGACAGGGGAGCGGTGGCGGTGAAGAAGACAGGCTGCTCCTCGATGAAGGTGCGGAGCCGCCCGTCGATGCGCTCATACGTTTTTCCCATGTTCACGGATTATCCGGGGAGATCTTTCGCCTGTCTAAGCATTTGACGGCCTTGCCTCGAAGGGGGATGACCGTGGCCGCCCCGGCCGGCGCTTGAACGGGGCGGCCACAGCGCCTGTCACGTCACTTGGTGAGCGTGCAGGCGGCGAGGGAGTCGAGACCGGCGGGGCGGTCGGCGGTGCGGCCGATGGCGGTGGCGATGCGGTTGACGGTGGCGACTCGCTTGTCCTCGAGGGGGCCGAGGATGGCGTTCTGGACGAAGTCGGGTCCGCCCTGGCCGACGGTGTCGACGAGTCGCTTGTTCGCCTCGGCGACCTGCTGGTCGAGCTGCTGCAGATTGCGGGTGATCTCGTCCTGGGCGGAGGCGGGGATCGCGGGGAGCCGCGAGGCGACGTCCGGGCAGGAGACCGTGCCGGCGCCGGAGGCGTCCCCTCCCTGACCGGCGCCCGCGTCACCGCCGCCCGCGCCCGTGTCACCGCCCGCGTCCTCGGCCGGCGGCGCGGAGGACTCGGCGTCGCCGGTCTCCTCCTGACCCGGAGCGGCCGGGTCGTCCTGGGCGTCGAGCGTGCAGGCGGCGAGGGAGTCGAGACCGGCGGGGCGGTCGGCGGTGCGGCCGATGGCGGTGGCGATGCGGTTGACGGTGGCGACTCGCTTGTCCTCGAGGGGGCCGAGGATGGCGTTCTGGACGAAGTCGGGTCCGCCCTGGCCGACGGTGTCGACGAGTCGCTTGTTCGCCTCGGCGACCTGCTGGTCGAGCTGCTGCAGATTGCGGGTGATCTCGTCCTGGGCGGAGGCGGGGATCGCGGGGAGCCGCGAGGCGACGTCCGGGCAGGAGACCGTGCCGGGCCCGGCCAGGGTCCTGGCGTCCGCACCGCCGCCCTCGGACGACTCGCCCGCGAGCGCGGTGCCCGCGATCACGGCGCCGGTCAGTGCCACAGCGGCGGCGCCGCCGGCCAGGCCGACACGGCGCTTGCTGTACTTCGGAAGAGCCCTGGACATGCGAATGCCTCACTCGGAGTCGGGGGTGTCTCGGGTGGAGCGACGCGGCGCCTGCGTCCGGCGAGTCATACGCGCAAGCGGTTTCCCGTGTTCAACTTCCGCGCCACATCGCTCCGGTGCGGTCCCGGCAGGCGCCCCGCGACCTGGGGAATTGACGAATCATGCGGACTCCTGCATACTCATGCATGTCAGCGAATGCACTGTGAGGAGAAACCCGTGACCGAGCGCGTCGTACTCGCCTACTCAGGCGGTCTGGACACCTCCGTCGCCATCGGCTGGATCGCCGAGGAGACGGGCGCCGAGGTCATCGCCGTTGCGGTCGACGTCGGCCAGGGCGGCGAGGACCTGGACGTCATCCGCAAGCGCGCGCTCGCCTGCGGTGCCGTCGAGGCCGAGGTCGCGGACGCCAAGGACGAGTTCGCCGAGGAGTACTGCCTCCCGGCGATCAAGGCCAACGCCCTCTACATGGACCGCTACCCGCTGGTCTCCGCGCTGTCCCGGCCGACGATCGTCAAGCACCTCGTCGCCGCCGCGCAGAAGCACGGCGCCACCACCGTCGCCCACGGCTGCACCGGCAAGGGCAACGACCAGGTCCGCTTCGAGGCCGGCATCGTCGCCCTCGCCCCCGACCTGAAGTGCATCGCCCCGGTCCGCGACTACGCGATGACCCGGGACAAGGCCATCGCCTTCTGCGAGGCCAAGGGCCTGCCGATCGCCACCACCAAGAAGTCCCCGTACTCCATCGACCAGAACGTCTTCGGGCGTGCCGTCGAGACCGGCTTCCTCGAGGACATCTGGAACGCGCCCATCGAGGACGTCTACGAGTACACCCAGAACCCGGCCGTGGCCCGGGAGCCCGACGAGGTCGTCATCACCTTCAAGGAGGGCGTCCCGGTCGCCATCGACGGCAAGCCCGTCACCGTCCTCCAGGCCATCCAGCAGCTCAACGAGCGCGCCGGCGCCCAGGGCATCGGCCGGATCGACATGGTCGAGGACCGCCTCGTCGGCATCAAGTCCCGCGAGGTCTACGAGGCCCCCGGCGCGATCGCCCTGATCACCGCCCACCAGGAGCTGGAGAACGTCACGGTCGAGCGCGAGCTGGCCCGCTACAAGCGGCAGGTCGAGCAGCGCTGGGGCGAGCTGGTCTACGACGGCCAGTGGTTCTCCCCGCTGAAGCGCGCCCTGGACGGCTTCATCGCCGAGGCCAACCAGCACGTCAACGGCGACATCCGGATGACCCTGCACGGCGGCCGCGCCGTCGTCACCGGCCGGCGCTCGGAGTCGTCCCTGTACGACTTCAACCTGGCCACCTACGACACCGGCGACACCTTCGACCAGGCCGCGGCCAAGGGCTTCATCGACATCTACAGCCTGTCGTCGAAGATCGCGGCCAAGCGCGACCTCGCCTGAGCCGCACCGCCTGACTACCCCTCACACGCACTAGCCTGACAGCCGCCTCTCCACGCGCCCGTGGGGAGGCGGCGGCACATCCGGAACCCTCGAGGAGCACGCAGTGAGCAGCAACAGCGGTGACGTCCGGCTCTGGGGCGGCCGTTTCGCCGACGGTCCCGCCGAGGCCCTGGAGAAGCTGTCCGCGTCCGTCCACTTCGACTGGCGGCTCGCCCCCTACGACATCGCCGGCTCCCGCGCCCACGCGCGCGTGCTCCACCAGGCGGGCCTCCTCACCGAGGACGAGCTGACCCGCATGATCGAAGGACTCGACCAGCTCGAGGCCGACGTCGCCTCGGGCGCCTTCACCGGCACCATCGCCGACGAGGACGTCCACACCGCACTGGAGCGCGGCCTGCTGGAGCGCCTCGGGCCGGACCTCGGCGGCAAGCTGCGCGCCGGACGGTCCCGGAACGACCAGGTCGCGACCCTCTTCCGGATGTACCTGCGCGACCACGCCCGCGTCATCGGCGGTCTGATCGCCGACCTCCAGGACGCCCTGATCGGCCTCGCCGAGGCCCACCCGGACGTCGCGATGCCCGGCCGCACCCACCTCCAGCACGCCCAGCCGGTGCTCTTCGCCCACCACGTCCTCGCCCACGTGCAGTCCCTCTCCCGGGACGCCGAGCGGCTGCGCCAGTGGGACGAGCGGACCGCCGTCTCCCCGTACGGCTCCGGCGCCCTCGCGGGCTCCTCGCTCGGCCTGGACCCGGAGGCGGTCGCCAAGGACCTCGGCTTCGAGCACGGCAGCGCCGGCAACTCCATCGACGGCACGGCCTCCCGTGACTTCGTCGCCGAGTTCGCCTTCATCACCGCGATGATCGGCGTGAACATCTCCCGGATCGCCGAGGAGATCATCATCTGGAACACGAAGGAGTTCTCCTTCGTGACCCTGCACGACGCCTTCTCCACCGGCTCGTCGATCATGCCGCAGAAGAAGAACCCGGACATCGCCGAGCTGGCGCGCGGCAAGTCCGGCCGCCTCATCGGCAACCTCACCGGCCTGATGGCCACGCTCAAGGCCCTCCCGCTCGCGTACAACCGCGACCTCCAGGAGGACAAGGAGCCGGTCTTCGACTCCATCGACCAGCTGGAGATCCTGCTGCCGGCCTTCACCGGGATGATGGCCACGCTCACCGTGCACCGGGAGCGCATGGAGGAACTGGCCCCCGCCGGCTTCTCCCTCGCCACGGACATCGCCGAGTGGCTGGTCCGCCAGGGCGTGCCCTTCCGCGTCGCCCACGAGGTGGCCGGCGAGTGCGTGAAAGTCGCCGAGTCGGAGGGCAAGGAACTGGACGACCTCACGGACGAGCAGTTCGCGAAGATCTCCGCCCACCTCACCCCGGAGGTCCGCACGGTCCTCAACGTCCCCGGAGCCCTGGCCTCCCGCAACGGCAGGGGCGGCACGGCCCCGAGCGCGGTCGCGACGCAGCTGGCGGAACTGAAGGAGAACGTGACCCTCCAGCACAAGTGGTCCACGGCGAAGAAGCGGTAGACGCGGAGAACTGCGCGCCAACCCCTCACGCCGCCGCCGTTCCCCGCGCCCACCTCCAGGGGCGCGGGGAACGGCGCGACCAGCCCCGACGAAGCCGCACGCAACCGCGCTCCCGGGGGAAGCACCCACCTCCAGGGGCGCGGGGAACGGCGCGAACACCCCCCACGGCGCCGCACGCAAAGCACCCCCGGAGGAACAACCCACCCCCAGGGGCGCGGGGAACGGCGCGACCAGCCCTCACGGCGCCGCACGCACCCCGCCCCACCCCACCCCACCCCCGGCAAGTCCCGAGCTCATAGGCGAGGGCAGACCCACCCCACGGGTTACCTTGGGCACCGCCGAACCCGGAGCCGACCGACGGAGTCGACATGCCCTTCTCCCGCCTGGCCACCGCCACCACCCCCACCGCGCACCTGGGCGTGGGTCTCGCCGCGGTAGGCCGCCCCGCCTACATCACCCTCGACCGAGCCGCCGACCTCGGAGAAGGCGACGACCGCACGGTCGAGAACCTCCGCACCCGCACCCACGAACTCCTCGACGCCGCCTACGCCCAAGGCGTCCGCTACGTCGACGCGGCCCGCTCCTACGGCCGCAGCGAGGAGTTCCTCGCGGACTGGCTGACGAGCCGCCCCGACGTCACCGACGTGGTCGTCGGCAGCAAGTGGGGCTACACCTACACCGCCGGCTGGACCACCGACGCGGAACGTCACGAGGTCAAGGACCACTCCCTCGCCGCGTACGAACGCCAGCGCGCAGAGACGGACGCGATCCTCGGCGACCGCCTCGACCTCTACCAGATCCACTCGCTCACCCCGGACAGCCCGGCCCTCAACGACAAGGACCTGCACGCCCGCCTCGCCGAGGCCGCGGCCCAGGGCCTCACCGTCGGCTTCTCCACCAGCGGCCCTCGCCAGGCGGACGCGATCCGCGCGGCCCTCGCGGTCACCGTCGACGGCGAACCCCTGTTCCGCACCGTGCAGTCCACCTACAACGTCCTGGAGACCTCCGCGGGCCCCGCACTGACCGAGGCGCACGACGCCGGACTCACGGTGATCGTGAAGGAGGGCATGGCCAACGGCCGCCTGGCCGCACCGCACGCCCCCGAGCCGTTGCGCGCGGTCGCCGAGGAGACGGGCCTGGGCTGCGACGCGGTCGCCCTCGCCGTCATCCTGCGCGAGCCGTGGGCGGGCGTCGTCCTGTCCGGCGCGGCGACGGTCGTTCAGCTGACCTCGAACCTGCACGCGGCGGCCGTCGACCTCACCGACGACCATCTCGCCCGCCTGGCCCCGCTGACGGAAACTCCCGAGGCGTACTGGCAGCACCGGGGCACGCTGCCCTGGCACTAGCACGACGCACCGCGCGCACCCTGCCCGTGAGATGTGCGGGTCTCCAGTGAGACATCAATGTCTCACATGCGGTACTGTCGTCTCATGGCTGTCGACCGAGACCATGTGCTGCGCAGCGCCGCGGCCCTGCTGACCCGAAAATCCACCGCGACCATGGACGAGGTCGCCAAGGCCGCCGGGATCAGCCGCGCCACCCTGCACCGGCAGTTCGCCGGCCGGGACGCGCTGGTGCGCGCGCTCGAGGCGCTGGGCATCGCCGAGTGCGAGGCCGCCCTCGCCGCCGCCCGCACCGGCGAGGGTCCCGCCACCGACGCCGTACGGCGCCTGGTCGCCGAGATCGAACCGCACGCGGGCCTGCTCGCCTTCCTCTACTCCGAGAACCAGCTCTTCGAGGGCGAGGAGCAGAACGAGGGCTGGGCGAGGATCGACGAGACCTTCGCCGCGCTTTTCCGGCGTGGCCAGTCGAGCGGCGAGTTCCGTATCGACCTCGCCCCGGCCTGGCTCACCGAGGCTCTCTACGGCCTGCTCGCCTCCGCCGCCTGGGCGGTCGCCGAAGGCAGGGTCGCCCCCAAGGACTTCACCCACATGATCGTCGAGCTGCTGCTCGGCGGCGTACGACGCCCGGAAGAACCGGCGGCAAGGAAGCACTCATGACCAGCGCCATAAGGACGGCAGGCCCGACCGAGGAGACGGCACCCCGCCCCGGCCGCTGGCTCGCCCTGTCGGTCCTCGTCCTGGCCGTCCTGCTGGTGGCCGTCGACGCGACCGTCCTCGGCCTCGCCACCCCGTACATCAGCGAGGACCTCGCACCCACCGGCTCCCAGCTGCTGTGGATCGGCGACGTGTACTCCTTCGTGCTCGCCGGACTGCTCGTGTCGATGGGCAGCCTCGGCGACCGCATCGGCCGCAAGCGCATCCTGCTCTACGGCGCCGCCGCGTTCGGCCTGATCTCCGTGCTGAACGCCTACGCGCACACGCCCGAGGTGATGATCGCGGCGCGCGCCCTGCTCGGCGTCGCCGGGGCCACGCTGATGCCGGCCACCCTCGCGCTGATCCGCAACCTCTTCCACGACCCGCGCGAGCGGAGCCTCGCCATCGGCATCTGGGGCGCGACCGCCTCCGCGGGCACGGCGGTCGGCCCGATCCTCGGCGGACTGCTCCTCGAACACTTCTGGTGGGGCTCGGTCTTCCTGATCAACCTGCCGGTCATGGCGGTCCTGGTGGTCGTAGGCGCCAAGCTGCTCCCGGAGTCCCGTAGCCCGGAGCCGGGTCCGTGGGACCTGCCCAGCGTGGCCCTGTCCCTCGCCGGGATGATCGGCGTGGTCTACGCGGTGAAGGAGATCGCGAGCCACGGCGCCGGCGCGGCCGCTCTCGCGGCGGGTCTGCTGGGCGCGGCCGCCCTGTACCTGTTCGTCCGCCGTCAGCTGGCGCTCCCGAAGCCACTGCTGGACATGCGGCTGTTCCGCAGCCGGGGCTTCAGCGGAGCGGTGCTCGCCGACCTCCTCACCGTCCTCGGCCTGTCCGGCCTGGTCTTCTTCCTCTCCCAGTACCTGCAACTGGTCCAGGGACGGCGTCCGTTCGAGGCGGGTCTCGCGGAACTTCCCGCCGCGATCGGCGCGGTGGCGGCCGGCCTGATCGCGGGCCGCACCGCCCGCCGCTTCTCGGTCCGCTCGGTCGTCGCCGGAGGGCTGGCGGCGATCGGCCTGGCCCTGGCCGCCCTCACCGTCATCGGCCAGTCCACCGGCTACCCCCTGCTGGGCACGGCCCTCCTGGTGGTCGGCGCGGGCGCGGGCTTCTCCTTCACGGTGACGGCGGACGTGATCCTCTCCAGCGTCCCGAAGGAACAGGCAGGCGCGGCCTCCGCCGTCTCGGAGACGGCCTACGAACTGGGCGCGGCCCTGGGCATCGCGGTCCTGGGCTCGATCGTCACAGGCGTCTACCGCGACTTCCCCGCCCCGGAGGGCACGCCGGCATCGGCCCACGAATCCCTGGGCAGCGCGGTGGAAGCAGCGACCCACCTTCCCGCCGCCACCGCGGCCCCCATGCTCGACGCAGCCCGGGAGGCCTTCGTCAACGGCCTCGCCCTGGCCGCAGGCACAGGAGCAGCGGTCCTGCTTGCCGCCTCAGTAGCCGCATGGTTCATGCTCCGCGACCAGAAGCTGGACATCGCCTGAGCGGTAGACGCCCCAGCGCCGCGGGGAACACCCACCCCCGACGGAAGCGCTCCCCAGGGGCGCGGGGAACTGCGCGACACACCCCCGCCCACCCGCAGGTGACCCACAAACCGCGGCGGGGGGGGGGGGGGGGCCCCCCCCCCCCCCCCCCCCCCCCCCCCGGCCCCCCCCCCCCCCCCCCCCCCCCCCCCCCCCCCCCCCGGGGGGGGGGGGGGG
>NZ_JBIBXY010000016.1:0-138316 GCF_043082785.1 Streptomyces sp. NPDC014764 | reverse complement strand
CGCCCGGTTACATTCCGAACCCGGAAGCTAAGCCTTACAGCGCCGATGGTACTGCAGGGGGGACCCTGTGGGAGAGTAGGACGCCGCCGAACAATCTTTGGAAGGACCCCTGGTCGCCAGCGTTCAGCTGGGGCCAGGGGTCCTTTTTGTATTTATGCTTGCAGTACCCGAGACAGGAGTCACCGATGTCCACCAACTCTCCCGACGACCGACCGGAGCGCGACCAGCGCCGACGGGACAGTGGTGACCGCTCGGACCGTGGGGACCGTGGCGGCCAGCGCGGCGGCCCCCGTCGCGGCAACGACCGCGACCGTGGCTTCCGCAGGGACGGTGACCGTCCTCCCTTCCGTCGCGACGACCGCGACCGGGACCGCACCGGTGACCGGGACCGCAGCGGCGGCCGGCCCGAGCGAGGCGGCTTCCGTGGACGTGACGACAACCGCGACAACCGCGGGGACGATCGAGGCGGGTACCGCGGCCGTGACGACCGCCGTGACGACCGTCGCGATGACCGTAGGGACGACCGGCGTGACGATCGGGACCGTGGCGGTTACCGGGGTCGTTCCGACGACCGTGGCGACCGAGGTGGCTTCCGTCGTGACGACAACCGCGGTGACCGTGGTGGCTTCCGTCGTGACGACCGCCGTGACGACCGTAGGGACGACCGGCGTGACGATCGGGACCGTGGCGGTTACCGGGGTCGTTCCGACGACCGTGGCGACCGTGGCGGCTTCCGTCGTGACGACAACCGCGGTGACCGTGGCGGTTTCCGCCGTGACGACGACCGTGGGTACGGCCGCCGTGACGACCGTCGCGATGACCGTAGGGACGACCGGCGTGACGACGACCGTGGGTACGGCCGCCGTGACGACCGTCGCGATGACCGTAGGGACGACCGGCGTGACGATCGGGACCGTGGCGGTTACCGGGGTCGTTCCGACGACCGTGGTGACCGTGGCGGATTCCGCCGCGACGACCGCGACCGTGGCGGCTTCCGGAGCGGCGGCGACAGCCGTACCGACTCCCGTGGTGGCGACCGGGACTCCCGTGGCGGCGCCTTCCGGCGTGACGACCGTGACCGTGGCGACCGTGGCGGCTTCCGCGGCCGTGACGACCGCGACCGTGGGCGCGGCCCGCGTCGGGACGACCGGGGCGGCCGTCCCGGTGGGTACCGTGGGCGCGACGACCGCCAGGGCGGCGGCCGGTTCCGTGACGAGCGGGACCGTGACCGCGAGCCCATCAAGCGGCTGCCGATCCCCGAGGACGTCACCGGCGAGGAGATCGACAGGGACGTCCGGCAGGAGCTGCAGAGCCTGCCCAAGACGCTCGCCGAGGACGTCGCCAAGAACCTGGTGATGGTCGCCCGGCTCATCGACGAGGACCCCGAGCGCGCCTACGCCTACTCCCGTATCGCCCTGCGGCTCGCCTCGCGCGTCGCCGCCGTGCGGGAGGCGGCAGGATTCGCCGCGTACGCGACGCAGAAGTACGGCGAGGCCCTCGCCGAGTTCCGTGCCGCGCGGCGGATGACCGGAACCGTGGAGCTGTGGCCGTTGATGGCGGACTGCGAGCGCGGTCTCGGCCGGCCGGAGAAGGCGCTGGACATGGCCGGCGCCCCCGAGGTGCAGAAGCTGGACAAGGCCGGACAGGTCGAGATGCGGCTCGTCGCGGCCGGCGCCCGGCGCGACATGGGCCAGCTGGACGCGGCCATCGTCACCCTTCAGAGCTCCGAGCTGGCGTCGAACTCCGTGCAGCCGTGGACCGCGCGCCTGCGGTACGCGTACGCCGACGCGCTGCTCGCCGCCGGCCGTGAGGGCGAGGCGCGCGAGTGGTTCGCCAAGGCCGTCGAGGCCGACCGGGACGGCAGCACCGACGCCTCGGACCGGCTGGCCGAGCTGGACGGCGTCGAGTTCACGGACGCCTTCGTCGAGGCCGAGGCCGAGGACCAGGCCGCCGACGGCCGTGACGAGCAGGGCGCGCACGACGACGACAAGGACTGACGTCCTCGCGGCACCACGCACGTGGAGAAAGGGGCGGGCCCCCGGCACTCAGCCGGGGGCCCGCCCCTTTCCCGTATGTCCCGACGCCTCAGAGGTCCAGCGCGCGCAGCACCAGGCCCGACGCCGGTTTCGGGCCGAACGACGTCGACTTGCGGGGCATCGTCACCCCCTGGCGGGCCAGCTCCCGCACCACGTCCTCGTGCACGGGATGCATCAGCACCGCCGTACCGCCGTCGCGTCGGGCCTTGTCCACCGTGGCCGCCGTGTCGTGGATGTACGCGATGTGGGCGGGGTCGTCGGGGACGCGCCAGACATGGTCAAGGAGCGTGACGTGCAGGACCGTCGCGTCCAGAATGCGCCAGGCCTCCGGCCGGTCCACGGGCACCGTGCGGTCCAGCAGCGCCGGATCCGGCCGGTCGACGAGGTGGAAGGCGCCGTCGTCCCCGGTGAGGAGGAACGCGTTGCTCTCCTCCGCCGCCTGGGCCAGCGCGTCCATCGCCTTCGACAGCGGCAGATCCAGGCGCCGGACGCGGAAGGAGCCGTCCAGGGCTCTCAGGGCCTCGGCGACCGGCAGGTCGTGCAGCAGGCGGTGGATGGCACGGACCCGCAGAGGATAGCGGGCCGTGTCGACCAGGAGCACCAGGCCGTGGTCCCACGGGCTGGGGGAGGGGTGCTCCGCGCGCAGCCTGTGGTAGGTCGCCCAGCGGTGGTGGCCGTCGGCGATCAGCGCCTGGTGGGCGGACAGCTCGTCGCGGATCACCGCCAGGTCGGCCGGGTCGGTGACCGGCCACAGGCGGTGGTGGACGCCGTCCTCCGTGGTGGTCGCCAGGAGCGGCGGCCGCCCGGCCGTGCGCTCGATCACGTCGGCCGTGCCCGCCGCCGTGGCGTCGCCCCGGTAGGTGAGGAGCAGCGGCTCCAGGTTGGCGCTGGTGGCGCGCATCAGGTCCGCGCGGTCCGCGACGATGTGCGGCATGACGTCCTCGTGCGGCAGCACCAGCTGCTCGTCCGGTTCGGAGACGCGCAGGGCGCCGATCACGCCGCGCTGCACCAGGCCGTCGCCGTCGCGCTGCTCGTAGACGTACAGGCCGGGTACCGGGTCGGGGGTGAGGACGCCCTCGGCGCGCCAGCGGCGGAGCGTCTCGGCGGCCTGGGCGTTGCGCTCCTCGGGTGTGGCGGCCTCGGGCAGGATCAGCCGGACGATGTTGTGGGGGTCGGCGGACTGGAGGTGGTGCAGGCCGTCGGGGCGGACCACGACGTCGTAGGGCGGTGACGTCACGGCGGCCAGGCTGCCGACCCGGTCGGGGTCGTAACGAAGGCCTCGGAACGGGGTGAGTTCCAGGCCTCGCGGCGCCGTTGCCTTCGAGTGACCTGCAGTGTTCATCCCGGCATCGTACGGGTGTCGGTGCGATGGGGGATGATCGGGGGAAAGCCGTCGAACGAGGAGCGATGCGGAATGAGCCGGAGCGTCAGGACGAGGCCCGAGGGCAGTGGCCAGGCCCTGATCGAGGCGTACGACACGGCGCTGCTCGACCTCGACGGAGTGGTGTACGCGGGCGGCAACGCCATCGAGCACGCCGTGCCGTCCCTCGCCGTGGCGCGCGACGGCGGCATGCGGCTCGCCTACGTCACCAACAACGCGCTGCGTACTCCCGACGCGGTGGCCGCGCACCTGACCGAGCTGGGCATACCGGCCGAGCCCGGTGACGTCATCACCTCGGCGCAGGCGGTGGCGCGGCTCATCGCGGACCAGGTGCCGCAGGGCTCCCGGGTGCTGGTGGTGGGCGGTGAGGGCCTGTGGGTGGCGCTGCGCGAGCGCGGTCTCGAGCCGGTGGAGTCGGCGGACGACGAGCCGGTGGCGGTCGTGCAGGGGTACGGCGGCCCGGAGCTGGCGTGGGGGCGGTTCGCCGAGGCGAGCTACGCCGTCGCGCGCGGGCTGCCGTGGTTCGCGTCCAACACCGACCTGACGATCCCCAGCGGCCGGGGCATCGCGCCCGGCAACGGCGCGGCGGTGGAGGTCGTGCGGATCGCCACCGGTGCCGAGCCGCAGGTGGCGGGCAAGCCGCTGCCGCCGATGCACCGGGAGACGATCCTGCGCACCGGTGCCGAGCGGCCGCTGGTGGTGGGGGACCGGCTCGACACGGACATCGAGGGCGCGTTCAACGGCGGGGTCGACTCACTGCTGGTGCTCACCGGGGTGACGGACGGCGCGCAGCTCCTGGCGGCGCCGCCGCGGCACCGGCCGACGTACGTGGACGCCGATCTGCGAGGGCTGCTGACCGGGCAGCCCGAGGTCGTCGGGGACGACGGCAGCTTCCAATGCGGCGGGTGGACGGCGACGGCCGGCGCCGGGCGGCTGGAGCTCGACGGGGACGGCGGTCCGGTGGACGGGCTGCGGGCGCTGTGCGCGGCGGCCTGGACGGCGGCGGGCGAGGAGGCGTGCCAGCTGGACACGGGTAAGGCGTTGGCGCGGTTGGGGCTCTGACGGTCCGCCGGTCACCGGATCTTGATCGATTCGGAGGATAGGCTAACCTAACCGGGTGTTGGTCGAGAGTCCCCCCGAACAGCGCGCGGAGACCGCCTCCGCGCCCACCGGCCGCCGGGCGATACGCGCGGCCGGTCTGCTCGTGTCCCTCGCGGTCCTGGTGCTCGTCGCGCTGGCGAGCATCGCGGTCGGCGCGAAGGAGCTGTCCCTGGGGCAGGTGTGGCACGGGCTGTTCGACGCGGCGGGCACCTACGCCGACACCGTGGTGTCCGACCGGCTGTCCCGCACCCTGCTGGGCCTGCTCGCCGGCGCCGCCCTCGGCCTCGCCGGGGCCGTGCTGCAGGCGCTGACCCGCAACCCGCTGGCCGACCCGGGACTCCTCGGTCTCAACGCGGGCGCCTCCGCAGCGGTCGTCACCGCCATCACCTTCTTCGGCGTCACCTCCCTGTCCGGGTATGTGTGGTTCGCGTTCTGCGGGGCGGCCGCCGTCGGCGCCGTAGTGTGGTTCCTCGGCGGACGCCGGGGCGCCACCCCCGTACGGCTGGTGCTCGCCGGCACCGCCATCAGCGCCGCGCTCTACGGCTATCTCCAGGCCGTGATGATCCTCGACGACGCGGCCCTCGGCCGGATGCGCTTCTGGACGGTCGGCTCGCTCGGCTCCGGCAGCGACGAGGCCGTCATGCAGGTGGTGCCGTTCCTGGTCGTCGGCAGTGTGCTGGCGCTGCTGCTCGCGCGGCCGCTGAACGCCATGGCCATGGGGGACGACACGGCCAAGGCGCTCGGCGCCGACCTCAACCGCACTCGCGCGCTGTCCATGCTCGTCGCGACGATGCTGAGCGGCGCCGCCACCGCCGCATGCGGTCCGATCGTCTTCGTCGGCCTGATGGTGCCGCACGTGGTGCGCTCCTTCACCGGACCCGACCAGCGCTGGATCCTGCCGTACGCGGCGGTCCTGTCGCCGGTGCTGCTGCTCGGCGCGGACGTGCTCGGCCGGATCGTCGCCCGGCCCGCCGAACTCCAGGTGGGCATCGTCACCGCGATCATCGGCGGCCCGGTGTTCATTCTTCTCGTACGACGGCGGAGGACGGCCCAGCTGTGAAGACCAACCGTGCGGTGCGCTTGCCCGGTGGCCTCTCGGTCCGGCTGGACGCCCGTGCCTTCACCGTCGTCGTGCTGCTGATGCTGCTGGCGCTCGGCGCGAGCGTGCTGCTCATCGGCACCGGGGACTTCCCGATGTCCGCCTCCGACGTGCTGACCACGCTCGTCGGGCAGGGCAACGAGGGGCAGGAGTTCATCGTCACCGAGCTGCGGCTGCCGCGGGTCCTGGTCGGGCTGCTGGTCGGCGCCTCCCTCGGCATCGGCGGCGCCCTGTTCCAAACCATCTCCCGCAACCCGCTGGGCAGCCCGGACATCCTGGGCCTCGGCCAGGGCGCCACGGCAGGCGCGCTCACCGTCATCGTGCTGTTCTCCGGCACCGCCAACCAGGTGGCTCTCGGCGCGCTCGCCGGCGGTCTGATCACCGGCACCGCCATCTACGTCCTCGCCTGGAAGCGGGGCGTGCACGGCTACCGGCTGGTGCTGGTCGGCATCGGCGTCTCCGCCGTCGTCACCGCCGTCAACGGCTATCTGCTCACCAAGTCCGACATCGTCGACGCCGCCCGCGCGGTCGTCTGGATGACCGGGTCCCTCGACGGGCGCGACTGGGACCAGGTGTGGCCGCTGCTCGCGCTGTGCGCCGTCCTCGTCCCCGTCGTCCTCGCCAACTCCCGCGCCCTGCGCATGACGGAGATGGGCGACGACGTCTCCAACGCCCTCGGTGTGCGCGTCGAGCGGCTGCGGCTGGTGCTGATGCTGTCGGCCGTGCTGCTCACCGCGTCCGCGACCGCCGCCGCCGGACCCGTCAGCTTCGTCGCGCTCACCGCGCCGCAGCTCGCCCGGCGCCTCACCCGGTCGCCCGGACCGAACCTGATCGCCTCGATGTGGATGGGGGCCGCCCTCCTGGTCCTCGCCGACTTCGTCTCGCAGCGGGCGTTCGGCGCCGAGCAGCTGCCCGTGGGCGTGGTCACCGGCGTCCTCGGCGGCGTCTACCTGCTGTGGCTGCTGGTCACCGAGCGCAGGGCGGGCCGGATATGAGCGGCGTCGAGAAGAAGAACACCCGAAGGAGCACCGTGAACCGTCTAGCCGCCGAGAACGTCACCCTGGCCTACGACCAGCGGGTCATCGCCGAGCAGCTGTCGGTGGAGATTCCGGACCACTCCTTCACCGTCGTCGTCGGCCCGAACGCCTGCGGCAAGTCCACCCTGCTGCGCGCCCTGTCGCGCATGCTGAGGCCCGCCGAGGGCCGGGTGCTGCTCGACGGGCAGGCCATCCACTCCCTGCCGGCCAAGAAGGTCGCCCGCACGCTCGGCCTGCTGCCCCAGTCGTCCATCGCGCCCGACGGCATCACCGTCGGCGACCTCGTCGCACGCGGCCGCTACCCGCACCAGAGCCTGCTGCGCCAGTGGTCCTCCGACGACGAGCGGGTCGTAAAGGAGTCGATGACCCGCACCGGCGTCGCCGACCTCGCCGAGCGGTACGTCGACGAGCTGTCCGGAGGGCAGCGGCAGCGCGTCTGGATCGCCATGGCCCTGGCCCAGGAGACGCCGCTGCTGCTGCTCGACGAGCCGACCACCTACCTGGACATCCAGCACCAGATCGACGTCCTGGACCTCTGCGCCGACCTGCACGAGGAGCAGGGCCGCACCCTCGTCGCCGTACTGCACGACCTCAACCACGCCGCCCGCTACGCCACCCACCTGATCGCCCTGCGCGAGGGCCGGGTCATCGCCCAGGGCGCCCCGAAGGACATCGTCACCGCCGAACTGGTGCAGGAGGTGTTCGGGCTGCGCTGCCAGGTCATCGACGACCCCGAGACGGGCACCCCGCTGGTCGTGCCGGCGGCCCGTCCGTCCCGGGCGGCCAGGCGTGAGACCACGAAGGTCTGAGGGACTAGAGGAGCTTCCGCAGCTGGAACAGGTCGCGCAGACCCGCCTCCAGCCGCACGCGCCCCGAGGCCCACGCCCGCGCGAAGTGCAGCTCCCCGTCGACCAGGGTCACCAGGTCGTCGCCCGTCATGGCGAGCCGTATCTGCGCCTTCTCGCGCGGCGGGCCGGGGTGCGTCTCCGAGACCTCGATCCGGCCGCCGGTGAGGCGGCCCGCGAAGGTCACGTCCAGGTCCGTGACGTGGCAGCTGACCGACCGCTCCATCGACGCCGCCGCGCGGACGTCACCCTCGGCCCTGCCCATGCTGTCCGAAAGCTTGTCGAGTGCCGCACGGCACTCCTCGATCGTGGCCATCGCGCACGACGGTACCCCAGCCGTTCGCGGTAGCGTCGGGGCATGAACGACGCAGTGCCGCAGGCGGCGGACACGGAGCCGGACACCGGGGGCCCGCAGGACGGGCCGCCGGAGCAGGCCACGCCGCAGCCGCCGTACGACGACGGGCCCGCCGGACCCGCACCACTGGGCGTGCCGCGCACCCCGACCGGGAACGCCGAGGTCGACGCCCATGTGGAGCGGCTGGCCGACGCCGACCACCTCACCACCGACGGCCACCTCGAGGTGTACGAGGATGTACACCGGGGGCTGCGCGACGCGCTCACCGCGCTCGACGCCCGCCCGGGTCCCTCACCCACCGCCCCGCACCGGGGCACACCGGGGCACCCGTCCCAGTCGGCACACGTACACAGGAGCTGAACCGAACGTGGCAGGAGTCGCACGCCGCCGTCTCGACGCGGAGCTGGTCCGCCGTAAGCTGGCGCGCTCGCGCGAGCACGCCGGCCAGCTGATCGCCGCCGGGCGGGTCAGCGTGGGCAGGACGGTGGCGACCAAGCCCGCCACCCAGGTGGAGACGGCGGCCGCGATCGTGGTCGCCGAGGACGCCGACGACCCCGACTACGTCTCGCGCGGAGGTCACAAACTGGCCGGGGCGCTCGACGCCTTCGTGCCGCGAGGGCTGGTCGTGAAGGGGCGGCGGGTGCTCGACGCGGGCGCCTCCACCGGCGGTTTCACCGATGTGCTGCTGCGCTCGGGCGCCGCCCACGTGGTCGCGGTGGACGTCGGATACGGACAACTCGCTTGGTCCCTCAGGCAGGATGAACGCGTGACCGTCAAGGACCGTACGAACGTACGGGAGTTGACGCTCGAGGTCATCGATGGGGAGCCAGTGGATCTTGTCGTGGGGGATCTTTCGTTCATCCCGCTCGGACTGGTGCTGCCCGCTCTGAAGCGGTGCGTGACGCCGGACGCCGATCTGGTGATGATGGTCAAACCGCAGTTCGAGGTGGGCAAGGAGCGGCTGGGCAGCGGCGGTGTCGTACGCAGCCCGCAGCTGCGCGCCGAGGCCGTCCGTGGGGTGGCCGCCAAGGCCTGGGAGCTGGGGCTCGGGGCGAAGGGCGTGACGGCGAGTCCGCTGCCCGGGCCCTCCGGGAATGTCGAATACTTCCTGTGGCTGCGGGCCGGGGCACCGGAACTGGACCCGGCCGATGTTGACCGTGCTGTGGCGGAGGGGCCGCGTTGACACAGAACCGTGCTCGTACTGTTTTCCTGCTGGCCCACACCGGGCGGGCCGCGGCCATCCGCAGCGCCGAGCTCGTCGTCAAGGGCCTGCTGCGCTCGGGGATCGGCGTGCGGGTGCTGGAGGAGGAGGCCCGCGACCTGCCGCTCCCGGACGACGTGGGGACGGTCAAGGAAGCCACCCCGCAGTGCCTGGACGACTGCGAGCTGCTGATCGTCCTCGGCGGTGACGGCACGCTGCTGCGCGGCGCCGAGTTCGCCCGCGCCTCCGGGGTGCCGATGCTCGGCGTCAACCTCGGCAGCGTCGGCTTCCTCGCCGAGGCCGAGCGGGACGACCTGGAGAAGGTCGTCGACCGGGTGGTGAGCCGGGCGTACGAGGTCGAGGAACGGATGACCGTCGACGTCGTGGTGCACCGCAACGGCGACATCGTGCACACCGACTGGGCGCTGAACGAGGCGGCCGTGCAGAAGGTGTCCGCGGAGCGGATGCTGGAGGTCGTCCTGGAGATCGACGGCAGGCCGGTGACCGGGTTCGGCTGCGACGGCATCGTGTGCGCGACCCCGACCGGGTCCACCGCGTACGCGTTCTCCGCCGGCGGGCCCGTGGTGTGGCCCGAGGTCGAGGCACTGCTGATGGTGCCGATCAGCGCGCACGCGCTGTTCGCCAAGCCGTTGGTGACGTCGCCGAACTCGGTGCTGGCGGTGGAGGTGCTGCCGCACGTGCCGCCGGGGGTGCTGTGGTGTGACGGGCGGCGGACCGTCGAGCTGCCTGCGGGGGCGCGGGTGGAGGTGCGGAGGGGGGCTGTGCCGGTCCGGCTGGCTCGCCTGCATCACGCTTCGTTCACGGACCGGCTGGTCGCGAAGTTCGCCTTGCCGGTGTCGGGGTGGCGCGGGGCGCCGCACTAGCGGACGCGATGCGGCGGTTGCCCGACGCGGGCGGCTGCGGGTCGTTCGTGGCTTGTCGCGCAGTTCCCCGCGCCCCTCGGAGTGTGTCCACTCCCGTGGGTGACAAAGGCGGGGCGGTCGCACTCCGCCGCACGGACCTCGTATGGTCGTGTCCGTGCTAGAGGAGATGCGGATACGGTCGCTCGGTGTCATCGACGACGCTGTGGTGGAGCTGTCGCCCGGCTTCACCGCCGTCACCGGTGAGACGGGTGCGGGCAAGACCATGGTGGTCACCAGCCTGGGCCTGCTGCTGGGCGGGCGGGCGGATGCGGCCCTGGTGCGGATCGGCGCGCGCAACGCCGTGGTCGAGGGGCGGATCGCCGTGCCCGAGGGCTCGCCGGCCGTCGTGCGCGCCGAGGAGGCCGGGGCCGAGCTCGACGAGGGGACGCTGCTGGTCAGCCGTACCGTCTCGGCCGAGGGCCGGTCGCGGGCGCACCTGGGCGGGCGCAGCGTGCCCGTGGGGCTGCTCGCGGAGCTCGCCGACGACCTCGTGGCCGTGCACGGGCAGAGCGACCAGCAGGGCCTGCTGAAGCTGTCCAGGCAGCGCCAGGCGCTCGACCGGTACGCCGGGTACGCGGTCGCCGTGCCGCTCGGCAAGTACGCGGAGGCGTACAAGCGGCTGCGGGCGATCTCCGTGGAGCTGGAGGAGATCACCACCCGTGCGCGGGAGCGGGCCCAGGAGGCCGACATGCTGCGCTTCGGGCTGGAGGAGATCGCCGCCGTCGAGCCGCGCGCCGGGGAGGACACGGAGCTGGCCGAGGAGGCCGAGCGGCTCGGGCACGCCGAGGCGCTCGCGTCGGCCGCCGCCGTCGCGCACGCCGCGCTGGCAGGCAACCCGGAGGACCCGGAGGGCGTGGACGCCGGGACGCTCGTCGCGGGCGCCCAGCGGGCGCTGGAGGCCGTACGGGCGCACGACCCGGCGCTGGCCGCGCTGACCGACCGCATCGGCGAGATCGGCATCCTGCTGCGCGACGTCGCGGGCGAGCTGGCCGGTTACGCCGACGACCTGGACGCGGACCCGCTGCGGCTCGCGGCGGTCGAGGAGCGCCGGGCGGCGCTGACCGCGCTGACCCGCAAGTACGGGGAGAACGTCGCCGAGGTGCTGGCCTGGGCGGAGAACAGCGCCGCGCGCCTCACCGAACTGGAGGGCGACGACGAGCGGATCGGCGAGCTGACCGCCGAGCGTGACGCGCTCCGCTCCGAACTGGGCGCGCTCGCCCAGGAGTTGTCGGAGGCGCGGACGGAGGCGGCGGAGCGGTTCGCGGCGGCCGTGACGGAGGAGCTGGCGTCGCTCGCCATGCCGCACGCGCGCGTGTCCTTCGACATCCGGCAGACCGAGGACCCCGACGGGGTCGAGGTGGACGGGCGCACGGTGGCGTACGGGCCCTCGGGTGTGGACGAGGTCGAGCTGCTGCTCGCCCCGCACCCCGGGGCGCCGCCCCGGCCGATCGCCAAGGGCGCCTCGGGCGGTGAGCTGTCGCGCGTGATGCTGGCCGTGGAGGTCGTCTTCGCCGGGACCGACCCGGTGCCGACGTATCTCTTCGACGAGGTGGACGCCGGCGTCGGCGGCAAGGCGGCGGTGGAGATCGGACGGCGTCTCGCCCGGCTGGCGAAGAAGGCGCAGGTCGTCGTCGTCACGCACCTCCCGCAGGTGGCCGCGTTCGCCGACCGGCAGCTTCTGGTGGAGAAGACCGACGACGGCTCGGTCACCCGGTCCGGCGTGAAGGTGCTGGAAGGCGAGGACCGTGTGCGGGAGCTGTCGCGGATGCTGGCCGGCCAGGAGGACTCCGAGACGGCGCGGGCGCACGCGGAGGAGTTGCTGGCGGCGGCGCGGGCGGACGCCTGAACCGTGCCGGACGGTGACCTTCTGTCATCCTTACGGGTGATGTGCCGTCCGGCGTGGACCCCGGCGTACGCCCGCGCGTTTTCACGGAACTGCCGTGCGTGCTGGCATGCTTGACGGTGTACGCGGAGGACGCCGCGCGGACCACCCCTCCGCGGGATCCTTCGGTACGTTCGTCGCGACCGTCCGACCCGAACCAGGAGCCCGGCCACGTGACCCCCGTGAGCAGCCACGCACCGCACGGCCAGTCGCCGTTGCGCACCGTGCAGGTGCTGGGCGGCGGCAACGCCGCCAGCGGCGCGCACGTCCGCTCGCTGGCCGCCGGGCTCGTGGCACGGGGCGTGCGGGTCACGGTGTGCGCCCCCGAAGAGGCGGAGCGCGCCTACGGCTTCACCGGCGTCGGCGCGGACCACGTCCATGTGCCCCGCAGCAGCGACCCGGGGTCGGTGGCCGCGTTGCGTGCCGCCTGCTCGGGCGCCGGCCTGGTGCACGCGCACGGCCTGCACGCCTCGTTCCGCACGTCCCTGGCGCTCGGCGGACGCAGCACCCCCTTCGTCGTCACCTGGCACGACCGGGCGTACGCCGAAGGCCCCCGCGCCCACTTCCTGCGCGTGCTGGAACGGCGGGTCGTCCGCGCGGCCGGTGTGGTGCTGGGCACGACCTCCGCGCTGGTGGACCGGGCCCGCCGCAGCGGGGCGCGGGACGCCCGGCTCGCCGCGGTCTCCCTGCCCGGGCCCCGCAGCGGGCCGGCGTCCGAGGAGGCCGAGCGGCGCACCCCCAAGGTGCGGGCGGAACTCGGCGCCGTGGACCGCCCTTTGATCGTCGCCGTCGGCTCCCTGGAACGGCATCGCGGCCTCGACGTCCTGGTGGACGCCGCGCACGCCTGGCAGCGCCTCGACCCGGCGCCGCTCGTGGTGATCGCCGGAGAGGGCCCGCTGGACGCCGAACTGCGGCGCGCCGTCGAGGCGCGGGACCTGCCGGTACGGCTGCTGGGCCGCCGGGAGGACGCCTCCGACCTGATCGCCGCGGCCGACGTTGCCGTCCTGCCCAGCCGCAGGGAGGAGGCGCGGTCGACGTTCGCGCAGGAGGCGCTGCACGCGCGCGTGCCGCTCGTCGCGACCCGGGTTGGCTCCGTCCCCGAACTCGTCGGCGACGCGGCCGAACTCGTGCCGCAGGGCAACGCGCGGGCGCTCGCCGACGCCGTGCTCCGGCTCCTGGCGGACCCGGAGCACCGAGGGGCACTCGTACGGCGGGGCGTACGGCAGGCGGCGACGTGGCCGACCGAGGACCAGACGGTCGCCCAGGTGCTCAGCGTCTACGACGAGCTGACCCAGCCCCGGCCGCTGGCCTGACACCACCGTCCGCAGGCGCTGTCCGCGGGCGCGCTCACGGCACGTGCCGCCGCGCCCGCAGCGCCAGGCTCAACGTGAGCACGGTCTGCGGGTCGTCGAGGTCGGCGCCCAGCAGCTCCCCGATGCGGGCGAGCCGGTTGTACAGCGTCTGCCGGTTCAGGTGCAGCTCCCGCGCGGTCTCCGCCTTGCGTCCGGCGTGCGCCAGATACGTCTCCAGAGTCGGCAGCAGCACGGGTCGCGAGCGCCGGTCGTGGTCCAGCACCGGGCCGATCGCCCGCCGCACGAAGTCCGCCAGGTCCGGATGGTCGCGCAGCCGCCACAGCAGCAGGTCGATGTCCAGCCGCCGGGCGTCGTACCAGGGCCGCTCCGGCAGTCCCTGCGCCGCCGTCGCCGTCTCCACCGCGTGCCGCAGCGCCGTCGGCACCGCCGCCCAGTCGCCGGCCGGACCGACCACCACCACTGGCGGCCGCCCGCCAGGACGCAGCATGCCCGCGCGCTCCACCCCGGCGCGCAGCGCGGCCGCCACCCGGTCCGCGACGGACGGCCGCTCCGACTCCGCGCGCAGCGCGAGCAGCAGCGGCACCCGCCCCTCGACCGGCCGCACACCCAGCAGCACCGGCACACCGAGCGACGACAGCTCCTCGCCCACCGCCCGGGCCAGCACCGCCCAGCCACCGCCCTGCGGCGACAGCGTGTCGCCCAGCCGCATGACCACCGGCAGCAGCGGCCCCCGGCCCGGCTTGAAGCCCAGCACGCGGGCCTGGGCGGGCGCGTCCCCGGCGCCGATCCGCCCCTCGGCGAGATCGGTGAGGAAGTCGCCACGGCCGCGCGCCGCCAGTTCCTCCTCCTGGCGGGCCTGCATCAGCACCAGGGCGAGGATGCCCGCCGCCCGCTCGGCCGCCATGCGGTGCACCGGCTCGGGCGCGCTGCGCACCGGCAGCAGCACCAGCCGCGCCCGGACGCCGCCGCTGCCGGGGCCCCCGCCGGGCACGTCCACGAGGACCGTGCCGGCCGGCGGATCGTCGCGCTGCCGGTCCCGCAGCCCTTCCCACACCTGAAGCGGGTCCGCGCGCTCGGGGCCCTCGCCTGCCGCGTACAGCAGCCGGCCGTCGGTGGTCTCCAGGAACACGGGGTTGCCGGTGAACCCGGCGAGGATCTCCAGCACCTGCGGCACGCCCTCGCCGCCGAGCAGCGCCTCGGTGCAGCGCCGGTGCACCTCCTCCGCGCGCTGGAGCAGCGCGTAGTGCCCGTTGACGATCTCGGTGTGGATCTCCTCGGTGACCGTGACGAACGGCACCTCACGGTGCAGCTGCACCAGCGGCAGCCCGGCGGAGCGGGCAGCGTCCACCAGGGCGGCGGGCAGCCGGCTGAAGCGCGGGCCGAGCTCGACCACCAGGGCCGCGATGCCCCGCTCGGCCAGCGTGCGCACGAACGCCCGCTGGTCGGCCGGGCGCGTACCCAGCCCGTAGCCGGTGGTCAGCAGCAGTTCGCCGCCCTTGAGCAGGGAGGCGATGTTGGGCACCTCACCCGCGTGCACCCAGCGCACCGTGCGCCCCAGCCGGTCGGGGCAGGCGACGACCTCGGGGAGTCCGCTGCGCAGCCCGGGCAGCTCCAGGGCGCGCTGCACGGTGATGCCTGTGGGCGGGGGAGTGCCGGCGGTGCTCATGCAGCGGACGGTACCCGGGGCCGTGGCCCCGTCACACGTCCGGCCTGCGTGAACACGCCCGCGCCCCGCCTCCCGGGCCGGCCGGGAAGGCGGGGCGCGACGGTTCCGTCAGCCGCCGTACGCCCCCGACGCCGTCAGACGCAGGGCCGTGTCGATGAGCGGGACGTGGCTGAACGCCTGCGGGAAGTTGCCCACCTGGCGCTGGTTCAGCGGATCCCACTCCTCCGCCAGCAGGCCGAGGTCGTTGCGCAGCGACAGCAGCTTCTCGAACAGCTTCCGCGCCTCGTCCACGCGGCCGATCATGGCCAGGTCGTCGGCCATCCAGAACGAGCAGGCGAGGAACGCGCCCTCGTCGCCGGGCAGGCCGTCGACGCCCTCGTCCGCCCCCTCGGTCGGGTAGCGCAGGATGAACCCGTCGGAGGTGGACAGCTCCCGCTGGATCGCCTCGACGGTGCCGATCACCCTCTTGTCGTCCGGCGGCAGGAAGCCCACCTGGGGGATCAGCAGCAGGGCCGCGTCCAGCTCCTTGGAGCCGTAGGACTGGGTGAAGGTGTTGCGCTCCTTGTCGTAGCCCTTCTCGCACACGTCGCGGTGGATGTCGTCGCGGAGCTGCTTCCACTCCTCGAGCGGGCCGTCGGCGTCGCCGGATTCGATCAGCTTGATCGTGCGGTCCACGGCCACCCAGGCCATCACCTTGGAGTGCACGAAGTGGCGGCGCGGGCCGCGCACCTCCCAGATGCCCTCGTCCGGCTCCTGCCAGTGCTTCTCCAGGTAGCGGATCAGCTTCAGCTGGAGCAGCGAGGCGTAGTCGTTGCGGGCGAGACCGGTCATGTGGGCCAGGTGCAGGGCCTCGGTGACCTCGCCGTACACGTCGAGCTGGAGCTGGTGGGCCGCACCGTTGCCGACCCGGACCGGGGCGGAGTTCTCATAGCCGGGCAGCCAGTCCAGCTCGGCCTCGCCGAGTTCGCGCTCGCCGGCGATGCCGTACATGATCTGCAGGTTCTCCGGGTCGCCCGCGACCGCGCGCAGCAGCCACTCGCGCCAGGCGCGGGCCTCCTCGCGGTAGCCGGTGCGCAGCAGCGAGGACAGGGTGATCGCCGCGTCACGGAGCCACGTGTAGCGGTAGTCCCAGTTGCGGACGCCGCCGATGTCCTCCGGCAGGGAGGTGGTGGGCGCGGCGACGATGCCGCCGGTCGGGGCGTAGGTGAGGGCCTTCAGCGTGATCAGGGAGCGGATCACGGCCTCGCGGTAGGGGCCGTGGTACGTGCAGTGCTCGACCCACTCGCGCCAGAAGTCCTCGGTTGCCTCCAGGGACTGCTCGGGCTCGGGCAGTGCCGGGGGCTGCTTGTGCGAGGGCTCCCAGGAGATGGTGAACGCCACCCGCTCGCCGGGCGCCACGGTGAAGTCCGAGTACGTGGTCAGTTCCTCGCCGTAGGTCTCGGCGGTGGTGTCGAACCACACGGAGTCCGGTCCGGCCACGGCGACGGTACGGCCCTCGTGCCGGTGCACCCACGGCACCACCCGGCCGTAGGAGAAGCGCATGCGCAGCGTCGAGCGCATGGGGACCCGGCCCGACACGCCCTCCACGATGCGGATCACCTGGGGGGCGCCGTCGCGTGGGGGCATGAAATCCGTCACGCGGACCGTGCCGCGAGGGGTGTCCCACTCGGATTCCAGGATCAGTGAGTCGCCGCGGTAGCTCCGCCGGGTCGCCGCGGGCGGCTCCGCGTCCTCGGCGTGCACGGGACCCAGCCGCCAGAAGCCGTGTTCCTCGGTCCCCAGCAGCCCGGCGAAGATGGAGTGCGAGTCGAAGCGCGGCAGGCACAGCCAGTCGACCGTGCCGTCCCGGCAGACCAGCGCTGCGGTCTGCATGTCTCCGATGAGTGCGTAGTCTTCGATGCGCCCGGCCACGTGCATCTCCAGTCGAACGGCCACGTCACCCCGCGAGGGGCTGTCGCTAGTGCGGTCAAGGGGGGTATTGCAATGCGTCGTTGAGCTGTGAAGCAAAGCAGTCGCTCGGCCCTACGTGCAAAACGCCAATCCTTGCTCAACGAACTGACGAGCTCACGTTGTTCCGGAACTTACGGGCGGGGGTGGTGCCGTTCGGCCGGCCGGGCTCGGCAGCGAGTGTCCGAGCAGGATACGACGCACGTAGATGATCTGTGTGCCGCTCGCGGCAACCCGGCTCCGCCGAACGAGTGAGCCCCGGGTGAGGGTCGTGTGTGCGGTACATGCTCCGTGGTCCCGCGTGAGCGGAGCGTGGCCGTCAGCCGTTCCCCCGCGGCGCTGATACGCTGGTAGCCCGTGGACCGGTGGGCGAGAAACCCCGGAACCGCACCCACAGACCGCGACCACGGGAGCCCCCTCTTGGCCATGCCGCCCGCTGCTTTTCGAAACAGCACAGCTTCGACGACCAAGCACATCTTCGTCACCGGGGGTGTCGCCTCCTCCCTCGGCAAGGGCCTGACCGCCTCCAGCCTCGGCATGCTGCTCAAGGCCCGCGGCCTGCGCGTCGTGATGCAGAAGCTCGACCCGTACCTCAACGTCGACCCGGGCACGATGAACCCCTTCCAGCACGGTGAGGTGTTCGTCACGAACGACGGCGCCGAGACCGACCTGGACATCGGCCACTACGAGCGCTTCCTCGACCGCGACCTCGACGGCTCCGCGAACGTCACCACCGGCCAGGTCTACTCCACGGTGATCGCCAAGGAGCGGCGCGGCGAGTACCTGGGCGACACCGTGCAGGTCATCCCGCACATCACCAACGAGATCAAGCACCGCATCCGGCGCATGGCGACCGACGAGGTCGACGTCGTGATCACGGAGGTCGGCGGCACGGTCGGCGACATCGAGTCGCTGCCGTTCCTGGAGACGGTCCGCCAGGTGCGGCACGAGGTCGGCCGCGACAACGTGTTCGTGGTCCACATCTCTCTCCTTCCCTACATCGGCCCCTCCGGTGAGCTGAAGACCAAGCCGACCCAGCACTCGGTGGCGGCGCTGCGCAACATCGGCATCCAGCCCGACGCGATCGTGCTGCGCTGCGACCGCGAGGTCCCCACCGCCATCAAGCGGAAGATCTCGCTGATGTGCGACGTCGACGAGGCCGCCGTCGTCGCCTGCCCCGACGCCCGCTCGATCTACGACATCCCGAAGACCGTGCACGGCGAGGGCCTGGACGCCTACGTGGTCCGCAAGCTGGACCTGCCGTTCCGCGACGTCGACTGGACCACCTGGGACGACCTGCTGGACCGGGTGCACAACCCCGACCACGAGATCACCCTTGCCCTGGTCGGCAAGTACATCGACCTGCCGGACGCCTACCTGTCGGTCACCGAGGCGCTGCGCGCCGGCGGCTTCGCCAACAAGGCCCGCGTCAAGATCAAGTGGGTCACCTCCGACGACTGCAAGACCCCGGCGGGCGCCCAGGCGCAGCTCGGCGACGTCGACGGCATCTGCATCCCCGGCGGCTTCGGCGACCGTGGTGTGCTCGGCAAGGTCGGCGCCATCAAGTACGCCCGCGAGAACAAGATCCCGCTGCTGGGCCTCTGCCTGGGCCTGCAGTGCATCGTGATCGAGGCCGCTCGGAACCTGGCGGACATCTCCGACGCCAACTCCACCGAGTTCGACCCGGCCACCGCCCACCCGGTGATCTCCACCATGGCGGAGCAGCTCGACATCGTCGCCGGCGAGGGCGACATGGGCGGCACCATGCGGCTCGGCATGTACCCGGCCAAGCTGGCCGAGGGGTCCATCGTCCGCGAGGTCCACGACGGCAAGGAGTACGTCGAGGAGCGCCACCGGCACCGCTACGAGGTGAACAACACCTACCGCGCGGAGCTGGAGAAGAAGGCCGGCCTGGTCTTCTCCGGCACCTCGCCCGACGGCAAGCTCGTCGAGTACGTCGAGTACCCGCGTGACGTGCACCCCTACCTGGTCGCCACCCAGGCGCACCCGGAGCTCCGGTCCCGTCCGACCCGCCCGCACCCGCTCTTCGCCGGGCTGGTGAAGGCCGCGGTCGAGCGGAAGATCTCGCAGTAGCACACCCAGTTGTACGGTTGCCGGGGTGCGAACCTTCGACGGTTCGCGCCCCGGCCGCCTTTTCGCGGGCGGGCCGGGTACCACCGCTTCGGTTCGGAAGGACAGGCATGACGATCAAGGACACCCCGGAGGAGTGGGAGATCCGCGGGACGCAGACCCCCTTCGTCGGCAAGAAGACCTCCATGCGCACCGACGAGGTCGTCATGCCAGGGGGCGCCGTGGTCCACCGCGACTACCAGGTCCACCCGGGGTCCGTGGCCGTCCTCGCCCTCGACGACGCGGACCGGGCCGTGGTGCTGCGCCAGTACCGGCACCCGGTGCGCCAGAAGCTGTGGGAGATCCCGGCCGGTTTGCTCGACGTGCCCGGCGAGAACCCGCTGCACGCCGCCAGGCGCGAGCTGTACGAGGAGGCCCACGTCAAGGCGGAGGACTGGAGGGTGCTGGCCGACGTCTACACCACGCCCGGCGGCTGCGACGAGGCCGTGCGGATCTTCCTGGCCCGGGGCCTGTCCGAGGCCGAGGGCGACCGGTTCGCCGTGGAGGACGAGGAGGCCGACATGGAGCTGGCCCGGGTCCCCGTCGACGAGCTGGTGCGCGGCGTGCTCGCCGGTGACCTGCACAACAACTGCCTGGTGGTGGGCGTGCTGTCCCTGGTCGCCGCCCGCTCGGGCGACGGCCTGGACGCGCTGCGCCCGGCGGAGGCGCCGTGGCCGGCCCGCCCGTTCGAGGCGTGAGGCCGTACGGCCTCTGACGCCGGCATCCGGGGCGTGAATCCTACGATCTGTTGATCCGATCGAGGGAGTCTCGCCCACCGCGCCGCGCTCCTCACGGAACGTCGCAGAGCGTGAACTAGGCTCTGGAAAACGCCCGTACGGAGACCCGGCGGGCTTGCGCGTGCGGTGGGACGGGAGTGTGGCCCGTGACGGATCAGGCGGTGGACCCGAACGGTGTGCTGCTCCCCCAAGGGGCTCACCCGGAAGGTCGATTCCTGGGCCGTACCAGGGAGTTGAAGGAACTGCGCGCCGACATCGAGCGCGCCGGGCTCGATACCCTCTCCGGCCGCAAGGCCCCCCGCGCCCGCGTCCTGCTCATCGCGGGACGGCCCGGATCCGGCCGGTCGGCACTCGCCGAGGAACTCGTCCGCAAGGTTGCCGCCGACTACCCCGACGGCGTCCTGCGCACCCGGCTGAGCGAGCCCGACGGCACCCCCGTACCCGTCGGCCGCGCCGCCCGGGACCTGCTCGACGCGCTCGGCGAGCCCGCCCCCGCCGGCGCCCCCGAGGACCAGCTCGGCGAGGCGCTGCGCACCGCCCTCGCCGAGCGCCGCGCGGTGCTCCTGCTCGACGACGCCGCCGACGCCGAGCAGGTCGACGCCCTGCTCCCGGACAACCCCGGCTGCCTCGCCGTCGCCGTGTCGTCCGGCCCGCTCACCGGCATCGCCGACGTCCGCCCCTGCACCCTCGGCGGCCTCGACACCAAGTCCGGCGTGGAACTGCTGTCGCGGTTCACCGGCTCGGTGCGCATCACCGTCGACCCCCGGGCCGCCGAACGTCTCGCCGAGCAGTGCCAGGGCCAGCCCGCCGCGCTGGTGCTGGCCGGCGGCTGGCTCGCCGCACGTCCCAAGGCCGCCGTCGCCGACCTGGCCAAACAGCTCCACACGGACCCCGGCGCCGAACCCGTGACCGCCCGGCTGCTGCGGCTGGTGCACGACGCGCTGCCGCAGACCGCCGCCCGCACCCTGCGCCTGCTCGCCCTCGCGCCCGCCGGACTCGTCGACCCGCACACCGCCGCCGCGCTCACCGGCTGCTCGGTGGAGGCCGCCCACACCACCCTCGACGACTTCGCCGCCCACGGCCTGCTCCACTCGGTCGGCTCCTCGCTGCCGCAGTACCGGGTCCCCGGCTGTCTGCACCGTGAGCTGCTCCGGCTCGCGGAGGACCACGAGCGGCCGGCCGATCTCCAGCTCGCCCGCGCCCGCATGCTGGAGCGGACCGTACGGCTGCTCCAGTCCTGCCGCGCCATCACCGAGACCGACAGCGCCGAGGCCCGGCAGAAGGTCCTCGCGCTCCCTCGCCCCCTGCGCTTCCCCACCCCCCGCGCCGCCGCCGACTGGCTGCGCCTGCGGCGGCCCGCCCTGCTGGCCGCCGCCCGGCTCGCGGTCGCCGACGGGGAGCTGGACACCCTGGCCCGGCGGCTGATGTCCCAGCTGGTGCGGGCCATGGTCGCCCACTTCGGCACCCGCGCCGCCGCGAGCGACCTCTACGACATCCACAACCTCGTCCTCGACGTCGCCGAGCGGCGCGGGCTGCCCCGCGAGCGGGCCGCCGCCCTGCTCAACCTCGGCGATCTCGACGCCCGTACCGGCCGCACCACGGAGGCGCTGGCGCGCTACCGGGCCGCGCTCGACGCCGGACGCGAGGCGAACGACCCCTACGCAACCGGGCGCGCGATGGAATCCGTAGGCGGCGCGCACCTGGAGCTGGGGGACTACGACCGGGCGGCGGACTGGTTCGGCCGCGCCCTCGCCGAGCGCCTCGCCCGCGACGAGCGCCCCGAGGCCGCCCGGCTCTACGGCCGCATCGGCGCCGCCCACACCTACGCGGGCCGTTACGGCGAGGCGATGCGCAACTGGCGCGCGGCCGTCTCGGGGCACCGCAGGGACGGGGACGTGGCCGCGCAGGCGCGGGCGCTGAGCGAACTGGGCCGGGTGCAGGAGTACGCGGGGCGGCTGGAGGAGTCGCTGCGCACCTGCCGTGAGGCCGTGGAGTGGGCGCGGCGGGCCGAGGACACCCGGCTGCAGGCCGCGCTGCACCTGCGGCTGGCCGACTCGTACGAGCGTCTGGGCGACCCCGCGTCGGCCGCGCTGCACCGGAGTACGGCCGGGCGCATGCTGGCCGAGGAGGCCCTCGAGGACGACTCCGAGCCGGAACACGGCGCTAACGCCTGCGAAATCCGTACCGCTTCCGCTGAAGATTGATGCAATGGAAGGCTAGACAGCGGGAACACCTTCATTAGACTGGCTCTGCCGCACCATCTCCTGCGGTCTCTCCCGGTGTGCCCGTGCGTGCCCGGGTATGTGTAGTGATATCCCCGTACCGTCTGAGCCAAGGACCGTGATCGACGTGAAGGTCGGCATCCCCCGCGAGGTCAAGAACAACGAGTTCCGGGTGGCCATCACCCCCGCCGGCGTGCACGAGCTGGTGCGCCACGGCCACCAGGTCGTCATCGAGCGCGGCGCCGGTGTCGGCTCCTCGATCCCGGACGGCGAGTACATCGCCGCCGGCGGTCAGATCCTGGACACCGCCGACGAGGTCTGGGCCGCCGCCGACCTGCTGCTCAAGGTCAAGGAGCCGGTCGCGGAGGAGTACCACCGACTGCGCAAGGACCAGACGCTCTTCACCTACCTGCACCTGGCCGCCTCCAAGGAGTGCACGGACGCGCTGCTGGAGTCCGGCACCACCGCCATCGCCTACGAGACCGTCGAGCTGCCCAGCCGCGCGCTGCCGCTGCTCGCCCCGATGTCCGAGGTCGCGGGCCGCCTCTCCACCCAGGTCGGCGCCTACCACCTGATGCGCGCCCACGGCGGCCGCGGCGTGCTGCCCGGTGGCGTCCCCGGGGTGCTGGCCGGCCGCGCGGTCGTCATCGGCGCCGGGGTCTCCGGCTGGAACGCCGCGCAGATCGCCATCGGCATGGGCTTCCACGTGACCCTGCTCGACAAGGACATCAACAAGCTCAAGGAGGCCGACAAGGTCTTCGGCACGCGCATCCAGACCGTCGTCTCCAACGCCTTCGAGCTGGAGAAGGCCTGCCTGGAGGCCGACCTCGTGATCGGCGCCGTGCTGGTTCCCGGCGCCAAGGCGCCGAAGCTGGTCACCAACGAGCTGGTCTCCCGGATGAAGGCCGGAAGTGTCCTTGTCGACATCGCGATCGACCAGGGCGGCTGCTTCGAGGACTCCCTTCCGACCACGCACGCCGAGCCGACCTTCAAGGTCCACGAGTCGGTCTTCTACTGCGTCGCCAACATGCCCGGCGCGGTGCCCAACACCTCGACGTACGCGCTCACCAACGCGACGCTGCCGTACATCGTCGAACTCGCCAACCGCGGCTGGGTGGAGGCGCTGCGCCGCGACCCGGCGCTCGCCAAGGGTCTCAACACCCATGACGGCAAGGTCGTTTACCGCGAGGTCGCCGAGGCGCACGGTCTCGAGCACGTGGAGCTCGCCTCGCTGCTCGGCTGACCCGCGCACGGCGTTAAGTCGACCAAGTCACGGACCCGCAAAGGCGATACGTCAACACCGGACGTCAACGCCTCGCACCAGGCCGGACCTTGCGTGCCAAGGTCCGGCCGGATGTGTGTATGGTCACGTCCTGGTTCGGGGACAACTCGCCTCGAACGTAACTGTTCTACCGATTCGTACACCCGTGAATCCTGCCGTGCGACGGCTGTACGCCCTTGACAGAGGGGTGTTTCATTACCGACACATCGTGCCGGGTCCGGCGGATTGTGTTGCTGCGGACGGCCGACACGCCATAGAGTCGCCAACCGTCGGCATGGTGCCACGCTGACCTGTCTAGAAGTTTCCTGGTCACCAAGGAGGTAAGACGACTTGTGAATGAGTCGACATTTACTCCCGGGGGTGGTCAACCAGGAATGCCTGCGCCGGGCCAGGGGTCCGCGGGATTCGCTGCTGTCGGCTCCGTCGCTGTGCGCACCTTCGCAGCCCACCAGAGTCACGCAACTCCAGGAGTGACTCACCCAGCACACCAGAGCATGGATGGCCATCACGTGAACGCCATGGCCGGCGACGGAAGTGGCGCGCCCCACAACCATTTCGCCGACTACGACGAACTGCCCGAGGGGCACTTCTACGACCCCGACGCCGAGTACGAGCCCGATCCGGAGTACGCGGCCACGCTCGCTCCCGACGCGGCACGCCAGCGCCGTGAGCGCATCGGTCCGACCGGTCGCCCGCTGCCGTACTTCCCGATCCCGGGTCCCCTGACCGACCACGGACCCGCGAAGATCATCGCGATGTGCAACCAGAAGGGCGGCGTCGGGAAGACCACGTCGACCATCAACCTGGGTGCCGCGCTCGCGGAGTACGGACGCCGGGTGCTGCTCGTCGACTTCGACCCGCAGGGCGCGCTGTCGGTCGGACTCGGCGTCAACCCGATGGAACTCGACCTCACCGTCTACAACCTGCTCATGGAGCGGGGCATGGCGGCCGACGAGGTGCTGCTGAAGACCGCGGTCCCCAACATGGACCTGCTGCCCAGCAACATCGACCTGTCGGCGGCCGAGGTCCAGCTGGTGAGCGAGGTCGCGCGCGAGTCGACGCTGCAGCGGGCGCTGAAGCCGCTGATGGACGACTACGACTACATCGTCATCGACTGCCAGCCCTCGCTCGGCCTGCTCACGGTCAACGCGCTCACCGCGGCGCACAAGGTGATCGTGCCGCTGGAGTGCGAGTTCTTCGCGCTGCGCGGCGTGGCCCTGCTGACCGAGACCATCGAGAAGGTCCAGGAGCGGCTCAACCCGGAGCTGGAGCTCGACGGCATCCTCGCCACCATGTACGACTCGCGCACGGTGCACAGCCGTGAGGTGCTCGCGCGGGTGGTCGAGGCGTTCGACGACCACGTCTACCACACGGTCATCGGACGCACGGTCCGCTTCCCGGAGACCACGGTCGCCGGCGAGCCGATCACCACGTACGCGTCCAACTCCGTCGGTGCCGCCGCTTACCGCCAGCTCGCCAGGGAGGTGCTCGCCCGGTGTCACGCCGAGTGAGTCTGCCGGGGGCCGACGAACTCTTCCGTACGACAGGGGGGATGGCGCTGCAGGCGTCCACCCCCAGGCGCGGCGGCGACGCCCGGGTCCCCGCTCCCGCGGGGGAGGGTGACGCGGCCGCGGCCGCCGCCCACGAGGACGCGCCGCAGTCGGTGCCCGTGCAGGGCGGCGACGGCCAGGGCGCGGAGCACGCCGCGGCGGACGTGGAGCCCGCCGAGGCCGGCGAGTCCCGCAGCCGGGGCGCCGCGGGCGCCGGACGGCGCGCGGCGGCGGCCGGCGACGGCGCGGCCGCCGCGCCCCCGCGCAAGCGGGGACGGCCCGCGGCACGGCGGCCCAGCGGCCGCGAGCGGCACGACGAGAAGATCACCGTGTACGTCTCCGCCGAGGAACTGATGGACCTCGAGCACGCGCGTCTGGTCCTGCGCGGTGAGCACGGTCTCGCCGTCGACCGCGGGCGCATCGTCCGCGAGGCGGTCGCCGTGGTCCTCGCGGACCTGGAGAGCCGGGGGGACGCCAGCATCCTCGTACGACGCCTGCGGGGACGGTAGCGGTAGCCTGCGGGGGCCATGACCTCGAACGACCCAGCCGCCCCCGCGCCTCGCCGCCGCCCCCTGGGCCGCGGTCCGGCCGCCTCCGCGGACGCGGTACCCGCCGCCCCGGACGGGTCGGGGACGCAGCCCGAGCGGGCTGCGTCCGCGGACGCGTCGCCGACGGTCCCGCCGGGTGCGCCGACCGACGACCGGCGGACGCCAGGCGAGGCGGCTGAGCGCCCCGGTGGCGCGGCTGTGTCTGGTGGCGCGGCTGCGTCTGTGGGCGGGGGTGCGTCACATCCGTCTGCGGCTGCCGACGTGATTTCCGTCGGAGAGGGTGCCCCTGGAGGAGTGGGAGACGTGGCCGCGGCGTCGGCGGCACCGCCCGGTGCACGGCGGGAGTCCGGCGCCGGTGTCGCGCCGTCCGTCGCGCAGGCGTCCGACGCCGCCGTGCGGGTGCCGGCGGGTGCCGGTGTGTCCGGCGGTGCCGGTGAGGCGAGGGCCGGCGGCTCCGGGGACGGGGCGTCCGACCTCGAGGGTGAGCCCGACGACGGGCGGTTCAAGGTTCGGCTGGCCAACTTCGAGGGGCCGTTCGATCTGCTCCTGCAGCTGATCGCCAAGCACAAGCTGGACGTCACCGAGGTCGCCCTGTCCAAGGTGACCGACGAGTTCATGGCGTACATCAGGGCGCTGGGGTCCGACTGGGACCTGGACGAGACGACCGAGTTCCTCGTGGTCGCCGCCACCCTGCTCGACCTCAAGGCGGCCCGGCTGCTGCCCGCCGCCGAGGTGGAGGACGAGGCCGACCTCGCCCTGCTGGAGGCCCGCGACCTGCTGTTCGCGCGGCTGCTGCAGTACCGCGCGTACAAGCAGATCGCCGACATCTTCAGCCGCAGGCTGGACGACGAGGCGCGCCGGTTCCCCCGTACCGTCGGGTTGGAGCCGCACCACGCCGAGCTGCTGCCGGACGTGGTCATCAGCATCGGGCCCGAGGGGTTCGCCAAGCTGGCGGTCAAGGCGATGCAGCCCAAGCCCAAGCCGCAGGTGTACGTCGACCACATCCACGCGCCGCTGGTCAGCGTGCAGGAGCAGGCCGGGATCGTCGTCGCGCGGCTCAAGGAGCTGGGCGAGGCCAGCTTCCGGGCGCTGGTCGAGGACACCGAGGACACCCTGACCGTCGTGGTCCGCTTCCTCGCCCTGCTGGAGCTGTACCGGGAGAAGGCCGTGACCCTCGACCAGGAGAGCGCGCTGGGCGAGCTGACCGTGCGCTGGACGGGCGGCGACGAGGACGTTGCGGCGGCGGTGACGGACGAGTTCGACCGGCCGCCCGAGCTGCCCCAGGAGGAGAAGACACCGTGAGCGAGGACACCGGCGGCGTCGCGGAGCTCGACCTGAAGCCGGCCCTGGAGGCCGTGCTGATGGTCGTGGACGAGCCCGCGACCGAGGAGCACCTGGCGAAGATACTGGAGCGGCCGAAGCGGCAGGTCGCCGACGCCCTGCGGGAGCTGGCCGACGAGTACACCGTCCAGGGCCGCGGCTTCGAGCTGCGCCGGGTCGCCGGCGGCTGGCGTTACTACACCCGCCCCGAGTACGCCGCGGCCGTCGAGGGCTTCGTCCTGGACGGCCAGCAGGCCCGGCTCACCCAGGCCGCCCTGGAGACCCTCGCGGTGGTCGCCTACCGGCAGCCGGTCAGCCGCAGCAGGGTCTCGGCGGTGCGCGGAGTCAACTGCGACGGCGTGATGCGCACCCTCCTCCAGCGGGGTCTGATCGAGGAGGCGGGCACGGAACCCGAAACAGGTGCGATCCTGTACACGACGACGAACTACTTCCTGGAGCGGATGGGCCTGCGCGGTCTGGACGAGCTCCCGGAGCTCGCGCCCTTCCTCCCGGAGGCGGAGGCGATCGAGGCCGAGACACTGGAAGGAGTCCCGTCGTTCGATCCGGACGCCCCGGATTCCGAGGACGCAGACGACAAGACGGAACTTTGATGCGAAGCAGCAGCGGCAGGAACAGCAGCGGAAACAACGGCGGGAGCCGTGGTGGCAACAGCGGCGGCCGCGGCGGGAGCGGCGGTGGCCGCGGTAATCACCGCGGCGCCGGCAACAACCGTGACGACCGGCAGGGCGGTCGTCCGAAGAAGCCGCGCCCGGAGGAGCGGCGCTACGACGTGGGCCCCGGCGCCTCCCAGGAGGGACCCAAGTCGGGCCGTGGGCCCGGCGCGCGCGGCGGCGCCAAGGGCGGGCCGAAGAAGCCCCTGCAGCGGGGCCGCTCGGTCCCGGCGACGTCCCGCGAGTACGAGGCGCGGGCCGAGGAGCGCAACCGGGAGCGGTACGCGGGCAGGAAGGACGTCAAGCTGCCCAAGACCTTCCCGGGTGCCGAGCAGGAGGGCGAGCGGCTGCAGAAGGTGCTCGCGCGGGCCGGCTACGGCTCCCGGCGGGCCTGCGAGGAGCTGATCGAGCAGGCGCGCGTCGAGGTCAACGGCGAGATCGTGCTGGAGCAGGGCAAGCGCGTCGACCCGGAGAAGGACGAGGTCAAGGTCGACGGTCTGACCGTGGCCACGCAGTCGTACCAGTTCTTCTCGCTGAACAAGCCCGCCGGGGTCGTGTCCACGATGGAGGACCCGGACGGCCGCCAGTGCCTCGGCGACTACGTCACCAACCGGGAGACCCGGCTCTTCCACGTCGGCCGGCTCGACACCGAGACCGAGGGCGTCATCCTGCTCACCAACCACGGCGAGCTGGCGCACCGCCTGACCCACCCGCGGTACGGCGTGAAGAAGACCTACCTCGCGCACATCGTCGGGCCGATCCCGCGCGACCTCGGCAAGCGGCTCAAGGACGGCATCCAGCTCGAGGACGGGTACGCGCGCGCCGACCACTTCCGGGTGGTGGAGCAGACCGGCAAGAACTACCTCGTCGAGGTGACCCTGCACGAGGGCCGCAAGCACATCGTGCGCCGCATGCTCGCGGAGGCCGGCTTCCCGGTCGACAAGCTGGTGCGCACGGGCTTCGGTCCGATCACCCTGGGCGACCAGAAGTCGGGCTGGCTGCGGCGGCTGTCGAACACCGAGGTCGGGATGCTGATGCAGGAGGTCGACCTCTAAGGGCTTGTGTGGCCGCACCTCCACCCCCTTTAATAGTCACACCGACTATTAAAGGGGGTGGAGGTCGTCGTGGACGGCTACGACAAGCACGCCTTCGAGCCCTTCGCCGTGACCGTCGACCTCGCCGTGTTCACGATCCGCGAGGCCGCGCTGCACGTCCTGCTCGTCGAACGCGGCCAGGAGCCGTACGCCGGCCGCTGGGCGCTGCCCGGGGGCTTCCTGCGGCCCGACGAGTCCGCGGAGCGCGCCGCCCGGCGCGAACTGGGCGAGGAGACCGGCCTGACCGACGTCACCGGCCTGCACCTGGAGCAGCTGCGCACCTACAGCGAGCCTGACCGGGACCCCCGCATGCGCGTGGTGTCCGTCGCCTTCGCCGCGCTGCTGCCCGACGCCCCCGAGGCCCACGGCGGCGGCGACGCGGCCCAGGCCCGCTGGACCCCGTACGAGGCGGCGCGGGACCTCGCCTTCGACCACGACCGGATCCTCGCCGAGGCGCGGGACCGGATCGGCGCCAAGCTCGAGTACACCGGCCTCGCCACCGCCTTCTGCCCGCCGGAGTTCACCCTCGGCGAGCTCCAGCAGGTCTACGAGACCGTCTGGGGCACGGTCCTGGACCGCCCCAACTTCCGGCGCAAGGTCCTCGCCACCCCCGGCTTCGTCGAAGCCGTCCCCGGCGCAGCGCGCCTCACCGGCGGCCGGGGCAAGCCCGCCGCGCTGTACCGCGCGGGCTCCGCCGCCGCCCTCCACCCGCCGCTGCTCCGGCCCACCCCGGAAGGACGTCCCGCATGACCACGACCGCCGTCACCAAGCGCGCCGCGACCGGAGCGCTCACCGGACTCGCCCTCGGGGACGCACTGGGCTTCCCCACCGAGTTCAAGGACGTTCCCTCGATCCTCGCCACGTACGGGGACTGGCGTTCCCTGGAGCTGCCGAAGCCGGCGATCGTCACCGACGACACGCAGATGACCCTCGCCCTCGGACGCGGTCTGCGCACCGCCATGGTCCGCGGGACACTCGGCCCGAAGCGCCTGGAACGGCCGGTGCGCGAGGAGTTCGTGGAGTGGTGGCGCTCCCCGGAGAACAACCGCGCCCCCGGCAACACCTGCCTGCGCGCCTGCCACCTGCTGTCCCGCGACGACCGGCCCTGGCAGGACGCCAGCCAGATCCACTCCAAGGGCTGCGGGGCCAACATGCGCGTCGCCCCCCTCGGCCTGGCTCCCGGCCTCACCGACGAGCAGCGCGCCGGCGCCGCCCAGTTGCAGTCCGCCCTCACCCACGGGCACCCCACCGCGCTGGCCGCCTCCGACCTCACCGCACACGCCGTACGGCTGCTCGCCGAGGGCGCCGAACCGACCGGCCTGATCGGCCTGCTCCGCTCCTACGCGTACGAGAACCGCACCCGCTACCACGCCTTCTGGCTCGGCGACCTGTGGACCCGCGCCGGGGACGCCTCCCCCGAACAGTTCATCGCGCGCGGCTGGGACGAGTGCCTGGAGATCCTGGGCCGCCTCCAGGAGGCCGTACGGACCGCCTCGCCGGAGACCGACCCGTGCAGGGCCACCGGCGAGGGCTGGATCGCCGAGGAGGCCCTGGCGACCGGCCTGCTCTGCTTCCTCCTCTTCGTCGACGAGCCGGTGACGGCCCTGCGCCGCGCCGCCTGCACCTCCGGCGACTCCGACTCCATCGCCTGCCTCGCAGGCGCCTTCGCGGGCGCCTGCCTGGGCGCGGACGCCTGGCCCGCCGACTGGGCCGACCGCATCGAGTACCGCGACGAACTGCTGGCCCTCGGCTCGCTCTGGGACGCCCGCCCGTAGCCGGTCACGCCGCCCGGAGGGCCGAGGCGCGGCGGGTGCGGACGAGGAAGTCCTCCACCCGCCGCCGGTCCGGCTCCTCCGGGAGCGGGCTGTGCGCCGCCGCCTCCTCGGCCTCGGCGGTCAGGCGGTTCATGCGGGTCTCCACCTCGGCCCACGGCACCTCGCCGCGCTTCACCTCCAGCAGCTCCTCGCGCCGGTCGCCCACGTCGACCGTGAGGACGCCCGTGTGCAGCAGGTCGCAGGCGCTCGTCAGGAGGCGGAGCAGGTGCATGGCGTGCTTCCAGCGCGGGGCGCCGTGGGCGCGGACGTCGGCGTCCAGCTTGCGGCGTTGGCCGTGGGCGTACCGGACGAACGTCTCGTGCACCTTGCGGGAGAGGAACGCGTCGCTCAGCGCCAGCAGCTCGCGGCCGGTGGCGTCGGCGTCCTCCACCAGCGGGGAGTGCAGGCACTCCAGGACGTTGGGGTTGCCGCGCAGCGCCAGCTCGCAGAAGCGCTCCAGCTCCCAGCTGAACTGCTCCTCCGCCGGCCCCTCCACGTGCGTCGGCGGCTTCTCGAAACGCCAGAACAGGGGAGTTGGCGCCAGGAACACGCCCCGGCGGTCGGTGTCGCTGTCCTCCGTGGCCAGACCGAAGGCGCGCGAGCCCATGACGCAGGCGTAGATCGTGTGGTCCGTCACCAGGCTCTCGGGGCGCATGCCCGGGAGCGTACGCGGCCGATCACGCCCGGCGAACCGTATTTCCGTCCACCGTGATCCGCTCCTCGGGCAGCGGCCGGGTCGCCGGACCCCGCTCCACCGAGCCGTCGGCGATACGGAAGCGGCTGCCGTGGCAGGGGCAGTTGATCGTGCCGTCCGCGACCTCGGAGACCAGGCACCTCTGGTGCGTGCAGATCGCCGAGAACGCTTTGAACTCGCCCTCCTCGGGCTGGGTGACCACGATCTCCTCCGCCCCGAGGATCCTGCCCCCGCCCACCGGGACGTCCGCGACCGGCAGCAGCTCCTGCCCGGGCGATCCCGCCCCTTCCGCCGTGTCCGAGGGCGTGCCGGTCCCGCCGTCCTCCGAACCGCAGCCCACGGTCAGCGCCACCGCTCCCGGTACGAGCAGGACGGTGCGCCGCGTCGCCCGTGTGGTCATCTCGTCACTCCCTGGATCGCCGTCGCCGCATCCTGACACCGATAACGGCACAGAGGAAGCAATACCGGCGAAACGTCACCCTGGGCGCATACCGGCCGTCTCAGCGGACGGGCGTCCGGCGCCGGTCCGGCCCGCGGCTGACTACGCTGGACGACCGAACAGCCTTTACGCACGTGAGCGAGGAGCATCGTCGTGGCGGTACGCGCGGTCCGGGGGGCCGTCCAGTTGGATCGGGACGAGGCCGGACACATGGAGGAGCAGGTGGGAGCCCTGCTCACCGCGGTGCTGGAGCGCAACGGACTGCACACGGACGACCTGATCAGCATCTGGTTCACGGCCACGCCCGACCTGCACTGCGACTTCCCGGCCGCCGCCGCCCGCAAGCTGGGCATCGTCGACGTGCCCCTCATCTGTGCGCAGGAACTCGACATCGAGGGTGCCATGCCCCGCGTCGTCCGCATCCTCGCCCACATCGAGTCCGACCGGCCCCGCGCCGACATCAACCACGTCTACCTCGGCGCCGCGGCCGCCCTCCGCAAGGACATCGCCCAGTGAGAACCGCCCTCGTCATCGGCACCGGACTGATCGGCACGTCCGCCGCACTCGCCCTGTCCCAGCGGGGCGTCGCCGTCCACCTCGCCGACCACGACCCCGAGCAGGCCCGCACCGCCGCCGCCCTCGGCGCCGGCACCGACGAGACGCCCGACGGGCCCGTGGACCTCGCCGTCGTCGCCGCCCCGCCCGCGCACGTCGCCGACGTGCTCGCCGACGCGATGCGGCGCGGCGTCGCCCGCGGCTACATCGACGTCGCCAGCGTCAAGGGCGGCCCCCGCCGCGAACTCCTGGCGCGCGGACTCGACCTCACCCCCTACATCGGCACCCACCCCATGTCCGGGCGGGAGAAGTCCGGCCCGCTGGCCGCCACCGGCGACCTCTTCGAGGGCCGCCCCTGGGTGCTCACCCCCACCCGTGACACCGACACCGAGGTCCTCAACCTCGCCCTGGAACTGGTGTCGCACTGCCGTGCCGTGCCGGTCGTCATGGACGCCGACGCCCACGACCGCGCCGTGGCCCTCGTCTCCCACATGCCGCACCTGGTCTCCAGCATGGTCGCCGCCCGCCTGGAGCACGCCGACGAGGCCGCCGTACGGCTGTGCGGGCAGGGCATCCGGGACGTGACCCGCATCGCCGCCTCCGACCCGCGGATGTGGATCGACATCCTCTCCGCCAACCCCGGACCCGTCGCCGACCTGCTCACCGACGTCGCCGCCGACCTGGAGGAGACCGTCCGCGCCCTGCGCGCCCTGGAGTCCTCCGACGAGCACAAGCGCCACGAGGGCGCCACCGGCATCGAGGACATGCTGCGCCGCGGCAACGCCGGCCAGGTCCGCGTCCCCGGCAAGCACGGCTCCGCCCCGCGCGTCTACGACACCGTCGCCGTGCTCATCGACGACCAGCCGGGCCAGCTCGCCCGCATCTTCGCCGACGCCGAGCGCGCCGGGGTCAACATCGAGGACGTCCGCATCGAGCACGCCACCGGACAGCAGGCCGGCCTCATCCAGCTCATGGTCGAGCCCAAGGCCGCCCCGGTCCTCACGGCCGCGCTGCGGGAGCGGGGCTGGGCGATCCGGCAGTGACCCCCGTCTCCCCGCCCGCCCCCGCGGGCGGGGAGCACGTCCGCATGTCGGAGGGGTTCCCGGGAGCCAGTAATCTGGTGCGGGGCGTTTCCACGCCCCGCACACCCCACCCCAGCGCACCAGGAAGGTGTTCCTCCGTGGAAAACGGCGCCGCCAAGCCCGTGATCGTCGCCATCGACGGTCCCTCCGGCACGGGCAAGTCGAGCACGTCGAAGGCCGTGGCGGCGCAGCTCGGGCTGAGCTACCTGGACACCGGCGCCCAGTACCGGGCGATCACCTGGTGGATGGTGACCAACGGCATCGACATAGCGGACGCGTCCGCGATCGCCGCCGCGGCAGCCAAGCCCGACATCCTGTCCGGCACCGACCCCACGGAGCCGACGATCACCGTCGACGGCGTGGACGTCTCCGGCCCGATTCGTGAGCAGGACGTCACCTCCAAGGTCAGCGCGGTCAGCGCGGTGCCCGAGGTGCGCGCCCGGATCACGGAGCTGCAGCGCGCCATCGCCGCCTCCGCCGTCACCGGCATCGTCGTCGAGGGCCGCGACATCGGCACCACGGTGCTGCCCGACGCCGACCTGAAGATCTTCCTCACCGCCTCCCCCGAGGCCCGCGCCGCCCGTCGCAGCGGCGAGCTCAAGGGCGCCGACCTGCGCACCACCCGTGAGGCCCTGATCAAGCGGGACGCGGCCGACTCCAGCCGCAAGACCTCCCCGCTCGCCAAGGCCGACGACGCCGTCGAGGTGGACACCACCGACCTGACCCTGCAGCAGGTCGTCGAGTGTGTCGTCACCCTCGTCGAGGAGAAGCGGGCGGGGAAGTGACCGACGTTCCCTCGACGCGGGGCGCCGAGGTCGGGCGGCGCATCGGCGTCGGCCTGATGTACGGGCTGTGGAAGCCGCGCGTGCTGGGCTCCTGGCGGGTCCCCGCGTCCGGCCCGGTGATCTTCGCCGTGAACCACTCGCACAACATCGACGGCCCCATGGTCATGGGCGTGGCGCCCCGGCCGACGCACTTCCTGATCAAGAAGGAGGCGTTCGTCGGCCCCCTCGACCCGTTCCTGACCGGCATCGGCCAGGTGAAGGTCGACCGGAACTCCACCGACCGCACGGCCATCGCCCGGGCGCTGGGCGTGCTGGAGCAGGGCGGCGTCCTCGGCATCTTCCCCGAGGGCACCCGCGGCGAGGGCGACTTCGCCTCGATACGCGCCGGGCTCGCGTACTTCGCGGTGCGCAGCGGTGCGCCGATCGTGCCGGTCGCCGTCCTGGGAAGTTCCGACCGGCCCGGCCGGTTGATGAAGGCACTGCCCCCGCTGCGCTCCCGCGTCGACGTCGTCTTCGGCGACCCGTTCGACGCGGGCGACGGCAGCGGGAGACGTACGCGCAAGGCGCTCGACGAGGCCACGGCGCGCATCCAGAAGCAGCTCACCGCGCACCTGGAGAACGCCAGGCGTCTCACCGGCCGCTGAGCGACACTTGAGTAGTGGACCTCCGTCACCACGGGGGTTCCACCGATCACCACGATGAACGAGGTACCGACTTCATGAACGACCACATCGAGCCCGGCGGCTCGGACGCGCACGACGCTGCGCACGAGCACGATCACGGGGCGTTGGGCGATGCCGAGTTCGCGGAGTTCATGGAGCTCGCCGCGGAGGAGGGCTTCGACCTCGAGGACGTCGAGGGCGCCATCGAGGAGGCGGGCCACGGCCCGCTGCCGGTGCTCGCCGTCGTCGGCCGCCCCAATGTCGGCAAGTCGACCCTGGTGAACCGCATCATCGGCCGCCGTGAGGCGGTCGTCGAGGACAAGCCGGGCGTCACCCGCGACCGCGTCACCTACGAGGCCGAGTGGGCGGGCCGCCGCTTCAAGGTCGTCGACACCGGCGGCTGGGAGCAGGACGTCCTCGGCATCGACGCCTCCGTCGCCGCCCAGGCCGAGTACGCCATCGAGGCGGCCGACGCGGTCGTCTTCGTGGTGGACGCCAAGGTCGGCGCCACCGACACCGACGAGGCCGTGGTCCGCCTGCTGCGCAAGGCGGGCAAGCCGGTCGTGCTGTGCGCCAACAAGGTGGACGGCCCGAGCGGCGAGGCGGACGCGTCCTACCTGTGGTCGCTGGGCCTCGGCGAGCCGCACCCCGTCTCCGCCCTGCACGGCCGCGGCACCGGCGACATGCTGGACAAGGTCCTGGAGGCGCTGCCGGAGGCCCCGGCCCAGAGGTTCGGCGCCGCCCTCGGCGGTCCGCGCCGGATCGCCCTGATCGGCCGGCCCAACGTCGGCAAGTCCTCGCTGCTGAACAAGGTCGCGGGCGAGGAGCGGGTCGTCGTCAACGAACTCGCCGGCACCACCCGTGACCCGGTCGACGAGATCATCGAACTCGGCGGCAAGACCTGGAAGTTCGTCGACACGGCGGGCATCCGCAAGCGGGTCCACCTCCAGCAGGGCGCCGACTACTACGCCTCGCTGCGCACCGCCGCCGCCGTCGAGAAGGCCGAGGTGGCGGTCGTCCTGATCGACGGCTCCGAGTCCATCTCGGTGCAGGACCAGCGCATCGTCACCATGGCCGTCGAGGCGGGCCGCGCGCTCGTCCTGGCGTACAACAAGTGGGACACCCTCGACGAGGAGCGCCGCTACTACCTGGAGCGGGAGATCGAGACCGAGCTCGGCCAGGTCGCCTGGGCGCCCCGGGTGAACGTCTCGGCTCTCACCGGCCGCCACATGGAGAAGCTCGTCCCGGCGATCGAGACGGCCCTGGCGGGCTGGGAGACCCGGGTCCCGACGGGCCGCCTGAACGCCTTCCTGGGCGAGCTGGTCGCCGCCCACCCGCACCCGGTGCGGGGCGGCAAGCAGCCGCGCATCCTGTTCGGCACCCAGGCGGGCACCAAGCCGCCCCGCTTCGTGCTGTTCGCCTCCGGCTTCATCGAGGCGGGCTACCGGCGCTTCATCGAGCGCCGGCTGCGCGAGGAGTTCGGCTTCGAGGGCACCCCGATCCACATCTCGGTGCGGGTGCGGGAGAAGCGCGGACGCAAGAAGTAGCCCGGCACGGCGAAGGGGCGGTCCCGATCGCGGGACCGCCCCTTCGCCGTGTCCGTCAGACGCCGCTGCGGGGGGCCGGGGGCAGCCCGGCCGGCACATGGTGCATCTCGTTGGTCCCGCGCCCCACCGGGCCCACGCGCTGCCACTGCGGCGGCTCCACGGCGGGCCGGACGAGGGACGCGCCGAACGACCCCGGACCGTGGTCGCGGTACGCGCCCGTACTGTGCGGGATGTTCCCGAAGGCGGTGAAGCCCCAGTCCTCCTCGCCGCTGCGGTCGCCCGGCAGCGTGCGGAAGGACTTGACGTACTCGGCGTAGAGAGCGTCGTAGATCGGCGTGGCCGAGTGGCCGCTCCAGGAGTCCTGCGCCGGGCGCACGGGTGCGGGGACGGAGGCGAGGGACTGGCGGCGGGGAGCGTCATATGCGTGCACGTATCTCCAAACGACCCCGTGCCACAAGGGATGCGGCCCACCCCGAGTTTTCGCAGGCCGCACCCCGGGTCCTTCGGAGCGCGCCGGGGTCTGAGCGCTCCTTCAGGTGCGCGGGGAACTGCGCGCTCAGCCCTCACGCACCGTCAGCCGAACCACAACCGACCGCGCCCTCGCCTCAGATCCCGGCCAGCGGCAACGCCGCAGACACCAGCTTCCCGTTCGCCGCCGCCTTGTCCAGCGCGTCCCGCATCAAGTCCTCGCGGGGCTGCCGCCCGATGGACCCCACCGGAGCGGCGAACATCAGCACCTGCTGGTGCTTGTTCGCCGCGGCCCGCCACCCGTCGGTGACCTGCAGCGGCTGGTGCGCCTGCCACCAGGCCACCGGGCGGCCGCCGTTCGGGTTCGGCTGGAGCACGGCGTGCAGCTGCCCCGCCGCCAGCAGCACGGACCACCCGTGCAGCACGGGCGGCACGGCGGCCAGCTCGGTCATCGGCATGAAGCCCTGCTCGATCAGCAGCGGCAGGAAGTCGTCGCCGGACCCGAAGGCGCCGGGCCGGGCGACGGGGGCGGTCGGCTCGATTACGAGCGCCGGGTGCAGCTCGTTCTGGATCAGCACCAGCCCGCTGGTCACTCCCAGCACGGCCTGCTCGGGCACGAGGTTCGGAGGCTGCTGCGCCTGCTGCTCGGTCTGGTACGGCTGCGGGACGGGCTGCTGAACCTGCTGCGGGGACTCCCCGCCCACGGCCCCGATCGACCGCACGGCGCCCTGGAGCTGTTCCTCGGTGACCTGGACGACCTGCGAGGGCAGGCAGGTGGCGTGGGCGAAGGCGAGTACGGCGGTCTCGTCCCCGATGAACAGGACGGTGCTGGTGCGCTCCTGCTCCGAGTCGCCCGGGGTCCGGCAGGAGGTGCAGTCGTAACTGCCCGGGGCGGACTCTCCGGCGAGCAGGCGGGCTGCTTCTTCGTCGCCGATCTCGGCGCGTACCTCGTCGCTGACGTCGAGCATGCGCGGCACGGGTGGCTCCCTCGGGATGCGGTGCGTGGCGAGGCCGGGTGGCTCCCGGCCCGTGGTCCGGGTGGGTCCCCGGCTCATGAAGAAGACAACGGGCGATCTGTGGCGGGAGTCACGCCTTACGGCGAACGGAATCGAACCATCCAGCGCACAGGGTCACAGCAGGTGCGGAACTCGGCACTCAACGTCAACTCGCCTTTGATGCAAGGGGTTTGGTGGGGTGGGGTGCCTCACGGTCAGCTCCGCGCAGTGGTTGACAAATCCGGAAATCGCGCAATGAAGTGGGTGGCTGAAAATCGCCGATACCCCGGGTGAGCGGCAACTGGCCAGGCAGGACGGGCGATTGGTTGATCCGGGCAGCGGCGGCTCCTTGCATTCCTCCGCCGTGTGCAACGAGCACCGCTCGGGCACGTCCGCCGCACCACCGCCGCACCGTCTTCGTACGACCTCGCCTCCACCTGGCGCGCCTTCGGCGGCACCGCGTACGCCCCGACGGCCGACCGCACCGGCACGGCCCAGCAGATCGAGAAGGCCGGGCAGGAGCCGGCCGCGCCGCAGGGAAGCGCGGCGCAGGCAGTCTCCGGGTACAGGTCCGCCCGCACCGACCGGGGTGCCTCCCGCGGCGCCTGCACAGTCCGTCCCGGCGACACGCTGAGCGGGATGCCGGCCCGGCACGGGGCGGACCGGAAGCGGCTGTGCGCGGCCAACCGGGACGTCGTCGGCGACGATCCCGACGTGATCGTGCCCGGGCAGCGGCTCGACATCTGAGGCGCCGCCCTTCGCCCGGGCAGCACCAGGGCCCCTCCGGCCGTGCGGAGGGGGCCCTCGCCCCGCCGTCTCGCCCGCCTGTGTGCGCCGACCCATGTGACGAAAATGCGCACTTCTTGTGCACATCCCTTTCACGGGCCGACCGTGCCCGCTCGGGAATGCGTCACGGAAGCCTTCCCGAATACCTCACGCGACACAATTCTTTCGAGGTTTGTCGGGGTCACGGCGAGGTACTCGGAGTCCTTTTCGAATGCCGCCGGGCGAAGCACGGAACCGCTCTTTCGGGTGACCGCCGCCCGTACGCCCCTGTCGTGATCCTGTGACACAAGTGTGACCACGGACGGTCCCGGGCACCGCCTTCCGGCGCGGACTTCCCCGTTTCCGGGCCAGGGCATAGCGTGGCGGCATGGCACCCATTCCGACACCCCCCACGGAACCCAGCGACAGTCCGGACGCCTATGTCGGCCTCGCCGCCGACCGGGCCGAGCACCTCGCGCGCGAACGCGGCTGGTCCTCGGTACGGGCCCTGGCGCCGGGGACGATCGTCACCATGGAGTACCGCGTGGGCCGGCTGAACTTCGAAGTGAGGGACGGCCGGGTGGCGCGGGCCTGGAAGGGCTGAGACAGCCCGACGGCCCCGGTCCTCGAGTGGAGGAACGGGGCCGTCGGCATGTCCGGAAGGTCCCTCAGGGGCGCGGCGCCGGTGTCGTCCCGCGCGGGTGGCGGTCGGTGTGCTGCGGGCGCCGACTGCCCGCGGGCGTCACCGGGGAGCGCTCGGCGCGGCTGGTGTGCGGGCCGGGCGCGAGATAGACCGGCGACCGGGCCGCGCGTCCGGCGGGAACCGGCTCGTGCACCGTGCCGGCGGGGCGCTCGGTGAGCGGACGGACCACGACGGGGCGGCCCGCCGGGGCAGGTGCCGTCGTCTTCGTCCCACGGCGGTCGTACAGCCGGTCCCGCACGGCGAGGATCCGCGCCTCGGCCCGCGCGATCAGCGGCTCGAACCAGGGCAGCGCGAGCAGGATCAGCAGGCCCGCCGCCCAGCCCAGCAGGACGTCGCTGAGCCAGTGGGTGCCGATGTAGACGGTGGACAGCCCGACGCCCAGGGACGTCACGGCCGACAGTGCGGAAAGCCAGCGGCGGGCCCGCGGGGTGGAGGCGAGATAGGCCAGGATTCCCCAGGTCACCACGGCGTTCGCGGTGTGACCGCTCGGAAATATATCGCCGCCGAGCCACATCTCGTTCGAGCCGATCTCGGTCGCGTAGTGCGGTCCGAGCCGCCCCATGCCGTACTTCGCGGCGCCCACCGTGACGTTCAGCAGCAGCAGGGAGACGCCGAGGGCGAGCAGCGGGCGCAGTGTGTGCTGTCGCCAGGAGCGCCAGCCGAGCCAGGCGGCGACCATCACGGCGGTGGGGCCGCGCTGGCCGAGCACCACGTAGTAGTCGACGAAGGCGTGCAGCTCCGGCCACTGCTGATAGGGGCGGAAGAACATGACCTGCCAGTCCAGGCGGACCAGCCAGGAGGTGATCACCACGGCCCACACGATCGCCGCGTAGAAGGCCAGGGTCGCGCCGAGGAGCACGATCCGGTGCCGGCTCATTCGCGGCATGCCGACGTGGGCCGGTCGCTCCGGCTCACGGTCCAGCCTCGCGAACACCCGGTCCAGACGGGTGTGACTCCGTTCGGTACGCACCCAATCGACGTTACAGCGAGTGAGTGTGCCGACCCGACGATTCAGCGGCTTTGTGATGACGATGTGATGTGGCATTCCTCTCAGACGGGGCCTTTATTTCCGGCGAATCCGAGCCCTCGCCTGCAATTGTTTTGGGCATGTCGAACGCTTCCGGTTTATCGGTTGTCCGAATTGGTTCACCCACCCGCGGCGTGGAATTCCCCTGCCGCTCACCGGCCGGCCGGGCCGGCGGGATCAGGGCGGTCCGGACCCGTTCAGCCAGAAGGCGCCGTACGCCGCCGAGGCCGCCGCGACCGTCCCCAGCCCCGCCGCGAGCAGGCGCGTCCGCGCCCGGGCCAGGGCCACGGCGAGCGGCAGGAGCAGCGGAAAGGCCGGCATGAGCAGCCGCGGTTTCGACCCGAAGTAGCTCGACGCGCACAGGGCGAGCGCGGTGACCGTTCCGGCGTAGACCAGCAGCGGCAGCGGCTGCCCCCGGCGTACGCACAGGACGTACAGCCACAGCAGCAGGGCCACGCCGACGATCAGCGCGACCCCGGCGAGGGCCGACGGGAAGGACGCGAAGCGTCCGGCGACGAACAGGGCGAAGGCGTAGCCGCCGTCGAAGCCGTTGCGCCAGCCGGCCTGCACGTCCAGATAGCCCAGGGGGCCGCCCCCGGTCCGGTCGCCGACCCACAGGACGTACCCCGCGGCCCCCAGGGGCGCGAGCAGCATCCCGGCCACCCGGCGCAGGCGCACACCGGGGGCGTGCGGCGATGGCTGAGCGCCTTCCGGTACGCCCGCACGCGGGGCGCCGGACGGGGGACCGGCGTGGCCGTCGCCGCGCGCGCCGCCCGCCGGTACCGCACTGCCGTCCCCCACGAAGGAGGAACCGGCGCGCTCCCGCAGGAAGGCGGCCACCCCCGCCGCCCACACTGCCGCGACCACCGCGAGCCCCACCGGCCGGGTCAGCCCCGCCAGCCCCGCCAGCAGGCCCGCCGTCACCCAGCGCCCGGTGAGCACCGCGTACAGCGCCCAGGCCGCCAGCGCGGTGAACAGCGACTCGCTGTACGCCATCGACTGCACGATCCCGACCGGCAGCACCGCCCACAGCAGCACCGCGCACACCCCGGCCCGCCGCCCGTACAGATGGTCGGCCACCGCGAAGATCCCCCAGGCCGCGGCGAGCGAGGCGAGCAGGCTCACCACGAACCCGCCGTCCGCGTACGACAGCGGGGAGAGCGCCGCGGCCAGCCGTTCCAGCCACGGAAGCAGCGGGAAGAACGCCAGGTTGGAGTGCACGTCCCCGTTGGGCAGCCGCACCTCGTAGCCGTACCCCAGCTCGGCGACCCTCGTGTACCAGAGGGAGTCCCAGCGGGCGGTCAGCAAGGTGTACGCGCTCTTGCCGCGCGCCTCGCTCCACAGGGCCAGGACGCCCAGGCCCAGGGCACGCACGGCGGCGTACCCGAGGAGCGCCGGGGCGGCCCGGCGAAGAGCTCCGGGGCGGGCCGCGGTGGCACGCGTCTCGAGATCGTTCACGCGCCGATTATCGACCCGGCCCGGAACCGGCCCGCCCGCGCGGGCGCGGGAGCCGTGCGGAGGGACGGGCCTGGGAGTGGTGTACGCCACACCGATCGACCGCGAGGTTGAGAGGCCCGCCACTCGACCTCAGCGTTCCCTCGCGTACTCTGACGTGTCACTCGCCGTTCGCCGCGCGGGCCGGGGACGACCGCTCCTCCCCGGCCGAGGCACGGGGGAGTCCCCCACCCCGTAGGCCCGCGGTACCGCGAGGGAACTTCTGGGAGGTACGTACATGTCCGGGACGACCACGGCCGCCGCGCTGCGCCGTCGGGCGGCCGGGGCCGGTGCCAACCGGTGGGTGGTGCTCGTCGTCCTCTGCGTCAGCCTGCTGCTGGTCGCTGTCGACGCCACCGTGCTGCACGTGGCCGTCCCCGCCGTCACCGAGGACCTCAGGCCCGGCGCGGTGGAACTGCTCTGGATCGTCGACGCCTATCCGCTGGTCTGCGCCTCGCTGCTGATCCTGTTCGGCACGCTCGGCGACCGCGTCGGCCGCAGACGCGTCCTCCTCCTCGGCTACACCCTGTTCGGCGTCGCCTCGGCCATGGCGGCCTTCGCGGACGACGCGCACCTGCTGATCGCGGCGCGGGCACTGCTCGGCGTCGGCGGCGCGATGATCATGCCGGCCACGCTGTCGATCCTGCGCCAGGTCTTCCCCGACCGCCGTGAGCGGGCGCTCGCCATCGGCGTCTGGAGCGCCGTCGCCGCCGTCGGAGCCGCGGTCGGACCGCTGCTCGGCGGGTTCCTGCTGGAGCACTTCTGGTGGGGCTCGGTCTTCCTGGTCAACATCCCGCTGATGCTGGTCAGCCTGCCCGTCGGGCGGATCCTGCTGCCCGAGTCGAAGGGTGACGGCGACGGCCCCTGGGACGTGGTCGGCGCGCTCACGGCCGCCGCCGGGCTGTTCGCGGTGGTCCTCGGGGTGAAGCGGCTCGGCGCCGGCGAGCTCGGCGCGGCCACGCTGCTTCCGCTGGCCGCGGGGACCGTCCTGACGGTGCTGTTCGTCCGCCGGCAGCGCAGGCGCGAGCATCCGCTGCTCGACCTGCGGATGTTCTCCCGGCCCGCGTTCAGCACCTCGGTCGGCTGCATCGTGCTGGCCATGCTCGCCCTGGTGGGCCTCGAGCTGATCGCCGCGCAGTACCTCCAGCTGGTACTGGGACTGTCCCCGCTGGAGACCGGGCTGCGGCTGGTGCCGCTCACCTTCGCGGCGATGGCCGCGGGCCTGGCGGGCGCCAGGATGCTGCGCCGGTTCGGCCCGCGCCGCATGGTCTCCCTCGGCTTCTGTCTCACGGCCGGGGCGGTGCTGCTGCTGACGGCCATGGGCGGCGAGGACAACGCCCCGCTGCTGCTCGGCGGGTTCGTGCTGCTCGGCTTCGGCCTGGAGACCACCCTCTTCGGCGCGTACGAGTCGATGCTCAGCGAGGCCCCGCAGGACCAGGCCGGCGGGGCGGCGGCCATCGGCGAGACGTCCTACCAGCTCGGCGCGGGCATCGGCATCGCGCTGCTCGGCAGCGTGATGAACGCGGCCTACGCGCCCGGCCTCTCCCAGGTCCCCGGGGTGCCGGCCTCCGCGTCCGCCGCGGCGGCGCACTCGCTGGGCGAGGCGTACGAGGTCGCGGCCCGCCTCGGCGGCCCCGCGGGTGAGGCGCTGCGACTGGCCGCCCGCCACTCCTTCGTCCACGGCCTGCACGTCACGCTCCTGGTCAGCGCGGGCCTGCTCCTCGCCGGCGCGGCGATGGCCCTGCGCCTGCCGCGCCTGATGCACTGCGACCCGGAGGAAACACCCTCCGGACCGTCCCCGGCCCCGCCCCGCTCCGCCCCCGCCTCCGGGACCACCGCCGAGGCGTCTGGCGCCACTGACCTCGGCAGCACCCCCGTGCGGATGCCCGCTCAGCGGGAGACGCGTGGCTCGGGCGTGAAGGTCTGATCCGCCGTCCCGAAGCCGCTCCGGCGCGCCCCCGGACCCCCTCGACGGCCGGCCGGACGCCCTGCGGCGCTCCGGTGGCCCGGGCGGGGCCGGTGCGCCCCGGTGACGGGAGCTTCTGCGTGGCCCGCGAGGCGGGCCTCGGGCTCGGTGCGCCCCGGCACCGGAGCCACCCTCCTGTGAACGCCCGCGCAACGGTTGCCGTGGAGGCGGGGGGCGCGGTGTGACGCGTCCGGCGTGGGCCGGGGTGGACGGGGCGAGGGCCGCGTCGTAACGTCGGGCCGAGCCTTTGACTAGCAGTGCTAGTCGATGTACCGGATGACCAGCCCCCGGAGGGTGCACCCATGGCCGCGTCCGCGAAGCCGCCCGCGTTCGACCCCGCCGACTTCCTCGGCCTCGACGACCTGCTGGAGCCGGAGGACCTGGCGATCCGGGACACCGTGCGCGGCTGGGCGGCGGACCGCGTGCTGCCGTACGTCGGGGACTGGTACGAGAAGGGCGAGCTGCCCGACGTCCGAGGGCTGGCCAGGGAGCTCGGCGGGATCGGCGCGCTCGGCATGTCACTCGACGGCTACGGCTGCGCGGGCGCGAGCGCCGTGCAGTACGGGCTGGCCTGCCTGGAGCTGGAGGCGGCCGACTCCGGCATCCGCTCCCTGGTCTCCGTGCAGGGCTCGCTCGCCATGTACGCGATCCACCGCTTCGGCAGCGAGGAGCAGAAGCAGCAGTGGCTGCCCCGGATGGCGGCAGGCGAGGTCATCGGCTGTTTCGGGCTGACCGAGCCCGACCACGGCTCCGACCCGGGCTCGATGCGCACCTACGCCAAGCGCGACGGCTCCGACTGGGTGCTCAACGGCCGCAAGATGTGGATCACCAACGGGTCCGTGGCCGGGGTCGCGGTCGTCTGGGCACAGACCGACGACGGCATCCGCGGCTTCGCCGTCCCCACCGACGCGACCGGCTTCTCGGCCCCGGAGATCAAGCACAAGTGGTCCCTGCGCGCCTCCGTCACCAGCGAGCTGGTCATGGACGACGTACGGCTGCCCGCCGACGCGGTACTGCCGGGGGTGACCGGGCTGAAGGGCCCGCTGAGCTGTCTGTCGCACGCCCGGTACGGGATCGTGTGGGGCTCGATGGGCGCCGCGCGCGCCTGCTTCGAGGCGGCCGTCGACTACGCGAAGTCACGGGAGCAGTTCGGGCGGCCCATCGGCGGCTTCCAGCTCACCCAGGCCAAACTCGCCGACATGGCGGTGGAACTGCACAAGGGGATCCTGCTCGCCCACCATCTGGGGCGGCGGATGGACGCCGGCCGCCTGCGTCCCGAGCAGGTCAGCTTCGGCAAACTCAACAACGTGCGGGAGGCGATCGAGATCTGCCGCACGGCCCGGACGATCCTCGGGGCCAACGGGATCTCGCTGGAGTACCCGGTGATGCGGCACGCGACGAACCTGGAGTCGGTGCTCACCTACGAGGGCACCGTGGAGATGCACCAGCTCGTGCTGGGCAAGGCGCTCACCGGGATCGACGCGTTCCGGTAGGCCTGCCTGCGGGGGCGGGGCCGGCTCGGCGGCCCCGCCTCAGCTCTGGTTGAAGAAACCGTCGGTGCGGTGCGCGGCCGGCTCGCCGCTGACCACCTCGGTGTCGGCGGGGCTGAGCAGGAACACGCGGTTGGACACCCGCTCGATGGAGCCGCGCAGACCGAAGATCAGGCCCGCCGCGAAGTCGACGACGCGCTTGGCGTCGGCGGCGTCCATGGCCGTGAGGTTCATGATGACCGGCACGCCCTCGCGGAACAGCTCACCGATGGCGCGCGCGTCCCGGAAGCTGTCCGGGGTGACCGTGCCGATCCGGCGGCCCCGCTCCTCGGCGGCGTCCGCGGCCACCTTGACCCGAGGGTCGGTGACCCAGGCCTCGCCGGGCTCGGTCCCGTCGGAGTAGTCGTCGTCGTAGTAACGCTCGTCTTCGTTGTCGTCGACGAGGCCAAGCCAGGCACTCGCCTTGCGTACCGATCCCATGGACGCCTCCTCTCACAGCGGTCTTTCGTGCTTTCCGCATCCCTATGGTCGTCCATGATGCGGAGGGTGCGCCAAGTGGATAGACGCCGCGCGGGGGGTTTGTGACGGTACTGGTGCACAGCGAATCCGTCGAGAGTCCTGGTTTCCCAAGGGCCCTGACACAAACGGATGCTGACTGAGAGTGAAATATGATTCTACGCGGCGTACGGGTGAAGAGAGGTGCATCCGGGTGAACGCCGAGACCGGTACGATGCCGCAGCCGAACGTCGTACACATGCACGGGGGAACGTCGTGTTCGGGATCGTCAGGCCCTGCCGTCACCGGCTGGGCGAGAAGCTCACCGCCCAGTGGACGGCCCATCTCTGCGGCCTCTGCCTGGCCCTGCGCGGGGACCACGGGCAGCTCGCACGCATCGTCACCAACTACGACGGGCTGCTGATCTCCGTCCTGACGGAGGCTCAGGCGGACCCGGGCGGCCGCACGGGACGCCGGACCGCCGGTCCCTGTCCGCTGCGCGGGATGCGCACCGCGTCCGTGGCCCACGGTGAGGGCGCGCGGCTGGCCGCGGCCGTCTCCCTCGTCCTCGCCTCCGCGAAGGTGCGCGACCACGTCGCCGACGGCGACGGGCTGCTGGCCCGCCGTCCGGTGGCGCTCGCCGCGCGCCGGGTGGCGGCGGGCTGGGACCGGGCGGGTGCCCGGACCGGCTCCGACGTCGGGTTCGACACCGCGGTCCTGGTCGACGCGGTGGACCGGCAGACCGGCATCGAGGCCCTGGCGGGGCCCGGCACCCCGATCCTCACCGTCACCGAGCCGACCGAGACGGCGACCGCGGCGGCCTTCGCGCACACCGCGGTGCTCGCCGGACGGCCCGGCAACGCCGCGCCGCTCGCGGAGGCCGGGCGTCTCTTCGGGCGGCTCGCGCATCTGCTGGACGCGGTGGAGGACCGGGAGGCCGACGCCTCCTCCGGCGCCTGGAATCCGCTCACCGCCACCGGCACTTCGCTCGACGAGGCCCGCCGGCTCGCCGACGACGCCGTGCACGGCATCCGGCTGGCGCTGCGCGAGGCCGAGTTCACGGACGGCGGTCTCGCCCACCGGCTTCTGGTGCATGAACTCCCCAACTCCGTCCGACGCGCCTTCGGTACGGCCTCCTGTGCCCACGGTTCGCATCCGTACGCCCCTCCGGGTGCTCCCGGTGCGCCGGGTGGGCCGGGTGGGCCCACCCCGCCCGAACCGCCGCGCAGGGACCGGCGCGGGCTGTTGGCGGGGTGCGCCGTGTGGCTGGGACTCGCCTGTACGTGTCAGCTCTGCTGCGGCACCTACGAGGACCCGTGGACGCGCGAGCGCAAGGATGGCTGTCTCCACAACTGCGACTGCGACTGCTGCGAGTGCTGTGAGTGCTGCAACTGCGGCGGCGGAGACGGCTGTTGCGGCGGGTGCGACTGCGGCTGCAACTGCTGAGGCGGCCTCGGACGTGGCAGACGCACCGGCGGTTCCCTCTGTGGACCGACCGGGGGCGAGATTCGGCCACCCCGATCCTTGTTCGACCGGTCGTCACCCTGGTGTGACGACCGGTAACGCCGGGGCGGGAGGGGAGCAAGTCGACCAGTCGTCCCTAATCCTCAGGCCAAAAGGCACCCTTGCGCCGAACGGTCGGTCGGTCGAATACTCACCGCAGCGCTTGTCAGGGGCACGACGGGTCCGGAATCCGGTCCGGCGTCCGCTGGCTGCGCCTCACCGGGCCCACAACCCCACGAGGGCCCCCAACTTCCTTTGTGGAGGAACGAAACGTGAGGATCAAGCGCACCACCCCCCAGAGCGGCATCTCGAGACGGACTCGGCTGATCGCCGTCTCCACCGGCCTCGTGGCCGCCGCCGCGATCGCGATCCCCAGCGCGACCGCCGCAGAATCCCCCGCCACCTTCAGCACCTCCGCGCTCAAGAGCGCGAGCAGTTCGGTGCTGAAGGCCGATGTCCCGGGCACCGCCTGGGCCGTCGACAGCAAGACCAACCGGGTCGTCGTGACCGTCGACAGCACCGTCTCCCAGGCCGAGATCAACAAGATCAAGCAGCAGGCCGGGGAGAACGCCGAGGCGATCACCGTCAAGCGGACCCCGGGCAAGATCACCAAGCTCATCCAGGGCGGAGACGCCATCTACGCGAGCAGCTGGCGCTGCTCCCTCGGCTTCAACGTCCGCAGCAGCAGCGGCGCCGAGTACTTCCTGACCGCCGGTCACTGCACCGACGGCGCGGGCACCTGGTACTCCAACTCCGCGCGCACCACGGCCATCGGCACCACGGCCGGATCCAGCTTCCCGGGCAACGACTACGGCATCGTCCGGTACACCGGCTCCGTCAGCCGGCCCGGTACCGCGAACGGCGTGGACATCACCCGTGCGGCCACCCCGAGCGTGGGCACCACCGTCATCCGTGACGGCTCCACCACGGGTACGCACAGCGGCCGGGTGACCGCGCTCAACGCGACCGTCAACTACGGCGGCGGAGACATCGTCTCCGGTCTCATCCAGACCACGGTCTGCGCCGAGCCCGGCGACTCCGGCGGCGCGCTCTACGGCAGCAACGGCACCGCGTACGGTCTGACCTCCGGCGGCAGCGGCAACTGCTCCTCCGGCGGCACGACCTTCTTCCAGCCGGTGACCGAGGCCCTGAGCGCCTACGGGGTCAGCGTCTACTAGGACGCCCCGCCGGCCCGGCCGGTTCTGTACGGCTCCCGAGGAGCCGACAGCCCTCACGAGCCCCCGCACGCGACCCGCGTGCGGGGGCTCGTCCCTGTTCCGGACCGGTCCGCGGGCGGTGCGATCGCAACTTCCGCGCGTCGCGCACCGGAAGGATCCTGCCGCCAGGGGGCGATTTTCAGCCATCGACCGGACGGGCGGTGCGTGCCCCCGGTAACCCCCGCGTGACGTTTGCAGTGTGAACCGTCCCGCGTCTCCATGAACTGTCAGGACATAGGGGGCGCACGGACGTTGTCGTGCACGCGTCTGGAAGTCGACCTTGTGTGCTCCCTGTGCCGTTCGGAAGAGTAGGCGGCGTTCAACCGGCGCGGGCGTGGCTTTTGCTGTGCTCCACCCCCGTGGCCGTACGCCTTCCGGTCCGGCGAGGTCCCCACAACCCCTCCGGGCCGTCCCCCCACAGGAGGACGTGAGTTGAAGCACCGACGCATACCCAGGCGCCGTGCCGTCATGGCGGGTGCGGGCATCGCCGCACTGGCCGCGGGCGCGGTCACCTTCCAGACTGCGAACGCCAGCGAGGTCCCGGCCGGCGCCGCGCCCCGCACCCTCTCGGTCCAGGCGGCCGGAAACCTCGCCTCGACGCTGCTCCAGGACCTGGGCACCGACGCGGCGGGAACGTACTACGACGCGAAGAGCAAGAGCCTCGTGGTGAACGTGCTCGACGAGACCGCGGCCCAGGCCGTCGAGTCGGCCGGCGCGAAGGCCAGAGTCGTGGCGAACTCGCTCGCCGAGCTGAAGAGCGCGCGCACCACGCTCCAGCAGGACGCCACCATCCCGGGCACGTCCTGGGTGACCGACCCGGTCTCCAACAAGGTCGTCGTCACGGCGGACCGCACGGTCTCCAAGGCCGAGTGGGCCAAGCTGACCGAGGTCGCCGAAGGTCTCGGCACCACGGTGGAGCTCCAGCGCACCAAGGGTGAGTTCAAGCCCTTCATCGCGGGCGGCGACGCCATCACCGGCAACGGCGGGCGTTGCTCGCTGGGCTTCAACGTGACCAAGGGCGGCGAGCCGCACTTCCTCACCGCGGGCCACTGCACCGAGGGCATCTCGACCTGGTCGGACTCCTCGGGCAACGTCATCGGCGAGAACGCCGCGTCCAGCTTCCCGGGCGACGACTACGGCCTGGTGAAGTACACGGCCGACGTGGCGCACCCGAGCGAGGTGAACCTGTACGACGGCTCCTCGCAGTCGATCTCCGGCGCCGCCGAGGCGACCGTCGGCATGCAGGTGACCCGCAGCGGCTCCACCACCCAGGTCCACTCCGGCACGGTCACCGGCCTGGACGCCACCGTGAACTACGGCAACGGCGACATCGTCAACGGTCTGATCCAGACCGACGTGTGCGCCGAGCCCGGCGACAGCGGCGGCTCGCTCTTCTCGGGCAGCAGCGCGGTCGGCCTCACCTCCGGCGGCAGCGGCGACTGCTCCTCGGGCGGCACGACCTTCTTCCAGCCCGTCACCGAGGCCCTGTCGGCCACCGGTACGCAGATCGGCTGAGCCCGCCCGGACCGCACGGCGTCCCGTCCCTCCCGCACGGAGGGGCGGGACGTCCGCGTTCAGGCACCGGATCCCCGTGCCGTGCGCGCCGGTTCCGGCTCCGGCCGCCGGCGCAGCGCCGACATCAGCACGGTGAGGACGGTCCCCGCCACGGCCCAGGCGGACAGCACCAGCAGCGGGCCGGTCGCGCCGTTGCCCCGGAAGTACACGATCGAGCGGGCCGCCCAGGTGCCCGCGCCCGGCGGCAGCGCCGGTCCGATCGCCGCCCAGAACGGCGGCAGCAGCGGCGCCGGCAGCGCCCCGCCCGAGCTGGGGTTGCCCAGAATCACCACGATGAGGATCGCCGCGCCGATCCCGAGGACACCGAGGACGGCCTGGAGTGCGAGCGTGGCGGCGCCCACCGCGAAGATGATCAGCGCGCCCAGCCCCCACAGCCCCGCGAACCCGTCCGGCAGCGCGTCGAGGGCCGGTCCGGCGATCAGCGCGCCGCCGAGCCCTCCGAGCACCGCGGCCACGGCCATGGCACCGAGCCGGATCACCGCCCGGCGCGGGGTGGACGCGCGGGCGCCCGAGCTGATCGCCAGGATCGACGCGCACAGATAGCCGCCCACGCACCAGCCGACCACCACGTAGAACGACGACAGTCCGTTGGCGTCCTGGGCGGAGGTCGGGGCGACGTCCTCGACCCGCAGGGTGCGGCGCTCGTCCCGCTCCGCCTCGGTGAAGAGCTGCTCCAGGGCCGTGGCCAGCGCGGTGCCGCCGCCGGTGGCGACCAGCAGGGTGTCGGTGGTCCCCTCGGGGTCGACCACCAGGGCCCCGTCGATGTCCCGGTCCTCGATCTGCCGGCGGGCGGTCGCCTCGTCCGCCACCGTCCGGGGGGCCAGCGGCGAGCCCGGCAGCTCCTTCAGCCGGGTCACGGTCTCCTTCGCCACGGGCGGGGGCGCGACGACCCCGAGGGACGCGTCCCGCAGGGTCGGGTGGTGCAGGGCGCCCACGTACGAGGTGATGAACAGCAGCATCAGGGCGATCACGCCGAGCACCAGCAGGGTGGCCCGCGGAGTGACGGCGTCGCGTACCTCACCGGGGAACGAGCGGGGGCGGGCCCCGGGGCCGGTGCTCTGTGTCATGCCTCCCACGGTCCGGGGCGGCGGGTGTTTGCGCAGGTGGGGCAGGGCCGAACGGATGTCGCACACTCATTCGAAAATTGGTCTATGGTGGGGGTGAGGTGACTGGGAACAGTTGTTCGATAGACGGTCGGGACTCACGAGTGCGGGAGGTGCGCGTGCCGGGTTTCACGCATCTGCACACCGTCTCCGGGTTCTCCCTGCGCTACGGCGCCTCCCACCCGGAACGGCTGGCCGAGCGCGCCTCCGAGCGCGGCATGGACGCCCTCGCCCTCACCGACCGCGACACCCTCGCCGGGTCCGTACGCTTCGCCAAGGCCTGTGCCAAGGCCGGCGTCCGCCCGCTGTTCGGCGCGGAGCTGGCGGTGACGCCCCCGGCCGCCGCCCCCGGCGACAGCTCCGTACGTCGGGACCGACTCCGCACCCCGGTGCGCGGCGGTGCCTTCATCGACGAGTCGACACCGCGCGTGACCTTCCTCGCCCGGGACGGCGCCCGCGGCTGGGCCGACCTGTGCCGCCTGGTCTCCGCCGCCCACACGGCGGACGGCCTCCCGCGGCTGTCGTGGGAGGACAACCACGCCGACGGCCTGACCGTCCTGCTCGGCCCCGACTCCGACGTCGGCCGGGCCCTCGCCGCGGGACGCCCCGACCGCGCCGCCCGGCTGCTCGCCCCCTGGCGGGAGGTGTACGGCGACGCCCTGCGTCTGGAGGCCGTCTGGCACGGCCGCAACGGCACCGGCCCCGGCTCGCTGCGGCTGGCCGCCCGCACCCTGGGCTTCGCCGCCGAGCAGCGCGTACGGCCCGTCCTCAGCAACGCCGTCCGGTACGCCGACCCCGGCCTCGGCCCGGTCGCCGACGTGCTGGACGCCGCCCGCCGGCTGGTTCCGGTCGACCCGGCCAAAGGGCTGGACTCCGGCGAGGCCTGGCTGAAGGACCAGGGCGCCATGCTGCACGCGGCCGAGCGGATCGTGGAGGCCGCCGGCTTCCGCCGCGACACCGCCCTGCGGCTGCTCGACCAGACGCAGGCCACGGCCGCCGAGTGCCTGGTCGACCCCGAGGACGACCTCGGCATGGGCAGCGTCCACTTCCCCGAGCCGCACCTCGTCGGCGCCGGCCGCCGCACCGCCCAGCGGGCGCTGGCCTCCCGCGCGACGGCGGGCATGGTGCTGCGCGGCTACGACCGCCGCCGGGAGTACTGGGAGCGGATGCACCGCGAGCTGGACATCATCGCCCACCACGGCTTCGCCTCCTACTTCCTCACCGTCGCCCAGGTGGTCGACGACGTGCGGGACATGGGCATCCGGGTCGCCGCGCGGGGCTCCGGCGCCGGTTCCCTGGTCAACCACCTGCTCGGCATCGCGCACGCCGACCCGGTCGAGCACGGGCTGCTGATGGAGCGCTTCCTGTCCAAGGAGCGGGTGGTGCTGCCGGACATCGACATCGACGTGGAGTCCGCCCGCCGGCTCGAGGTCTACCGCGCGATCATCGGCCGGTTCGGCGCCGAGCGGGTCGCCACCGTCGCCATGCCGGAGACCTACCGGGTGCGCCACGCCGTCCGGGACGTCGGCGCCGCGCTGTCCATGGACCCGGCCGAGATCGACCGGGTCGCCAAGTCCTTCCCGCACATCCGCGCCCGTGACGCCCGCGCGGCGCTCGAGGAACTGCCCGAACTGCGGCAGCTGGCGGGGGAGAAGGAGAAGTACGGCAGGCTGTGGGAGCTGGTCGAGGCCCTCGACGCGCTGCCGCGCGGGGTCGCCATGCACCCCTGCGGGGTGCTGCTGTCCGACGCCTCCCTGCTGAACCGGACGCCGGTCATGCCGACCAGCGGCGAGGGCTTCCCGATGGCGCAGTTCGACAAGGACGACGTGGAGGACCTGGGGCTGCTCAAGCTGGACGTGCTGGGTGTGCGGATGCAGTCGGCGATGGCGCACGCGGTGGGCGAGGTGGAGCGGGCGACGGGGGAGCGGATCGACCTGGACGCGGTCCCGGACGGCGACCCGGCGACGTACGGGCTGATCCGGTCGACCGAGACGCTCGGCTGCTTCCAGATCGAGTCGCCCGGCCAGCGGGACCTGGTGGGGCGGCTCCAGCCGTCGACCTTCCACGACCTGGTCGTGGACATCTCACTGTTCCGGCCGGGGCCGGTCGCCGCCGACATGGTGCGGCCGTTCATCGAGGCGCGGCACGGGCGGGCGCCGGTGCGCTACCCGCACCCGGACCTGGAGGATGCGCTGAAGGGGACGTACGGCGTCGTGGTCTTCCACGAGCAGGTCATCGACATCGTCTCGGTGCTGACCGGCTGCGGGCGCGGCGAGGCGGACCGGGTGCGGCGCGGGCTGTCCGACCCGGAGTCGCAAGGGCGGATCAAGGTGTGGTTCGCCCAGCACGCGGCGGCCCGGGGCTATGACGCGGAAACGATTCAGCGGACCTGGGAGATCGTGGAGGCCTTCGGCTCCTACGGTTTCTGCAAGGCGCACGCGGTCGCCTTCGCCGTGCCGACGTACCAGTCGGCGTGGCTGAAAGCCCACCATCCGGCCGCCTTCTACGCCGGGCTGCTCACCCATGACCCCGGGATGTACCCCAAGCGGCTGCTGCTGGCGGACGCCCGGCGGCGGGGGGTGCCGGTGCTGCCGTTGGACGTGAACAAGTCGGGGGTCGCACACAGTATCGAACTGGTGTCTGATTCAGGGGATGTGAAGGGGGCGTCGAAGGACGCCCCGGAGGGCGGGAAGCCGGTGTGGGGCCTGCGCCTGGCGCTGTCCGACGTGCACGGCATCAGCGAGGCCGAGGCGGAGCGGATCGCCGAGGGCCGGCCGTACGCCTCGCTGCTCGACTTCTGGGAGCGGGCCCGGCCCAGCCGTCCGCTCGCCGGTCGGCTCGCCCAGGTCGGCGCGCTCGACGCGTTCGGCGCCAACCGCCGTGACCTGCAACTGCATCTGACCGAGCTGCACCGCGGCGCCCGCGGCGGGCGAGGCGACCAGCTCCCGCTGTCCGGGGGCCGGCGGACCGCCTCCGCCGGGCTGCCCGACCTCACCGAGCCGGAGAAGCTCAGCGCCGAACTCGGCGTGCTGTCCATGGACGCCTCCCGCCATCTGATGGACGACCACGGCACCTTCCTCAAGGAGCTGGGCGTGGTCTCCGCGCGGCGGCTGCGCGAGGTGCGGCACGGGGAGACGGTGCTGGTCGCGGGCGCCAAGGCGGCCACCCAGACCCCGCCCGTCCGCTCCGGGCGGCGGGTCATCTTCTCTACCCTGGACGACGGCACGGGCCTGGTCGACCTGGCCTTCTTCGACGACTCGCACGACACCTGCGCCCATACCGTCTTCCACTCCTGGCTGCTGCTGGTGCGCGGGGTGGTGCAGCGGCGCGGCCCGCGCAGCTTCAGCGTGGTCGGCTCCGCCGCGTGGAACCTCGCCGACCTGCTGGAGATCCGCCGGGAGGAAGGGCTGGAGGGGGTTGCCGCGCGGCTCGCCGCCCCGACCGGCAACGGCTCCGGGGAGGCCGACGACGGCGACGCGCCGGCCCGCAGGCGGCTGGCCGGTTCGGACGGGCTGCCCGCGCCGGCCGGCTCGGCCGCCAGGGACCCGATGGAGGAACGGACGATCCGCATGCCCACGGGGTACGAGATGCACCCCTGGGCCGATCTGCGCCCCGCGGGCGAAGGGCCCGCGGTGGGAAGGAAGTTGTGGCACCAGAGTCCGGGGAGTGCGGGATGACCATTCTCTGCGTACGTTTCCAGCTGCCGCCGATGTACGAGGCGGCCCTGCCGGGGCTGCTCGGCCTGCTGGAGGAGTTCACCCCCGTCGTGCAGGCCCTGCCACCGGACGGGGCACTGGCCGATCTGCGGGGCGCCGAACGGTACTTCGGGCGCACCGCGCTGGAACTGGCCTCGGTGATCAGGGTGCGCGCCCTCGCCCTGCACGGCGTCGACTGCGTGATCGGCGCGGGTCCCGGGCCGATGACGGCCCGCATGGCGCTGCGGGAGGCCCGGCCGGGGCGGACCCGCGCGGTGGACGGGGACGAGGTGCGGGAGTTCCTCGCCGGACAGCCCGTCGTCGCGCTGCCCGGCGTGGGCGCCAAGACCGCCCGCACCCTGTGCGAGTACGGTCTGGACACCCTCGGCCGGGTCGCCGCCGCGCCGCTGTCCACACTCCAGCGGCTGGTGGGCGCCCGCGCCGGACGCGAGCTGCACGAGAAGGCGAACGGCGTCGACCGCGGCCGGGTCGTCCCCAACGGCGTCTCCCGGTCACTGGCGGCCGAACGCCCCTTCACCCGCGACGAACTGGACCCGGGACGGCACCGCCGCGCCCTGCTCTCGGCCGCCGAGGAACTGGGCGCCCGGCTGCGCGCCCTGGACAAGGTCTGCCGCGGCCTCACCCTCACCGTCCGCTACGCCGACCGGTCGGCCACCACCCGCACCCGCACGCTCCCCGAGCCGACCGCGCACTCGCCCGCGCTCACCAGGGCGGCGTACGGCCTGTACGAGGCGCTCGGTCTGCAGCGCGCCCGGGTGCGTGCGGTGGTGCTGCGCGCGGAGGGCCTCGACCCCGCCGAACAGGCCGCCCACCAGCTCACCTTCGACCCGGTGGACGAGAAGGTGCGCCGCATCGAGGAGGTCGCGGACCGCGTGCGGGCCAAGTTCGGCCCGCACGCGGTGATGCCGGGGACGCTGGCGGCGTAGCCCCGGAGATCAGCCGGCCCACGGCGGCACGGTGCGGGTGCCGTCGGCGAGCGTCGCCTCCAGAGCGTGGGAGGTGGTGACCCAGGTGACGGCGGACTCGTCGCCCGGGTTCTCCACGGCGAGCGTCGAGCCGGGGCCCACGACGACGGTGTCGCCCGCGTCGACGCGGTACGGGGGGCCGTCGAGGGTGATCAGCAGCTCGCCGGAGAGCAGCAGGAGGATCTCCCCCCGGCTGACGGTGTGCGCGGGCGCCCGAGTCCCGGCGGGGATCTCGCCTCGCCAGGCGCACAGCTCCTCGCTGCCCGCCGAGGGGCGGACGTACGAGACGAAGCGGGCGCCGTGCATCTCGTGGACGACGGCATCGGACGGGCGGACGACGGGCATGACGGACCTCCGGGTCGGGCTATTCGGTCCCGCGGACGCGCGGGCGCCGCTGGTCGTGCTCACCGAGGCGGGGCGGGCCTGCGCCCGGGCGGCCGAGGAGGCGGCGGCGGAGGCCGTGTGCGCCCGGGGCGAGGCGCTGGGGGAGTCCGAAGTGTGCGCGCCGGGAGCGCAGTTGCTGCGTATCGCGCCCGACGAGGCGATTCGTCCCGCTTGGTGAGGCCTTATCAGGTGTCGGGGGGTGATCGTGGGCCGCCGGTGGGATTTTTTACCGACCCGTAACTTCCCGGCTTTCCCTACTCGCCCGTAACTTGATGGGTGAACAGCATCCCGTGATCCGGATCACAGGGCGTAGGACCCCACCCTCCCCCTTGAGCCGCAAGGAGATCACACGATGCTGCCCTGGAAGCGGGTGATCAGACCGCTGGCCGCGTTCCTCCTGGCCGCGGTCGCCGTCACCGCCCCCGCCGCCTCGGGCGCGCAGGCCGCCGCCGCACCCAGCTCCGGCTGGAACGACTTCACCTGCAAGCCCTCCGCCGCCCACCCCCGCCCCGTCGTCCTGGTCCACGGCACCTTCGGCAACTCCGTCGACAACTGGCTGGGCCTCGCGCCCTATTTGAAGAACCGCGGCTACTGCGTCTTCTCCCTGGACTACGGCCGGCTCCCCGGCGTCCCCTTCTTCCACGGCCTCGGCCCCGTCGAGAAGTCCGCCGAGCAGCTCGACGCCTACGTCGACCGGGTGCGCGCCGCGACCGGCGCCGCGAAGGTCGACATCGTCGGCCACTCCCAGGGCGGCATGATGCCCCGCTACTACCTCAAGTTCCTCGGCGGCGCCGCCGAGGTGAACGCCCTCATCGGCCTCGCCCCCAGCAACCACGGCACGACGCTCAGCGGTCTCACCGCGCTGCTGCCCCACTTCCCCGGAGCCGAGGACCTCCTCAGCAGCGCCACCCCCGCCCTCGCCGACCAGATCGCCGGCTCCGCCTTCCTCGCCAAGCTCAACGCGGGCGGCGACACCGTCCCAGGCGTCCGCTACACCGTCATCGCCACCAAGTACGACCAGGTCGTCACCCCGTACCGCAGCGCCTTCCTGGCCGGACCGAACGTCCGCAACGTGGTCCTCCAGGACCTCTGCGCGGTCGACCTGTCCGAGCACCTGGCCATCGGGCTGCTCGACCGGATCGCCTTCCATGAGGTGGCGAACGCCCTCGACCCGGACCGCGCGAAACGCACCACCTGCGCCTCCGTGTTCAGCTGACACGAGTCACCGCGAGGTGGGAAGCAGCGGGTCCCTGTCCGGCCTGAGCCGGCGGACAGGGACCCGCCGCCGGTTCAGCGGCCGTGGCGTCCGGCCGCCGTGCGCCGCCGCGCGGAGGCGAACAGCGCGGCCGAGCCGAGCGCCAGCGCCGCCGCGCCGCCGATCATCAGGTACGGCGTGTTCGCGTCACCGCCGGTCTCCGCCAGGTCCTGCCCGCCGCCGGCCGCCTTCAGCTGGCTGCCGGTGTCCGCGGCGACCGGGTCGGCCGTGGTGGCGGGGTCGTCGTCACCGTGCCCGTGGTTCTCGACCGTCGACTTCTCGGAGCCGGCCTCGATCTGCTCCTGGGACGGCGCGGAGGCGGAGGGCGCCGGGGCGGCCGCCTCCTTCGGGGCGTCGCCACCCGCGGCGTCCTCGTCCTTGTCCGTCTCGCCGCCCTTGTCCGCCGTTCCGCCGCCGGCCGCGCCGCCGCCCGCCTGGGCGCCGCCGAAGGTGACGTCCGAGCAGGAGTAGAACGCCTCGGGGCTGTCCGACCGCTGCCAGACCGCGTACAGCAGCTGCTGCCCGGAGCGCTCCGGGAGGGTGCCGGAGAAGGTGTAGAAGCCGTCGACCGCGGCCGGGTCGGTGGACGTCGCCACCGGGTCGGCCAGGTCCAGGTCGTCCCAGGCCAGCGGCTGGGCCGGGTCGTAGCCGGGCTTGGTGATGTACACCGTGAAGGTGCCCTTGTGCGGGGCCGTCACCCGGTACTTGAAGGTGTGGTCGCCGCCGGACACGCTCGTCGCCGGCCAGTCGGAGCGCGCCAGGTCGAGGCCCTTGAACGCCTCGTTGCCGGCGCTGCACAGCTTGCCGTCCGGGATCAGCTCCTGGTGACGCCCGCCCGCGTCACCGATGCGGACGCCGTTCCAGTCGTACAGCGCCTGGGTGCCGCCGGCCGCGACGGCCGCCTTGCACGCCTCCGACTTCGGGCTCTCCGGGCCCTCGCCGAAGCACTGGAAGACCCGGCTGACCGGGTCGCCCATCGAACCGTGGGCGGCGGCCGGTGCGGCGGCCAGTCCGGTGAGGGCGAGCGGGGCGAGAGCCATGGCGGCGACAGCGGCCTTGCGGCGTGCGGACATGGGGCAGCAACTCCTCGGCGAACGGCGGATCTCAGGGGGGAGACCCCGGGGGGATCCCGTGGGGGTGGCTCAGAAGCTAGCCCCCGGGAACCCGGAAATCGCCCGGTGAGGGCGGTACGGGGAGATCCTTATGGTCGCTTTAAGGGAGCGTTCGGACTGGGATCAGGTAGGTACCGTGCGCGCATGACGAACGCACGGATCAGGCCGGCCGTCGCCGCCGACGTACCGGAGGTGAGGGCGGTGGTGGACGCGGCCTTCCGGCCCTACGTCGCCCGCATCGGAGTGCTGCCGGCGCCCATGGAGGCGGACCACGCGGCGAACGTGGCCGCGGGCCGGGTGTTCGTCGCGGAACTCCCGGACGACGGCGGAACCGCGCGCCTGGCCGGCCTAGTCGTGCTGGAGCCCCGCGCGGACCACCTGTACCTGGACACCGTCGCCGTCCTCCCCGACGCGCAGGGCGCAGGGCTGGGACGGCTGCTGCTGGAGTTCGCGGAGGCCCGGGCGCGGGCGCTCGGACTGCCCGAGATCCGGCTCCTCACGAACGCCATGATGTGGGAGAACCAGAAGATCTACCCGCGGCTCGGCTACGAGACCGTGGAGCGCCGGGTGACCGGCCCGTACGACCGGATCCACTACCGCAAGCGGCTGGGCTGAGCCCCGCGGCGCGTTCAGCCGTCGGGCCACCAGGTGCGGGCGACGTCCTTGCGGACCTCGGGGCGCTCCGCGGGACGCTCGTCGGCTTCCTCACGGACCCGGCGGGTGTCCGTCCTCCTCGAGGGCTTCTGCACGGTGACGCGGCGCATGGCTGCCTCCTCGAAGGCTCACCGGGTCACCCGTTCCCACGGCGGTGAACCTTTCGGGGGAGAGTTCCTCATCCGTCCCGTCGTGTCTGTGGCCCCGGTCACCAATCGACTGTCAGTGGCAGGTGTCACCCTCAGCCCATGACCACAGATCAGGGTGCCGGGACGGATGCCGGCGGCACCGACTGGGACGCGCGGGCGGCCACCTTCGACGAGGAGCCGGACCACGGCCTGCGCGACCCCGAGGTGCGCGCCGCCTGGGCCGCGCGGCTGAAGGACTGGTTGCCGGGCCGGCCCGGCGACGTCCTCGACCTCGGCTGCGGCACCGGCAGCCTCTCCCTCCTCGCCGCCGAGCAGGGCCACCGGGTCACCGGCGTGGACCGGTCCCCGGCCATGGTGGAGCTGGCCCGGCAGAAGCTCGCCGGGCGGCACGCGGTGTTCCTCACCGGCGACGCGGCCCGCCCGCCCGTCGACGGCGAGCGGTACGACGCCGTCCTCGTCCGGCACGTGCTGTGGACGCTGCCCGAGCCGGACCGGGTGCTGCGGCGCTGGCGCGACCTGCTGCGGCCGGGCGGACGGCTGGTGCTGGTCGAGGGCGTGTGGGGGACGGTGAGCCCGGTCGGCATACCCGCGGACCGGCTCACCGCCCTCCTCGCCCCGATCACCGCCCGGGTGCGCGTGGAGCGGCTGTCAGGGGACCCGTCGCTGTGGGGACGGGAGGTCGACGACGAGCGGTACGCGGTGGTGGCCCTGCGGGAGTGACACCCGGGCGGCCCGAAGGGTGTCTCAGGTGAGCAGGGTGCCCAGCCCCGCCCCTCGGGCCAGGGCGTCCAGTTCGTCGAGGGCGGCCACCGCGGCCGCCGCCGCGCCCGGGTCCCGGGCGGCCAGGCCGCTCTCCGTGAACTCGTCCTCGTCCAGCCGCCGTACGTCCGTGCCGTCGGCGGAGACCCACAGGTCCAGGTCGAGGTCCTCCACCACCAGGCGGTCCCCGGACAGCTCGGCCGGGCGGGTGATGTCGCAGTAGTGGCCCTTGAGGGCGCCCCCGGGGGCGCGCACCTCCTTGACGGAGTACCAGCGGTCCCGCCAGTAGTGCTCCGTGAAGACGTCCCCGGGCTCGAACCGCACGAAGCCGAAGTCGCGCACGCCCTCGCCCGCCCACGGGGCACGCACGCTCACCCGGGCGCCGTCGTCGGCGAGCAGCTCCGCCGGGTAACTGATCTTCGTACGACCCGCCTTGACCAGCACCACCTCGACCGTCGCCGGTCCGTCAGCCGAGTTCGCGGACATACCGCACCTCCGTCCCGCACAGCTCGTAGCCGAACCACTTGTTGATCGCGATCATCGGCTCGTTCCCCGTGTCGTTACCCGTGAAGGCCTCCGTGTACCCGGCCGCGCGGGCCCGGTGCAGGGAGTCGTTCTTCGCGAGCTTGGCCAGACCCCGCCCGCGGTGGGCGCGGGCCGTGCCGGTCATGCCCGTCGCGTACCGGGTGCCGCCGTCGGTGCGGGCCGCCGTGAACGCGGCGGGCCGGCCGTCCACCACGGCCACCGTGGTCAGCTCCGCATCGAACAGCGGATGCCGCCAGGTCTCCCTGAGCCACGCCTCGTAGTCGGTGAACTCCATGTCCACATCGCTCGGCTCGTCCGCCGTGGTCTCCGCGTCCAGCTCGAACAGCGGACGCGGGTCGTCGGCGTACGCGGACCCCGGACGCAGCTCCACCCCGGGCGGCGGGCTCGGGAGCGGGGGCAGTTCGCGGTGCGCCAGGTCCAGGCGGAGGAAGTGCGCGGAGCGGCTTGCCCGGTAGCCGTGCAGCTCGGCGAAGGCGCGGTTGCCGGGCTCGTCCAGCACCCAGGCCAGCAGCCGGGTCGCCCCGTGCGCGGTCAGATGCTCCTCGGCTGCGCGCAGCAGCAGCGTCCCGGCGCCGCGGCGCGTGTGCCGGGGGTGCACGTAGATGTTGACGTTGCCCTGGCCGGGCACGGTGCTGTCGTGCACCAGGTGCACCTGGGCCGTGCCGGTCACCTCGCCGTCGTCGTCCACCGCCACGAGTGGGCGGTAGCGGGCGTCGGGGTGCATCTGGGTGAGGTCGTGGGCCAGGGACTCCGGGGTGACCAGGATGAACGGCAGGGCGGCCTGCCGTACGCGGGCGAAGCCCTCCAGGTCGGCCCGGGAGCCGGGGCGGACGTCGCGGACGGTCACTGTCATGTGAGGGCACGCTACGAGGTGGTGCGGCGGGGTGCCTCCCATTTTCCGCGGCCGGGGATGCGGTACCCGGGACGGGGGTGCGCGAGAATCGCGGCGTGACTGTACGGATCCACATCCAGGACGGAACACCGCCTTACGAGCAGGTGCGGGCGCAGATCGCCGGGCAGGCGCGGTCCGGGGAGCTCCCGGTGGGGTACCGGCTGCCCACCGTGCGGGGGCTGGCCGAGACCCTCGGCCTCGCGGCGAACACGGTCGCCAAGGCGTACCGGGCGCTGGAGGCGGACGGGGTGATCGAGACACGAGGACGGAACGGAACGGTGATCGCTGCCGCTGGGTCGGCGGCGGAGAGGGAGGTCGCCGCGGCGGCGGCGGTCTTCGCTGAGCGGGCTCGGAGGCTGGGGGTGGGGGAGGAGGCGGCGATGGCCGCGGTGCGGGATGCTCTGCGGGCGGCGTTTGAGTGACGTTCAGTGTCCACTGCGGGTGGGTGAGGGCTTGGCGCGCAGTTCCCCGCGCCCCTTGGGGGCGAGCGTTCAGTGGTCCCTGCGGGCTCGTCGTGGCTGAGCGCGCAGTTCCCCGCGCCCCTTCGGGCGTGTCAATTCCGTCAGTGCTCTGGCGTTGTGGACCGCTGCTGCGTCGGGGTCGTTGTTGAAGTAGGCGTACACGTCTGCTTCTCGGGGCCACGTCGTGGTGATACGGCCCAGCCAGGTGCGGAGGGACTGGCGGCCGTAGTTCGGCCAGGGGCGGGCCCGGCCCTGGTGGAAGCGGACGTAGCCCCAGTCGGTGGTGCGCCACAGCGGGGTGACCGGGCGGGAGAGGACGTCCGCCCAGCAGAGGGCCGCGCCGCGTGACTCCAGGACCGCGCGGACGTCCGGTGTCCACCAGGACGGGTGGCGGGGTTCGACGGCCACCCGGGTGGACTCCGGGAAGCAGCGCAGGCAGGCGTCCAGCAGCGCGGGGTCGGCCTGGAGGGTCGGCGGGAGCTGGAGGAGGACCGGGCCCAGACGGTCGCCGAGGGCGGTGGCGCGGCCCATCAGGCGCTCCACCGGCTCTTCGGGGTCCCGCAGCCGCTTGACGTGCGTCAGGTAGCGGCTCGCCTTGACCGCGACGACGAAGCCGGGCGGGGTGCGCTCCCGCCAGGACGCGAAGGTCTCCCGGGAGGGGAGCCGGTAGAAGGCGTTGTTCACCTCGACGGTGGGGAAGGCGGTGGCGTACTCCTCCAGCCACAGCCGTACCGGCAGACCGGGCGGGTACAGCACGCCGCGCCAGTCCTTGTACTGCCATCCCGAGGTCCCGACCAGCAGCGGCATGCGGCCCTCCCGGCTCCTACAGGTACAGGCCCGCGTCCGCGTCGCCGCGCGGCTCAGGCAGGGAGGCCGGGGAGGTGCCCCGGCGCAGGGCGTACAGCTCGGCCAGGGTCGCGCCCTCGCGTCCGACGCCCTCCTCGCGGCCCAGCCAGTTCACCGCCTCCGTGCGGGTCAGCGGCCCCACCTCGATACGGGCCAGGCAGCGGCCCGGACGTACCACGGCGGGATGCAGCCGCTCCAGGTCCTCGTTGGTGGTGACGCCCACCAGGACGTTGCGCCCCTGGCCGAGCAGGCCGTCGGTGAGGTTCAGCAGCCGGGACAGGGCCTGGCCCGCCGTGTGCTTGGCCTCGCCGCGGATCAGCTCGTCGCAGTCCTCCAGGAGCAGCAGCCGCCAGCGGTTCTTGCCCGACGCGTCCTCTTCGCCGATCGCGATGTCCATCAGATAGCCGACGTCGGAGAAGAGCCGCTCGGGGTCCAGGACGCAGTCCACCTGGCACCAGTCGCGCCAGGACCGGGCGAGCGTGCGCAGCGCGGAGGTCTTGCCGGTGCCCGGCGGGCCGTGCAGCAGGAGCAGCCGCCCTGAGATGTCCTCGGGGGTGGTCTTCATCAGACGGTCCATCGCATCCGCGACCGGGGCGGTGTAGTTGGGCCGGATCTCCTCCCAGGTGCCGGCCGTGATCTGCCGGGTGGTGCGGTGCGGGCCGCGCCGCGGGGAGACGTACCAGAACCCCATGGTGACGTTCTCCGGCTGGGGTTCCGGCTCGTCGGCCGCTCCGTCGGTGGCCTCCTCCAGGATCCGCTTCGCCAGGTCGGCGCTGGTCGCGGTCACCGTGACGTCGGCGCCCCGGCTCCAGCGGGAGATGAGCAGCGTCCAGCCGTCCCCCTCGGCCAGGGTGGCGCTGCGGTCGTCGTCCTTGGCGAGCCGCAGCACCCGCGCCTGCGCGGGCAGGAGCGTCGCGGTGGACCGGACGCGTTCGATGTTGACGGCGTGCGAGTAGGGCTGCTCGCCCGTCGCGAAGCGGCCGAGGAACAGCGCGTCGACGACGTCGGACGGGGAGTCGTTGTCGTCGACGTTGAGCCGGATCGGCAGGGCGTCGTGCGGGTGCGCGGACATGCCGCCATGATCGGTCACGAGCGCCCCCTGTGCACCCGATTTGCCTCGTGCGCCGGTGCGCGCGTGTTTGTCCGGTACTCAACGGTAATACTTTTGACATGAACACTTCCGCTCAACACGCGTAGTTGATACGACGGTTGAAGCAGAGATCCTGCTAAAGGGAGGTTCCATGAGACGTTCCCGACTTGTCCTCATCCTCGCCACTCTGGTCCTCGCCGTCACCGCCGCCCTCACCGGGGCGACCGCGGCGCACGCGTCCGCACAGGCGGCCCCCGGCCCGTACGTGGCCCTCGGCGACTCCTACGCCTCGGGTGTCGGCGCCGGCAGCTACATCTCCTCCAGCGGCGACTGCAAGCGCAGCACGAAGGCCCACCCGTACCTCTGGGCGGCCGCGAACTCCCCCTCGTCCTTCTCCTTCACGGCCTGTTCGGGCGCCCGGACGGGAGACGTCCTCTCCGGGCAGCTCGGTCCGCTCTCCACGAGCACCGCCCTCGTCTCCATCAGCGTCGGCGGCAACGACGCAGGGTTCGCCGACGTCATGACGACCTGTGTGCTCCAGTCCGACAGCTCCTGCCTCTCCCGCATCGCCACCGCCCGGGCCTTCGTCGACTCGACGCTGCCCGGCAGGCTCGACGGCGTCTACACGGCGATCAGGGACCGGGCGCCCAACGCCCATGTCGTGGTGCTCGGCTACCCCCGCTTCTACCGGCTCGGCACCACCTGCATCGGCCTCTCCGAGACCAAGCGGAAGGCCATCAACGACGCCTCCGACCACCTGAACAGCGCCATCGCCGCACGCGCCCGCGCGTACGGCTACACGTTCGGCGACGTCCGCACCCCGTTCAGCGGCCACGAGATCTGCTCCGGCAACTCCTGGCTGCACAGCGTGGACTGGCTGAACATCGGCAACTCGTACCACCCGAAGGCCGCCGGACAGTCGGGCGGTTACCTCCCGGTGCTCACCTCGGCGGCCTGACCTCCGCGGTTCAGTAACCGTCCTCGTGCGCACCGGACGCCGAAGCGGAGGCCCCGCCCGACGGGGTCTCCGTCGCGCACACCACCGAGAACGGCACGGTTCCGGACGTCCCGCGCACCGGCTCCCGCACCTCCACACCGATCCGGCCGTGGAGCTCCCCGCTCTCCGAGTAGGTCGTCACCACCACCGTGTCCCGCCGGGTCCGGCCGCCGTCCGCGGGGAACGACAGGGTGCGCCAGCCCCGGTCCGCCGCCGAACCGTCCTCGGTCGCCCAGCGGTAGCGCACCTCGGCCGGCAGCCGGTTCACCGTGAACGTCGCCGTGATCGAGGGCGCCTCCTCGTGCGGGGGCGGGCAGGCGCCGGAGTACTCCGTGCGCGTGCCGGTCACCGCGACCGACACCGTGACGGCCGGGGTCCCGTCCTCGTGTCCGCCGTCGTCGCCCTCGTCCTCGGCCGCGTCGTCCGTCGTGGAGGAGGAAGGCGACGGGTCGTCCTCCGTCTCCGTCCCCCCGGCGCCCTTGTCGCCGGTCGTGGCCGGGGAACTCGCCCCGCCGTTCCCGGCCTCCGGCTCCCCGTCGTCCTGGTCCAGCAGCGCGTACGTCAGCCCGGCCAGCGCGACCGCCAGCAGCACCAGCCCCGCGATCAGCAGTGCGACGCTTCTCCGCCCGCGTGAGGGCGGGGGCGCCGCCGTGGCGGCCGTGGGCGCTCCGCCGGACGGCTGACGGGAGGTCACGAGCGGCTGGTACGGGCCGGTCGGCGGCTGCGCGGGGAGCGCGGCCACCGTGGGCGCGTACGAGGAGGCCGTACGCGCCGGGTCCGCGCCCGGAGTGCCCCCGGCGGCGACCGCACGCAGGTCCTCCGACGCCCGGTCCGCGGGCAGGCGTTCGGCCGGATCCTTGCGCAGCAGCCCTTCGACGACCGGCGCGAGCGGACCCGCCCGGCGGGGCGGCGGCAGTTCCTCGTCCACGATCGCCCGCAGCGTGGACAGCGGGGTGTCCTGCCGGAACGGGGAGTGGCCCTCGACCGCCGCGTACAGCAGCACGCCCAACGACCACAGGTCGGACTCCGGACCGGGGGTACGCCCCAACGCCCGCTCCGGCGCCAGGAACTCGGGCGAACCGACGACCTCCCCGGTCATCGTCAGGGCCGAACTGCCCTCGACCGTGGCGATCCCGAAGTCGGTGAGCACCACCCTGCCGTCGTTCGCGATCAGCACGTTGGCGGGCTTCACGTCCCGGTGCAGCACCCCGGCCGCGTGGGCGGCGCGGAGCGCGGCCAGCACCTCGGCGCCGATGCGGGCCGCCCGCCGCGGGGTCATCGGACCCTCCGCCTCCAGCACCTCCGCCAGTGACAGTCCGCGCACCAGCTCCATCACGATCCACGGACGTCCGTCCTCCGTGGCCACGTCGTACACCGTCACCACGGTGCGGTCGGCGATACGGGCCGCCGCCCACGCCTCCCGCTCGAGGCGTGCGTACATCCGCTCCACGTCGGACGCCGGCAGGCCCGCCGGGGCGCGGACCTCCTTCACCGCGACCTCGCGGTGCAGCACCTCGTCCCGCGCCCGCCACACGGTGCCCATGCCGCCCTCGCCCAGCGGCGACAGAAGCCGGTAGCGTCCCGCGATCACCCGCTCACTGCCCGGTTCCTCGGACACGGCGCCCCCTATCGCGTCCGGGCGAATTCGCCCTTTCCTCATGAAAGTAGCTCAGCCGAGTGCGGATGCAGCCCCCCTGAACACCAATCCGGCCCCCACGACCAGCACCACGCACGCCGAACCGAGGGGCGCGCTCCGGCGCACCAGCGCCGCCCACGGCGCGCTCGTCCAGCGCGGGCGCCGGGCCAGCAGCCGGGTCACGCCCCCGCCCGCCCGCACCACCGCGTACCCGGTGGCGGTGAGTGCGAGCGCCAGTCCGGCGCCGTACGCGACGACGAGCAGCAGTCCGAACCAGGCGTGGCCCAGGGCGGCGGCGCCGACCAGCACCACGACGGCGGACGGGCTGGGGACGAGACCGCCCGCGAACCCGAGCAGGATCGTGCCGCGCACCGTGGGCGCGGAGGGATGGGTGTGCGTACGCCCGCCGTGGGTGTGGGTGAGGGCGGTGTGAGGGTGTTTGTGAGGGGCCGGGCGATCGTGATCGTGGTCGTGAGGGTGTTCGTGCTCGTGGGGTTGCGGATGCGCGTGATGACCGCGCCGGCGCAGCGCGCGGCGTACGAGCTGGGCGCCGGCCAGGGTGACCAGGACGCCGCTCGCGATCCCCAGCCAGGCGACGACGGAGGGCGCGGCGGCGGAACCGGCCGTGACCAGCAGACCCAGGGCGACCACGCCGAGCGTGTGGGTGACCGTGACGGAGGCGGCCATCGGGAGCACGTCCCGCATCCGCGCCCGCCCGCCGCGGGCCGCCGCGGTCGCGGCCATCAGGGTCTTGCCGTGGCCCGGCGCGAGCGCGTGCATCGCGCCGAGGAACACCGCGAGCAGCAGGGCGAGCGCGGCGAACCCGACGGTCAGGTCACGCCGCGCGACCAGGTCGTCCAGGGCCCGCGTCCAGCGGTCGGCGCCCCGCGGCAGGATCGCGGACGCGGGCGCGTCCGCCTCGGCCGTCCCGCGCGCCGCGAGCGCCGGGCCGCCGGGGCGGACCTTCAGGGACGCGGTCCGCGTGTCGGGCGGGGAGGCGAGCCGGTCCTCCGGGTACCGGGTCAGCCCGGCGGAGAGGGACTCCTCGGGCACGTCCGAGGCGGCGAGCGTCGTACGGTCCCCCCGCGCGGTGACCTCCCGCCAGCCGGGGCCCATGTCACCCCCCGCCGCGCGGAACTCGACGGCGACCGTACGGCCTCCGGGGAGGGGCGCGGTCAGCCGGCACTCCACGCGCAGGGTGTCCAGTCCCGCCTGGCCGGGCCGCACCCGCACGCGGGCGGCGCGCACGGTGAGCGGCGCCGGACGGCCGTCGGCCCGGACCTCGCTGTCGCGGGCGGCCGTCGCGCACCGCTCACGGGCCCAGGCGTCGCGGCCCAGACCGGCGAGGTCCGGTGCCGCCTGGGTCGCGGGGATCTCTGCGAGGTCCTCGACGTGCAGCACGCGCAGTTCGCCGGGCGCGGCCACCAGGCCGTCGTACCGGTTCACGGTGAAGTTGCCGAGCGGGTGCGCGCTCGCCTCCGGGGCCGGGACCAGGGCGAGGGCGGTGGCGGCGGCGAGGAGCGCGGCGCCGGCCGCGACGGGACGCAGGAGGTTCAACGCGCCGCCTCCAGGTCCTTCAGGGCGGCGCGCGCCGCGCGGGCGCCGAGCGGGGAGAAGCCCGGGTTCAGCTCCAGGGCGGCGGTGAGGGAGGCGTGGGCGGCGCTGTCGAGCCCGTTGGCCTTCTCGACCATGCCCCGGTGGTGGAGGAAGGCGGCGTCACGGTAGCCGGTGGCCGTGGCCCGGCGGGCGTACGGCAAGGCCTCCGCGGAACGGCCCGCCCGGTGCAGCGCCCAGGCGAGGGCGTCCGCCGTGTGCACCGTCCGCCGGCGGTCCCACTCGGCGCGGGCCGCCCGCAGCGCCTCGGCGGTGTCCCCGTGATCGGCCGCGGCGAGCGCGGTGTCGAGGTCCACGTCCACGCCGCCGGCCCGGGCCAGCGTGGTCCAGGCGTCGACGAGGGCGTACTGCTCACGGGCCTTCGCGCGGTCGCCCCGGTCCTCGTACAGCTCGCCGAGGGCGACCAGCGGGCCGGGCAGAGGGGAGCGGGCGACGACCTGCTCCAGCGTCGTGATCGCGCCCGCCCGGTCGCCGGCCGCGGCCCGGGCGCGCGCCCGGCCCTCCAGGGCGGGGAGGTGGGCGTCGTCCGCGGCGAGCGCGCGGGCGTAGTGGCGCAGGGCGATGCCGTACCGGCCCTGGCCGCGCTCCAGGTTGCCCAGCGCGGTCGCCACGTACGCCACGTCGGCGGGGCCGGACGCGCTGTCGAGGGCCTGGTGCAGCACCCGGCGGGCGGTGCGCACGTCGCCGCGCAGCTCCCGCACGTACGCGTACCGGGTGAACACGGGGACGCCCGGACGCCTGCGGTCGGCGACGGTCGCCGCCTCCGCGGCCTCCGCGTACCGGCCCAGCTCCACCAGGGCGTCGATCCGGGAGCAGAGGGCGCGTTCGCTGTACGGGTTGCGCTCCAGGGCGCGCTCGGCGTGGTCCAGGGCGGCGGTGAAGTCGTGGCGCGCGGCGGCGAGGGCGGCCTGTCCGGCGAGCGCCTGGTCGTTGCCGGGACGCAGGGCGAGGGACCGCGCGAGCGCGTGTTCGGCACGGGCGTAGCGGGAGGGGTCCCCGTCGGTCCGCGCCCGCTCCACCTGCGCGAGCCCGAGCGTCGCCCAGGCCCCGAAGTCCCGAGGCTGCTGCCGCACATGGGCCTGCAGCGACCGGATCGCCGTGTCCAGGTCCCCCCGGAGCAGCACATCCGCGCCCACCGCCCGGGACACGCCGGGCACGGCCCGCGCCGCGCCCCGCCCGTCACCCCCCACGGCGACGGCCCCGGCGGTCATCGCCACGGCCAGCAGCACGGCGCACGACGTGAGATGCGGTCCGCGCCCACGGCGCACGGCGGCGGCGAACCGCCTCAGCGCGTCGACGCGCTCGGCGGTGGACGCGGTCCGCGGCGCCTGCGCGACCGCCGATGTTTCCGAGGCCGTCGGCGCCTCCGGGGCTGCTCGCACCTTCGGGGCCGTCGGCGCCCCGGCGGGCGGTGCCGCCTCCTGGCCGCTCCCGCCGGTGCTGTCGTCCGTGCGCGGGGACATGGGGCTCCTTCGTCGATGGGGGCGCGGCCCTGCCGTGGGGGATGGGAGGGAGGGCCGCGCCGGTCGGTGGGGCGGCCGGACGCGCCGGCCGCCGGGTGGGTCAGTAGGCGCGGCGGCGCATGCGGCGCCACCACATGAGCGCCACGCCGATCAGCAGCAGTCCGCCCGCTCCTGCGCCCGCGGACGCTGCGATGAGGGTGGTGTCGTCCGCGCCGTCCGCCCCGGCGGGCCGCAGCGCGTCGCCGAGCTGGCTGCGGACGTCGTTGCCGCTGTCGACGCCCTTGGCCAGCGGGCCGCGCGAGCCCTCCGTGGGGTTCGCCAGGTACGGGAAGGAGGCGCCGAACTTCTTGTCGTTCTCGTCGACCGCGTCGCCCAGGTCGTTCTCCGCCCCGATCAGCTCGCCCTCGACCACCTGGAGCGCGGCGTCCACCACGTCGTCCGTCAGCCGGCGTCCGTTGGGGAAACCGGCGGTGTCGCCGTCCAGCACGCCCAGCCGCTTCGGTTTCGCGGCCGGCGCGACCGAGGTGTTGAGGCGCAGCATCTCGGAAGGACGCACGTCCGGCGGCTGGTTGAGGCCCTCCACGCCCTTGAGGAACACGTCGACCAGGTCGTTGCGCGGCTCGTCCGGCGCCGGGATCTTGTAGATCGCCTCGATCAGCTTCGGCAGCTCCGGCTCGGTGACGTTCTTCAGGAACTGGGCGTCGTCCCACGGCGCGGACGCGTTGAACGTGTCCTTGTCGCCGACCGGGTTGACGACCTCGTTCACCAGCGGGTTGCCCAGCCGCGACACCTGCACGAAGTGTCCCTCGGCGTTCTTGCGCTGAGTGGTGGACCAGATGCCGACGACCGGCTGCTCCGCGGACTCCGTGATCAGGTGCGTCGGCACCTGCAGCGCCACGGAGTTGACGTTGTAACCCTTGAGCGTGTCGTTGCCGACCTCCGAGAGGTTCCCGCCGTACAGCAGGTCGAAGACCCGCAGGTCGAGGAAGAACGGGTCGTCGGCCTGACCGGCGAACGTGGTCGTGCCGCCCGCCAGTTCGTGGACCGCCTGCTTGCGCAGGGTGTCGTAGTCCGGCATGGACGCCTTGCCGACGTTCGACGGGGCCACCGGCACGTCGTCCGCGATCTTCGTGCGGGACACCGCGTGCTGGTCCTTCAGTTTCAGCATCTCGATGTCGTAGGTCTGCGTGATGTTGAGGTCCGGGTCGTCCAGGCTGGTGACGGGGCCGGTGTTGTAGAGGAACGTCCTCTCGTTCTTGACGTGCGTCCTGAACGTGTAGCGGAACAGCAGCTCGCCCTGCGCATCGCCGTTGTTGTCGATGTGGATGTCGTACTGCGCGTCCTCGGCGAACGTGAAGAAGTTCGGTCCGCCGGCGGGCTCCTCGAACGGGATCCAGTTCGCGATGACCGTCGTCGTGTCCGGCTTGTCGGGGCTGACGAACGCGTACAGGTCCGTGTTGTCGAACTGCGGGGTGCCCGAGATCAGCGGGGCCTCCCGGTGCGAGGAGGCCGAGGCCGCTTCGGGTTCCAGCGCGGACACGCCCGCGGCCGCGAGTCCCCCGGCGGCCAGCGCCCCGCAGATCAGGGTCGCGAGGCTCCTGCGCCCCGAACCGGTCCTGGAGTCAGTTGTCATGCCGTCCGTCCTCAGTGCCGACCTGCCTTGACGCACTGGGATTCGGAGCCTCGGCGGGACCGGATTGGTCGGATCGCGGACGAGTTTTTCCGCACCCGCCCCGACGGCCGGTCGCCGCTCGGCATTTCTCCGCGCGGACCCGCGTTTTCGGCCCCGTGATCCGTACTTCCCATCCGGAGGCGCGCTCGCTGCGAATGCCTTGTGCGACCGGGCGGTCCGGCAGGGCCGGGAGAGGGGGACGAGCGTTGGAGGCGGACCAGTTGCTGATCCGCGTGGCCGGAGGCGATCAGAAGGCCTTCGAGGACCTGTACGCACTGGTGTCCGGGCCGGTCTACGGACTCGTGCGGCGCGTGGTGCGCGACCCGGCCCAGTCCGAGGAGGTCGCCCAGGAGGTGCTGCTCGAACTGTGGCGCTCAGCCGCCCGGTTCGACCCCGCCCGGGGCAGCGCCCTGTCCTGGGTGCTCACCCTCGCCCACCGCCGGGCCGTCGACCGGGTGCGCAGCGTCCGCGCGGCCGGCGAGCGCGAGCAGCGGGAGGCGCGGCGCGGCCACGGCCCCGCCTTCGACCAGGTCGCCGAGGAGGTCGAGGCGGGCCTCGAACGCGAATGGGTGCGCCGCTGCCTTGACCGCCTCACCGCGCTCCAGCGCCAGTCGGTCACCCTCGCCTACTACGACGGCTACACCTACCGTGAGGTGGCCGAGCGGCTCAGACTGCCGCTGGGAACCGTCAAGACCCGTATGCGGGACGGGCTCACCCGCCTGCGCGACTGTCTGGGAGGCGCGGCATGAGCGTGTTCCGCCGGCTGTTCTCCCGCGACGACCCGCACTCGCTGGCCGCCCCCTACGCCCTCGACGCGCTGGACCCCGCCGAGCGGGTCCGCTTCGAGAAGCATCTGAGGTCCTGCGACCGGTGCGCCGCCGAGGTGCGCGACCTCGCCGAGGACGCCGTCCGGCTGGCCTGGTCCACCGCCGCGCCCGCCCCGCCCGCCCTGCGCGACCGGGTCCTGGCCGCCGTGCGCACCACCCCTCAGCAGCCCGCCCCGCAGGAAGGGGTGCGCGCCCGCGAACCCCAGTTGCCGCCCCACGTCTGGGGAGCCGGGCCGCCGCCCGGCGCCCGGGGGCGCCGCCGGGCGGTGCTGCTCGTGCCGTTCGCGACGGCCACCGCCGCGGCGGCGCTCGTCGTGGCCTCGCTGTTCGCCGTCCAGGCCGATCGCACGCAGGACGAACTCGCCGCCGAGCGCGACCGGGCACGTGAGATCGCCCACGTTCTGGCCGCGCCGGACGCCCGTGCGAGCAGCGGCCGGGACGCCCGCGGACGCACGATCGGAGTGATCGCCTCCGTAACGGCCCGCGGGGCGGTCGTCACTCTGGGCGGATACGACGACCCTCCGGAGGGCCGGGTGCGTCAGCTCTGGCTCATGGACCGGGAGGGCCGGCCCCGCTCCCTCGGGCTCTTCGAGGGCGACACGCCCTTGGTGACGTCCGGTCTCGACCCGGCGTCGACGTCACTCGCGGTGACCGTCGAACCGGACGGCGGCTCTCCACAACCCACCGGCCAGCCCATCGTCCAACTCGCCCTGGAAACGGTCGGATTCGGAGAGTAATCGTCGAGTGTTCGTCAACACCCTTACGGGGAAGGTGAATCCTGTGACCTCGATACACGGGTGCCGCTACGGGGCGATAGGGTTACCCTGCCCGGGCCGGGTGGAGTCGTACGGGTGGGGAGTGACATGGAACAGATAACAGTGCGCAGCAGGGCCAGGGTCCCTGCGATCACCTGCGGCAGCAGCGCGAGCAGTTCGCGCCTCGACCGCCACCTCTCGGTCCTCGCGGGACCGGCCGTCCCGCAGCGGGAGACGGCCGAGGCGACGTCGCTCATGCGTGAGCTGACCGCGCGTGACAGCGCGCACCACGGCACCAGGGGCGCACGGGCCCGCGCGAGCCGCGTCTCGCTCTTCGCCCCGCTGCGCCGACTGCGCCGCTCCCTGTTCGGCAGCCGGTAGCGTCCGCGCCGGACGGTCCCACCCGTCCCGGCGCGGCGCCCGCCCGTCGTCCCTACCGCACACGGCCCTGCCCCGCCGGCTCGCGACACCGGCCCTCACCCTGACGACCCCGATCCCACCCGGCGTCCCCGCAGGGGCATCTCCACCGTCGGCCCGACGCAGCGTCCGCTCACCGCTCACCCTTCGCATACTGGCGTACCGCCAGCGGCACGAACACCGCCGGCAGCAGCGCGCACCAGGCCAGTGACCCCGCCACCGGATGCGCCATCGGCCAGGCCGCGCCCTCCGGCGCCGGCGCGTTGCCGAACAGGTCCCGCCGCTCAGAGCAGCGCGAGCTGCCCCTCCGGGCCCTCTTCGTGGGCGTCCAGTACCGAGGCAGGGCGGCGGGTCCAGGCGGGGGCGGGCAGGACGCCCGCCGCGCGCAGGTCGGACGGGGCGACCGGCGACGGAACATCAGCCGCCAACTCCTCGCGGAGCGGCCCCGCTTCGGCGAGCAGGGTGAGCACCGTGACCAGCTCCAGCAGTTCCGACGTCCAGGGCTGCGGCCAGGCGGCCGGACGGATCGCCTCCAGGGTGCCCGGCTCGGCCGGGGCCGTGCGGGACGCGAACCACGCCTCGAGCACCCGTACCCCGCCCGACTCGAACTCCCACGCCTGCACCGGCACCGGGGAGACGCGGCCCTCGCCCAGCAGCAGCGCCTCCTCGTCGCGGTCGTAGGCCAGGACGGCGGGACGGGACGGCAGCGGGGCGCGGACGTAGGGGCGGCGGCCGCCGGGGAGCCGGGGGCGTTCGCCGTCCCGGCGCATCAGCCACAGCATGCGGCGGCCCAGCGCCACACCCCGCTGCCAGGCGTCCGGGTCGCCGGTGAGCGGCACGGCGAGCCCGCCCGGCGAGGGACGGGCCACGGCCGTCGCCCAGGCGAGGACGTCGACGGGGGAGACCTCGAGTCCCAGCCGGGCCGCGAGGTGGCCGGTCAGGCCGGGGGCCAGATTGGGCTCGGCGGCGTCCGGGCGGCGGTACAGCGGGCGGACCCGGCCCATGCGCAGGACAGGGAAGAGGGAGGTCGCCAGCAGCGGCGGCCCTTCGCCGGCCGTCTCGACGGCGAAGATCTGGCGGTCGTCCGCCACCCGCCACAACTCCGGCCGGGGCGCGTCGATCAGCCGCTGGTCGGGGATCAGCCACTGCTCGTCGAACGGTCCGGACAGCACCCGCACCGGCTCGGGGCACGGCCCCGAGGCGCGGGCCAGCCGCTCCGTGCCACCGCCCTGCCCGGGCAGCTGACCGACCGCCGTGTACGGGGTGCGGGACCGCGTCGGCCGGAACAGGGCCTCACGGTCCGGGCCCTCGGCCTTCACCAGCGCGTCCCAACGGGCCTTCAGGGACGCCGCGTCGGGGGCCGTCGGCCACCCCCGGCCGAGCCGCGGCGGTGCGACGGACCACGGCATGAGGTCCGCCAGCAGCGGAGCGTCGTCGTGCGTCACGCTGGGCATCGTACGACCTGTCTGCGGGCGCGTATCAGGTGGCGTCCAGGGTCACCGTGAAGGAGAAACGGTCGCCCCGGTAGTGGATGACGGCCACGTCCAGCGCCCTTCCCGCGGAGTCGTAGGTGACGCCCGTGTAGTGCAGGATCGGGCTGAGCAGCGGGACCCGGAGCAGCCGCGCCGTCTCCGGGTCCGCGAGCCGGGCCTCCACGGTGTCCGTGATGCGGCTGATGTCCGCGCCGACGACGTCCCGCAGCACCTTCGTCATCGGCCACCGCACCAGATCCTGCGGATCGATCCGCCCGGCCAGCTCCGGACGGACGTAGTTCCGGGCGTGGTTGGTCGGCTCGCCGGTCTTCTCGTCGCTGCGCAGCCGGTGGTAGGCGGCGGTCTCCGCCAGGTCCGGGAAGTGCTCGGCGAGTTCGGACGGCACCGGCGTGGACCCGTGCTCCAGCAGCTCCGTCGTCATGCCGGACTGCTGGGCCACGATCGCGTCGACCGATCCCAGCAGCCGCACCGGCGCGCCCCGCCGGGCGTCCGGCTCGATGAACGTGCCCCGCCGCCGGTGCCGGGTGATCAGCCCCTCGTCCTCCAACTCCTTCAGCGCCTGCCGCATGGTCAGCACGCTCACCCCGTAGTGCCCGGCCAGCTGCTCCTCGGTGGGCAGGCGCAGCGGGTCGTGGGGCGAGCGGCCGAGGATCGAGGCGCGCAGCGACTGCGACACCTGATACCAGAGCGGCAACTTGCGGTTGAGGACGATCGAGTCCGGGGCGAAGGAGGTCACGCGCTATCCGTACCGGTCGGAGAACGGTCAGTGCAATGGCCGGAAGTGACGCTCGAGGCCCTGCCACACGTCGTCGTACCCCTGCTGGAGGTGCTCCGCGCGTGCCGCCTGGGGGGTGAGGGACACCGGCCAGCGGGTCTCGAACATGAAGGCGAGCCCGTCGTCGATCCGCTGCGGTTTCAGCTCCGCCGCGCTCGCCCGGTCGAACGTCTCCCGGTCCGGGCCGTGCGCCGACATCATGTTGTGCAGCGAGCCGCCGCCCGGCACGAAGCCCCCCTTCCCGGCCGTCTTCGCGTCGTACGCGCCCTCGATCAGGCCCATGTACTCGCTCATCACGTTCCGGTGGAAGTACGGCGGCCGGAACGTGTCCTCGCCGACCAGCCAGCGCGGCGCGAACACCACGAAGTCCACGCCCGCGAGACCCGGCGTGTCGCTCGGGGAGGTCAGCACGGTGAAGATCGACGGGTCGGGGTGGTCGTACGAGATGGTGCCCATCACATTGAACCGGCGCAGGTTGTAGGCGTACGGCACATGGTTGCCGTGCCAGGCGACGACATCAAGCGGGGAATGGTCGTAGGTGGCCGCCCACAGGTTGCCGCAGAACTTGTTCACCACCTCGACCGGGCCCTCGACGTCCTCGTAGGCGGCGACGGGGGCACGGAAGTCCCGGGCGTTCGCCAGCCCGTTGGCGCCGATCGGGCCGAGGTCGGGCAGCCGGAACGGTGCACCATAGTTCTCGCACACATAACCGCGGGCGGTCTCATCCAGCAGCTCCACACGGAACCGCACCCCACGCGGGATCAGCGCGATGTGGCCCGGCTCCACATGCAGCAAGCCGAACTCCGTGCGCAGCAGCAGCCCGCCGCGCTCCGGGACGATCAGCAGCTCACCGTCGGCGTCGCTGAAGACCCGCCGCATGGAGGCGTCGGCGTGGTACAGGTGCACCGCCATGCCGCTGCGCTGGGTCACGTCGCCGTTGCCGCCCAGGGTCCACAGGCCGGCCAGGAAGTCCGTGCCCTCGGCCGGATCCGGCAGCGGGTTCCAGCGCAGCCGGTTGGGGTCGGGCACCGTCTGGGTGAAGGGCGCCGAGCGCAGCGCGCCGTTGCCCGTACGGGTGAAGGGCGGGTGCGCGGCGGACGGGCGGATCCGGTACAGCCACGAGCGGCGGTTCTCCGCCCGGGGCTCGGTGAAGGCGGAACCGCTCAGCTGCTCCGCGTACAGCCCGAGCGGCGCGCGCTGCGGGGAGTTGCGGCCCACGGGCAGAGCGCCCGGCACCGCCTCCGAGCTGTGCTCGTTGCCGAAGCCGGAGAGGTGCTCCAGACCCTCGGCGATCTTGCGTGCCTTCTCGCGCTCCGTCGCGCTCCCGCGGGCGGTGGCCCCGTCGCTCATGTCCGCTGCTCCCTTGCACCGAGCCGATTCCTATGGGACACCGTAGGATTGCGGTTACCCGGGCGCAAGGGTGCCGCGCGGTCACTTTCCGGGTCCGGACACCTTCCGGGGCCGGACACCTTTGAGGGCCGGCGACTTTCCGGGGCCGGACCTCCGCCCTCCCCTTCACGGAGGAGCAGGAACCAGACTCCAGAAGGATTCGCGCGTTCGGACCGCTGTTCTACGCTCCCCGGCATGACGTGGAGGCGCAGGACGGTCGTCGCCGCGCTCGCGGTCTGGGTCGTCGTGCCGGCCGGACCCGCGGGCTGCGACACCCCGGGAGGGCGGGCGACGGACGAGGTGTCGTCCTCACCCGGGGGCCGGCTCCTCGACGAGCGCGCCGAGGACGGCAGCCCCTACCGGGAGGTGGACGAGGAAGGCGCCCCCCAGGTCACCGTGGAGGTCGTCCCCGACGCGGAGGGCGGCTGGGACGTACGGCTGCGGGTGCGCAACTTCCGCTTCTCGCCCGACGGTACGGGCCGCCGCGCCGAGCCCGGCCGGGGGCTGGCGCGCCTGGAGGTGAACGGCCGCCGCGTCGCCGTGCTGCGCACCCCCGAGTACCACCTCGCACCCGGCGCCTTCCCGCGCGGCACCCACCAGGTCACCGCGCGGCTCTACGCCGACGACGGGTCGGTGTGGGCCGTCGACGGCGAGCCCGTGGAGAGCACCGCCGACATCACCGTCTCCGGACAGGAGCCGACCCCGGAGTCGAGCGTGGAACCCATCCCCGAGGGGCCCGGTTCACCGGAGGGGCCCGGGGAGGCATGATGAGGGCCGTGTCCCACACGCCACCGCTCCGCCGGGCGCCGGTGCAGCGGCGCAGCGCCGAACGGCTGGCCAGGATCCTCGACGCCTGCGCCGGCCTCCTCGACGAGGTCGGCTACGACGACCTGTCCACCCGCGCGGTCGCCGAGCGCGCCGGGGTGCCCATCGGCTCCGTCTACCGCTTCTTCTCCAACAAGCGTCAGATGGCCGACGCGCTCGCCCAGCGCAACCTGGAGCGCTTCACCGACCGCGTCACCGAACGGCTGTCCGTCACCGGCGACCACGGCTGGCGGTACGCCATGGACGTCGTCCTCGACACGTACCTGGACATGAAGCGCACCGCCCCCGGCTTCTCCCTCGTCGACTTCGGCAACCAGATCCCCGTCGGGGCGCGCCGCGCCGAGCCCAACCACCGCGTCGCCGACCGGCTCACCGCGCTCCTCTCCGGCCACCTCGGCCGCCCGGCCGACGACGACCTGCGCCGCACCTTCCTGGTGGCCGTGGAGACCGCCGACGCCCTGGTCGGCCTGGCGTTCCGGGTGGCGCCCGAGGGGGACGAGAAGGTCGTCGCCGAACTGCGCGCCCTGCTCCGGGTGTATCTGGCCCGCGTCCTCGACTGACCTCCTGCACCGGCCGGTTTCCCGCACGCCCTCCCCTCCATGCCTACCGGTCGGTATGCTCGGCCCGTCCGCGTCGCCGCCGTACCGGGAGGACCCGTGTCCCGCACCGCCCTGCGTATCTGCCCCCTGTGCGAGGCCACCTGCGGCCTGGTCCTCACCGTCGACGACGGGAAGGTCACCGGCGCCCGCGGGGACCGCGACGACGTGTTCAGCAAGGGCTTCGTCTGTCCCAAGGGCGCCGCCTTCCCGGAGGTGGACTCCGACCCCGACCGGCTGCGCACCCCGCTCGTCCGCGTCGACGGGGAACTGCGCGAAGCCACCTGGGAGGAGGCCTTCGACGCCGTCGCCGCCGGGCTGCGCGGCGCCGTCGACCGGTACGGTCCGCACGCCGTGGGCGTCGTCCTCGGCAACCCCAACGTCCACACCATGGCCGGAGCCCTCTACCCGCCCCTGCTCATCGGCGGACTCGGCACCCACAGCCTCTTCACCGCCTCCACCGTCGACCAGATGCCCAAGCACGTCTCCAGCGGGCTCCTCTTCGGCGACGCCAACCTCATCCCCGTGCCCGACCTGGACCGCACCGACCACCTGCTGCTGATCGGCGCCAACCCGCTCGAGTCCAACGGCAGCCTCTGCACCGCGCCCGACTTCCCCGGCCGGCTCAAGGCGCTCAAGGCGCGCGGCGGCACCCTCACCGTCGTCGACCCGCGCCGTACCCGCACCGCCCGTCTCGCCGACCGGCACCTCGCCGTCCGCCCCGGCACCGACGCGCTGCTGCTCGCCGCGATCGCCCGCACCCTCTTCGACGAGGGCCTCGTCGACCTCGGAGCCGCCGCCCCGCACATCGAGGGCCTCGCCGGACTCTCCGACGCCCTGGCCGATTTCACCCCCGAGGCGGTGGCCGGCGCATGCGACGTCGACGCCGGCGTCATCACCACCCTCGCCCGCGAACTCGCCGCCGCGCCCACCGCCGCCGTCTACGCCCGGATCGGCAGCTGCACCGTCCCGCACGGCACCCTCGCCAGCTGGCTCGTCGACGTCCTCAACGTCCTCACCGGCAACCTCGACCGGCCCGGCGGCGCGCTCTTCCCGCAGGCCGCCACCGACAGGACACCGCGACCCGCCGGACCCGGCCGCGGCTTCGCCCTCGGCCGCTGGCACTCCCGGGTGAGCCGCCACCCCGAGGCCAAGGGCGAACTGCCGCTGTCCGCCCTCGCCGAGGAGATCGACACCCCCACCGAGGAGGACGCCCCGGTCCGCGCCGTCGTCGCCGTCGGCGCCAACCCGGTGCTCTCCGCGCCCGACGGCGACCGGCTGGACGAGGCGCTCGCCTCCCTCGACTTCATGGTGAGCGTCGACCCGTACCTCAACGAGACCTCCCGGCACGCCCACGTCGTCCTGCCGCCGCCCCCGCCGGCCCAGAGCCCTCACCACGACTTCGCGTTCAACACCCTCGCCGTGCGCAACCAGGTCCGCTACACCCGCCCCGCCGTGCCCCTCGAACCCGGCCGCATGGCCGAGACCGAGATCCTCGCCCGGATCGTCCTCGCCGCCACCGGTATGCACGGCGCCGACCCGTCCGCCGTGGACGACCTGGTGATCCGGCAGACCCTGGCCAAGGCCGTCCGCGAGGAGCACTCCCCGGTGCACGGCCGCGACCCGAAGGAACTCGCCGGCCTGCTCACCGGCGACAACGGTCCCGAACGGCGCCTCGACATGATGCTCCGCCTCGGCCCCTACGGCGACGGCTTCGGCGCCGACCCGGACGGGCTCACCCTGGAGAAGCTGCTCGCCCACCCGCACGGCATCGACCTCGGTCCCCTGCGCCCGCGCCTGCCCCAGCCGCTGAAGACCCGCAGCGGCAAGGTGGAACTGCTGCCCGGCCCCATCGCCGCAGACCTGCCCCGGCTGTGGGCCGCCCTGCGCGAACGCCCCGACGGCCTCGTCCTGGTCGGACGCCGCCATCTGCGCTCCAACAACAGCTGGCTGCACAACGTGCCCGCCCTCACCGGCGGCTCCAACCGCTGCACCCTGCACCTCCACCCCGGCGACGCCGAACGCCTCGGCGTACGGGACGGGCAGCTGGTGCGGGTCAAGGGCGCCGGGGGAGAGGTGACCGTCCCCGCCGAGGTCACCGACGCCGTGCGCCGCGGAGTGGTGAGCCTGCCGCACGGCTGGGGCCACGACCGGCCCGGCACCCGCACCCGGCACGCCTCCGCCAACCCCGGCGTCAACGTCAACCAACTGCTCGACGGCAGCCTCCTCGACCCGCTGTCCGGCAACGCGGTGCTCAACGGCGTGCCCGTCGAGGTGTCCCCGGAGCACGCCGAGGAACCGGAACCGGTCACCGCGCTGACCTGAGCAAACGTCTGACCTGGGGTTTTGCGCTTATTGCTCACGGTCTCACGTCTTGTTGACGCCGCCCGGGCGTACCTAACGTCGTCACACCGCCGGCCCTCGCCGGAAGTTCAAGGGCGAACGTTAGGTGTCCCATTCATGCTGACCATCCTCGGCTTCGCCATGATCGTGACCTTCCTGGTCCTGATCATGACGAAGAAGATGTCGCCGATCGCGGCGCTCGTGCTGATCCCCGCGTTGTTCTGCGTGGCCGTCGGCAAGGGCGCCCACCTCGGCGACTACGTCATCGACGGAGTGTCCAGCCTCGCCCCGACGGCGGCGATGCTGATGTTCGCGATCGTCTACTTCGGCGTCATGATCGACGTCGGACTCTTCGACCCGGTCGTGCGCGGAATCCTCCGCTTCTGCAAGGCCGACCCGATGCGGGTCGTCGTGGGCACCGCCGTGCTCGCCGCGATCGTGTCGCTCGACGGCGACGGCTCCACCACCTTCATGATCACCGTCTCGGCGATGTACCCGCTGTACAAGCGGCTGGGCATGAGCCTGGTCGTGATGACCGGCGTCGCAGCCATGGCCAACGGCGTCATGAACACCGTCCCCTGGGGCGGCCCCACGGCCCGCGCGGCCACCGCGCTGAAGCTCGACGCCGCGGACATCTTCGTCCCGATGATCCCCGCGCTGCTGGTCGGCCTGCTGGGCGTCCTCGGCCTCGCCTACGTGCTGGGGCTGCGGGAGCGGAGGCGGCTGGGGGCGCTGCGGATCGCCCACGAGGAGTCCGTCGAGACGAAGGAGGCCGTGCTGGTCGGCGCGGGCGCCGGTGGCGGGCGTCCGGAGGAGCGGCCCGTCGGAGGCGGCACGAGTGACGTGGACGGCGGGGAAGACGACGACACGGACCTCCTCAAGGGCCTCGACCCCGACCGGCCCACCCTGCGGCCGCGCCTGTACTGGTTCAACGCGCTGCTCACCGGCACCCTGATCACCGCGATGATCCTGGAGCTGCTGCCCATCCCGGTGCTGTTCCTGCTGGGCGCCGCGCTCGCCCTCTCCGTCAACTACCCGCGCCTGCCCGACCAGAAGGCCCGCCTCGCGGCCCACGCCGACAACGTCCTCAACGTCTCCGGCATGGTCTTCGCCGCCGCCGTCTTCACCGGCGTCCTCCAGGGCACCGGCATGGTCGACAGCATGGCGGGCCGGCTGGTGGAGACCGTTCCCGAGGGACTGGGCCCGCACATGGCCCTCGTCACCGGCGTGCTGAGCCTGCCGCTCACCTACTTCATGTCCAACGACGGCTTCTACTTCGGCGTCCTGCCCGTGCTCGCCGAGGCCGGGGCGGCCCACGGCGTCACTCCGCTGGAGATGGCCCGCGCCTCCCTCGTCGGCCAGCCGCTGCACATGTCGAGCCCGCTCGTCCCCGCGGTGTACGTCCTCGTCGGCATGGCGCGGGTCGAGTTCGGCGACCACACACGGTTCGTGGTCAAGTGGGCGGCGCTGACATGCCTGTTGATCCTCACGGCCGGAGTCCTCTTCGGCACGATCTGACCGCGCGTCGCCCCACCCCCGCATCTCCGAGAGGACTTCGTCATGACGCCCGGCGGGAACCGCGGCTGGCTGCTCCGCCTCGTCATCGCCTTCGGCTTCGCGCAGGCGGCCGTGTCGATGGCCCGGCCCGCCGTCTCCTACCGGGCGCTGGCCCTCGGCGCGGACGAGCGCGCGATCGGCGTCGTCGCGGGTGTCTACGCGCTGCTGCCGCTGTTCGTCGCCGTCCCGCTCGGCCGGCGCACCGACCACGGCCGCTGCGCGCCGCTGCTGCCGACGGGCGTGGTGCTGATCTCCGCGGGCTGCGCCCTCAGCGGCGTCGCCGAGTCGCTGGGGGCCATGGCGCTGTGGAGCGGAGTGATGGGCCTCGGGCACCTGTGCTTCGTCATCGGCGCGCAGTCGCTCGTGGCCCGACAGTCCGCGCCGCACGAACAGGACCGCAACTTCGGCCACTTCACCATCGGCGCCTCGCTGGGGCAGCTCGCCGGGCCTGTCGCGGCGGGCGCGCTGATCGGCGCGGACATGGCCCGCACCAGTGCGGTCGCCCTCCTCGCGGCGGGAGCGGGAGGGGCCGTCGCGCTCACCTCGCTGTGGCGCGTCGAGAAACCGGCGGCGGTGAAACCCCCTGCGTCGCGGGGCGACCGGGTGCCGGTGCGGGGCATCCTGCGGGCGCGAGGCGTGCCGGCGGGCATGCTGATCAGCGTGGCGGTGCTGTCGGCGACCGACATCCTCACGGCGTATCTCCCCGTGGTCGGCGAGCACCGCGGGATCGAGCCGGCGGTGGTCGGCCTGCTGCTCAGCTTGCGCGCGGCGGCGACGATCGCCTGCCGGCTGGTCCTCACCCCGCTGCTGCGAATGCTCGGCCGTCGGGCCCTGCTCACGGTGACGTGTCTGCTGGCGGCGCTGTTGTGCGCGGCGGTGGCGCTGCCGCTGCCGGTGCAGGCACTGGCGTTCGTCCTCGCGGCCCTCGGCTTCTGCCTGGGCGTGGGCCAGCCGCTCTCCATGACCACGGTCGTCCAGGCCGCCCCGCCGACGGCCCGATCCACCGCCCTGGCCCTCCGTCTGACAGGCAACCGCCTGGGCCAGGTCGCGGCACCCGCGACGGCGGGCCTGGTCGCCGGGGTGGCGGGCGTGGCGGCCCCGTTCGTGATGCTGGGCGCGCTGCTGCTGGCGTCGGCGGGGGTCGCGGTGCGCACGCCGGCGGGTCCGGCACCGGACCGTCAGGCGGACGGCACGGCACCCGCCGGGTCCCCGCCCGAGACACAGGGCCACGCCCCCGGCCCCGCTGCGAGGCCCGCCGCCGACCGGACCACGCAGGGCGGTGAGTAGCCCGCCCGGCGGCCTCGGGTCGACGGTCCGTGTCCGACCGGAGCGCGGCCGAGGGTCGCGTCCGCTTGGTGGCTTCGGGTCGACGGTTCGTGTCCGACCGGAGTGCGGCCGAGGGTCGCGTCCGCTTGGTGGCTTCGGGCCGAGGGTCCGTGTCCGACCGGAGTGCGGCCGAGGGTCGCGTCCGCTTGGTGGCTTCGGGCCGACGGTCCGCGTCCGACCGGAGCACGACGGACGAACGGAGTGAGCGCGTGACCCACGGCCGCGCGGAAGTGGCCCGGGCCGGAGTGCCTCCGCCGGGCGGCCCAGCTCCCGACCCGGCATCCCCGGCGGTCGCCGCCCTGCCGGCGCGCTGCAGACGCACGGAGGGCGCGGCGGGGCAGCCACTCGCCGGTGCCCCGCGTCCTGCCCTGCCCGTCACGGACGGGCGGGTGCCGAGCGGTAGTCCGGCGACCGCCGTTCCGCTCAGCGCAGGCCGGAGGCGACCAGAGCGAGGGTGACCCTGGCCGCCGGTCACCTGACGAGCTCCGTCCTCCGCCCCGGCCGCTCCGGCAGTCGAAAGGGAGAGACCTCCGACGACGGCGGGTCGGACTGACCAGGGAGGGATGAGGGCTCGCAGGGTCCCCGCGTACGAGCCGTCGTCACGAACGCTTCCCTCCGGTTTCTCACAAGGCGGACGGAACGCCCCGATCTCGTCCGCTGTCTTCCCCGGCCGCCTACTTTCCGTTAGCTTCCGTGACTCACACGCCCCGTACGACCCGCACGAGGCGTCCGACCGCGGAGCAGCAGCGCCCTGATGAGCCCCCGGGGGCACTTTCATGACACGCGCCATCACCCTGCACGACGTGAGCAAGTCCTACACGCGAGGTGCTCGCGTGGTCGACCGGTTGTCGCTCACCATCGCCCCTGGCGAGTTCCTCGTGCTGCTCGGCCCGTCCGGCTGCGGCAAGTCCACCGTACTGCGGATGATCGCGGGCCTGGAGGAGATCGACGAGGGCAGTCTCTTCCTCGACGGCGAGTACGCCAACGAACTGCCGCCGTCCGAGCGGGACATGGCCATGGTATTCCAGAACTTCGCCCTCTACCCGAGCATGAGCAGCCGCGACAACATCGGCTTCCCCCTCCGCATCGAAGCCCCCGGCGACGACCCCTCGCCCAAGGTGGACGCAACCGCCCGGATGCTGGGCATCGAGGACCTCCTCGACCGTTTCCCCGCCCAGCTCAGCGGCGGAGAACGCCAGCGCGTGGCGATGGGCCGGGCCATCGCCCGCCGCCCCTCCGCGTTCCTCATGGACGAGCCGCTGTCCAACCTGGACGCCAAGCTCCGCAACCACGTCCGCGCGGAAATCTCGCAGCTCACACAGCAGTTGGGCGTCACCACCGTGTACGTCACCCACGACCAGTCGGAGGCGATGTCGCTCGGCGACCGGGTCGCCGTGCTGCGCGGCGGCGTCCTTCAGCAGGTCGGCACGCCCCGCGCGGTGTACTCGCTGCCCGAGAACGTCTTCGTGGCCGCGTTCATCGGCACCCCGCGCATCAACCTGCTGCGCGGCCTGGTCCGCGCACCGCTGGACGGTGCGATGACCGTCAGCCTCGGCAAGCAGTTCCTGCGGCTGCCCGAACCGCTCTCCCTGGATCACCAGTTGCTCCGGGTTCAGCAGGGCCGCGAGGTCATCGTCGGCCTGCGCTCCGAGGCCGTACGAATCGCCAAACCGTCCGCCGCGCGCCCCGGCGAGGTGCCCCTCACCGGTCTGGTGGAACACCTGGAGTTCCAGGGCCACGAGGTGCTGGTGCACTTCAACACCGGCTCCCGCCCCGCCGTCGTCCCCGAGCTGGAGGCCCCGCGCCCGGCTCCCGACCGCGCGGGCGTCCGGCGCCGCCGCCGCGAGGGCGGCACCGTGCTGGGGCGCCTGCGGGAGCGGGCCGGTGCCCTCCGTGCGGGCGCCGACCGGGAGAGCGGCGGCCGCGCCGGCACCGTCGCCACCCTGGACGGCGGCGACCGCCCGGACCCCGCCTCCGCCGAACCCCGCGTCGCCGGCGACCTCATCGTCCGCACCACGCCCGACATCCGGCTCCGGCACGGCATGCAGGTGCCGCTCCTGGTCGACCTCGCCCACCTCTTCGTCTTCGACCAGCACGGTCAGCGCATCTGCCCTAGCCCCGACCGCCTGCCCGACCTGGAGGAGTGAGCGGCGGCGCGCGGCCGACCCCCTGGCGCGGGAAAACTAACATCGCTAGTTTAGGTGTCCGCACAGGACGCCCCCGCCCCGGAGGAACCGCGATGAAGGCATACGACGGCATGTACATCGACGGCGCCTGGCGCCCCGCCGCCGGCCCCGACGTGATCGAGGTCGTCGGCCCGGCGGACGAGCAGGTGATCGCCACCGTCCCCGCGGGCACCGTGGAGGACGTCGACGCCGCCGTGCGCGCCGCCCGAGCGGCCCTCCCGGCCTGGGCCGCCACCCCGCCCGCCGAGCGCGCGGCCCGCCTCGCCGCGCTGCGGGACCAGCTGCACGCCCGCGGTGACGAGATCGCCGCGACGGTCACCGCCGAACTCGGCGCGCCCGAGAAGCTCTCCCGGACCGTCCACGCCGGCGTGCCGGTCGCGGTCGCCGGCTCGTACGCCGAGCTGGCGTCGACGTACTCCTTCGAGGAGAAGATCGGCAACTCGACCGTGTACCACGAGCCGGTCGGCGTGGTCGCCGCGATCACCCCGTGGAACTACCCGCTGCACCAGATCGTCGCCAAGGCGGCCCCCGCCCTCGCCGCCGGCTGCACCATCGTGGTGAAGCCCGCCGAGAACACGCCGCTGGTCGCCCGGATCTTCGCCGAGTGCGTGCACGAGGCCGGCGTCCCGGCGGGTGTGTTCAACCTGGTCACCGGCCTCGGCGCGGTCGCCGGACAGGCGCTCGCCGAGCACCCCGACGTCGACCTGCTGTCCTTCACCGGCTCCACCGCCGTCGGCCGCCGGATCGGTGCGATCGCCGCCGGCATGGTGAAGCGGGTCGCGCTGGAGCTCGGCGGCAAGTCCGCCAACGTCATCCTGCCCAGCGCCGATCTCGCCCGCGCCGTCAACGTCGGCGTCGCCAACGTGATGTCCAACTCCGGTCAGACGTGCAGCGCCTGGACCCGCATGCTGGTCCACCGCGACCGGTACGACGAGGCCGTGGAGCTGGCCGCGGCCGCCGCCGACAAGTACGGCGACCGCATCGGCCCGCTCGTCAGCGCCCGGCAGCGGGACCGCGTGCGCGGTTACATCGAGAAGGGCGTCGCCGAGGGCGCCCGTGTCGTCGCGGGCGGCCCCGAGGCCCCGCGTCCGCAGGGCTGGTACGTCAGCCCTACCGTCCTCGCCGATGTCACCCCGGACATGACCGTCGCGCAGGAGGAGATCTTCGGCCCCGTGCTGTGCGTACTGCGCTACGAGGACGAGGACGACGCCCTGCGCATCGCCAACGGCACCGTCTACGGCCTGGCCGGCGCCGTGTGGGCCGGTGACGAGGCGGAGGCCGCTGCCTTCGCCCGCCGTATGGACACCGGCCAGGTCGACATCAACGGCGGCCGGTTCAACCCGCTGGCACCCTTCGGCGGTTACAAGCAGTCGGGCGTGGGCCGCGAACTCGGCGTCCACGGACTGACCGAGTACCTCCAGACCAAGTCCCTCCAGTTCTAGGGGAGTCGAGACCCTCATGGCCGTACGAGCCGCCGTTCTGCCCGCCGTAGGCGCACCCCTGGAGATCATCGGGGTCGACCTGCCGGAACCCGGGCCCGGTGAGGTGCGCGTCCGCCTCGCCGCCGCCGGGGTGTGCCACTCCGACCTGTCCCTGTCCGACGGCACCATGCGCGTGCCCGTCCCGGCGGTCCTCGGCCACGAGGGCGCCGGCACGGTCGTCGCCGTCGGCGAGGACGTCACCCACGTCGCACCCGGCGACGGCGTCGTCCTCAACTGGGCGCCCTCCTGCGGCGCCTGCCCCGCGTGCGGACGCGGCGAGGTGTGGCTGTGCGCGCACGCCCTGGACGGGGCAGCCCGCGTGCACGCCCGCCGCGCCGACGACGGCACCGATCTGCACCCGGGCCTGAACGTGGCCGCCTTCGCCGAGGAGACCGTGGTGCCCGGCGCATGCGTGCTGCCCGCCCCGGACTGCGTCCCCCTCGCCGACGCCGCCCTGCTGGGCTGCGCCGTCCTCACCGGCTACGGCGCCGTCCACCACTCCGCCCGCGTGCGTGAGGGCGAGACCGTCGCGGTCTTCGGCGTCGGGGGAGTGGGCCTGGCCGCGCTCCAGTCGGCCCGGATCGCGGGCGCCGCCACGATCGTCGCCGTGGACGTCTCCCCGGAGAAGGAGGAACTGGCCCGCGCGGCCGGCGCAACCGAGTACGTCGTCGCCTCCGACACCACCGCCCGGCAGATCCGCGCCCTGACCGGCAAGCAGGGCGTCGACGTCGCGGTGGAGTGCGTCGGGCGGGCGAGCACCATCCGAGCCGCCTGGGAGTCCACCCGGCGCGGCGGACGCACCACGGTCGTCGGCATCGGCGGCAAGGAGGAGAAGGTCTCCTTCAACGCCCTGGAGATCTTCCACTGGGGCCGCACCCTCGCCGGCTGCGTCTACGGCAACTCCGACCCCGCCCGTGACCTCCCGGTCCTCGCCGGACACATCCGCTCCGGCGCCTTCGACCTGGGCGCCCTGGTCACCGAACGGATCACCCTGGACGGCATCCCGGCCGCCTTCGACACCATGCTCGCCGGCAAGGGAGGCCGTGCGCTGGTCGTCTTCTAACCCCGCTGCTCCCCGCGCCCCCACGGCGCCGACGGCGGAAGCCTCGACGCTTCCCTCGCCGCCGCGGAGGCGCCCCCAGGGGCGCGGGGAACTGCGCGACCAGTTTGCACGGGGGAGGCGCCCTCAGGGGTGCGGGGAACTGCGCGACCAGCCCTCACGGCGCCGCACCCGCCCCCGCACCGGCGGCCGTCACCCCCGGCCGGCGGCCGTCACCCCCGCACCGGCGGTCGTCACCCCCGGCCGGCGGCGGGATAGTCGGTGTACCCGCGCTCACCGCCCGAGTAGTACGTCTCGGGGTCGCCCTCCGCGAGCGCAAGCCCTTGGGCGAACCGCTCCACCAGGTCCGGGTTCGCGATGTACGGCGCCCCGAAGGACACCGCGTCGGCCAGCCCCCGCGCGACCAGGTCGTTGCCGCTCTCCCGGGTGAACCCGAGGTTGGCGACGACCGACCCCCGGTAGTGCGCGCGGAAGCGGCCGAACGCGGTGAGCGTGTCGTCCCCGGCATCGCCCTCGCCCGCGCCCCCTCCCGGGCCGACCAGATGCAGATAGGCAAGGTCGCAGTCGCCGAGCCGTTTGAGCAACTGGTCGTAGTCGGCGAGCGATCCCTCGTCCGCGGTGAACGCGGTCCCGCTCCGCCAGTACGGGGAGAGCTTCACGCCGACCCGGTCGGCGCCCCACACGTCGGTGACGGTCTCCACGATGTCGAACAGGAGCCGCGCCCGGTTCTCGGCGCTGCCGCCGTAGGCGTCGGTGCGCCGGTTGAGGCGGGGATTGAGGAACTGGGCGATGAAGTGGTTGCCCTGCGCGTGGATCTCCAGACCGTCGAACCCGGCGCGCCGGGCGTTCTCGGCGGCCCGGCGGTAGTCGTCGAGGGTGGCGGCGATCTCCGCGCCGGTCAGGGCGCGGGGCGTGACGGTCTCCTTCGGACCGTCGGGCGTGTACGACATCTCGTGCGGGTTGACCGCGGACGGCGCGACGGGGAGCCGGCCGCCGAGGTGGTCCGGGTGGGAGAGGGCGCCGAGGTGGCCGATCTGCGAGACGATCCTGCCGCCCGCCGCGTGCACGGCGTCGGTGACCTGACCCCAGGCGGCGGTCTGCGCGTCCGTCCAGATGCCCGGGACGTGGATGTAGCCGATGGCGTCCGGGCCGACCCAGGTCCCCTCGGTGACGATCAGCCCGGCGCTCGCCCGCTGGGTGTAGTACGCGGCGTGCGAGGCGGTCGGGACCAGCTCCGCATTGGTGGCGCGGGCGCGGGTCATGGGCGCCATGAGGACCCGGTTGGGCAGGTCGAGCGCGCCCAGGCGGACGGGCCGGAGGAGGGGCTGGGAGGTGGTGTCGGACATGGGTGATCCTTTCTCCAGGACGTTTCTCTCAGGTGAGGCGAGGGGCGGGCGCTGATCGCGCCGGGTGGCTGCTCAGTCCTGCTTGAGGACGTGCAGCCCCGACAGCGGCCCGCCGAGCTGGATCAGACGGCCGCCCTCGCGGAGCGGGCCGAGGTCGACGGGGGCGAAGCCGAAGGAGCCGGCCAGACGCTCCACGGTCCGCTTGGCGTCCGGGTCGTCGCCGGCCAGGAACAGCACCTGCCGCCCGGCCGCGTGCCGCGGGTCGGCGGCGATGTACTGCGCGAAGAGGGCGTTGAAGGCCTTCACCACACGCGCCCCCGGCAGCAGGGACGCCACGTACTCGCTGCCGGTGAGATCGCCCAGGTCGGCGATCCTCGGGTCAGGGGGAGGGGACGCGAACTGGTTGGTGGCGTCGACGACCACGGTGCCGTCCAGGCGGGGGAGGGAGGCGGCGACCTCCGGCACGCGCGGCCAGCCGACCGCGAGCACGACGAGGTCGGCGGCGGCCGCCTCCGCCGGGGTCCCGGCACTCGCGAGCGGGCCCAGCTCCCGCACCAGCGGGGTCAGCGACGCGGGCCCGCGGCTGTTGCTGAGGACGACCTCGTGGCCCTGGCGGAGCGCGTGCCGGGCGAGGGCCTGGGCGACGGTTCCGGCGCCGAGCATGCCGATCCTCATCGCGCACCCCCGGTCCCCGCCGGCGAAGTGAGCAGCACGGTGCCGCTCTTGCCCGGGCGGCGGGCGTGCTCGACGGCGGCCTTGACGTCGGCCAGGTCGTAGCGGGCCGCGACCTCCAGCAACTCCGGCGACGTACGCGCCAGGTCCACGGCGAAGGCGACGTCCTCCGCCCGCTGCCCGGCGGTCCGGTCCGTCCAGTGCCAGATGGTCACGCCCCGGATCGTCAGGCCCCGGTTGACGAACGGCAGGTCGTCCAGCGCGGTGCTGCCGGAACCGAGCCGGCCGTAGCCGATCAAGGTGCCGCCGTCGGCGAGCAGGCCGGCGAGGTCGCGGGTGAGGGAGCCGCCGACGCAGTCGAGGACGGCCCGCGCGCCCTCGCCGCCGGTCGCGCGGCGCACCTGCTCCCGCCAGTCGGCGTCCGACGTGGAGATCACGGGCTGCGCGGGGAACAGCTCGCGCAGCGCCCTCGCCCCGGCCGTGCTGCGCACTAGGTTGACCAGGCGCAGACCCTGGCGCTCGGCGTGCGCGGCGACGAGGCGGCCGACGGACGAACCGGCGGCGGTCTGGACGACCGGGCCGTCCTGCCCGTCCAGGGCCTGCTCCACCGCCTGGTGCAGCATCAGGAGCGTCAGCGGGTTGACCAGCATCAGCGCGGCGGTGTCGTCCTCGATCCCGTCCGGCACGGGCACGGCGCGTTCTGCCGGGACCGTGACGTACTCGGCCCAGGTGCCCGGGGCGGGGAACACCGCGACCCGCTCACCGGGGCGCGGCGCCCGCGCGCCCGCGCCGACGCTCTCGACGACGCCCATCCCCTCCACGCCGGGGACCAAGGGCTTCGACTCCTGGTCCGGGAGACCCGGCAGGCCGCCCTCCACGGCGACCAGGTCGCCCGGGTGGACGGGCCGGACCAGCAGACGGACCAGGACCTCCCCGGCGCCCGGGTGCGGCCGGCTGTGTTCCTCGCGCACCTCGAGGACCTCGGCGAGGTCCCCGCGGCGGGTGTGTACGACGGAGCGCATGACTCCTCACCACCTTTTAATGATGATCGACATTAAAATAATGATGAGGGGTAACCTTGAAAACGTCAAACAGTGTCGGACCGGGAGGGCGGGCATGCCGCGGATCACCAAGGAAGAGAAGGCCAGGAACCGGCAGAACATCGTCGAGGCGGCCGGACGCATGTTCCGTGCGCAGGGCATCGACGCCGTCGGCATCGCCGACCTGATGAAGGAGGCGGGCCTCACCCACGGCGGCTTCTACAACCACTTCGCCTCCAAGGACGACCTGGCCGCCGAGGTCTGCAACGCCTCGTTCGCCGCCTCCCTGGGCGTGCTGCGGCAGACCGTCGACGAGGGGGACGTGCCCGCCGGGCCGCCGCTGCGGCGGGTGGTGGAGGACTACCTCTCCGCCGAGCACCGGGACGCCCCCGACGGCGGCTGTCCCTCCGCCTCCCTGGTCATCGACGCGGGGCGGCACACCGAGGCGGTGCAGCGGTCGTACGCAGCCGGGGTGGAGGGCTATCTCGCGGGCTTCGCGGGGGAGTTCGAACGTGAGCGGGCGGGTGGCGAGGTCACTCCGGAGGAGGTGCGGGAGCGGGCGGTGCTGCTGCTCAGCAGGATGGTCGGCGCGATGGTGCTGGCGCGGGCGGTGCGGCACGTCGAGCCGGAGCTGTCCGACGAGATCCTGCGCACGTGCCGGGCGCACGCCCTCGACTGACCGGCGCCGGACGTCTCAGCGCAGCGTGGCCGCGTCGACGCCCAGCAGGCCGGTGAGGGCGCGTACGCCGTCCTCGGTCACTTTCACGGCCCGTCCGGATCCGATCCGCACGCACCAGCCCCGGTCCAGGACGTGCCGGCACAGCGCCGCGCCCGCCGCGCCCGCGAGGTGAGGGCGCCGCTCCGTCCAGTCCAGGCAGGCCCGGGCCAGCGGACGCCGGCCCCGGCGGTCGAGCTCGACGCCCAGCGCGCCGAACCAGTCCAGTCCCGCGTCCGTGAGCGCGAACCCGGTGTCCTGGCGCAGGAGTCCGCGCGCGGTGAGGGCGTCCGTGACGGCGATCCCGAGCCGCCCGGCGAGATGGTCGTAGCAGGTGCGGCCGCGTGCCATCGCGGAGTCCGTGCCCGACTGCCGCAGTCCGCGCGGCGGTTCGGCGGCGTCCGGGGCGATGTGCGCCGTGAGGTCCTCCACGAGCTGGGCGACGCGGGCGTCCGCCAACCGCACATACCGGTGCCGGCCCTGCCGTTCCTCGGCCAGCAGCCCGCCGCCGACCAGCTTGCCCAGGTGCTCGCTGAGCGTGGACGCGGCGACCCCGCAGTGTCGCGCCAGCTCACCGGCGGTCCAGGCCCGCCCGTCCAGCAGGGCGAGCAGGCAGGCGGCCCGCGTCTCGTCCGCGACCAGCGCGGCGAGACGGGCGAGGGCGCCGGCCCTGGGGTCCTTGGAGGTCATGCCCTCCAGCATGCGCCAGGAACGGTTCGGCGCGCACCGAACCGCGGTGCCGGTCCGGCGTGCGATGCGCCGGGGACGCCTCCAGGGGCGCGGGGAACTGCGCGGCCGGCCCTCACCGAATGGGCGGTTTCGGGTGCACGGTGCCGGTGATGGCTCGCATGGCGCGGTGGGGGGTGTGGGCAGCGCCCTCAGGGGCGCGGGGCACTGCGCGAACAACCCCCACCGGGCCGCACGATGGAGACGAAAGGGCAGTCCGGGTGCACGGTGCCGGTGATGCCTCGCACGGCGCGGTCAGGGGTGTGGGCAACGCCCTCAGGGGCGCGGGGAACTGCGCGACCAGCCTCCACCGGGCCGCACGCGCGGACCCACGATGCGCTGCGCCCGCCCGTCCAGGCACCCTCAGGCGTGCTGCCGTACCTGCTCGTACTGCAGGGCGAGCCCGTCCAGCAGCGCCGTCAGGCCCGTCTCGAAGGCGCGTTCGTCGATCTTCTCCTGTTGCTCCGCGAGAAGATGTGCCTGCCCAAGATGCGGGTAGTCCGCCGGGTCGTACGCGCTCGCGTCGTCCACGAAGCCGCCCGCGAACGAGCCGAGCGCCGAGCCCATGATGAAATACCGCATCAGCGCGCCGATGGACGTGGCCTGCGCGGGCGGCCAGCCCGCCTCGACCATCGCGCCGTAGGCCGCGTCGGCCAGCCGAAGTGCCGCAGGGCGGCGGCCGGGGCCGCGGGCCAGTACCGGGACGATGTTGGGGTGGTCGCGCAGCGCGTTGCGGTAGGAGACCGCCCAGTCGTGCAGCGCCGTCCGCCAGTCCCGGCCGTCCTCGAACATCGACAGGTCGACCTGCGCGCTCACCGAGTCCGCCACCGCCTCCAGGATCTCGTCCTTGGTGCGGAAGTGGTTGTAGAGCGACGGTCCGCTCACCCCCAGCTCGGCGGCGAGACGGCGGGTGGAGACCGCCGCCAGCCCTTCCGCGTCCACCAGCGCACGCGCCGTCTCCACGATCCGGTCGGTGCTGAGCAAGGGCTTGCGCGGTCGGGCCATGGCGCACATAGTAGGGCTGCGCTTCTAAACTAGCAGTGCTAATTTAGCCGTACACGATGACGCGCGTCTCACATTCACATGGGGTGACTCGGGATGAACCTGGAGCTGAGTGACGAGCAGGAGGCGGTTCGCCGGCTCGCCCGGGACTTCGTACGGCGCGAGGTCACGCCGTACGCCGCCGCCTGGGACCGCGCGGAGGAGGTCGACCGGGGCATCGTGAAGAAGCTCGGCGAGATCGGTTTCCTCGGGCTCACGATCGACGAGGAGTACGGCGGGTCCGGCGGCGACCACCTCGCGTACTGCCTGGTCACCGAGGAGCTGGGGCGCGGGGACTCCTCCGTGCGCGGCATCGTCTCCGTCTCCCTCGGGCTGGTCGCCAAGACGATCGCCGCGTGGGGGACGGAGGAGCAGAAGCGGGCCTGGCTGCCGGGGCTGACCTCCGGCGCGTACGTCGGCTGCTTCGGGCTGACCGAGCCGGGCACCGGCTCCGACGCGGGGAACCTCGCCACGCGGGCGGTGCGGGACGGGGACGAGTACGTCATCGACGGCTCGAAGATGTTCATCACGAACGGGACGTGGGCGGACGTGGTGCTGCTGTTCGCGCGCTCCACGGACGCGCCCGGGCACAAGGGGGTCTCGGCGTTCCTGGTGCCGACCGACACGGCGGGGCTGACCCGCCGCGCCGTGCACGGCAAGCTGGGGCTGCGGGGCCAGGCCACGGCCGAGTTGGTGTTCGACGGGGTGCGGGTGCCCGCGTCCGCGATGCTCGGCGAGGAGGGCAAGGGGTTCTCCGTCGCCATGTCCGCCCTGGCGAAGGGGCGCATGTCGGTCGCGGCGGGCTGCGTCGGCATCGCCCAGGCCGCGCTGGACGCGGCGGTGGCGTATGCGGGGGAGCGGGAGCAGTTCGGCAAGCCGATCGCGGCGCACCAGCTGGTCCAGGAGCTGATCAGCGACATCGCCGTCGACGTGGACGCGGCGCGGCTGCTCACCTGGCGGGTCGCCGATCTGATCGACCGGGGCAAGCCGTTCGCCGTGGAGTCGTCCACGGCGAAGCTGTTCGCGTCGGAGGCGGCCGTACGGGCCGCGAACAACGCGCTGCAGGTGTTCGGCGGGTACGGCTACGTCGACGAGTACCCGGCGGGGAAGCTGTTGCGCGACGCGCGCGTGATGACGTTGTACGAAGGCACCAGCCAGATACAGAAGCTGGTCATCGGGCGGGCGCTGACGGGGATTTCGGCGTTCTGAGGACAGGGCCGAGGGCCGGGTCGGCGAACTGAGTACGGCATGAGTACCTCGGCGGATGTGGTCGCGGCCACATCCGCCGATTCTGTTCCGCATGAGCGACACACCGGTCAAGCAGCAGAGCACGGCGGCCTTCTACGGTCAGGCCGTGGCGTCTTTCGCGCTGGCCCTCGGGGCCACCGCCGTCGGCATCTACAACCTGGAGACGGACGCGTGGGTCCGCGGCTTCTTGAGTATCGCGGTCCTCTACCTGGTCACGTCCGCGTTCACCCTGGCCAAGGTCGTCCGTGACCGGCAGGAGGCGGGGCAGATCGTGAACCGGGTCGACCAGGCCCGCCTGGAGAAGATGCTGGCCGACTACGACCCGCTGCAGAAGCTGTGAGGCTGCCGGCGCCGGCGCCAACGCCGGCGCTGGGGGTGCGGGTGCGCCCGCGCCGGGTGGGTGGAGCGGGGGCGGGGCAGGGGTGGACGTCCTCGGTCTGGCGCGAGAGTGCGTCTCGAAAGGCCCAGGGCGCGGACGCGCCAGCCGCTGCGGGCGCCCACCCCCACCCCGCCCCCTCCCCGCCGCGCGCGGCTGCCCGACAGCGGCGACGCCCGCCGTCCCCGGTCCGCGGGCGCGCGCCGGGCGCCCGCCCCGCCGACCGCGGGCAGCCGTCCGCCGCCGCGCCGAACGCACCTCCGCCCACCGCGGGCATGCGTGCCGCCTGGGGCGGCACGGGTGGGCGCGGCGGCACCCTGCCGGCGCCAGGCGCGCCGACACCCCCGGCCCACACCCACACCGGTGCCTGCGGTCGCCACCCGCGCCCACGCAGGGCGCGCCGCCCGCGCCCACGCAGGGCGCGCCGCCCGCACCCACGCAGGGCGCCCCACCCGCACCCACGCAGGGCGCCCCACCCGCACCCACGCAGGGCACCCCACCCGCACCCACGCAGGGCACCCCACCCCCACACGGAGCACCCCGCCCGCACCGGTATGCGCAACACCCCCCGCCCGCCGCCCGACGGGTGTCGCAAACACGCCCCCGGAAAACGCCCGGAGGGCACGCTAAGCGCTCGCTCACCCTTGCCGGTAGGATGACGACCCTGTCAGCGAATGGGGTGAGCGATGAGTACGGCGGAGGAGACGGCCGGCGGTGAGGCGCAGCCGTGGGGTGAGGTCACGCCCGACGCGGCCCGGCGACTGCTGCTCGCCGCCGTGGAGGCCTTCGCGGAGCGCGGCTACCACGCCACGACGACCCGAGACATCGCGGGCCGCGCCGGCATGAGCCCGGCCGCGCTCTACATCCACTACAAGACCAAGGAAGAGCTGCTCCACCGCATCAGCCGCATCGGACACGAGAAGGCGCTGGACATCCTGCGCACCGCGTCCCGCGGCGAGGGCACCGCGACCCAGCGGCTCGCCGACGCGGTCAGCTCCTTCGTCCGCTGGCACGCGCGCGGCCGTACGACCGCCAGGGTGGTGCAGTACGAGCTCGACTCGCTGGGCCCGGACGCCCGCGCGGAGATCGTCGGCCTGCGCCGCCAGGTCGACGCCGAGGTGCGCGGGATCATCGAGGACGGCGTCCGCTCCGGGGAGTTCGACGTCCCGGACGTGCCGGGCACCACGCTCGCCGTGCTGTCCCTGTGCATCGACGTGGCCCGCTGGTTCAACGTCGACGGGCCCCGCACCCCGGAGGAGGTCGGCGCGCTCTACGCCGACCTCGTGCTCCGCATGGTGGGGGCCAGGAGGGCCGGGACCTCCTAGAGGTAGTACCGGGCCACCGACTCCGCCACGCACACCGGCTTGTCGCCGCCCTCGCGCTCCACTGTGAAGGCGGTGGCGACCTGGACGCCGCCCGGGACCTCGTCCACGGCGCTGATCTTCGCCGTGGCGCGCAGGCGCGAGCCGACCGGCACGGGGGCCGGGAAGCGCACCTTGTTCGTGCCGTAGTTGACGCCCATCTTCACGCCCTCGACGGACAGCAGCTGCGGGCCGAACAGCGGCAGCAGCGACAGCGTCAGATAGCCGTGCGCGATGGTCGTGCCGAACGGGCCCGCCGCGGCCTTGTCCGGGTCCACGTGGATCCACTGGTGGTCACCGGTGGCCTCGGCGAACAGGTCGATCCGCTTCTGGTCGATCTCCAGCCAGTCGGTGTACCCCAGCTGCTCGCCCACCGCCGCCTTCAGGTCGTCGACGGACGTGAAGATCCTCGGCTCTGCCATGTCCCGGCCTCTCGCGTCACGTAGGCGCAGGCGCATTCGCCTGCGCATGCCTAAGCAACTGCTTAGCATGGTCGGCCGTGGAGCCCCTGTCAACGGACGGGCCGCCGTACGGGGTCGGTAGGCTTCGAGGAGTGCACCGGATTCCAGAGAAGATCCACGAGCTCACCGTCGGCCAGCTCTCCGCCCGCAGCGGGGCCGCCGTCTCGGCCCTGCACTTCTACGAGGCCAAAGGCCTGATCCGCAGCCGGCGCACCTCCGGCAACCAGCGCCGCTACACCCGTGACACCCTGCGCCGCGTCGCCTTCATCCGCGCCGCCCAGCGCGTCGGCATCCCGCTCGCCACGATCCGCGAGGCCCTCGCCGAGCTGCCCGAGGAGCGCACCCCCACGCGCGACGACTGGGCGCGGCTCTCCGAGGCGTGGCGCTCCGAACTGGACGAGCGCATCCGGCAGCTGAACCGGCTGCGCGACCACCTCACCGACTGCATCGGCTGCGGCTGTCTCTCGCTGGAGGGCTGTGTGCTGTCCAACCCGGACGACGTCTTCGGTGAGCGCCTCACCGGCTCCCGGCTCATGGCCGAGAGCGGCAGGAAGAACTCCGGCGAGTGACGGAGGCGGGCGGCTTCCCGCCGCCCGCCCCGGGCTCACTCGTACTCGGTGCCGCCCTTGCGGGTCAGATACGCCGGGCTCACCGCCTTCGCGATGGCCCGGCCGCCCGTCACCGGGCTGTGCCGCTCGGTCACCGGTCGGATCACCACGCCCTCCCGGATGTGCAGCTCCCTGCCCGACACCGTCTCCCGGCCGCCGGCCAGCTCCATCACCCGCTCGCTGTCGTACGGGCCGGTCCAGAGGCGGGGCACCAGGGGCAGGCGGCCCTCGAGGAGCTCCGCCGCGTCCAGCCAGCGCACCTGCCCGTCGATCTCCGCGGACACGTCGAACACGGCGTACCCGAGGGAGTCGCGCCGCCCGTCCGCGCCGTACGACAGGTCCTGCACGCCCGCACCGTACACCTCGCCGAAGACGCCGACCCGCCGAGCGCCCAGCCGGGCCGCGAGCTCGGCGGCCGTCTCGGCGACGCCGTGGCCGCGCACCGCGCGCCAGTACAGGTTGCGCGGGTCCTCCTTCAGGGCGAGGGACTTCGACCCGAAGCCCTTCGAGGAGACGTGCACGCGGTCCTCGTCCGCGGCGTAGGTCAGCAGGCAGGCCGTGCCGTGCAGCTTCTCGGTGACCACGACGGGTTCGCCGGGGGAGAAGATGCCGGGGTGGCGCTGGAGGTTCTCGATGTCGACCCAGGGCAGCAGGGCGGGCGCGGACTCCACCTCGCCGCTCATCGTCGGCGGGACCGGCGGCACCCATTTGGTGACGCCGAGCAGCTCCGCGAAATCGGTGCCGTCGGCGGCGGCCCGTACCAGGTCGACGTCCGCGAGCGCCTTCGGGCGGCACACGATGCCCTGCGACAGCTCGCCCCGCAACCGGACCGCCTTGACCCGGTCGTGGTTCCCGCCCGCCAGCCGGCCGGTCAGGCCCAGCTCGTCGATCAGGGCGGGCGGCAGCACGGACTGCTCGGGGATGTACACGGCGGCGTCGCCCGTGCGGTAGGCGTCCTTGGCGACGACGGCCCGGTACAGGCCCACCTGGGCCAGCTCCAGGGCGTCGGCGTTCGGATGCGGGTGGACGGTCAGTATCTCGGCGGTGACGCGCAGCGTCGACATCGGGACGACTCCCCAGGGTTCTCAGGTGGGTCTCATCGGCCCCAACTGTGCTGAGAACAAAGCCGTGGAACGACCGGATTACCGCCTGCTACCGTCCGGGGGCGCGGGGGGTGCGGCAACCCTGGCGCGCACCCCCGTGCCCCCGTTGCCCCGGTCGCTCGTCACCGTGGCCTGCTGTCGCTCGTCGCTCTCGTCGGTCGTGTCGCCCTCGTCGTCCGCCGGGTCAGGCGGAGACCAGCAGCCTCGCGCGGCGGGACTCCGCGAGGGCCGCCGGGGTCAGCACGGGACGCGGGACCAGGATGCCGCACTCCGTGCACACCGGCCCCGCCGAGGGTTCGTGATCAAGGTCGTGGCGCCAGACGAGCCGTGCTCCTCCGCACACGGGGCAGGACGAGCCCGGCTCACGCTCCAGCGCGGCGATCAGCCGCCGCAGCACCTCCGCCAGCGGCTCCGTCGGGTGCACCCGCGGGTCGTCGCACCAGGCGACCCCGAAACCTCCCCAGGTCATCCGGTGCCAGTCGTCCACACTGCCCGGCCTGCGCAGACCGTCGTGCTTCTCCTTCCTGCGGCGCTCGGCGAACTCCACCTCGTACGCCAGCCAGACCGCCCGGGCCTCCTCCAGCTCGTCCAGTGCGGCCACGAGCCGCGCCGGGTCGACGGAGCGGTCCTCGGGATCGAACCCGGCCCGCGAGCACAAGTGGTCCCAGGTCGCGCGGTGCCCGTACGGGGCGAACCGCTCCAGGCACTTGCGCAGCGAGTAGCGCCTGAGCGCCAGATCGCACCGGGGATCTCGGACCTGTCTCGCCAGACTCCGGAAACCGGCCATCGTCCTGCACCTCCGTCACACCTGCACCTGTAATCCGGTCACTTCGGCGTCGTCGAACGGACGTCGCCGAATAGACGTGTCGGCACGCGATTCGGCTCCATCCTTTTTCCGATGGCCCTCTCAGCCGGCCGCGGGGAACGCCAGGCCAACTCCCTTGGCCCGCACTTCAGTTGTCGTCGTCGCGGGGATACCGGCGGTAACGGGCTCCTGTCCCTTCCTGCGAACGGGGCGGCCCTTTTCCCGACGCTCTGAGAACTCCCCGGGGCTTCCACGGGTTCCTGAACACCCCGCCGATATGCACACCGATCACCGGTCCGTCGGCCGATAAACCCCGCATCACCCGGCGCGAGGGGCGGAAAACGCAGGTCACGGCGGTGGGCGGGGCGGAAAAAGGGGGCGTGAACGCGACGGCGGCGGATCGCCGTCCCGCGATCCGCCGCCGCTCACGCGCCCCGGCCGACCGAGGCCTACCGGTAGAGCAGGTGCTCGCGCCGCTTGCGGCGGAACGCCGCCAGCTCGCTCTGCCAGCCCGCCACCACCTCGTCCGTGTCCGCGCCCGCGTCGATCATCGTGCGGACCTGGGTCGAACCGGTGAGCTTGTCGATCCAGTTGTCGGCGCGCCACGCGAAGCCGTCCCACGAACGCTTCGCCGTGATCAGCAGCCCGATGCCGGTCCGCACCGGGTCGAACCGCTCGCGGTCGTGCACATGCAGCTGCACACCCCCGATGGTCTTCCCCTGGAACTTGGAGAACGTCGGCGCGAAGTACGCCTCACGGAACCGCACGCCCGGCAGCTCCAGCTCGTTCGCCGCGGCCGCCCAGCGCCCGTCGATCCCCTCCGCGCCCAGGAGCTCGAACGGCCGGGTCGTGCCGCGCCCCTCCGACAGGTTCGTGCCCTCGAACAGACACGTCCCCGAGTACACCAGCGCCGTCTCCGGCGTCGGCATGTTCGGGCTCGGCGGCACCCACGGCAGCCCGGACGCGTCGAAGAAGTCCGACCGCTTCCAGCCCGACATCTTCACGGTCTCCAGGGCGACGGGCGTCTCGAGGAACTCGGCGTTGAACAGCAGCGCCAGCTCCGCCACCGTCATCCCGTGCGCCTGCGAGATCGGCTGCCGTCCGACGAACGTCGCGAACTCCTTGTGCAGCACCGGACCCAGCGCCGCACGTCCGCCCACCGGGTTCGGCCGGTCGAGGACCACGAACGACAGGCCCGCGAGCTGCGCCGCCTCCATGCAGTCGAAGAGCGTCCAGATGTACGTGTAGAAGCGGGCGCCGGCGTCCTGGATGTCGAAGACCACCGTGTCCACGCCGGACGCCGTGAAGATGTCGGCGAGGTCCTGACCGCTCTTCAGGTAGGTGTCGTAGACGGGCAGGCCGGTCGCCGGATCGTCGTAGCGGCCCTCCGAACCGCCCGCCTGCGCGGTGCCCCGGAAGCCGTGCTCGGGGCCGAAGACCGCGGTCAGGTCCACTCTGCCGTCGGCGTGCATCACGTCGACGATGTGCCGCACCTCGCGGGTGATGCCCGTGGGGTTGGTGACCACGCCCACCCGGCGGCCGTCGAGCAGCGCGTAGCCGTCCGCGGCGAGCCGTTCGAACCCGGTGCGCAGCGTGCGCCCGCCGCCATGCCCGGGGCCCGGCCCCGGTACGGCGGCGGCCGGCGCCGCGGAGGCCGCGACGGCGGCCGTGGTGGTGGCGAGCAGGCTCCGGCGGGACAGCCTCATGCGGTGACCTCCGTGATCGCGGTACATGTCATGGCCACGCACGCTAGCGCGCATGGCCGCGCCGGGGAACGAGCGGGACCGATGCCACGCGGAACGCCCCTTCCTCACGGCATACCGACCGGTTAGTCTGACGCGGTCAGGCGTTCGCGAGCCGCGTCGGAGGAGACCGATGGTGCAAGCCGTGCAGGGTGCGAAGGTGGTCGTCACGGGGGCCGGGGGCGGCATCGGAGCGGCACTCGCCCGCCGATTCGCCGCGCAGGGGGCGCGGGTCGTGGTGAACGACCTGGACGCCGCCCGAGCCAAGGCCGTCGCCGAGGAGATCGGCGGCCAGGCGGTGGCGGGCGACGCCTCCTCGGTCGTCGACGAGGCCCGGGACGCCCTCGGCGGGACGGTCGACGTCTGGTGCGCCAACGCCGGGGTCGGCCGCGACGGCGGGGAGCCCGGCGAGCCGCTGCGCGAGGAGGACTGGGCGCTGTCCTGGGACGTCAACGTGATGGCGCACGTCCGCGCGGCCCACGCGCTGCTCCCCGAGTGGCTGGAGCGTGGCAGCGGCCGTTTCGTCTCCACCGTCTCCGCCGCCGGACTGCTCACCATGATCGGCACCGCCCCCTACAGCGTCACCAAGCACGGCGCCTACGCCTTCGCCGAGTGGCTGTCGCTGACGTACCGGCACCGCGGGGTGAAGGTGCACGCGATCTGCCCGCAGGGCGTGCGCACCGACATGCTCGACGCCAGCGGCAGCGCCGGGGACCTGGTGCTGAAACCCACCGCGATCGAGCCGGAGGACGTGGCCGACGCCCTGTTCGACGGCATCGAGGAGGACCGCTTCCTGATCCTGCCGCACCCCGAGGTCGCCGAGTACTACCGGGCTCGAGCGGCCGACCCCGAGCGCTGGCTCGGCGGCATGAACCGCGTCCAGCGGCAGTGGGAGACCACGCGCTGACATCCGCACCGGCACCCGCCCGGCCCCCACCGGGCGGGTGCCGACGCGGACCCGTCCGCACTTCTCCTCGTCGCGGGGAGAAACTGGGCGGGGAGGCGGTGCCCGAAGCGGTGATTCCGTGGAGTGGGAAGATCTCCCGGCGGGGACGGCGTTCCCTGGACGCACGACGACCGACAGCAACACGGAAAGGCGGGTGGCGGCAGTGCCCAGAACGACGGACGGTGACGGGGCCCCCGTGCCGCAGCGGCTGCTGGCCGCCGCCACCCGGCTCTTCGCCGAGCAGGGCTACGACCGCACCTCGGTGCAGGAGATCGTCGAGGCGGCCGGCGTCACCAAGGGGGCGCTGTACCACTACTTCGGCTCCAAGGACGACCTGCTGCACGAGGTCTACGCGCGCGTGCTGCGCCTCCAGCAGGAGCGCCTGGACCGGTTCGCCGACGCCGACGAGCCCATCGAGAAGCGGCTGCGCGGCGCGGCCGCCGACGTCGTCGTCACCACCATCGAGAACCTCGACGACGCGTCGATCTTCTTCCGCTCCATGCACCACCTGGGCCCGGAGAAGAACAAGCAGGTCCGCGCCGAGCGCCGCCGCTACCACGAGCGGTTCCGCGCGCTGATCGAGGAGGGCCAGCGCGAGGGCGTCTTCTCCACGGCCACCCCGGCCGACCTGGTCGTCGACTACCACTTCGGTTCGGTGCACCACCTGTCGACCTGGTACCGCCCCGACGGCCCGCTCAGCCCTCAGGAGGTCGCCGACCACCTCGCCGACCTCCTGCTGCGCGCGCTGCGCCCGTAGGCGCGTCACCGGCCCGCCGGGCGCCCGACGGCGCCCGGCGGGCCGGTCCCCGTCCGCTACAGGTACTTCTTGATCTCCCGGCGGGCCAGCGACCGCTGGTGCACCTCGTCCGGGCCGTCCGCGAGCATCAGCGTGCGCGCGCCCGCGTACAGCTCGGCCAGCGGGAAGTCCTGGCTCACGCCGCCCGCGCCGTGCAGCTGGATCGCCCGGTCGAGGATGCCGACGACCGTGCGCGGGGTGGCGATCTTGATGGCCTGGATCTCGGTGTGCGCGCCCCGGTTGCCGACGGTGTCCATCATCCAGGCCGTCTTCAGCACCAGCAGCCGCAGCTGCTCGACCGCGACCCGTGCGTCCGCGATCCAGTTCTGCACCACACCCTGCTGGGCGAGCGCCTTGCCGAAGGCCTCCCGGGACACCGCCCGCCGGCACATCAGCTCGATCGCCCGCTCGGCCATGCCGATCAGCCGCATGCAGTGGTGGATCCGGCCCGGACCGAGCCGCGCCTGGGCGATGGCGAACCCGCCGCCCTCCTCACCGACGAGGTTCGACACCGGCACCCGAGCCTCGTCGAAGACCACCTCGGCGTGCCCGCCGTGGTAGTGGTCCTCGTAGCCGAAGACCTGCATGGCCCGCTTCACCGTGACGCCCGGGGTGTCGCGCGGGACCAGGACCATGGACTGCTGGCGGCGGATGTCCGGGCCGTCCGGGTCGGTCTTGCCCATCACGATGAAGATCTTGCAGTCCGGATGCATGGCGCCGGAGATGTACCACTTGCGTCCGCTGACGACGTACTGGTCGCCCTCCCGCCGGATGTGCGTGGTGATGTTGGTGGCGTCCGAGGAGGCCACGTCCGGCTCGGTCATCGCGAACGCCGAACGGATCTCGCCCGCGAGCAGCGGCTCCAGCCACTGCTTCCTCTGCCGCTCGTCGCCGAACTGCGCCAGCACCTCCATGTTCCCGGTGTCGGGCGCCGCGCAGTTGGTGGCGGTCGGCGCGAGCTGCGGGGACCGGCCGGTGATCTCGGCGAGCGGTGCGTACTGGAGGTTGCTGAGCCCTGCGCCGTACTCGGCGTCGGGCAGGAACAGGTTCCACAGGCCCCGCCGGCGCGCCTCCGCCTTCAGCTCCTCCACCACCGGCGGGTTCTCCCACGGCGAGGACAGCCGCGCCCGCTGCTCGTGCGCGACCTGCTCGGCGGGGTACACGTGCTCGTCCATGAAGGCGAGGAGCCGGGCGCGCAGCTCCTCGGTGCGCGCGTCGAACGCGAAGTCCATGTCTCGTCAGCCTTCCTGAAGGGTGGTCAGACCGTGCTCGATGAAGACCGGGACCAGATCGCCGATGCGGTCGAACCCGGCTCCGACCGTCTGCCCCAGCGTGTACCGGTAGTGGATGCCCTCCAGGATCACGGCGAGCTTGAACCAGGCGAACGCCGTGTACCAGGCGACGGACGACACGTCCCGCCCCGACCGCTCGGCGTACCGCTCGATCAGCTCGGCCGGCGTCGGATGTCCCGGCGCCTCGGCGGTCGTGGATACGGGGGAGTCCGGCATGCCCAGCGGGCTGCTGTACATCACCAGCAGGCCCAGGTCCGTCAGCGGGTCGCCCAGCGTGGACATCTCCCAGTCCAGGACGGCGCGGACCGACTCGTCGTCGCTGATCAGCGCGTTGTCGAGGCGGTAGTCACCGTGCACGACGGTGGGCGCGGGGGAGACGGGCAGCTCACGGCCGAGCGCGGCGTGCAGCTCGTCGATGCCGGCCAGCTCGCGGTTGCGGGAGGCGTCGAGCTGCTTGCCCCAGCGCCGCAGCTGCCGGTCCAGGAAGCCCTCCGGACGCCCGAAGTCCGCGAGCCCGACCTCGGCGGGGTCGACGGCGTGCAGGTCGACCAGCGTGTCCACCAGGTTCAGCACGGCCGTGCGGGTCCGCTCGGGGCCCAGCGGGGCGAGCTGGCCGGCGGTGCGGTACGGGGTGCCCTCGACGTACTCCATGACGTAGAACGGCGCGCCCAGCACCTCCTCGTCCTCGCACAGCAGCACCGGACGCGGCACCGGCACGCGGGTCGGGTGGAGGGCGCTGATCACCCGGTGCTCGCGCTTCATGTCGTGTGCGGTGGCGAGGACATGGCCGAGCGGCGGACGGCGCACGACCCAGGTCCCCGCCCCGTCGGTGACCGTGTAGGTGAGGTTGGACCTGCCGCCCTCGATCAGCCGGCCGGAGAGGGGGCCGCCGAGCAGACCGGGCCGCTCGCGTTCGAGCAGCTCGCGCAGCCGGTCGAGATCCAGTCCGGGCGGGTGGTCGGGGCTCATCGTCGCTCCTGTGGGCAGGCGGACAGTACCCGACCATGATGCCGACCGGTCGGTATGCCGTCCAGGCCGGGAGCGGAACGTGATCGGGTCCACGATAGGGGAAGCGCTTTCCGCCATCGGCCCCTCCGGTGACGCGAAAGGCGTACATCGGGCCATTCGGCTTGCACGCCGTGGGCCGACCCCGGAGGGTCGACGCATGAAGGCGATCAGTTACGCACGGTACGGCGGCCCCGAGGTCCTCGAGTACGGCGACATCGACGACCCCAAGCTGGGCCCGGACGACGTGCTCGTCGAGGTCAGGGCGGTGTCCGTCAACCCGGTCGACTGGAAGGCCCGTCAGGGGCACCTCGACGCGATCCTCCCGGCCGTCTTCCCGGTGATCCCCGGCTGGGACCTCGCGGGCGTCGTCGTCCGCCCCGGACCCGCGGTCCCCGAGTTCGCCGAGGGCGACGAAGTGATCGGGTACGTCCGCGAGGACGTCCTCTCCGCCGGGACCTGCGCCGAGTACGTGGCCGCGCCCGTCCGCACCCTCGCGCCCAAGCCGCGGCGTCTCTCCTTCGAGGAGGCGGCCGGCCTCCCTCTCGCGGGGCTCACGGCGTACCAGGTGCTGCACCGGGCCCTGGGCGTGCGCCGGGGCGAGACCGTGCTGGTGCACGCGGCGGCCGGCGGCGTGGGCTCCGTCGCCGTCCAGCTGGCGGCCCACCTCGGCGCGCGGGTCATCGGCACGGCGAGCGAACGCAACCACGACTTCGTGCGAGGGCTGGGGGCGGAACCGGTCGGTTACGGCGAGGGCATGGCCGAACGCGTCCGGGGGCTCGCCCCCGAGGGGGTGGACGCGGTCTTCGACACGGTGGGCGGCGACGCCCTCAAGGCCTCCGCGAACCTGGTGGTGCCGGAGGGCCGGCTGACGTCGATCGCCGATGCGGGGGTGACCGGCTACGGCGGCGCCTACTGGTTCGTCCGCCCGGACCCCGCGGACCTCCGCAAACTGTCCGAACTGGCCGACCAGGGGGTCGTGACGATCCACGTCGAGGAGACGTTCCCCCTGGAACGGACGGCAGACGCCCATCGCAGCAGCGAGGAGGGCCACGTACGCGGCAAGATCGTGGTCACGGTGCCGACGAGTAGCCCCTCCGGCGTTTGAGGAGCGGGGTCCGGGGCGGAGCCCCGGGTCGGGAAGGGTAAGGGCGGCGGGGGCGAGAAAAGCTCACCCCAGTACCACCCCCACCCCACCCCCCACCGTCACCAGCACGCACACCACGACCCCCACCGCGAACCGCAGCGGGAGCCGCTCAGGCTCACCCACCCCCGCCAGCCCCCGAATCCGCCGACGGGCGACCCCCAACACCCCCGCCCACCCCACACAGCACACGGCTCCCGCAGCCAGCACACCCGCCGACGCCCCACCCGCCAGCCCCGCCTTCCCCGCCAGCACAGCCACCACGGTGCTCGCCAGCGTCGTCCGCCGCCACGCCAGCCGGGTCCGCTCGGGCTGCAGCCCGGGGTCCCGCTCCCCGAGGACTCCGGGCGTCACCCCTCCCACCCGACCAGCACCACCACGACCATCACCACGGCCACCCCCGCCACCACCACCCCCAGCAGCGCGGGGAACCGCGACACCGGCAGATCCTCGCCCCGCCGCATCGCCCGCTCGCACCGCACCCAGTGGTTGACCGCCCGGAACGCGCACAGCGCACCGGCCGCCAGCAGCGCGAGGGCCAGCCCCACCCGCCAGCCCCACCGCAGGCCGGGCAGGAACTGGTCCACCGCGAACCCGCCGCCGATCAGCGCGAGCGCGGTCCGCAGCCAGGCGAGGAACGTCCGCTCGTTCGCCAGCGAGAAGCGGTAGTCGGGCGTCTCCCCGTCGTCCCGCACCTCGGCGGGGGAGAACCACAACCGGACGTTCCGTACGAAGTCGATCACGGGGGCGACCCTACCGGTCACCCCCGGCACCCCGGTCCGCCCGATACGCCCGCAGCCGCTCGTACGCCGCGAGCCCGTCCGGCACCCACTCCCACTCGCCGAGCCGCCGCTGCACCTCCTCCTCGGGCAGGAAGGCGTGCCAGGCCACCTCCTCGGCCTGCGGATGCACGCTCGGCTCGCAGCGCACCTCGTACACCGCCGACCACCAGGTCCGGGAGCCGTCGTCGTCGTACAGGAAGGTGAACAGGTGCGAGGGCGCGGGCAGTCCGCTCACACCCAGTTCCTCCTCGGCCTCCCGCAGGGCCGCCTCGTCGTACGTCTCGCCCGCGCCGACCACCCCGCCGACGAACATGTCGTACAGGGACGGGAAGACCAGCTTCGTCGGGGTGCGGCGGTGGACGAACACCCTGTCCTCCGCGTCCCGCGCGAGGACGAAGACGCAGCGGTGGCGCAGCCCTCGTGCGTACGCCTCGCCGCGCGGGGCCTGCCCGATCACCCGGTCGTGCTCGTCGACGATGTCGAGGATCTCGTCGGCGCTCATTCCGCTCCCACTGCTGCCGCTGTCGCTCATACCGCCATCAAAGCAGCGCCGTCGCCGTCCCGGGCGTCGCCGGCCTGCGTCGCGAAGGGCCGCGAGGTCGTTCACCGGCGACACAAGTTGCCCGTTCGTGACCGCAGTTGACGCGTGTAACAGCCTCGGTGCCCTTGACGTGATCCGTTCGCTGACGGTTTGCTGTCCGTGATCAGCCCGTGGCGATCGGCAGCCGACCACTGCCACCGACCACCCGCCGCGGGCCGTATGACAAGAGAAGCGCGTGAGGAAGTTCGCGGTGCCCCCACCCCCGCCTCCCCTCGGCCGCGCCCGCAAACGGGCGGCACAGGCCTACGACGAGGCCCTCGACGACGCCGAACTCGTCGCCGCGCGGGCCGCACTGGCACAGGGGCGCTGGCAGAGCACCCGCTCGCTGCTGGTCAGGACGGGGGACGACTGGGACCGCCGCGGACACCGGATCACGGTGCTCGCGAAGGAGTCGTACTGCGCCGCGTGGGCCCGCGAGTGGCTGCTCGCCGAACCCGACTCCGGCGACGCAACCGTGCTGCTGGCGCTGGCCCAGGTGCGGCGCGCCCTGCGCGGCAAGGAGAAGCCCGCCCGGGCCCGCGAGGCCTGCCGCACGGCCGCCGAGCAACTGCCGCACGACCCGACGCCCTGGCTCGGGCTGCTGATGCTGGAGCGCTCCCAGGGCGCGGAGGGCGACGTGGTCCGGATCTTCGAGCAGGTGCGCACCCGCTACGCCGACCACCACCACGCCCACCACCTGGTCGTCGGCTGGCTCGCGGAGCGCCGCGTCGAGGCGGGCCCCGACCCGCTGCACGAGGTGTACGACTTCGCCAACTGGGCCGCCGAACAGGCCCCCGCCGACTCGCCGCTGGCCATCCTGCCGGTCATCGCGCACGCCGAGCGCTACCGCTCCCTCGCCGCCGCCGGGCACGAGCCCGCCGACCCGGCCGCCTCCGGCCACTGGGCCGGACGCCGCGCCCGGCAGGTCATGAAGGCGGCCTTCGACTGGTGGCTGGAGTGGGAGCACGAGGACCACCCGCGCCGGCTGGTCGACCTCAACTTCCTCGCCCACGCCAAGGTCTGCGAGGGCCGGGGGGCCGAGGCCGCCGCGCTGTTCCACCGCATCGGCGACCACGCCACCCCCGCCCCCTGGTCCTATCCCGACCGGGACGGCCTCACCGTCTTCCGTACCGCACGCGCCGCCGCCCTGGGCACGGCCTGACCCCACCCCGAACCCACCACCGACCCAAGGACGGTCTCGAGATGACGACGGACAGTTCGAGCACCAACAGAGCCCCGGCCGAGGGGATCAGCACCTTCAAGGGGCAGGACCGCGCCCTGCGGGCCGACCGCCTCGGCACGGGAGGCCTGCTGCTCTCCGTGCTGGCCGCGACCGCCCCGCTGATGGTCGTCGCGGGTGTCATGCCCACCACATTCGCGGTGATGGGCATCGTCGGCCAGCCGCTGCTCTTCGTGGTCCTCGGCACCGTGCTGGTCCTGTTCAGCCTCGGCTACGCCGAGATGAGCCGGCACGTCCACAACGCGGGCGCCTTCTACGCGTACATCTCCCGCGGACTCGGCGGCACCGCCGGCGCGGGCGCCGCCATGGTCGCCCTCGTCGCCTACAACTCCCTCCAGGTCGGCATCTACGGCATCTTCGGCTTCGAGGTCTCCGGCCTCTTCGCCACCTACGCCGACCTCGAGGTCGCCTGGTGGATACCGGCGCTCGCCGCCGCGCTCGCCGTGGGCGTGCTCGGGTGGCTGAAGATCGACGTCAACGCGAAGGTCCTCGGCGTCCTGCTGGTCATCGAGGTGCTGCTGGTCGTCGTCTTCGACATCGCCGCCGTCGCCGACCCCGGCACGGAGGGCCTGTCGCTGCACGCCTTCAACCCGGACACCCTCACCGGCGCCGGCGTCGGCACCGCCCTGTGCTTCTGCATCGCCGCCTTCCTCGGCTTCGAGCAGGCGCCCGTCTACGCGGAGGAGACCAGCAGGCCGCACGTCCTGGTCCCGCGCGTGATGTTCCTCGCCGTCACCGGCGTCGCGGTCTTCTTCGCCCTCAGCAGCTGGGCCCTCACCGTGGCCACCGGCCCCGCCTCGATCGTCCCCACCTCCCAGGAGCAGAGCGCGGGTCTGCTGTTCTTCCTCACCGAGGAGCGGCTCGGCTCCACCTTCACCGACGTGCTGCACGTCCTGTTCGTGACCGGCATGTTCGCCGCCATGCTCAGCTTCCACAACGTCGTCGCCCGGTACGCCTTCGCCATGGGCCGCGAGGGCCTGCTGCCCGCCGCCTTCGGCCGCACCACGGGCTCCAGCGGCGCCCCCGGCACCGGCTCCCTGCTGCAGACCGGCATCGCCGTCGTGCTGGTGCTGACCTTCGCGCTCACCGACGACAAGCCCACCGGCGACCCCACCGCGCCGGTGCTGCGCCTGTTCACCTGGGGCGGCAACATCGGCGCGCTCGGCGTCATCGTCCTCATGGCGATCGCCTCGCTGTCCGTCGTGGTCTTCTTCGTACGGCGCGGCGCCGCTGGCGCGCAGGCCTGGCGGCTGGTGACGTCGGCGGTGGCCGGCATCGCCCTCGTGGTGATCGCGGTCTACACGGTCAAGGACTTCGACGTCCTCGTCGGCGCCGGACCGGACTCCACGCTGCGCTGGATCCTGCCCGGCGTCATCGGCCTCGCCCTCGTGATCGGACTCGTCCAGGGCGCGATCCTGCGCAGCCGCGCCCCCGGGACGCACGCCCGCATCGGCCTGGGCAACGAGGCGTTCCAACTGGAGAAGGAGGCCGAGCGCACCCCGTGAGGGCCCTTACGGAAGTCTGACGAGCACCCGCGTTCCCTGGTCCGCCCGGGGCCGCGGGTGCTCGAATGAAGGGGTGAAACCCGAACACCCCGCACGGGACCCGGACGTCCGCCCCGCGGAACACGCGACCGACCCGGACGCACGCGGCGCTCCCGTCGGCCGCCGCGTCCTGCTCGGCACCCTCGGTCTCGGCGCGCTCGGCCTGGCCGCCGCGCCCTCCCTCCAGCGCGGCCTGGAATCCCTCCTCGCGGGCGCCGCCGACCGCGACCCCACCGGCCTGACCGGACTCCTCCCGAACGGCGGCGGCTTCCGCTACTACTCCGTCGCCGCGTCCGTCCCGCGCAAGGACGCCCGCTCCTACCGGCTCACCGTCGACGGCCTCGTCCACCGCCCCTCCTCCTACACCCTCGCCGACCTCAGAGCTCTGCCGCAGACCCGCCTGGTGCGGGACGTGCAGTGCGTGACCGGCTGGCGGGTGCCCGGGACGCCGTTCGAGGGCGTGCGACTGTCCCGGCTCCTCGACGCGGCCGGGGTGCGCCCCACCGCCCGCGCGGTGCGCTTCACCTGCTTCGACGGGACGTACTCCGAGAGCCTCACCCTCGACCAGGCCCGCCGCTCGGACGTCCTGGTCGCCCTGCGCATGCAGGACGAGGACATCGGCCACGGACACGGCGGCCCGGCACGGCTCTACGTGGCGCCCATGTACTTCTACAAGTCGGCCAAGTGGCTCTCCGGCATCACCGTCACCGACGAGGTCGAACCGGGCTACTGGGAGCTGCGCGGCTACGACGTCGACGCCTGGGTCGGCCGCTCGAACGGACGCGGCGATGCCCCCACGAGCTGACGCCCCGCCCGCCGCCACGACCGTACGGCGCTTCACCCGGACCCAACGGTGGGCGCACCGCGCCGTCGCCCTGCTCATGGGCGTCTGCGTGGCCACCGCCGCCTGCCTGTACGTCCCCCAGCTCGCCCAGCTGGCCGGCCGCCGCGCCCTCGTCGTCACCCTCCACCAGTGGTCGGGGCTGCTGCTGCCCGCCCCCGTGCTCGCCGCCCTGGTCTCCCGCGCGTTCCGCGCCGACCTGGGCCGGCTCAACCGATTCGGCCCGCACGACCGGGTCTGGCTGCGGGCCGCCCTGCGCCGTGACCGCCGCCCCGCGTCCCGCCCGGCGGGGAAGTTCAACGCCGGTCAGAAGCTGTACGCGGCCTGGATCGCCGGGGCCACCCTGGTGATGCTCGGCACCGGGCTGCTGATGTGGTTCACCCACCTCACCCCGCCGGCCTGGCGTACCGCCGCGACCTTCGTCCATGACTGACCGTCGGCATCGTCCTCGCCGGGCACATCGGCATGGCTCTCGCCGACCCCGAGGCCCGCCGCGGTCTGCGCACGGGCTCGGTCCGCCGGGAGTGGGCCGGGCGCGAACACCCTCTGTGGCGGCCCTGAACACGACAGCGGCCCGTCCGCCTCTCCCGTGAGAGGCGGACGGGCCGCCGTGCGTCCGGTCCCGCTAGATGATCAGGGACAGCAGGAGCACCAGCGCCCCCGCGACCACCGAGATGATCGTCTCCATGATCGACCAGGTCTTGATCGTCTGGCCGACGTTCAGGCCGAAGTACTCCTTCACCAGCCAGAAGCCGGCGTCGTTGACATGGCTGAAGAACAGCGAACCCGCGCCGATGGCCAGCACCAGCAGTGCGGCGTGCGTCGTCGACATGTCGGCCGCGAGCGGCGCGACCAGACCGGCCGCCGAGACGGTCGCCACGGTCGCCGAGCCCGTCGCCAGCCGGATCGCCACCGCGATCAGCCAGGCCAGCAGCAGCGCCGGGATCGACCAGTCCTCGGAGATGTCCAGGATCATCTGGCCCACACCGGTGTCGATCAGGGTCTGCTTGAAACCGCCGCCCGCGCCGACGATCAGCAGGATGCCCGCGATCGGGGCCAGGCCCTTCTCCATCAGGGAGGAGATCCGCTCCTTGCTGAAGCCGGCGGGCATACCGAGGGTGAAGATGCCGACCAGCACGGCGGCGAGCAGCGCGATCAGCGGGGAGCCGACCACGTCGAAGACCCGCTGCACGTTGTGCTCGGGGTCGTCGATCACGATGTCGACGAGCGCCTTGGCCAGCATCAGCACGACCGGCAGCAGGATCGTGGCCAGCGTCGCGCCGAATCCGGGGCGCCGCTCCAGGTCCTCGGAGGGACGCTGCGGGATCATCCGCTCGGGCGCCGGGACGTCCACCCAGCGGGCGGCGTACTTGGAGAACACCGGACCGGCGATCACCACGGTCGGGACGGCGACGAGCACGCCGAGCGCCAGCGTCACGCCCAGGTTGGCGCCGACCGCGTCGATGGCGACCAGCGGACCGGGGTGCGGGGGGACCAGGCCGTGCATCACGGACAGACCGGCGAGGGCCGGGATGCCGATGCGCATGAGCGAGTAGTTGCCGCGCTTGGCGACCATCAGCACCACCGGGATCAGCAGCACCACGCCGACCTCGAAGAACAGCGGCAGACCGATCACCGAGGCGATCAGGACCATCGCCCACGGCATGTAACGGCCGCTGGCCCTGGCGAGGATGGTGTCGACGATCTGGTCGGCGCCGCCCGAGTCGGCGAGCATCTTGCCGAGGATCGCGCCGAGGGCGATCAGCACGCCCACACCGGCGACGGTGGAGCCGAGGCCGGCGCTGAAGCTGGTGATGACCTTGTCCAGCGGAGCGCCGGCGAAGGCGCCGAGCGCCAGTGACCCGATGGTCAGCGACAGGAAGGCGTGCAGCTTGAACTTGGTGATGAGCAGGACGATGACGGCTATGCCCGCCAGGACGGCGATGCCCAGCTGAGCGTGGCCGGCCGAGGTGATCGGCTCGGGTACGTCCGCTGCCAGCATCTCGACGCTGAGTCTGGTCACGGTGGATCCCTAGGAGGTGCGGGGTTGGGGGGAGAGGGGCGGCCCTGGGGGAGGGCCGGTGCGGGGCGGGTCCTACGGGGTCGGCTCGGGGAGCGACGTCAGGGCGGTGGCCGCCCGTTCGGTGATCTCCTCGGGGCTGCCCGTCACGTCCACGGCGATCCCGGCCTCGTCCTGCCCCAGCGGCTGGAGCGTGGCGAACTGCGAGTCGAGCAGGGCCGTGGGCATGAAGTGCCCCTTGCGGTGCGACATCCGGTCCTCGACGAGCGCGCGGTCACCGGTGAGGTGCACGAAGACCACGCCGGGCGCGGCGGCCCGCAGCCGGTCGCGGTACGAGCGCTTCAGCGCGGAGCAGCTGACCACGCCCCCCAGACCCGCGCGCCCCTGCGCCCAGTCGCCGATGGCGTCTAGCCACGGCCACCGGTCGTCGTCGGTGAGCGGGGTGCCCGCCGACATCTTGGCGATGTTGCTCTGCGGGTGGAAGTCGTCGCCCTCGGCGTACGGAACGCCGAGGCGGGCCGCGAGCAGGGGACCGATGGTGGTCTTGCCCGTTCCGGCGACGCCCATGACCACGACCACGTGGGGGGTGTTCATCGCTGCCTCACTGTCTGCTGTCCTCGTCGACACCTTGCCGATGATGCCGACCGCAACTGAAACTTATAAGTACGACAACTTCAAGAGGCTGTGACGAATAAGTCTGACTTTTTATCGGTGTGATCCGCCCCGTACTCTGAGTGCATGAGCACCACGGGCCGGGGGCTGCACGGCCGCGTACTGGACACCCTCGGCCCCGAGATCACCGCAGGCGAGTACCCGCCCGGCAGTGTGCTGCGTACCGACGAACTCGCCCAGCGTTTCGACGTGTCGCGCTCGGTGATGCGCGAGGTGGTCCGCGTCCTGGAGTCCATGCACCTGGTGGAGTCCCGCCGACGCGTCGGTGTCACGGTCCTCCCGGCCTGCGAGTGGAACGTCTACGACCCGCAGGTCATCCGCTGGCGCCTGGCCGGCGCCGACCGCCCCCGCCAGCTGCGCTCCCTCACCGTGCTCCGCTCCGCGATCGAACCGGTCGCGGCCGGACTCGCCGCGCGCAACGCCACGGCCGAACAGTGCGCCGAACTCACCGAGTGCGCCCTGGGGATGGTCGCGAACTCACGCGGCCACAAGCTGGAGGGCTACCTCTTCCACGACGTGGCGTTCCACCGCGTCATCCTGACCGCCTCCGGCAACGAGATGTTCGCCCGCCTCGGCGACGTGGTCGCGGAGGTGCTGGCCGGGCGCACCCACCACGACGTGATGTTCGAGGACCCCGACCCGGCCGCCGTCACCCTCCACGTCCAGCTCGCCGAGGCCGTCCGCGCCCGCGACGCCGCCCGCGCGGAGAAACTCACCCGCGAGATCACCGAGGGCGCACTGCAGGAACTCGACATCCTGGCGCCGTAACGCCGCCGGCCCGTCGGTCGTGCCGTCCGTCGGCCGGTCGCGGTCACCGGTCGCCGAAGTGCTCCCGGGCCCGCTCGATGTGCCCCAGGTGCTCGTGCGTCCACCCGCAGATCGCGTCCACCGCGGTGCGCAGCGCGCGGCCCGGTCCGGTGAGGGTGTACTCGACCCGCGGCGGCACGGTGGGGTACACCGTCCGCTCGACCAGGCCGTTGCGCTCCAGCATGCGCAGATTCTGCGTGAGCATCTTGTGGCTGACGCCCTCGACCTCGTCCCGCAGCTCGCTGAACCGCAGGGTTCCCTCACCGAGCGCCTCGATGATCAGCAGCGCCCACTTGTTGGCGACGTCCGAGAAGATCTCCCGCGCCAGGGAGTCCGCGCGCCGCAGATCGGCGTCCTCAGGCAGTCCAGCCAGCACACGCTTGGTCACCATCAGGTTCCCCAGTCACCGAAAAGTGCGTTCTTCCATGTCGGCGCTCACTCTCCTACAGTTCCTGGGTAACGACAAGAGACCGACCGAAAAAGGACGAACCGAACCATGGCCACCAGTGACGTCTTCTCCTACGGAATCCCGGCCGAGAGCGACTTCGGCTACGCGCAGGCGATCCGCTCCGGCGACCTGATCCACGTCTCGGGACAGCTCGCCTTCGACGAGGCGGGCGGGTTCCCGGACCCCGGCGACTTCGCGGCCCAGCTGCGGCGCACGCACGCCAACATGGACCGCGTCCTCGCCCACTACGGGGCCGGCCGGAACCAGATCGTCTCGCAGACCCTCTACGTGGTGGACCTCGGGCGCCACGCCGCGGCCACGGCGGAGGCCAACCTCGCCTACTTCGGCGGCCACCGCCCGGCGAGCACGGTCCTCGGCGTCACCGAACTCACCCTGCCCGGCCAGCTCGTGGAGATCGCCTTCGTCGTCGACACCCGGCTGCCCGCCTGAGCCGGTCCTCGCCGAGGTCCTTCAGCCGAGGAAGTCCCCGTCGACGTACACCCAGGCCCCGTCGACCCGTTCGAAGCGGCTGCGCTCGTGCAGGGAGCCGCCCCGGTACGCGGCGCGGAAGGTCACCGTGCCGGTGGAGTGGAAGGCGGAGCCGTCCTCCGCGGCGAGGATCTCCAGCCCGGTCCACCGCATCGCCGGGTCGAGGTCGAGCCGGGCGGGCCGGGTCCGCGGGTGCCAGGTCCGCAGCAGGTACGCCCCGTCCCGCCGCACGAACGCCGCGTACCGCGACCGCATCAGCCGCTCCGCCGTCGGTGCGGAGGCCGTACCGGCGTGGAAACAGCCGCAGCACTCCTCGTAGGTCCCGGGGAGGCCGCAGGGGCAGGGCGTGCGAGACGACGTCATGGGGCACCTTCCGTACAACGCCCGAGGGCCCCGACCGTCCGGTCGAGGCCCTCGATGAAGCAAGTGTCCGAGGGGGGACTTGAACCCCCACGCCCGATAAAGGGCACTAGCACCTCAAGCTAGCGCGTCTGCCATTCCGCCACCCGGACAAGGTGTCTGTCGCGCGGGCTTCCCCCCGCGGCGACGACATAAACATTACCAGGTGTTCCGGGGTGGCCGATCACCCCCGGGCGCGCCGTCGCGTGAACGGCCTGTGACGGGCCGGGGCGGGTCTTGGGGCCGGCCGCCGGGAGGGGGAGGATGGGGGAGGACCGACCAGCGGGAACACCAGCAGCGGGAGGAAGCACGTGAGCGAGACGGACCCGGCCAAGGGCGTCACCGGTGAGGACGAGGTCGTGGACCTCTGCCGCGAGCTGATCCGGATCGACACCAGCAACTACGGCGACCACTCGGGCCCCGGCGAGCGCAAGGCGGCCGAGTACGTCGCCGAGAAGCTCGCCGAAGTCGGCCTGGAGCCCCAGATCCTCGAGTCCCACCCGGGACGCGCCTCCACGATCGCCCGGATCGAGGGCGAGGACCCGTCGCGGCCCGCCCTGCTCATCCACGGCCACACCGACGTCGTGCCCGCCAACGCGGACGACTGGACCCACCACCCCTTCTCCGGCGAGATCGCCGACGGATGCGTGTGGGGACGCGGGGCCGTCGACATGAAGGACATGGACGCGATGACCCTCGCGGTCGTCCGCGAGCGCATGCGCAGCGGCCGCAAGCCCCCGCGGGACGTCGTCCTCGCCTTCCTCGCCGACGAGGAGGCCGGCGGCACCTACGGCGCCAAACACCTGGTGCACAAGCACCCCGAGCTGTTCGACGGGGTCAGCGAGGCGATCGGCGAGGTCGGCGGGTTCTCCTTCACCGTCAACGAGAAGCTGCGCCTCTACCTCGTCGAGACCGCCGAGAAGGGCATGCACTGGATGCGGCTCACCGTCGACGGCACGGCCGGCCACGGCTCGATGACCAACGACGACAACGCCATCACCGAGCTGTGCGAGGCCGTCGCCCGCCTCGGCCGCCACAAGTGGCCGGTCAGGGTCACCAAGACCGTCCGCGCCTTCCTGGACGAGCTCTCCGACGCGCTCGGCACCGAGCTCGACCCGGAGAACATGGACGAGACCCTCGCCAAGCTCGGCGGCATCGCCCGCATGATCGGCACCACCCTGCGCAACTCCGCCGCGCCCACCCAGCTCGGCGCCGGCTACAAGGTCAACGTCATCCCCGGCCAGGCCACCGCGCACGTCGACGGCCGCTTCCTGCCCGGCTACGAGGAGGAGTTCCTCGCCGACCTCGACCGCATCCTCGGCCCGCGCGTGCGGCGCGAGGACGTGCACTCCGACAAGGCGCTGGAGACCGACTTCGACGGCCGGCTCGTCGACGCCATGCAGACCGCGCTGAGCGCCGAGGACCCCATCGCACGCGCCGTGCCCTACATGCTCTCCGGCGGCACCGACGCCAAGTCCTTCGACGACCTCGGCATCCGCTGCTTCGGCTTCGCGCCGCTGAAGCTGCCGCCGGAGCTGGACTTCGCGGGCATGTTCCACGGCGTCGACGAGCGGGTGCCGGTGGACGGCCTCAAGTTCGGCGTCCGCGTGCTCGACCGGTTCCTGGACGCGTCCTGAGGGGGCGCCTTCCGGCGATCCCGAATATTCGGGCAGACGTGCGGAGTTGACCGGGAAGAGTGAATGCGACCATAAGCTCGTAGCCTCATTACTTCCTCCTCGTTACCCGTGATGTGATCCGCGACTTTGGATCACATTGCCAACTAGGAGGAATACATGCTGAAGAAGGTCGTCGCCGTCGCGGCCGCCACTGGTGGTCTGGTTCTCGCGGGCGCGGGCATGGCCGCCGCCGACTCGGGCGCGCAGGGTGCCGCCGTGCACTCCCCGGGCGTCCTGTCCGGCAACGTCGTGCAGGTGCCGGTTCACGTTCCCGTGAACGTCTGCGGCAACACGATCTCCGTGATCGGGCTGCTGAACCCCGCCTTCGGCAACACCTGCGTCAACGCGTGACGTCGTGTCTCGCCCTCTAGGCATCGCCCGCTGAGGGTTCGAGCCCGTCGGCCCCGGAGCGCGCGCCATGCGCTCCGGGGCCGACCGGTTCCTCATTCGTCGAGAATTCCGGGACACGGCACGCTCCGCGTCCCGGCAGCAGGTCCGAGGACAGGGAATTCAGCAATGCGACAGGTCACCCGCAAGGGCTTGATGACCATGGCCGCCGCCACCGGTGTGCTCGCCGCCGCGGGCGGTGCCGCCGCCCACGCCGACTCAGGCGCGACGGGCGGGGCCAAGGGCTCGCCGGGCGTGCTCTCCGGCAACGTCGTGCAGGCGCCGGTCCACGTGCCGGTGAACGTCTGCGGCAACACGGTCAACGTCGTCGGGGTCCTCAACCCGGCGGTCGGCAACGCCTGCGCCAACAAGGGCGGCTCCGGCCACTACGGCGGCTCGCACGCCCACGGCAAGGCGAGCGACTCGCCCGGCGTGGCCTCCGGCAACGTCGTGCAGGTGCCGGTCCACGTGCCGGTGAACGTCTGCGGCAACAGCATCGACGTCATCGGCGTGGGCAACGGCGCGGCCGGCAACGACTGCGCCAACACGGGACACGGCGGGGGGCACCCGGGTGAGCCGGGTGAGCCCGGTGAGCCGGGCAACCCTGGCGAGCCTGGTGACCCGGGGGAGCCTGGCAACCCCGGTGAGCCCGGCGACCCGGGAGAGCCCGGCAACCCGGGAGAGCCCGGCGACCCGGGAGAGCCTGGCAACCCGGGGGAGCCCGGCAACCCGGGAGAGCCTGGCAACCCTGGTGAGCCCGGCAATCCGGGGGAGCCGGGGAACCCGGGTGAGCCCGGCACCCCGGACTCCCCCTCCACCGGCAACCAGCCGGGCCCGCGGGGCGACGCGCAGCTCGCCGAGACCGGCAGCGAACTGCCGCTCGGCCTCGCGCTGCCGGCCGGCGCGGGTGCGCTGCTCGCCGGCGGCATCCTGTACCGCAGGGCGCGCGCCGCGGCGTGATCTCGGACACACGGAGCGGACCCCGCGACCGACGCGGGGTCCGCTCCGCCCGTTGACTCCGGTCGGGCGCGCCCAGCTCACCAGGTGGCGCGCACCTGGCGGATGATCCGCCGCCGCAGCCGCACTCTGCGGCTGCCGTCACGCATCAGCGTCAGGCGGTGCAACTCCCAGTGACCGTACTCGGCATGGTCCGTCAGCAGACGCGCCGTCTCCTTGCGGGAGACCCCGCGCGGTACGTACACGTCGACAAATTCGTATTCCGGCATCGCATCTATTGTGCGGGCCGGGCCCCGGTACGGATAGCGTCTGCACTATGTCTGATGCTGCGCAGCCCACCGCTGCCGAGGTACGCGCCGCCGCCGAGGCGGTGAAGACCGCGATCGACCGCCACCTGGCCGCGGTCGAGAGCCGGTCGGGTGACGACGACCCGGCCGTCTACGAGGCCTTCAACCAGCTGGCCGCGGCCGCGGAGACGTACGACGAACTGCTCTACGACCGCTACGACGAGGTCACGCCCTTCGAGATCCCCAGTGCCGAGGAGTCCCTGCCCCCGTACGGCGGCCCCGAGGAACCGAACGCCCTCAGCGTGCTGATCCGCCGGGACTACGCCGTCGTCGAGCCGCAGCGGCTGCTGGCGCACGCCCAGCGGATCGAGGAGGCCGACGACGAGAGTTCGGAGGCCTCCAGCACCGTCCACGGCGCGCTCGGCCTGCTGTTCGGGGAGTACGAACCGGACGAGATCGCCTCCCGGCACAAGGAGTTCGGCCTGGAGGAGGGCGACTCCACGCTCTGGGTCACGGCATCGGACGAGATCCCGGACCCCGGCGAGTGGCTCGAGGCCCCCTTCGAGCAGGCGGACCCCGAGGCGGTGGTGTGCCGCTTCGACGTCAGCGCGGTCTTCGACGACGACGCGGACGACGAAGAGGACGACGACGACCTGGAGTCGGTCCTGTCCCCGGACGCGGACGAGGACCTGGAACCCCTGGACGCGGACCGCTGACCCGACACGCGCCGGCGGGGTGCCGTCCTGCCGCGGCCGGCCCGCTCAGCCGGTCGTGTCGCCCGAACCACGCGCTCCGGCATCGCTTGAGCCCTGACACCACCCGCGGCCCTCAGCCCCGGGCGTACGGCCGCGCCGCACCCCGGTCGCACCAGGGTGAGCCCACCGCATGCCGGTCAAGCACGGGGCGCCTGACCGGGGGCGCCCTACTCCGCCGCCCCCGGCAGTTGCGGCGCCAACAGCACCGGCAGACGCGTCGTGCGCGGCTTCGCCGGGATGTCCGTGACCGCTCGCTGGAGGGCCTGGTCGACTCCGTGGACCACCGACAGGTGGCGGTCGGCCCGGCTGAAGGCCGTGTAGATCCAGGGACGGCTCAGGGCGGGGACCGCGTCGCCGGGGAGGACCACGACCGCCGCGGGCCAGCGCGAGCCCACCGCCTGGTGCGCGGTGAGCGCCCACCCGTGGCGGACCGTCTGCTCCACGCGGTCCCGCGGCACGACGACCGTCTCGCCCGCGCAGTCCAGGCGCAGGCCTTCGGCGTCCGCCCCGGCCACACGGCCCGGAAGGGTGCGTCCCGGGGCGGGGGACCAGGCCACCCGGTCTCCGGGGTCGAAGCCGGCGAAGCGGCCGGGACCCGGGTTCAGCCGCTCCTTCAGCGCCGCGTTCAGCACACGCGTGCCGACCGCGCCCCCGTGGCCCGGGGTGATCACCTGCGTCTCCTCGGCCGGCACGCCGATGGCGCGGGGCACCGAGTCCGCCACCAGCTGCACGGCCCGGTGCACCGCCTCGCCCGCGTCCCGCACGGGCACGATGACGACCTCCTTCCCGGGGGCCTCCACCTGGAGCAGCTCGCCGACGCCGATGCCCGAGACCAGCTCGCCCAGCGGCCCCGGATCCGGTCGCCGGGAGGCGACCTGCGGGCAGGCCCGCGCCGCCAGCAGGTCCGCGAACACCCGCCCGGGACCGACCGACCACAGCACCGCCGGATCGCCGGACAGCACCAGCCGCGCCCCGTCCGGCAAGGACTCCGTGAGCAGCGCGGCGGTCTCCACGTCGAGCTGCGGCGCGTCCAGCACCACCAGCAGGTCCACGGCCAGCGCGCCTTCCGGGTCCCGCCCGGGCCCCTCCGCGCCGGACAGCAGCCCGGCGACCGTGACCACACCCGGGCCCTCCACGCGGTTCACGAACCGCTCCCGCCCGACCGGGCTGTGCGTGGCGGCCCAGGCGCGCAGGCCCATGCCGTGCGCCGCGTCCAGCAGCGCCGCCGGCTCCGCCAGCGCGGCCTCCCCGCCGGTGTGCAGCACCAGCCCGTGCCCGGAGGCCGCGCGGATCAGATCGGCCGCGGAGCCCGCCGCCGCGGCGGCGGCCCGCTCCCACTCCTCGGCCGCGCCGTCCTGCTTGGGCGCCGAGTTGATCAGCCGGGCCAGGCCGTCGGCGAGGCTCTCCTCGGCGAGGGCACAGCGCTCCAGACCGACCAGCACCCGGACGGGCTGCTCCTCGTCCTCCCCGACCGGTTCGCCGATCGCGTCCTGGAAGACGAGGACGTCCCCCTCGGCGACGGCGTTCCGCATCGCGTCCTCCGGATCGGGCACGCCCTGACGGCCGAGTGCCTCGGTGAGCGCGGGCATCTCCAGCACCGTGTGCCCGGCGGGCGCGGCCTGTTCCAGCAGCCAGACGGTCAGCGCGCGTCCCCGCCGCTCGTCACCGGGCCCGGCCTCCCCGCCGAGCAGCGTGCGGGCGAACCCGTCCGCCTGCTCGGGCCGGACGCCCGGCACCCGCAGCAGCTGCCAGGGGTCGTCCCGCAGCAGCTCCGCGGCGCTCTCACCCAGGGCCGCGGCGGCCTGCGCGGCGAGCGCGGCGGGAGCGCCGCCCCGCGTCAGCACCTCCCGCACCTCGCCCACGGTGCCCTCGGCGGGCGCGGCCGGTCCCTCGGGGACGACCACCGGGGCCTGCCGCACCGGCTCCGGCGCGGGGCGCCGCGGCGCGGGGCGGGCCTCCTCGAACACGGTGGCCGGCGGCTTCTCACCGCTCTCCACGGCCCGTACGGCGGCGAGCAGTTCGGCCGCCGTGCCGCTCAGCTTGGTGCCGGCCTCGACCGGGCCCTGCCGCTCCGCCTTGCGCCGCTCGATCCGCTCCCGCTCCAGGCGCTGCGCGGCCAGCTCCGCCTCGGCCTCGGACACCTGCGTGCCCTCGGCGGGCGTGCCGTCGGCGGGCGTGCCGTCGTCCGCGCTCCTCGGCTCCTCAGGGGTCTCCGGCGTGCTCACAGCGTGCTCCAGTCGTGATCGGGATAGCGGTGCACCGGAGCCGACACGTCGTCGAGCGCCCGGCAGATCTCGTCAGGAAGACTAAGCGCCTCCACTGACAACGCCGCCGTGAGCTGCTGCGCCGTGCGCGCGCCGATGATGGGGGCGGTCACGCCGGGCCGGTCGCGGACCCAGGCGAGCGCGACCTGGAGCGCGGTCACGGCGAGGCCGTCCGCCGCGGTCGTCACCGCGTCGACGATCCGGCTCGCCGTGTCGTCCAGGTACGGCGCGACGAACGGCGCGAGATGCTCCGACGCGCCGCGTGAGTCGGCCGGGGTGGCGTCCCCGCGGTACTTGCCGGTGAGCACGCCCCGCCCGAGCGGGGAGGACGGCAGCATGCCGATGCCGAGGTCGAGCGCGGCGGGCAGCACCTCCCGCTCCACCCCGCGCTGGAGCAGCGAGTACTCCATCTGGGTGCTCGCCAGGCGAGTGCGCGCGCCAGGCCCGGCGAGCTGCCAGGTCGCGGCCTTGGCGAGCTGCCAGCCGCAGAAGTTGGACACGCCCGCGTACCGCACGCGCCCGCTGGATACGGCGATGTCCAGCGCCTGGAGCGTCTCCTCCAGCGGCGTGGCCGGATCGTAGGCGTGGACGTGCCACACGTCGACGTAGTCCGTGCCGAGGCGCGCGAGCGAGGCGTCGAGCGCGGAGAGCAGATGGCCGCGCGAGCAGTCGAACCGGCGGTCCGGGTCGGGCACGCTGCCGGCCTTCGTCGAGATCACCAGGTCCCGGCGCGGCACCAGGCCGTCCATCAGCTGCCCGAGCAGGTACTCGGCCTCCCCGTCGCCGTACACGTCGGCCGTGTCGACCAGCGTCCCGCCCGCGTCCCAGAACGTCTTCAAGAGCTCTGCCGCGTCGTGCTCGTCCGTGTCACGGCCCCAGGTGAGGGTCCCGAGCCCGATCCGGGACACACGCAGGCCGGTACGGCCGAGATGCCTCTGCTCCATGAACGCCGAGATTACTGGCCAGAGCTGAGCGTGTGGGGGCCTGTGGACAACCGTTTCCCGGGCGTCCGGCACCTCGCAAGCGCTCGGCCGGACCCGTGCGGCCGTACCTCCCCGCACCCCCTGCCTCGCGGGCGTGGGAGGTATAAGGTCTGCGCAAGTCACGTTACTGATCGGTAAGGGGAGACGGCCATGCAGCTAGGTATCAACCTCGGCTACTGGGGCGCCGGAATGGACGCGGACAACCTCGCCGTGGCCCAGGAGGCGGACCGCCTCGGCTACGCGGTCTGCTGGGCCGCCGAGGCCTACGGCTCCGACGCCGCCACCGTCCTCGCCTACGTCGCCGCCCGCACCGAGCGCATCGACGTCGGTTCGGCCATCTTCCAGATCCCGGCCCGCCAGCCGGCCATGACCGCGATGACCGCGGCCACCCTCGACTCGCTCTCCGAGGGCCGCTTCCGTCTCGGCCTCGGCGTCTCCGGCCCCCAGGTCTCGGAGGGCTGGTACGGCGTCAAGTTCGACAAGCCGCTCGCCCGCACCCGCGAGTACGTCGGGATCATCCGCAAGGCGATGACCCGCGAGCGCCTCTCCTTCGAGGGCGAGCACTGGACCCTGCCCCTCCCCGGCGGCCCGGGCAAGCCCCTCAAGCTCACCGTGCACCCGCAGCGCGAGCACATCCCGCTGTACATCGCCGCGATCGGCCCGAAGAACCTCGAGCAGACCGGTGAGATCGCCGACGGCGCCCTGCTGATCTTCCCCTCCGCCGACCACCTGGAGGAGACCGCCGTCAGGCACATCCGCGCGGGCCGCGAGAAGGCCGGCAAGACCCTCGACGGCTTCGACGTCTGCCCGACCGTCCCGCTCGCCGTGGGCGACGACAAGGACGTGGCCACCCTCGCCGACACCTTCCGCCCCTACACGGCGCTGTACGTCGGCGGCATGGGCAGCCGCAAGCAGAACTTCTACAACCAGCTCGCCCAGCGCATGGGCTACGAGCGGGAGGCCGCCGAGATCCAGGACAAGTACCTGTCCGGCGACAAGCAGGGCGCTGCCGCCGCCGTCCCGCACGACCTGATCGACAGCACCACCCTGCTCGGCTCGGTCGACCGCATCGCCGACCGCATGAAGGCCTACGCGGCCGCCGGGGTCACCACCCTCACCCTCGCCCCGGCCGGCTTCACCCTCGACGAGCGGCTGGCCTCGCTGCGCGCCGGCGTCGAGGCCCTGGAGCGCGCGGGCCTGGCCTGACCCGTCAGGCCGCCGCCGCGTCCCCCGCGGCGGCGGCCAGGTCCCGCGGCCGTGGTGGGGGCTCGGGGGTCGACCCCGCCACGGCCGTCATCCACAACAACGCCCGCGACCCGCCAGGGTTACGCGCCCCGCGCGCCCCTCACCACAGGCGCCCGCGAGCCCCCGCACGCGCGCGTCCGAGTCCTCCGCCCACCGCCCGGCACGTACGCCAATCGGCGGAGTTGTCGGCCGCACCTGTTGCCGCGCCCCCCGAGCCGCATTTGACTCATTCTCTGCGACGACTGTGGACGTGCGGACCGCGGAACCGCGGACGCCGCGGAGAGGTGGGCCCCATGCTGTCGGCGAAGAGCCTGTTCCAGGAGATCCTCGACCACGACGAGTCCTTCGCGCTGTTCTGCTCGATCGCGGCGAGCGGCGAGTCCCAGGGCGGCTGGGAGAACGCCCGCATCGCCGCGCTCGTGCCCGAGACGCAGCGCGACCTCGCCCCCAAGATCACCCGGCACGGCGCCGACGAGGACAAGCACGGCCGCATCTTCAACGCCCTGCTCAAGAAGCGCGGACTGGACCCCGTCCCGGTGCCCCCGGAGACCGACTACACGATGCTGCTGGAGCGGAACGGCATCGGCCTGGCCCACGACAAGCTCAGGCGCGACGAGCCGCTGACCGTCCAGGACATCGTGACCTACCTCGCCCACAGCCGGGTCACCGAGCAGCGCGCCTCCGAGCAGATGGAGCTGCTGCGCAAGCACTTCGCCGACCACCCCGACCTCGGCCGCGCGGTGCGGATGATCTCCAACGACGAGGACAACCACCTCGCCTACTGCCACGAGGAACTGCTCCGCTTCGCCTACGCCGGACACGGCCGCGCCATCCAGCGCACGCTGCGCGAGTGCGCGCTCGCCGAGATCCGTGTCTACCGCGACGTCAGCCTCGCGGTGATGGGTCACATGGGCCGCGTCCTCGGCTGGCCGAAGCCCAAGGCGGCGCTGCTCGCGGCGGGCATCCACGCCGTGTACCTGTACGAGCGCCTCGGCGGCTGGCGCCGGATGGTCTCGCTGCGGATGCCCGAGCGGCGCGACGCGCTGGGCGGTCCCGCCACCCCGGAGCCGGAAGCGGCCTGACCGTCCCGCGGTCGTCCGCTACAGCCACCCCCGGCGTTTGAACGTGCGGAACAGCACCACCTCCAGCGCGGCCATCAACGCGATCACCACCGGGTACGACCACGTCCAGTGCAGCTCGGGCATGTGCTCGAAGTTCATGCCGTAGATCCCCGCGATCATCGTGGGGACCACGGCCATCGCCGCCCATGCGGAGATCTTGCGCATGTCGTCGTTCTGCTGGACGCCGACCTGCGCCAGGTGCGCCGACAGCACGTCCGACACCAGCCGGTCCAGGCCCTCCACCGACTCGTTGACGCGGGTGAGGTGGTCGTGGACGTCACGGAAGTACGGACGCGCCCCCTCCTCCACGAACGGCACCCGCGACCCCGACGCGCCGGCCCCCGCCAGCCGGGCCATGGGCGCCGTCAGCGGCACCGTCGCCCGGCGGAACTCCAGGATCTGGCGCTTGAAGCCGTAGATCCGGGACGCCGTGTGCCGCGAGCCGCCCGCGTCGGGGGTGAAGACCTCCGTCTCCAGCTCCTCCAGGTCGGTCTGCAGCTCGGTCGCCACCTCCAGGTAGTGGTCGACGACGGCGTCGGCGACCGCGTACAGCACCGCCGTCGCCCCCTCCTGCTGGAGCTCCGGCTCCCGCTCCAGCCGCTCCCGTACCGCGTCCAGCGGGGCGCCCCGGCCGTGCCGTACGCTCACCGCGAACGAGTCGCCGAGGAAGATCATGATCTCGCCGGACGACACCGTGTCGCTGTCCGGCTCGTACACCACCGGCTTCAGGACCACGAAGACCGAGTCGTCGTAGACCTCCAGCTTGGGCCGCTGATGCGCCTTGAGGGCGTCCTCCACGGCCAGCGGATGCAGCCCGAACTCCCGCGCGACCAGGTCGAACTCCTCGGCCGTCGGCTCGTGCAGCCCGATCCAGACGAAACCTCCCGCCGACCGTGCCTGCTCCAGCGCGTCGGAGAAGTCCTGGGACCCCTCCGACCTGTGCCCCTCCCGGTAGACGCCACAGTCGACGATCACGAAGCATGTCCTCCCGTCCCGGCAGCCGGTCTGCCGTCCCGTATCCGTCCCGCCCTCGTCCTCATGCCCCGGTTCCCGCGTACGCCCGTACGCCTACCCTGGGCGGCATGCCCACGTTGCTCCTGGTCCGGCACGGACGATCCACCGCCAACACCGAGGGACTGCTCGCCGGCTGGACGCCCGGCGTGCACCTCGACGACCGCGGGACCGCACAGGCCGCCGCACTGCCCGGACGGCTCGCGCCGCTGCCGCTGGCCGAGGTCGTCACCAGCCCGCTCGACCGCTGCCGGGAGACCGTCGGCCCACTGCTCCGGGCCCGCCCCGGCCTCACCCACCACACCGACGAACGCATCGGCGAGTGCCACTACGGCGACTGGACCGGACGCAAGCTCGCCGAGCTCAAGGACGAGCCGCTCATGGAGGTCGTGCAGGCGCACCCGTCCGCCGCGGCCTTCCCCGGCGGGGAGTCCATGCGCGCCATGCAGACGCGCGCCGCCGAGGCGGTGCGCGAGTGGAACGCGCGCGTGGAGCGCGACCACGGACCCGACGCCGTGTATCTGATGTGCTCGCACGGCGACATCATCAAGTCTCTGGTGGCGGACGCCCTCGGACTTCATCTCGACCTCTTCCAGCGGATCTCCGTCGAACCGTGTTCCATCACCGCGATCCGTTACACCCGGCTGCGGCCGTTTCTCCTGCGCCTCGGCGACACCGGCGACCTCGCGTCCCTGGCGCCGCGCGAGGAGCCGCCGGCCGGCGACGCCACCGTGGGGGGCGACGCGGGCGCACCGTGATCGTTCCCCGCAGTAGGGTGAAGCGACCGCGGAGTTGCGCTCCGATCCACCCCTCGCCCGTACCCCGACTCTCAATGGAGACAGGACGTGTCCCGTCAGGTGTTCCTCTACGACCAACCGGAACGTTTCGTGGCCGGCACGGTCGGACTGCCAGGGCGCCGTACGTTCTTCCTCCAGGCCACCGCCGGCTCCCGGGTGACCAGCGTGGCCCTGGAGAAGACCCAGGTGGCGGCGCTCGCCGAACGGATGGACGAGCTGCTCGACGAAGTGGTGCGCCGCAGCGGCGGCAGCGCCGCGGTGCCCGCGATGGCGCCGGCCGAGATCACCGACACCGCGCCGCTGGACACCCCCGTCGAGGAGGAGTTCCGCGTCGGCACCATGGCGCTCGCCTGGGACGGCGAGGAGCAGCGCATGATCGTGGAGGCGCAGGCCCTCGTCGAGCTGGACGCCGACTCCGACGAGGACCTCGCCGAGGCGGAGGAGCGGCTCCTCCAGGACGAGGAGAACGGCCCGCCGATGCTCCGCGTCATGCTCACCGGGACACAGGCGCGGGCCTTCGCCAAGCGCGCCCTGGACGTCGTCAACGCGGGGCGGCCGCCGTGCCCGCTGTGCAGCCTCCCGCTCGACCCGGAAGGACACGTATGTCCGCGCCAGAACGGATACCGCCGCGGAGCGTGACCGCCACCGACCCGGCCGCGGCCGAACTGCTGGCCCGCGGTGAGCTGACCGTGCGCGGCCGCATCCGCGAGGCGTCGAACGCCGCGCTGTACTGCACCGTCACCCACGGGGACCGCGAGGCCGCCTGCGTCTACAAGCCGGTCGCGGGGGAGCGGCCGCTGTGGGACTTCCCCGACGGCACCCTCGCCGGGCGCGAGGTCGCCGCGTACGAGGTCTCCCGGGCGACCGGCTGGGACCTGGTGCCGCCCACCGTGCTGCGCGACGGCCCGTACGGCGAGGGCATGTGCCAGCTGTGGGTCGAGACCGCGCCCGGCGACGAGCTGCTCGCCCTGGTGGACGGCGAGGAACCGGAACCGGGCTGGAAGGCGATCGGCTTCGCCGAGGTCGGCGAGGGCCGCACCGCGCTGCTCGTGCACGCCGACGACGAGCGGCTGCGCCGTCTCTCCGTGCTGGACGCGGTGATCAACAACGCCGACCGCAAGGGCGGGCACCTGCTGCCCACGGCGGAGGGCGTGCTGTACGGCATCGACCACGGGGTCACCTTCAACACCGAGAACAAGCTGCGCACGCTCCTGTGGGGCTGGGCGGGGGAGCCGCTGACCGAGGAGGCCCTGGACGTCCTCAAGGGCCTCAGGGACGCCCTCGCGCCCTCCGGGCCCCTCAATGCGGTTCTCACCCCGCTGATCACCCCCTCGGAGATCGACGCCACCCGCGCCCGCGTGGACGCCCTGCTCGGCTCCGGCACGCACCCGCAACCGGGCACCGAGTGGCCCGCCATCCCCTGGCCGCCGGTCTGACCGTGACGGAGGCCGGAGGAGGCACACGGCGCGGCGACGCGCAAGAACGCCTTCCCGGCCATACGGCCCGCTCCGGTTCGTATCCGGAACTGCGGTCCGGTTAGGCTCGTGACATGCATGCCTGGCCCGCTTCCGAAGTCCCCGCCCTGCCCGGTCAGGGCCGCGACCTGAGGATCCACGACACCGCGACCGACGGTCCTGTCACCCTCGACCCCGGCCCCGTCGCCCGTCTCTACGTCTGCGGCATCACGCCCTACGACGCCACCCACATCGGACACGCGGCGACCTACAACGCGTTCGACCTGGTGCAGCGCGTGTGGCTCGACAACAAGCGGCAGGTTCACTACGTCCAGAACGTCACCGACGTCGACGACCCGCTGCTGGAGCGGGCCGAGCGCGACGGCGTCGACTGGACCGCGCTCGCCGAGCAGGAGACCGCCCTGTTCCGCGAGGACATGACGGCCCTGCGGATGCTGCCGCCCCGGCACTACATAGGCGCGGTCGAGGCCATACCCGGCATCGTCCCGATCGTCGAGCGGCTCCGTGAGCTCGGCGCCACCTACGAGATCGACGGCGACATCTACTTCTCCGTCGAGTCCGACCGGCACTTCGGCCAGGTATCCCACCTGGACGCGGCCGCCATGCGGATGCTGTCCGCCGAACGCGGCGGCGACCCGGACCGCCCGGGCAAGAAGAACCCCGTCGACCCGATGCTCTGGATGGCCGCCCGCGAGGGCGAGCCGAGCTGGGACGGCGGCTCGCTCGGCCGCGGCCGGCCCGGCTGGCACATCGAGTGCGTGGCCATCGCCCTCGACCACCTGGGCATGACCTTCGACATCCAGGGCGGCGGCTCCGACCTGGTCTTTCCGCACCACGAGATGGGCGCCTCGCACGCACAGGTGCTCACCGGCGAGTACCCGATGGCCAAGGCGTACGTGCACGCCGGCATGGTCGCCCTGCACGGCGAGAAGATGTCCAAGTCCAAGGGCAACCTGGTCTTCGTCTCCCGGCTGCGGCGTGAGGGCGTCGACCCGGCGGCGATCCGCCTGGCGCTCCTCGCCCACCACTACCGCTCCGACTGGGAGTGGACCGACCAGGTCCTCCAGGACGCCGTGACCCGCCTCGACCACTGGCGCGCCGCGGTCTCCCGCCCCGACGGCCCGCCCGCCGAGGCGCTCGTCGAGGAGATCCGCGACGCCCTCGCGGACGACCTGAACGCCCCGGCCGCGCTCGCCGCCGTCGACCGCTGGACCGTCCTCCAGGAGCAGACCGGCGGCACCGACACCGGCGCACCCGGCGTCGTCTCCCGCGCCGTGGACGCCCTCCTGGGCGTCGCCCTTTAGGGAAGCGCCCCCAAGGCGCGCGGGGAACTGCGCGAGCGACCACGGCCGGTCCGCACCCCGCGTACAACCGTGCCCGGCACGGCGCCGGCGAGACACACGAAGCGCCGGCGAGACACACGAAGGGGGCGCCCCGATCCTCGATCGGGGCGCCCCCTTCGTGTTGTCCCGTCACTCCTCCGGCGACTCGTCGCCGTCCTGCTCCGTCTCCTGCCGGGGCGGCTTCGGCGGACGCGACCGCCCGCCCGGCCCGTCACGCCGGTAGGACGGCCCCTCCGTGCCGTCGGCGGTGGCATGACCGCCCGGCGGCCCCGACGCCCCGTCACGCCGCCGCAGGTACCGCTCGAACTCCCGGGCGATCGCCTCGCCGGACGCCTCCGGCAGCTCCGCGGTGTCCCGCGCCTCCTCCAGCGTCTGCACGTACTCGGCGACCTCGCTGTCCTCCGCGGCCAGCTGGTCCACACCCACCTGCCAGGCGCGCGCGTCCTCGGGCAGCTCGCCCAGCGGGATCCGCACGTCGATCAGGTCCTCGAGCCGGTTCAGCAGCGCCAGCGTGGCCTTCGGGTTGGGCGGCTGCGACACGTAGTGCGGGACCGCCGCCCACAGCGACACCGCGGGCACGCCCGCGTGCGTGCACGCCTCCTGGAGGATGCCGACGATGCCCGTGGGCCCCTCGTACTTGGTCTCCTCGAGGTCCATGCGACGGGCCAGGTCCGGGTCGGACGTGGTCCCGCTGATCGGAACCGGACGGGTGTGCGGGGTGTCACCGAGCAGCGCGCCCAGCACCACCACCAGCTCCACGCCCAGCTCGTGAGCGAAGCCGAGGATCTCGTTGCAGAACGAGCGCCAGCGCATGGACGGTTCGATGCCGCGCACCAGCACCAGGTCGCGCGGTTTCTCGCCGCCCACCCGCACCACCGACAGCCGCGTCGTCGGCCAGGTGATCTTCCGCACGCCGTTCTCCAGGAACACCGTGGGGCGGTTGACCTGGAAGTCGTAGTAGTCCTCGGCGTCGAGCGCCGCGAACACCTCGCCCTTCCACTCCCTGTCCAGATGCGCGACCGCGGTGGAGGCGGCGTCACCGGCGTCGTTCCAGCCCTCGAACGCGGCCACCATGACCGGGTCGATCAGCTCGGGAACCCCCTCGAGCTCGATCACCCAGCGCCTCCTTCCGACGTGCCCTCGCGTACGCACCAACCTTACGGCGTGTCCGCGGGGGCTCCCGCAGCTCCCCGCACACGGGGGAGTGCCCCATCACTGCCCCGCACGGCGCCGGGAAACACCCCGCACGCGGACCGCGGAACGCGGTGGGGGGCGGCCCGTCGGCGCGGGCCGCCCCCCACCGCGCGCCGGCTCCCGTGCGGGGAGCCGGCACGGGAGAGCCGTCACTTCTTGTCGAGCAGCTCCTGCACGTCCGCCCGTACCTCGTCCGTGGCCAGGCCACGGATGGTCAGGGTGGTGCGGCGGCGCAGCACGTCGTCCGCCGTCTCGGCCCACTCGTGGTCCCGGGCCCAGACGACCTGCGCCCAGATCTCCGGGGCGTCCGGGTGGACGCGCCGGGCCAGCGCCGGGTCCTCGTTCGCCAGGCGGGCGATGTCGAAGGCCAGCGACCCGTAGTGGGTGGCAAGGTGGCGGGCGGTGTCCGCCGCCATGCGCGGACCGGGCGCCGGCCCGTCCACCAGCAGACGGTGGGCGACGGCGCGCGGGTTGGCCACGCCGGGCAGCGGCAGCTTCTTCGGCAGGGCGCCGACCGGCTCGAAGTCCTCGCCCAGCGGGTGGCCGGGCAGTTCCTGGAGCTTGCGCATCACCGTGCGGCCGATGTGGCGGAACGTGGTCCACTTGCCGCCGGCGACGGACAGCATCCCGCCCTTGCCCTCGGTGACCACCGTCTCGCGCTTGGCCTTCGCCGTGTCGCCGGGGCCGCCGGGCAGCACCCGCAGACCGGCGAAGGAGTACGTGATCAGATCACGGTCGAGCTGCTGGTCGCGGATGGAGAACGCGGCCTCGTCGAGTATCTGCGCGATGTCCTTCTCGTTCACCGCGACGTCCGCCGGGTCGCCCTCGTACTCCTCGTCCGTGGTGCCGAGCAGCAGCATGTCCTCCCAGGGGAGGGCGAAGGTGATCCGGTACTTGTCGATCGGCGTGGCCAGCGCGGCCTTCCACGGGGCGGTCCGCTTCAGGACCAGGTGGGCGCCCTTCGACAGCCGGATCGACGGGGCCGCGTCCGGGTCCTCCATGCGGCGCAGGTGGTCTACCCACGGGCCGGTCGCGTTGAGCACCAGCCGAGCGTCGACGCCGAACTCGTCGCCGGAGAGACGGTCCCGCAGCTCGGCGCCGGTGACCCGGCCCTTGGTGAAGCGCAGGCCCGTCACCTCGGCGTGGTTGAGGACCACCGCGCCCGAGTCGGCCGCCGCGCGGACCGTCATCAGCGCCATGCGCGCGTCGTTCATCTGGTCGTCGCCGTACACGGCCACGGCCTTGAGGTTCTCGGTGCGCAGCTCCGGCACGTCCTGCGCGGCCTTCGCCGGCGACAGCAGGTGGCCCACGCCGTCACCGAAGGCCGACAGCGCCGAGTAGGCGAACACTCCGGCCCCGAGCTTCGCCGCGCCGTGCGGCCCGCCCTTGTACACGGGGAGGTAGAACGTGAGCGGGTTCGCCAGGTGGGGGGCCACCTGGCGGGAGACCGCACGGCGCTCGAAGTGGTTCTCCGCCACCAGCTTCACCGCGCCGGTCTGCAGGTAGCGCAGACCGCCGTGGAGCAGCTTGGAGGAAGCGGAGGAGGTAGCTCCGGCGAAGTCACCGGCGTCCACCAGGGCCACCCTGAGACCGGACTGCGCGGCGTGCCAGGCGGTGGAGATGCCCAGGATGCCGCCGCCGATGACGAGGAGGTCGTACGACGCCTTGGAGAGCTGCTCCCGGGTCTCGGCGCGGCTCGGATTCGGGCCGGACGCCGGGTGCGTCCCCAGGGCAGGTACGGAGTGCAGGGTGGCTTGGGTGGTCATGGCGTTTCTACTCCTCGTCCTCGAGCCAGCCCATGGTCCGCTCGACGGCCTTGAGCCAGCTCTTGTACTCACGGTCGCGGGTGTCCGCGTCCATGCGGGGGGTCCACTCGGCGGCCCTGCGCCAGTTGGCGCGCAGGTCGTCGGTGCTGTTCCAGAAGCCGACGGCCAGGCCGGCGGCGTAGGCGGCGCCGAGGCAGGTGGTCTCGGCGACCATCGGGCGCACCACGGGGGCGTCCACGAAGTCGGCGAGGGTCTGCATCAGCAGGTTGTTGGAGGTCATGCCGCCGTCGACCTTGAGGGCGGCGAGTTCCACGCCGGAGTCCTTCGTCATGGCGTCGGCGATCTCCCGCGTCTGCCAGGCGGTGGCCTCCAGGACGGCGCGCGCGAGGTGCGCCTTGGTGACGTACCGGGTGAGGCCGGCGATCACACCGCGGGCGTCGGAGCGCCAGTACGGGGCGAACAGACCGGAGAAGGCCGGCACGAAGTAGGCGCCGCCGTTGTCCTCGACGGACAGCGCCAGGGTCTCGATCTCGGCGGCGGTGGAGATCAGGCCCATCTGGTCGCGCATCCACTGCACCAGCGAACCGGTGACGGCGATCGAGCCCTCCAGGGCGTAGACCGTGTCCTGGTCGCCGATCTTGTAGCCGACCGTGGTCAGCAGGCCGCTGTAGGAGTTGATCAGCTTGTCGCCGGTGTTCATCACCATGAAGGTGCCGGTGCCGTAGGTCGACTTGGTCTCGCCCTCGGCGAAGCAGGTCTGACCGAACAGCGCCGCCTGCTGGTCGCCGAGCGCAGAGGCGACCGGGATGCCGCCGAGCAGGTCGCCCAGCTTGCCGCCCTTGATCTCGCCGTAGACCTCGGCGGAGGAGCGGATCTCGGGCAGCATCGGCGTCGGGACGCCGATCGACTCGGCGATCTTCGCGTCCCACTGCATGGTGTGCAGGTTCATCAGCATGGTGCGGGAGGCGTTGGTGACGTCGGTGACGTGCCGGCCGCCGTCCGTTCCGCCCGTGAGATTCCAGATGACCCATGTGTCCATGGTGCCGAAAAGAATGTCTCCCGCCTCCGCACGCTCCTTCAGACCCTCGACGTTGTCGAGCAGCCAGCGCGCCTTGGGACCGGCGAAATAGGAGGCCAGGGGCAGGCCGGTCTCGCGGCGGAAGCGGTCCTGGCCGACGTTGCGGCCCAGCTCACGGCAGAGGGCGTCGGTGCGGGTGTCCTGCCAGACGATCGCGTTGTGGACCGGCTCACCGGTGTTCTTGTCCCACAGCACGGTGGTCTCGCGCTGGTTGGTGATGCCGATGGCCTTGATGTCGTCCCGGGTGATGCCGGCCTTGGCGACGGCGCCGGCCACCACCTCCTGGACGTTCGTCCAGATCTCGGTGGCGTCGTGCTCCACCCAGCCGGGCTTGGGGAAGATCTGCTCGTGCTCCTTCTGGTCGACGGAGACGATGCGCCCGTCGCGGTCGAAGACGATGCAGCGGGAAGAGGTGGTGCCCTGGTCGATCGCGGCGATGAACGGGCCGGCGGTGTGGGCGTCGGTCACGGTGTGCTCCTGAACGTTCCTTGGTTACGGGGCAGTGGGTACGGCGCTTGCTGCAACGATCGCGTCTACGCGAAGGCGATGTTGTAGACGCCGGCCGCGATGGCGCCGCCGATCAGCGGACCGGCCACCGGGACCCAGGCGTACGACCAGTCGGAGCCGCCCTTGTTGGGCAGCGGCAGCAGGGCGTGGACGATACGGGGGCCGAGGTCGCGGGCGGGGTTGATCGCGTAACCGGTCGGGCCGCCGAGCGACAGACCGATCGAGACGACCACGAGCGCCGTGATCAGGCCGCCCAGTACGCCGAGGCCGTTGCCCGCGTCGTTCAGGCCCTGCGTGAGGATGGCGAGCAGCAGCACGAAGGTGCCGATGATCTCCGTGGCGAGGTTCTGCACCGTGTGCCGGATCTCCGGGCCGGTGGCGAAGACGCCGAGCACCGGGCCCGCGCCCTTCTCCTGCGCCTCGACGGCCTTGGCGGCGGTCGTCTGGGCACCCGGGCCGCCCACGATCTCCTTGTCGGTGAGGTGGGCGTGGAACTGGCCGTAGTACGCCAGCCACACCAGCGTGGCGCCGATCATCGCACCGAGGATCTGTGCGGCGAAGTAGGTCGGAACGTTGGCCCACCCGCCGTCCTTGATGGCGAGCGCCAGGGTCACGGCCGGGTTCAGATGGGCGCCGGAGAGCGGCCCCGATATGTAGACCGCCGTCATGACGGCGAAGCCCCAGCCGAAGGCGATGGCGAGCCAGCCGGCGTTACGGGCCTTGGAGGCCTTGAGCGTCACGGCGGCACACACACCGCCGCCGAGCAGGATGAGTATGGCGGTACCGATGGTCTCGCCGATGAAGATGTCGGAGCTGGACACCCGCGACTCCTTTGTCCTTCGTCCAGGGATGCCGACCCCCGGGTCCCTCCGGGGATTGGCGCCCTCAGGGTGAGAGCGTTGCCGGCCCTTGGCGTTGTCCCACTCTAGCGCGTATTGCCGGTAGGTGTTCGACAATGCCGACCGATGGACGGGAGTCTTGCCCGGTGCCGGTGATGCGTCAAGGGTCTCGGTTGTCGAAAAGTGCGATCGTTACTGATCGCCGTGGCTGCGGATCGGAACCGATTGCTGCCCGTCTTCGTGCAGGCGCATGCCTGGGGCCCGGCCCGCCCTCAGGCGTCCGGGTGCTGTGTCGTCCGATGTCCGGAGTGCGGCCGGGGTCCGCTCGGAAGCGTCCGGTGTGCGGAGTGCGGCCGGCGGGGCATGCTCGGAGGCGTCCGGTGTCCGGAGTGCGGGGCCAGCTCAGAAGCGTGCGGCGCCCAGGTCCCGCGACACCGCGCGGGCGCAGTCCCGTACCGCCGCGATCAGCTCGGGCCGCAGCTCGCCGTCCTTGCGCAGCCGTTCCACGGCACCTGTGATGCCGACCGCCCCGACCGGCATGCGCCGCCGGTCGTGGATGGGCGCGGCCAGCGAGGCCACGCCCTCCCAGGTCTCCTCCACGTCCGCTGCGTAACCCCGCGCGCGGGTGAGGTCGAGGATCCCCTCGAAGGCCTCGACGTCGCACACCGTGCGGTCGGTGAACGCCTTGCGGTCGGCCTCCAGGGCCTCGCTGTGTGCGACCGGGTCGTAGGCCGCCAGCACCTTGCCCAGGGCCGTGGAGTGCAGCGGCTGCATGGCGCCGATCTCCAGCACCTGCCTGCTGTCGTCGGGCCGGAACACGTGGTGCACGATCAGCACGCCCTGTTGGTGCAGCACCCCGAGATGGACGCTCTCCCCGCTGGAGCGGGCCAGGTCGTCCGTCCATACGAGGGCACGGGCCCGCAGCTCGTGCACGTCCAGGTAGGTGGTGCCCAGGCGCAGCAGCTCCGCGCCCAGCTGGTAGCGGCCGGAGGGCTCGTCCTGCTCCACGAACCCCTCTTGCTGGAGGGTGCGCAGGATGCCGTGGGCGGTGCCCTTGGCGAGGCCCAGCGAGGAGGCGATGTCCGAGAGGCCGAGCCGTCGCTCGCCGCCCGCCAGCAGGCGCAGCATCGCTGCCGCCCGTTCGAGCGACTGGATGTTCCGTGCCATCGCCGTACTGCCTCCGTCCCCTTCGAGCGCCGACTCACGACGTCGCTGCCACTGTTCGGCAATGCCGAACACTACCGGTCGATGCCGACCCTTCGCTAATGGTCGGTGATGATCGGTCGCGTTCTCCCCGCCCCGACCGTCGCCCGTCGGCCATCTTCGTCCGGCCCGTGGACGCCTCCGACGCCAGGGGGCGGTCCCGGATACCCTGACGGCGTGCGCCCTGCCGGGGAAGCTCGAACAGGTGACTTTTCCGGGCAGCCGCAAAGCCGACAGCCGTCGCACCTGAGGGAGCCCCTTTCATGGCCTCGTTGCCGCTGACCCCTTCCGCCGACAGCCGGACCCGTGTGTCCGCGCTCCGAGAGGCCCTGGCCACCCGTGTGGTGGTCGCCGACGGAGCGATGGGCACGATGCTCCAGGCCCAGGACCCCACCCTCGAGGACTTCCAGAACCTCGAGGGCTGCAACGAGATCCTGAACCTGACCCGCCCCGACATCGTCCGTTCGGTCCATTCGGAGTATTTCGACGCGGGCGTCGACTGCGTCGAGACGAACACGTTCGGCGCCAACCTCACCGCATTGGGCGAATACGACATCCCCGAGCGCGTGCTGGAACTGTCCGAGGCGGGCGCCCGCATCGCCCGCGAGACGGCCGACGAGTTCACCGGCCGCGACGGCCGGCCGCGCTGGATCCTGGGATCCATGGGCCCGGGCACCAAGCTGCCCACCCTCGGCCACACCACCTTCGGCGCCATCCGCGACGCCTACCAGCAGAACGCGGAGGGCCTGCTCGCCGGCGGCGCCGACGCGCTGCTCGTGGAGACGACGCAGGACCTGCTGCAGACCAAGGCGTCCGTGATCGCCGCCCGCCGCGCCATGGAGGCCGTCGGCCTCGAGGTGCCGCTGATCGTGTCGGTGACGGTGGAGACCACCGGCACCATGCTGCTCGGCTCGGAGATCGGCGCGGCGCTGACCGCGCTGGAGCCGCTGGGCATCGACATGATCGGCCTGAACTGCGCGACCGGACCGGCCGAGATGAGCGAGCACCTGCGCTACCTGGCCCGTCACTCCCGTGTCCCGCTGTCGTGCATGCCGAACGCCGGCCTGCCCGAGCTGACCAAGGACGGCGCGCATTACCCGCTGACCGCGCCGCAGCTGGCGGATGCGCAGGAGACGTTCGTGCGGGAGTACGGGCTGTCGCTGGTGGGTGGCTGCTGCGGTACCACGCCGGAGCATCTGCGGCGGCTGGTGGAGCGGGT
>NZ_JBIBXY010000015.1:0-152297 GCF_043082785.1 Streptomyces sp. NPDC014764 | reverse complement strand
GTGACACCCAGGTGGAGCGGGTAGTCGCACTGCGCCGCGAGCTGCCGGTACGCCTCGACCATCACGACCGGGTCGTTGTGCTTCACCGAGATCTTGATGTCCCGGAAATCGTGCTCCTCGAACAGCGACGCCTCCCACAGCGCCGACTCCGCCAGCGCCTCCGGCGTCGCCTTGCCGTACTTCTGCAGCAGCCGCCGGTCCAGCGAACCCGCGTTCACCCCGATACGGATCGGGGTGCCGTGGTCCTTCGCCGCCTTCGCGATCTCCTTGACCTGGTCGTCGAACTTCTTGATGTTGCCCGGGTTCACCCGCACCGCGGCGCAGCCCGCCTCGATCGCGGCGAACACGTACTTCGGCTGGAAGTGGATGTCGGCGATCACCGGGATCTGCGACTTCCTCGCGATCACCGGCAGCGCGTCCGCGTCGTCCTGCGTCGGACACGCCACCCGCACGATCTGGCAGCCCGACGCCGTCAGCTCCGCGATCTGCTGGAACGTCGCACCGATGTCCGACGTCCGCGTCGTCGTCATCGACTGCACCGACACCGGAGCGTTCCCGCCCACCGCCACGGAGCCGACCTGGATCTGCCGGCTCTTCCGGCGCACGGCGAGCGTGGTCGGGACGGACGGCATGCCGAGAGAAATCGCAGTCATCTGCTGTGCAACCCCAAGTCGTGGATCAAGGTCCGGCTCCCCGTGAGCAGCGGGCTCCGGGCTCCGAGATTACGGCAATGGCCAAGGCTCGAGCACATCGCTCCCTTAAACCCACCCAAAGGGCGACGGCCCGGAACGCCAGGGTTCCGGGCCGTCGTGAGCAACGGGTGTCGTGGTGCGGGCGGGTCAGGAGATACGCACCGGGTTCACCACGTCCGCGATCAGCACGAGGATCGTGAAGCAGACGAAGATCCCCGCCACGACGTAGGCGACGGGCATCAGCTTCGCCACGTCGAAGGGGCCCGGGTCGGGGCGGCGCAGCAGCCTCGCGAGGTTGCGGCGCAGCGACTCCCACAGAGCGCCGGCGATGTGTCCGCCGTCGAGCGGCAGCAGCGGGAGCATGTTGAACAGGAACAGGGAGAGGTTGAAGCCCGCGAGGAGCATCACGAACATCGCGAGTTGCTGCGAGGCCGGGATGTCGAGGGTGGCGATCTCCCCGCCGACCCGGGCGGCGCCGACGACGCCCATCGGGGAGTCGGGTTCGCGCGGCCCGTCGCCGAAGGCCGCGTCCCACAGGGCGGGGATCTTCGACGGCAGGGCGGCCAGGGAGTCGATCGCGTCGCCGACCCTGTCGGTCATCCAGGTCACGGACTCGCCGAAGTCCTGCTTGACGACGCCGGTGGCGGCGCTGAAGCCGAGGAAGCCGGCCTTGACGTACTCGCCCTCGACGTAGGTGCCGTTGCCTTCCTTCTTCGCGACCATGTTGGTGGCGATGGTGGCCTGCAGCGTCACCTCCTCGCCGTCGCGCTCGACGACGATCGGCACGCTCTTGCCCGCGCTGTCGCGGATGAGGTCGGACAGCGTGCCCCAGTCGTCGGTGCGGACCCCGTCGAAGGCGACGATCTTGTCCTTGGCCTTCATGCCGGCCGCGGCGGCGGGCGACTGCGGGTCGGACTTCTCGCAGTCGTCGCGCTTCTCGCTCTGCGAGATCACGCACTGGGAGACCGAGCTGACGGTGGTGGTCTGCTGCTGGATGCCGAAGCCCATCAGCACGATGAGGAACAGCACGGCCGCGAGGATCAGGTTCATGAACGGGCCGGCGAACATGACGACGACCCGCTTCCACGGCTTGCGCGTGTAGAACAGGCGCTTCTCGTCGCCGGGCCGCAGCTCCTCGAAGGCGGCGGAGCGGGCGTCCTCGATCATGCCGCGCCACGGGGAGGTGGAGCGGGCCTCCAGCTTGCCGTCGGGCCCCGGCGGGAACATGCCGATCATGCGGATGTAGCCGCCGAACGGGATCGCCTTGACGCCGTACTCGGTCTCGCCCTTGTGCCGGGACCAGAGGGTCGGACCGAAGCCGACCATGTACTGCGGCACACGGATGCGGAACATCTTGGCCGTGGACAGGTGCCCCAGTTCGTGCCAGGCGATGGAGAACAGCAGGCCGGCCGCGAAGACGACTATGCCGAGGATGAACATCAGGGTCGTCATGCACGCGCCTCCGCGCTCGCCGTCCGGGCTGTCAGTTCGCGGGCCCGCGCGCGGGCCCAGGTCTCCGCTTCGAGGACGTCCGGCACGGTCAGTGAGGTTCCCGCGGCGGGCGTTCCGTGTTCCTCGACCACCCGGGTGACCGTGTCGATGATGCCGAGGAACGGCAGCGCGCCGGTGCGGAAGGCCTCGACGCACTCCTCGTTCGCGGCATTGAACACCGCCGGGGCGGTCCCCGCGAGTTCGCCGACGTGCCGGGCGAGGTTCACCGAGGGGAAGGCCTCGTTGTCGAGGGGGAAGAACTCCCAGGTGGACGCCTTGCTCCAGTCGAAGACCGGGGCCGCGTCCGGGACCCGTTCGGGCCAGCCGAGGCCGATGGCGATGGGGCCCCGCATGTCGGGGGGCGTCGCCTGGGCCAGTGTCGATCCGTCCGTGAACTCAACCATCGAGTGGACATACGACTGGGGATGCACGACCACCTCAATGCGGTCGAAGGGAATGTCGTAGAGGAGGTGGGCCTCGATGACCTCCAGGCCCTTGTTGACGAGGGTCGCGGAGTTGATCGTGATGACCGGGCCCATGGCCCAGGTGGGGTGGGCGAGGGCGTCCTCGACGGTGACGGCCGCCAGTTCCCGCCGGGTGCGGCCGCGGAAGGGCCCGCCGGAGGCGGTGACGACCAGCTTGCGGACGTCGGCGCGGGTACCGGCGGCCAGCGCCTGGAACAGCGCGGCGTGCTCGGAGTCCACCGGGATGATCTGACCGGGCTTGGCCAGCGCCTTCACCAGCGGGCCGCCCACGATGAGCGACTCCTTGTTGGCGAGGGCGAGGGTGCGGCCCGCCTCCAGGGCGGCGAGGGTCGGGGCGAGCCCGATGGAGCCGGTGATGCCGTTCAGGACGGTGTGGCAGTCGGAGGCGGCGACCTGGGTGGCCGCGTCGGGCCCGGCGAGGACCTCCGGCAGCGGCTCCCCCGTGCCGTACCGCGCGGACAGCGCCTCGCGCAGCTCCGGCACCACGTCCTCGCGGGCGACGGCGACCGTGCGCACCCGCAGGCGGTGCGCCTGCTCGGCGAGGAGGGCGACCCGGCCGCCGTTGGCGGACAGGGCGGTGACCCGGAAGCGGTCGGGGTTGCGCAGCACGAGGTCGATGGCCTGGGTGCCGATCGACCCGGTGGAGCCGAGGATCACCACGTCCTTGGGGCCGTCTCCCGCGACGGGGTCGTACACCAGGTGCGGGTCGGCGAGGGGGGCTGGAGCGTCGGTCATGGGCCCCATTGTGTCCGGTCGCGGCGGCCGTGGGGCCCCCGCCCCGGTACCCCGGGGGCGTGTCCGTGGTGCGCGGGGAGCGGAGGGAGGGGACGCGCGCCGTGGCCGGCCCCTCCCCGGGCCGCTCAGCGGATCGGTCGGCGGACGTTCTCCCCGGCGGACGGGCCGGGAGAGGCGTCGGCGATCCAGGGGCCCTCGCCGGAGGGGTCGATCACGCCGTCCTCCAGCCAGGTGTAGGAGCCGCCGAGGACGTTCTTCACGACCTTGCGGTCGAGGTCGTCGGTGTTGCTCCAGAGCCGGCCGAACAGTTCCTCCACGCGCAGCCTGGCCTGGCGGCAGAAGGCGTCGGCCAGCTGGTAGGCCTCGCGGCCGTGGTCGCCGCGGCTGCGCAGGTGCTCAGCGCGGACGCAGGCGGCGCTCATGGCGAACAGTTCGGCGCCGATGTCGACGATCCGGCCGAGGAAGCCCTGCTTGGTCTCCATCCGTCCCTGCCAGCGGGACATGGCGTAGAACGTGGAGCGGGCCAGCTTGCGCGAGGTGCGCTCCACGTAGCGCAGGTGCGGGGAGAGGTCGATGCCGTGCTTGAAGTCGCCGTACGCGCCCGGGAGCTGTCCGGGTCCGGCGACCAGTTTCGGCAGCCACTTGGCGTAGAAGACGCCCGCGTTCGCGCCCGCCCTGGCCTTGTCGCCGAGGCTCTTGTCGGGGTCGATGAGGTCCCCGGCGACGGACAGGTGGGCGTCGACGGCCTCGCGTGCGATCAGCAGGTGCATGATCTCGGTCGAGCCCTCGAAGATGCGGTTGATGCGCAGGTCGCGCAGCATCTGCTCGGCGGGGACCGCGCGTTCGCCGCGGGCGCGCAGCGAGTCGGCGGTCTCGAAGCCGCGGCCGCCGCGGATCTGGACCAGTTCGTCGGCCATCAGCCAGGCCGTCTCCGAGCCGTAGAGCTTGGCGAGGGCGGCCTCGATGCGGATGTCGTTGCGGTTCTCGTCGGCCATCTGCGAGGAGAGGTCGACGACGGCCTCCAGGGCGAAGGTGGTCGCCGCGATGAACGCGATCTTGGAGCCGACGGCCTCGTGCAGGGCGACCGGCTTGCCCCACTGCTCGCGCTCGGCGGACCACTCGCGGGCGATCTTCAGGCACCACTTGCCGGCGCCGACGCACATCGCGGGCAGGGAGAGCCGTCCGGTGTTGAGGGTGGTGAGGGCGATCTTCAGGCCCTGGCCCTCCTCGCCGATGCGGTGGGATGCGGGGACGCGGACGCGGTGGAAGCGGGTGACGCCGTTCTCCAGGCCGCGCAGGCCCATGAAGGCGTTGCGGTTCTCCACGGTGACGCCCTCGGAGTCCGCCTCCACGACGAAGGCGGTGATGCCGCCCCGGTGGCCCTCGGACTTCGGGACGCGGGCCATGACGACGAGCAGGTCGGCGACCACGCCGTTGGTGGTCCACAGCTTCACGCCGTCCAGCACGTAGTCGTCGCCGTCCGGTACCGCCGTGGTCGCGAGGCGGGCCGGGTCGGAGCCGACGTCGGGCTCGGTGAGGAGGAAGGCCGAGATGTCGGTGCGGGCGCAGCGCGGCAGGAAGGTCTCCTTCTGCTCGCGCGTGCCGAAGGTCTTCAGCGGCTGGGGCACGCCGATCGACTGGTGCGCGGAGAGCAGCGCGCCGATGGCGGGGCTGGCGGAGCCGACCAGGGCGAGGGCCTTGTTGTAGTACACCTGGGTGAGGCCGAGGCCGCCGTACTTGGTGTCGATCTTCATGCCGAGGGCGCCGAGCTCCTTGAGCCCGTTGATCACCTCGTCGGGGATGCGCGCCTCGCGCTCGATCAGGGCGCCGTCGACCTTCGCCTCGCAGAACTCGCGCAGCCTGGCGAGGAACTCCTCACCGCGGCGGACGTCCTCGTCGGCGGGGAGCGGGTGGGGGTGGATGAGGTCGAGCCGGAAGCGTCCGAGGAACAGTTCCTTGGCGAAGCTGGGCTTGCGCCAGTCCTGCTCCCTCGCCGCCTCGGCGACCTGCCGGGCCTCACGTTCGGTGACGGTCGGCCTGGTCGGGGCCGCGGGTGTCTCGGGTACTGCGGACATGAGGCTCACCTCGCCGCGAATAGGATGGAGTCATTGCGGTACGGACCGGTGCTACTCGATCGTATGTACCCGATTCGTAGCGACCCCACCACCCTGCGTGCCGCCGTCCGGCCGATCCCCGTACGGCGGCACGACGCGGAACTCTCCCGTCGAAGCGCTTCGACTGTATGGACATCATGACCCCCGGAAGCTAGGGTCGTACCCGTTCTCATAAGCACTTTTAGCCTTATCTGCTCATGTCGAAGCGCTTCACATACCTGGGAGATGCCGGATGGTCACCCTCGCCGAGGTCGCCCAGCACGCCGGAGTCTCGGCGAGCACGGTGAGCTACGTCCTCAGCGGCAAGCGGTCGATCTCCGCGACCACCCGGCAGCGGGTGGAACGCTCCATCCGCGAGCTCGGCTACCACCCCAACGCGGGCGCCCGCGCCCTGGCCAGCAGCAGGTCCAACATCATCGCCCTGATGGTGCCGCTACGGACCGACATGTACGTGCCGGTGATGATGGAGATCGCCATCGCGGTCGCCACCACCGCCCGCACCCACGGGTACGACGTGCTTCTGCTCACCGGCGAGGAGGGCCCGGACGCGGTCCGCCGGGTGGCCGGCAGCGGTCTCGCCGACGGCATGATCCTCATGGACGTCGAGCTGGACGACGAACGCCTGCCGCTGCTGCGGGAGTCCGCCCAGCCGGCCGTGCTGATCGGACTGCCCGCCGACACCACCGGACTGACCTGCGTCGACCTCGACTTCAAGGCGACCGGCGCGCTCTGCGTGGAGCATCTCGCCGGACTGGGCCACCGGGAAGTCGCCGTCGTCGGCGAGGCCCCCGCGGTCTACGAGCGCCACACCGGCTTCGCCGAGCGAACCCTGGACGGGCTGCGCTCGGCCGCCCGGGAGACCGGGGTGCGGCTGCTGCACCGCCCCTGCGAGGGCGGGTACGACGCGACGGCCGCGACGGTCGCCCGGATCCTCGACGAACGCCCCGGCACCACGGGCTTCGTGGTGCAGAACGAGGCGGCGGTGGAGCCGCTCCTCGCCCTGCTGCGGCAGCAGGGCCGCGCCGTGCCGGAGGACGTCTCGGTGGTCGCGGTCTGCCCGGAGCAGGTCGCCGTGCAGGCTTCGGTGCGGCTGACGTCGGTGTCCCTGCCCGCCCAGGAGATGGGCCGGCACGCCGTGGAGCAGCTGGTCGCCAAGCTCGACGGACGCGGCGGCGACGAGGTCGTGCTGCTGCCGCCCGCGCTGACGGTCCGGGCGAGTTCGGGTCCCGCGCCGGTGCGCTGACCGGCCCTGTGCCGTCGGCATCGGCACGGACGGCACAGGGGCGTGCGTCAGCCGCCGGAGACGGTCAGGCTGTCGGTGCGGAAGCCGAGGCCCCCGGCGGACGAGGTGATCTCCTGCCGTGGCGTCCCTTCCACGGGCGGGGGGACGTGCCCGGTCATCGCGTCGCCGCCGGCAGCGGGACGACGCGTTCCTCTCCGGCGGCCAGGTCAAGCGGCCGGGTACCGGCGGAGGTCCACAGGGTGATGCGGGCGGCGCGGTCGGGCCGGAGCACGGCAGTGGCGCCGTGCGGCGTCCAGGTGAGGTCGAGCACGGCGCCGAAGCGGGTGCGGATCCCGGTGAGCCGGCCGCTCGCGAGCACCGGGAGCGGGGCGGGCAGCAGCACCAGCCGGTCCGGGGTGGACTGCACGAGCGCCTCGATCAGCACGGCGGGCAGGGTGTGCGCGGCGTCGGCGTTGTAGACGTTCCGGTGCGGATAGTGGGCGCTCATCAGGGAGTCGTGGAAGAAGTCGCCGTCGAGGACCCGGCCGAGCGCGTCGGCGACCCGTCTGCCGTCCCGGAGCCGGGCGGCGGTCAGGGCGTGGTGCAGATGACCGTGCGCCGAGTCGTTCTCGGAGCCGCGCAGCTCCAGGGCGCGGCGGGCTGCCTCGGCGAGTCCCGGGGTATCGTAGGGGGTGATCTCGTCCAGGGGCCAGACGCCGTGGAGGTGGCTGAGGTGGCGGTGGTCGTAGGCGTCCTCGAGGCCGGGCCACGCCCATTCGGCGAGCGCCCCGTCGGCGTTGACCCGGTGCGGGGGCAGCCGGTCGGCGAGGGCGCGCAGGCGGTCGGCGCGGTCCGGGTGGTACTCGGCGGCGGTGTGCAGGGCGTGCCGGGCGGCGGACAGGTCCATGGCCGCGTTCAGCGCACCCCAGCTGCCGTTCGCGGGCCGGTTCTCGGGCGAGTAGGAGGGGACGACGGCCAGCCTGCCGTCGGGGCCGGTGCGGGTGAGGAAGTCCTCGTAGAAGTCCGCGACCTCGGCGAGCGCGGCGGCGGTGCGCGGGTCGCGGGATCCGTAGGTCTCGTCGTGGTCGACGAGCGGCTTGAGCAGCCAGTCGGCACCCGCGGTCCACAGATGCAGGGGGTACTCGCGGCTGAAGTGGTAGCTGTGCCCGGACTCGCCGTCGGTGTGCGCGGGCGCGACCACGCCCCGGGCGCCGAACACCGCGCGGGCGTTGTCCCGCCAGTGGGGCAACTGCCCCTGGATCAGAGACGCCAGGGCATCGGTGACCTCCGGGAGGGCGGCCGCGGCGGCGGACGCGGTCTGGAGGTTGAGGTTGGCGTCCAGGGTGAAGGCGCCCGACCAGGCGGTGTCCCAGTCGCCCGTCCACAGTCCGGTGAGCCTGGGCGGGAGAGCCCCGCTGGACGACAGCAGGTGGTAGCGGCCCGCGGCGAACAGCCGCTCCACCAGGGCGGTGCTGCGGGATCGGGCGAGCAACGCCGAGCCGGGCAGCTCCCGTTCGGCGGGATCGGCGTCGAGGTCGAGGGCGACCCGTTCGTACGCGGTGCGGTGCAGGGCGAGATGCCGGGCGAGAAGCATCTCGTAGGCGGGCCGGGCGGGCGGCGGGGTCGCCGGCAGGTCCGTGGTGAGCAGGTCGCGCAGGACGCGGCTCTCGGTGACCACGTCCGCCTCGCCGGTGTGCCGCAGCACCCGCGTGAGCAGCAGGACCGAGCGGGCCCCGGTGATGCGCACGCCGGGCGGGGCGAGTTCGGTGCGTCCGCCGGTGACGGCGGCCACGGTCACCCCGGTGTACGCGGCGTCGCTGCCGGGGTGGCGGACGCGCAGGCTGAGCAGGGCGCCCTCAGGGGTGAGGACGGCGCCGTGTCCGACGCGCAGGGTGTCGGGCGCGTGGGGCAGCCGATGGTCGAGGGAGAGGCGGAGGGTGAGGTCGGGGCCGGTGACGTGCTGGACGATCACGTCGTCCGCGCGGGAGACGAAGACGCGGCTGGTGCGGCCGTCGTGGCGGGCGATGGCCTCCCCCGTCGCGAAGTCGACCTCGCGGCGGTAGTCGGTCCGGTCGGCGGCGCCGTCCTGGTGGCGCAGGCGGGTCTGGAAGGCCGGGTGGAAGGGCCGCACCCACTGGAGCGGGCGTCCGTCGGTGAAGTCCTCGGCGGCGGTGAGGTCGCCGGACAGCAGCCGGTCCTGGACGTCGGGGAGCTGGTCGGCCAGCAGGGGCGGCAGCCGGCGCCGGCCGCCCGCGTCGTCGTTCGGCCGGACGAGCGTGTGGTGGGTGATGATGGTCCGGTCGTCGTCCGGGTCGCCGAGGACGAGGGCGCCGTGCCGGCCGTTGCCGCACAGGAAGGCGTCCTCCCAGCGGGCGGCCGGCCGGAACTCCCAGGTGCCGTGCACGGGTCCGCCGGTCATGGCGCCAGCACCGCCACTCCGTAGCGGCCGAGAGTGACCCGGCCGGTGACGGTGGCGCCGGTGAGCAGGTCGCGGTGGGTGCCGGGGACGTCCACGACGGCCTCGCCCCTGCCGTGGTGCAGCAGGAACAGCAGTCCGCTCCTGCGCACCGCCTCCACCGTGTCCGGGAGCCCTTCCAGCACCGGCCGCACGCCCGCCCCGGCGGCGGCACGGGTCAGCAGGTCCCGCAGGGCGTCCGGTTCGGGGAGGGTGGAGACGTACCAGGCGCGGTCCTTGCGCAGCACGGCGGGCAGTCCGTCCAGTTCACCGCCCCGGTACGCGAGGGTCTCGTCGGCCGTGCCGTCGGCCTCCAGCTCCTCCGACCACAGGGTGCCGCGCAGGCCGCCCTCCGCCTCCACGCTCGCGCCGGGCTCCAGCGGCCACCACTCGTGCAGGGTGCGGATGCCGAACAGGGCGCGCAGCCGCTCGTCCATGCCGCCCGGCCGCACCCGGTCGTCCTCGTCCACGACGCCGGTGCCGAAGCCGCAGACCAGGGTGCCGCCGCCACGCGCGTACGCCACGAGGTTGTCGGCGGCGCGGTCGGTGAGGAGGTGCAGCCGGGGGACGACGACCATCCGGTATCCGGCGAGGTCGTGTTCGGGGTGGGCGAAGTCCGTGGTGAGGTGGGCCCGCCACAGGGCGCGGTGCCAGGCGCCGAGAATCTCGGCGTGGTCCGTCTCCCGGGACGGGCGGCCCTCCTGGTCGCTCGCCCACCAGGCGTGCCAGTCGTGCAGCACGGCGACCTGGGCGGTGACCGCGCCGCCGCCCACATGCGGGGCGATGCGTGCCAGGTCGGCGCCGAGCCGGCGTATCTCCTGGTGGGCGCGCCCGTCTGGACCGGCGTGGCCGAGCATGCCGGAGTGGTACTTCTCGGCGCCCTGCCGGGACTGCCGCCACTGGAAGTAGCAGACGGCGTCCGCGCCGCGTGCGACGGCCTGGAGCGACCACAGACGGTTGAGGCCGGGCGGCTTGGGACGGTTCACAGGGCGCCAGTTGACCGCGCCGGCCGCCTGTTCCATGAGCATCCACGGACCGCGCGCCTGTGAGCGGGTCATGTCCTGCACGAGCGCGCCGTGCTGCGCCCCGGACGGGTCGTCCGGGTCGGGGTAGAGGTCGACGGAGACGACGTCCTCCTCCTCGGCCCAGCGCCAGGCGTCCTGCCCGGACCACAGCGGCATGAAGTTGGTGGTGACCGGGAGGTGCGGGGTGTACCGGCGGACGATGTCGCGCTCGGCGGTGAAGCACTCCAGGAGCATGTCGGAGGTGAAGCGCCGGAAGTCCAGAACCTGCGCGGGGTTCTTCAGGTAGTGGGTGCGCCGGGGCGGCAGCACCTCCTGCCAGTCTCCGTAGGTCTGGCTCCAGAAGGCGGTGCCCCACGCGGTGTTGAGGGCGCCGAGTGTGCCGTAGCGGTGGCGCAGCCAGGTGCGGAAGCGGGCGGCGGCCTCGGCGCCGTGGTCGTAGGTGCAGTACTCGTTGTTGATGTGCCAGAGGGTGAGGGCGGGGTGGGCGGCGTAGCGGGCGGCGAGGTCCTCGGTGATCGCGGCGGCGAGACGCCGGTAGGTGGCGCTGGAGTGGGAGAAGTGCTGTCGCCCGCCCCACAGTTCGGTGTTGCCGTCGGCGTCGGCCGGCAGGGTGTCCGGGTGCAGCCGGCCCGTCCAGGGGGGCGGGGAGGCGGTGGGGGTGGCGAGGACGACGCCGATGCCGTTCTCGTGCGCCAGGTCCATCAGCCGGTCCAGCCAGCCGAAGTCCCGCTCGCCGGGCCGGGGTTCGATGCGGGACCAGGAGAAGACGCCGAGGGTGACGGAGTTGACCCCCGCCTCTCGCATCAGGCGGACGTCCTCCTGCCAGGTCTCCTCGGGCCACTGCTCGGGGTTCCAGTCGCCGCCGTAGAGGATGCGGCCGCGGGTGACGTCGGCCAGGCGGGGCATCAGACGGCCTCGTGGGGTCGGGCGCCGGAGCGGCGGGGTGAGGGCGGGAACATGGCGGGTCCTCGGGCAAGGGGCGGACGGGGAGGATGCGCGCGGGTGCGGGACGCCCGGGAGCGTCCCGCACAGGGGGTCACCCCTTGACCGCGCCGGTGAGCATCCCCTTCTTGAAGTGCTTCTGGACGAAGGGCGACAGCACGGCCACCGGCAGCAGGGCCAGCACCATCACGGCCATCTGGATGGCCAGCGGCGACAGCTGCCCCGTGTTGATCTGCGCGGACAGCCCGACGGGCCGTTCCTGCTTCTGCACCAGCTGGATCATGACGTTCTGCAGCGGCATCATGTCCTGGTCGGTGAGGTAGATGGAGGCGTTGAACCAGGCGCTCCAGTAGCCGACCGCGTAGAACAGGGAGATCACCGCGATGACCGCGCGGGACAGCGGCATCACGATGCGGAACAGGATCCGCCACTCCCCCGCCCCGTCGATGCGGGCGCTGTCGACGAGCTCCTGCGAGATGTTCATGAAGAACGCGCGGAGCACCAGGACGTTGAAGACGCTCACCGCGCTCGGCAGGATCAGCGCCAGATAGGTGTCGGTCAGCCCGAGCGCCTGCACCAGCAGGTAGGTCGGGATGAGGCCGGCGCCGAAGAACATCGTGGCGAGCAGGGTCATCAGGATCCAGCGGTGCCCCAGCGAGCCGCTGCGGGAGAGGCCGTAGGCGCACAGCACCGACACGGCCATGCTGAACAGCGTGCCGACGACGGTGACGCCGACGCTGACCAGGGCGGCCCGCTGCACCTGTCCGCCGCCGAGGAGTTCCTGGTAGGCGACGAAGGTGATGCCCTTGGGGATCACCACCAGGCCGCCCGCCTCGTCGATGGTCTGCTTGGTCTGCAGACTGGTGACGATCACGATCCACAGCGGGAAGAGGATGGCCAGGCAGGCGAGACCGAGGGCGAGGCCCTTGCCGGCCTGTCCGGCGGGGGACGGCTCCTCCTCCCACACCGGGCGGGGCGGCGCGGACCAGCGGCCGGGCTTCTTCACCCGGGTCTCCCCCGGATCGGGGCGGGTGCCGAGGACGGCGGTCATTTCTTGTACACCCCCTGCTCGCCCATCAGGTGGGCCACCTTGTTGGCGGTGAGGACCAGACCGAGGCCCACCACGCCCTTGACGAGTCCGGCCGCGGCGGCGTAGCTGAAGTCCTGGTTGCGGATGCCGTTCCACCACACGTAGGTGTCGAGGACCTCGGAGGCGTCGACGCCCACCGCCTGTCTCTGCAGCAGCAGTTGCTCGAAGCCGACGGTGAGGGCGTCGCCGACGCGCAGCACCAGCAGCAGGGCGATCACCGGGCGCAGCGCGGGCAGGGTGACGTGCCACATGCGGCGCCAGCGGCCCGCGCCGTCCATGGCGGCTGCCTCGTACAGGTCGCTGGAGACGGAGGAGAGGGCGGCGAGGAAGACGATGATGCCCCAGCCGGCGTCCTTCCAGACGGTCTCGGCGGTCACCAGGTACTTGAAGATCTCCGGGTTCGTCATCAGGTCGAACCCCTCGTAGCCGTGCCGGCGGAGGGTCTGCGCGATGATGCCGGCGCCGCCGAAGATCTGCATGAAGACGGTGACGACGAGCACCCAGGAGAAGAAGTGCGGGAGGTACATGACCGCCTGGGCGACCGCCCGCACCCGGGGCCGCACCACGCTGTTGATGAGCAGCGCGAGCAGGATCGGGACGGGGAAGTAGAGCACCAGCTGGAGGAAGAACAGCACGAAGGTGTTCCGCACCGCGTGCCAGAAGGCCGAGTCGGCGAAGATCCGCTCGAACTGCTCGAGGCCGGTCCACGGGCTTTCGAAGATGGCGACGAAGCCGTTCTCGCTGAGATAGGGGTCGTAGTCCTGGAAGGCGACCACGTTGCCGAGGATCGGCACGTAGTTGAAGACCAGAACCAGCAGCAGGGCCGGCACGGTCATCAGGATCAGCGTGCGGTCACGCCGCCACCTGATCCGGAACGGAAGCCGTCCGGCCTTCTTCGCGCGGGGCCCGCGCCCGCCCTTCCCCGACGGGGCCGGGCCATTGGCGGTCCCGGTCGTCCCGTCGTCGTCCTGCGGGGGTGTCTGCGCCTCGGTCGTGCCCCGAGGCACCGTGCTGTGCGACACGGCCGTCTCCTCGCCTCGCTCCGGGTCAGTCGGCCGAGCCGTTGTCGTCGAGCAGCTTGCGGTACCAGTCGCGCAGTCCGTCGCCGCCCCTGCTCCGCCAGTCGGACACGGCCTGCTGCACGTCGTTGATCTTCTTGCGGCCGCGCACCACGTCGTCCTCGAGCTGCTCGAAGTCGTCGGCGAGGTTGGACCAGCGGGTGGGCTCGGTGACGGTGAGCCCGAAGAAGGAGGACTTCTTCGTGAAGGCGCCCATCCGCTGCTGCCACTCGACCATCCCCTTGGTGATCCCGGGCAGGTCGGGATAGGCGATGTACGGGGCCGGATTGCCGGTGTAGTCGTAGGCGCCGTTGACCTCGTTGACGCCCTGCTGGGTCTTGACCGGCAGGCCCTTCTCGACCGTGTAGTCGGTGCCCTCGACGCCGTAGGCGGTGAGCATGAACTCCTTGGTGCCGTAGGGCGCGGCGCAGAAGTTGCAGAGGGCGAGGAAGTCCTTGACCTGCTGCTCGGAGGCCTTCTTGGAGACGAAGGTGAAGATGTTGGCCGGCTGGACCGCCCACAGTGTGGGGTCGCCGCCGTCGGGGCCGAAGTAGTCGAACGCCTCCATCTCGAAGCCGGCGTTCCGCGTGCGCTGTTCGGCGGTCTTGCCCCACCAGTCGGAGATGTTCTGGTTGTAGACCAGCACCTCGCCGGCGGTGAACCGGTTGCCCGCGTCACCGCCGGCCTTGCCCTGCACCGCGTCGGGGTGGACCACCCCGGCGGCGTACAGCTTGCGGGTCCACTCCAGCGCCTCGAGGTACTGCTCGGTCTCGATGCGGTTGACCAGCTTGTCGCCCTCCAGGTTCCACCAGAGCGCCTTGTCGCTGCCGGAGAGGACACCGAAAACGTTGAACGCCGTCCACTTCATGTCGTCGCAGGCCCACAGCTTGGACTTGGCGTCGGTGGCCTCCTTCGCCCAGGCCAGGAACTCGTCCGGGCTGCCCGGGGCGGTGTACCCCTTCTTCGCGAACAGGTCCTTGCGGTACAGCGGCGCGATGTCGGTGACGTACGGGGCGGGCATGGGGATGCCGCGCAGCTGTCCCCCGAAGATGCCCCGCTGCCATGCCTCGGTGGGGACGGCGGCGAGGTTCGGGTAGTCCTTCACCTTGTCGCCCGAGAGGTAGGGGCCGAGGTCGGCGAACTTGGCGTTGACGGCGCTGGGGATGCGGCCCATCAGGTTCCAGCCGGGGACGACCACCACGTCCGGGATCTCGCTGGAGGCGAGCACCGCGCCGAGCTTCTGGTCGTAGGTGACGCCGTCCTGGTTCTGCCAGGTCACGTCGACGCCGACGGCCTTGTTCATCGCCGTGTAGTAGGGGTTGTCGCCTTTCGGCGGGGTGCCCCAGAACGGGGACATGACCGTCAGGGTCCCGCCGCTGCCCAGCGTCTTCGGCACGGAGGTCTTCAGCCGGTCCGTCGGTATCGCCCGGGTGAAGCCGGCCGCCGATCCGTTCTTCGCCGGGATGTCAGGGGTGACGACACTCGACGCCACGAACGCCGGGAGGATCTTCGCGGCCTCCTTGCCCGAGGTGGTGCCCTCCTTGCGGCCCTCCCGGCCCCCGCCGCCGCAGGCGGCCAGCAGCGGCGACCCTACGGCGACCGCCGCGGTGGCGGCCGCCGTGGAGGTGAGGAAGCCTCTCCGGCTCGGCCCGGAGGAGGAAGCGGCGTTCGGCGTCATTGCGTCAACCCTTCGTGGCGCACCAGGACACCCGGCAGGTGGCCGTCGGCTGTGGTGTCTTCGGTGGAACTGGCCGATCGGAAGCGGTCGTCCGGCGGAACATGCACGCCATCACGGCGGCCTCGCTGTCGAAGCGCTTCGATGTTGCTGCGAGGTTAAGTGAACACCCAGTGGCACACAAGGCCCGCTCCGATAATTCCCGTGGCGGACGGGCGATCACGAGGGAGGAGAGGTACGTGAGTTGAGGTCAAGGGCACCGCGACGGCGGAGTGGTCCACCGCCCTGGATCCCTTGACACCCGACCCGAAGCGCATCGAGCATCGAAGCGCTTCGAAAGCGCCGTAGCGCTCCATTCCGAGGGGACCACCACGTGACCGCACCCACCCCGCCCACGCCGCCGTTCCGCGACCCGGCCCTGCCGTTCGCCGAGCGCATCGACGACCTGCTGTCGCGGCTCACCCTGGACGAGAGGACCGGTTTCCTGCACCAGTTCGCTCCCGCCGTCGAGCGGCTGGGCGTCGCCGCGTTCCGCACCGGCCAGGAAGCCCTGCACGGCGTCGCCTGGATGGGCCCGGCGACCGTCTTCCCGCAGGCCGTCGGACTGGGGGCGACCTGGAACGAGGACCTGGTGCGCCGGGTGGGCGAGGCGGTGTCCCGGGAAGCCCGCACGATGCGCGCACGCGACGAGCGGGTCGGCCTCAACGTCTGGTCTCCGACCGTGAACCTGCTGCGCCACCCGCTGTGGGGCCGTAACGAGGAGGGCTACTCCGAGGATCCGCGTCTCACCTCGGCGATCGCCACCGCCTACACCCGCGGCCTGCGCGGCGACCACCCGGTGTACTGGCGCACCGCACCCGTCCTCAAGCACTGGCTGGCGCACAACAACGAGACGCGCCGGGACACCACGTCCAGCTCGGTCCGGCCCCGCGTGCTGCACGAGTACGACCTGCGCGCCTTCCGCGACGCCGTGGCGGCGGGCACGGTGGCCGGGGTGATGCCGGCGTACAACCTGGTCAACGGCCGCCCCAACCATGTGTCCCCGTACCTGCGCGAGCACCTGCGCGCCTGGACCGGCGAGGAGCTCCTCGTCTGCTCCGACGCGGGCGCGCCGTCCAACCTGGTCGACTCCGAGCACTACTTCGACACGCACGAGGAGGCCACGGCGGCGGCTCTGCGCGCGGGCGTCGACAGCTTCACCGACCACGGCGCCGACAGCTCGAGGACCGTCGCGCGGATCAAGGGGGCGCTGGCACAAGGCCTGCTGAGCGAGGAGGACGTCGACACTGCCGTCCGGCGGCAGCTGTCGGTGCGGTTCCGGCTCGGCGAGTTCGACCCCGGCCGGGACCCGTATGCCGCCGAGCGGGCCTTCGACACCCCCGAACACCGGGCGCTCGCCCAGGAGGCCGCCGAGCAGGCGGTCGTGCTGCTGAAGAACGACGGCCTGCTGCCGCTCGCCCCGGGCGCCCGGGTCGCCGTGGTCGGGCTGCTCGCCGACGAGTGCAAGCTCGACTGGTACAGCGGCAGCCTCATCCACCGCTCCACCCCGCTGGAGGGCCTGTACGAGCGGTTCGGCGCCGACCGTGTGGAGTTCGCCGAGGGCGTCGACCGCGTTCTGCTGCGCACCTCCACCGGCGCCTTCCTGCACGTACCGCCCACGCCGGACGTCCCGCAGGCGGCGCGCGGCGAGGAAGGCGCCCTCGACCCCGCGCTGCTCGCGGGCCGCACCGACCTGCCGCCGCTCGTCGCCGCACCGGACGGCACCGAACTAGCCCTCGTCGACTGGGGCGACGGGGTGCTCACCCTGCGCGCCCCGGACGGCCGGTACCTCTCGGTCGCCGACGACGGATATCTGCGCGCCTCCGCCGACCAGCCGGGCGGCTGGATCGTGAAGGAGACGTTCCGGCTGGAACCGCACGGGGACGGTCATCTGCTGCGCCACCTGGGGACCGGGCATCCCGTGCGGGTCACCGCGGACGGCGTGCGGGCCGCCGAGGGCGAACCGGAGGTGTTCGGGCTGGTCGTCACCGAACGCGGCGAGGACGCCGTCGCCCGCGCCGCCGCCGCGGCCGACGTGGTCGTGGTGGTCGCCGGCAACGACCCGCACATCAACGGCCGGGAGACCGAGGACCGCACCACCCTGCGCCTGCCCGCCCACCAGGAACGGCTGCTGCACGCCGCCCGCACCGCCGGCCCGCCCACGCTCCTCGCCCTCGTGTCCGCCTACCCGTACGCGGTGGAGCCGGGGGACCTGCCGGCGGTGCTGTGGACCGCGCACGGCGGCCAGGCGGCGGGGACAGCACTCGCACGGGTGCTCGCCGGGGACGTCTCCCCAGCCGGACGGCTGCCGCAGACCTGGTACGCCGACGACGCCGACCTGCCGGAGCTCCTCGACTACGACGTGATCGGCGGACGCCAGACCTACCTCTACTTCGAGGGCACCCCGCTGTTCCCCTTCGGCCACGGCCTGTCCTACGCGGCCTTCGCCTACGGGGAGCTGACGGCCGACGTGACGGAGTCCGGGGTGCGGGTCGCGTTCGAGGTGACCAACACCGGGGCGGTCACGGCCGACGAGGTGGCCCAGCTCTACGGGCGGGCCGTGGACCCGTCGGTGCCGCGCCCGCGCCGCGAACTGCTCGGCCATCGCCGGGTGTCGCTCGCCCCCGGTGAGAGCACCCGCCTCCTCTTCGACCTGCCGCTGTCCGTCTTCGCCTTCTGGGACGTGGCGGTCGGGCGGTGGCGGGTGGAGCCGGGGGCGTACGAACTGCTGGCCGGCGCGTCCAGCGAGGACGTGCGGCTGAGCACCACGGTCACCCTGGAGGGCGAGCCGGGCGCACCGCGTCCGGTCGTCGAAAACCGCCTGGTCTGCGCCGACTTCGACGAGCAGCGCGGCACGGAGATCGTCGACCGGACGAAGGAGTCGGGCGACGCGGTGACCCCGTTGGGCGGGAAGGACGGCGAACTGCTGTACCGGCGCTGCAATTTCGGCGCCGGGGTGCGGGGGATGTCGGTGGAGGTGTCCGGCTCGGGCACGGTGGAGGTCGCCCTGGACGGCGGCCCGTCGCTCGCCTCCCTCTCCCTGGAGGCGCCCACGGCGGATCCGTACGCGTACGTCACGCTGACCGCGCCCGTCGACGGGACGCCCGGCGGGGTGCGGGACGTGCGGCTGAGGGTGCGGGGGGCGCTGCGGGTGGCGCGGGTGGGCTTCACGGCCTGAGTCCCGGCACGGCGTAGGCCCGGCACCGAACGATTCGGTGCCGGGCCCTTCCGCGTCAGGCGCTCAGAGGGCGAGACCGGTGAGGACCATCACCCGCTCGTAGGTGTAGTCCTCCATGGCGAACCGCACGCCCTCACGGCCCACACCGGACTGCTTGACGCCGCCGTACGGCATCTGGTCGGCGCGGTAGGAGGGCACGTCGCCGACGACCACGCCGCCGACCTCGAGGACGCGGTGGGCGCGGAAGGCGGTCTGCAGGTCGTGGGTGAACACGCCTGCCTGGAGGCCGTACTTGGAGTCGTTGACGGCGGCGAACGCCTCCTCCTCGCCGTTCACCTTCTGCACCGTCAGCACCGGGCCGAAGACCTCCTCGCAGGAGATCGTCACGTCGGCGGGCACGTCGGCGAGCACGGTCGGCGCGTACGAGGCGCCGTCGCGCTTGCCGCCGGTGAGGAGGGCGGCGCCGGCCTCGACGGCCTCGTTCACCCAGGACTCGACGCGCTTGGCGGCGTCCTCGCTGACCAGCGGGCCGACGTCGGTGGCGTCGTCGGACGGGTCACCGGTGACCTGCGCGTCCACGGCGGCGACGATGCGCGGCAGCAGCCGCTCGTACACCGAGGCGTCCGCGATGACGCGCTGCACGGAGATGCAGGACTGGCCGCCCTGGTAGTTGGAAAAGGCGGCGATGCGCGACGCGGCCCGATCGAGGTCCTCGTCGCCCGCGAAGTCGGCGAGGACGACGGCCGCGCCGTTGCCGCCCAGCTCCAGGGTGCAGTGCTTGCGCGGCACCGAGTCCATGATCGCGTAGCCGACCTTCTCGGAGCCCGTGAAGGAGATGACCGGCAGCCGCTCGTCCTGGACCAGGGCGGGCATACGGTCGTTGGGCACCGGCAGGACGCTCCAGGAGCCGGCGGGCAGCTCGGTCTCGGCCAGCAGCTCACCGAGGATCAGCGCGGACAGCGGGGTGGCCGGTGCCGGCTTCAGGATGATGGGCGCGCCGGCGGCGATGGCGGGGGCCACCTTGTGGGCGCACAGGTTCAGCGGGAAGTTGAACGGCGCGATGCCGAGGACGACGCCCTTGGGGAAGCGGCGCGTGAAGGCGAGCCGGCCCTGGCCGCCCGCGTCGGTGTCGAGCCGCTGGGCGTCGCCGCCGTTGAAGCGGCGGGCCTCCTCGGAGGCGAAACGGAACACGGACACGGCCCGGCCGACCTCGCCGCGCGCCCACTTCATCGGCTTGCCGTTCTCGGCGGAGATCAGACGCGCGATCTCCTCGGTGCGCTCGACCAGCCGACGGCTGACGTGGTCCAGGGCGGCGGCACGGACGTGGGCGGGCGTGGCGGCGAACTCGTCCCGCACGGCGTACGCGGCGGCCACGGCCTCCTCGACCTGGTCCTCGGTCGGCACGCTCACGGCGCCGACGACCCGGCCGTCCCAGGGGGAGGTGACGTCGAAGGCGGTCTCACCGGTGGCCTGGCGGCCGGCGAGCCAGAAGGCGTGGGTGGAAGTCATGTCGAGTCCCGGCCCTTCCGCGTTGGAGGTGTACGTGGGTTGCTGGCCACCACGGTAGGTCCGGGGCGCCGGGGCGGCGTTTGTCCGGGGCGGAGTAGTGCCCCGGCCTTCCATGCCACTTTGGCACCGGAGCTGCCCCCCATGAGCGCGGTGAGTGCCACCCCCTGAAGGGGCGCGGGGAACCGCGCGCTCAGCCACGGAAGACCCGCACCGGCGTCGCAAGGGTGCCGCTGCGCCCACCCGTGCCGCCCCAAGCGGCACGACCGCCCGCAGCTGAGGCGTCCCTCAGGGGCGCGGGGGACCGCGCGCTCAACCCCCACCGCCCCGCGCGAAGGACAGCCGCACCGCTCAGGCCGTATCCGCCGACGTCGCCTTCAGAGCAAGCCACAGCTCCATCCGGACATCCGGGTCGTCCAGGGACCGCCCCAGGATCTCTTCCACCCTGCGCATGCGGTAGCGAAGAGTGTGCCGGTGCACTCCGAGATCCGCAGCCGCCGCGTCCCACTGCCCGTGACGGGACAGCCAGGCCCGCAAAGAGGCGACGAGGTCGCCACGCCCGGTCGCGTCATGGTCGCGCAGCGCCCGCAGCAATCCGTCCGCGAACGCCTTCACCGCGTCGTCGGCGAGCAGCGGCAGCACGGACCCCGCGGCCATCTGCTCGTGCTCCACCAGCACCCTGCCCCGCCGCCGGGCCACGGACAACGCCTGTTCGGCCTGCTTGTAGGCGGCGGACGCGGTGATCGGCCCGGCCGGCGCGGACAGCCCGACGATCAGCTCGTCGTCGGTCTTGCGCGCGGCCTCGCGCGCGGCCGCGTGGTCGCAGCAGGCGCTGACGACGCTGCCGCCGTCCGCGGCCAGCACGACCAGCCGCTCCCCCTCCGGCACCGCCAGCACCGCCTCGCCCGACCGCGCCGCGGCGGACTCGGCGGCCTCGGCGAGAGCCCCGAGGGCGTCACCGTTCGCCTCGCCCTGGGCGCGGGCGGCGGCCGACGCCCCGGTCTCGGCGACGATGATCCGGAACGGCGCGTCGAGCAGTCCGCCGTACAGGTCGCCGGCGACCGCGCGGGCGTGGTCCGGCTCCCCCGCGAGCAGCATGCGCAGCACGGCCGCGCCGATGCGCTGTTCGGCGGCGTGCAGCGAGCGGGAGCGTTCGGTGGTGAGGGTGAGCAGCGCGACGGCGGAGTGGACGGCGTAGCGCTCGGCGGTGCCGGGGGCGGACGCGGTGCCGACGGCGAGCGCGGCGCGCGGGCGCCGTCCGGTGCCGAGGGAGTGAAGCTCGACCCGGTCCTCGTTCTCCGGTCCCGCGACCACCGAGGAGGCGGGTGCGGGCCGCTCCCGCAGTCGCGTGACCTCCGCGGTGAGCCGGGCGGCGCGCCGGCCCGCCCAGTCGGGTGCGGCGGCGACGACCGCGCCGGAGGCGTCGTACAGTGCGGCCCACCCGTCGACCTGGGAGGCGAGCGCGGCGAGCAGCCCCTCGGGACCGTCCGTGAGGGTGTGCCGGGTGAGTTCCCGCTGGGCGGCGAAGCCGGCGGTGACCGCGCGGTACTGGTCGGCGGCGATCGCGGCGGACACGGCCTTGCTGATGGCGAGGAAAGGGGTACGGCGCGGCACCTCCAGCAGCGGCAGCCCTTCCTCACGCGCGGCCTCGACCAGCGCCTCGGGGATGTCCTCGTAGTGGACGCCGACGGCGAAGCCGAGTCCGACCACGCCCGCGCCGGCCAGCCGCTTCACATAGCGGCGCATCGCCTCCCGGTCCTCCGCGTCGAGTTTCAGCGCGGTGATCAGGAGCAGTTCGCCGCCCTCCATGTACGGCACGGGGTCGGCGAGCTCGCTGGCGTGTGCCCAGCGGACGGGCGCGTCGAGGCGGTCCTCCCCCGCGCGCACGGTCAGCTTGAGCGCGGAGTGGTGGACGAGCGAGGCGAGCGTCGGGGGCATCGGGGCGGTGAGCCTTCGGTTCGGCGGCCGGGGGTCGGTGTGCAAGAACGGTGATCTTTTGGCCGTCTCGTATGAACGGCCTGTGTCGATTCTGCCTCACCGTACGGTCCCCGGCGGCCGGGACCGCTCACTCCCGCAGGTCCACCAGGAGCGGGGGTGCGTGCTCGCCCTTCACGCTCGTCAGGGACAGCACCGCGTGCCCCGCGGGCACCGCGTGCGCCAGCTCGGACGCCGACCAGCGCTCCCGCTCCACCTGGCGGACGGTGACCGCCCGCGCGGTCGGCGCCTTGCCGGTGATCGCCCGCCGCAGCGCGTGCACCGCCTTGCCCATGGGGCTCTCGGCGATGATCTGCCGGTCGGTGACGTCCCGCGCCTCGGTCCACTCCTTGCCCCACACCTCGGCGAAGTCCTGGCCGTCCCAGGGGGTCACCCCGGACAGTGCCATACGGCAGCCGGTGGCGCCGAGCAGCGGTCCGCGCAGCGGCCGGGGCACGTCGTCCAGGGTGCGCAGGGTGAGCAGCACGCCCGCGTTCGCGGACCGCAGCCGCTGGATGCCGCGCACGGACTCGGGGGTGATCACGCCGGCGGCGTCGTCCAGCACCAGGCAGGCGAACAGGGAGCGGTCCTCGCGCACCGTGACGCTCGCCGCGAACTGGGCGAGTACCAGCCGCGCCAGCATCCGTGAGGCGTCCGCGTGGCCCCGCTCGGGCAGGTCCACGCGCACCCGGACGGGGTGGTCGAGCGCCTTGAGGGTGAACGGCCGGGACTCGCCGGAGGTGTCGAAGAACCCGGCGAAGGCGGGCCGGTCCAGCAGCGCCACCCGGTCGGCGAGGATGCCGCCGACGTCGCCCGGGTGGCCCATCTGCCGTTCCCGCGCGTCGAGTTCGCGCAGCAGTGACTCCTGGCCGGAGTCCTGGAGGCCCTGGCGCAGGGCCGCCAGGGGCGCGGGGGCGCCGTCGAGCAGCTGCCGCAGCTCCGGCACCGAGGGGAAGCGGCCGTGCACCGCGCGGAACGGTCCGAGGAGCTGCGCGAGGACGGTGGTGGAGCGGCGGGTGTCGCTGCCGGGGTGCGGGTCCGCGAGGTCGCCGACGAGCGCCTCGGCGAGCACGGCGGCTGCCTCGTCGGGGTCGGCGGTCCCGCCGTACAGGTCGAGGTCGTAGACGGAGTCGGGGCTGCCGATGCGGATGACGACGTCGTAGGCGTCCGACGGGCCGAGGCCCGCGCCGGCAGCGCCGACCACCACCACGGCGGTCCGCCCGGCGAGCGCCTGGAGGCACAGCGACTCGGCGACCGGCCGGACCACACCACCGGTCTTGCCCGACCCGGCAGGTCCGACCACCAGCATGGAGGTGCCGAGCAGGTCGGTTCCGAGGGCGAGGCCGGCGCCGCGGTAGGCGTAGGGGTTGCGCGGGTCGTCGGCGGTGGTGCCGAGGCGTACCTGGCCGGTGAGCAGGTCGTGGCGGGCCTGCCGGACGGGCAGGTCGCGGGCGCCGGACGGGTGCGGACAGGCGGCGGCGCCGTCCCCCAGCACCGCCCCGGTGAAGGTGGCGAGGCTGTGCCGGCCGGTGCGCACGCCCTGCCAGGCGCGGGCGATCCGGGCGTGGTCGACGTCCCGCATCAGCCCGGCGCGGGCGTCGGAGGCGAGCCGCTCGGCGGCGTCGACGGCCCCGGCGGCCCGCAGCGCGGGCCAGGCGGCCGGGTCCTCCTCCGGGGCCGGCGGGGGCTCGTCGCGCGGGGTGCGGCGCCAGGCGGGCGGGCCGTAGCGGCGCCAGATCTCGCCCCAGCGGCCCAGCCGGCCCACGCCGACCATGATGATCCCGGCGATCAGCACGTAGTAGGCGTAGACGACCACGACGGAGGCGAAGCTGTGCGGCTCCGCCCAGGAGTCGGGAATCATCGCGTACAGCGGCAGCAGCCACCAGCCGCCCAGGTAGCCGTTCCACAGCAGCGACCAGATCAGCCAGCCGACGAGGAACGCGATCAGCGCGCCGCTGAACAGCTGACGGCCGGGGATGCGCTCCGGCTCCTCCTCGGGGCGGGGCCGGTGGCCGAACCGCCAGATGCCGGGGAGCGTCTCCGGGCGGGCGGTGCGCAGCCAGGTGAGGAACGCGGAGCCGTCCGGGGGCGGCGGCGCGCCGGGTGCGTGCGCGGGGCGCGGTGGCGCCGCCGGTACCTGAGGTGGTCCCGCCGGGCGCGGCACGGGGCCGGCCTGCGTGCCCCGCGCGTCCTGGGTACCCTCGCTGTCCATCGCCCCTGCCCCCTGAGCAGCCGCCTCGTACGCCTACAGACACGTCAATCTAACGCCCCGACAGGCGCGGTCCACCGATGGCACGGCCGGGGTCCGCATCCGGCCGGAACACGCCGCCGCGCCGCGTCGGCACGGCCACCGCCCGGCGGGTATGTCCACGGCGGACAACGCGGACCCCCGGACAACGCCCACATGGAGCATGCCCAGCCTTCTCCCCCCGCCCTAGCCTGCGAGAAAAGAAGCATCGAGCGTCCGTTACACCCCCAGGAGCCCCGCATGACCGCACTTCCGCAGGAGCGCCGCGTCGTCACCGCCATCCCCGGCCCGAAGTCGCAGGAGCTGCAGGCCCGCCGCACCGCCGCGGTCGCGCAGGGCGTGGGCTCCGTGCTGCCCGTGTTCACCGCGCGGGCCGGCGGCGGCATCATCGAGGACGTCGACGGCAACCGCCTGATCGACTTCGGTTCCGGCATCGCCGTGACGTCCGTCGGCGCGTCCGCCGAGGCCGTCGTCCGCCGCGCCTCCGCGCAGCTCGCCGACTTCACACACACCTGTTTCATGGTGACGCCGTACGAGGGTTACGTGGCCGTCGCCGAGGCGCTCGCCGAGCTGACGCCGGGCGACCACGCGAAGAAGTCCGCGCTGTTCAACAGTGGCGCCGAGGCCGTGGAGAACGCGGTCAAGATCGCGCGTGCGTACACCAAGCGCCAGGCGGTCGTGGTCTTCGACCACGGCTACCACGGCCGCACCAACCTCACGATGGCGCTGACCGCGAAGAACATGCCGTACAAGCACGGCTTCGGTCCGTTCGCGCCCGAGGTGTACCGCGTGCCGGTCGCCTACGGCTACCGCTGGCCGACCGGCCCGGAGAACGCGGGTCCGGAGGCCGCCGCGCAGGCCATCGACGAGATGTCGAAGCAGGTGGGCGCCGAGAACATCGCCGCGATCATCATCGAGCCGGTGCTCGGCGAGGGCGGTTTCATCGAGCCGGCCAAGGGCTTCCTACCGGCGATCAGCGAGTTCGCGCAGGACAACGGCATCGTCTTCGTCGCCGACGAGATCCAGTCGGGCTTCTGCCGCACCGGCCAGTGGTTCGCCTGCGAGGACGAAGGCATCGTCCCCGACCTGATCACCACGGCGAAGGGCATCGCGGGCGGTCTGCCGCTGGCCGCGGTCACCGGCCGCGCGGAGATCATGGACGCCGCGCACTCCGGCGGCCTGGGCGGCACCTACGGCGGCAACCCGGTGGCCTGCGCGGGTGCGCTCGGCGCCATCGAGACGATGAAGGAGCTGGACCTCAACGCCCGCGCCAAGCGGATCGAGGAGGTCATGAAGGGCCGCCTGACCGCCATGGCGGAGAAGTTCGACATCATCGGCGACGTCCGGGGCCGCGGCGCGATGATCGCGATCGAGCTGGTCAAGGACCGCGCCACCAAGGAGCCGCACCCGGAGGCCACGGCCGCGCTGGCGAAGGCCTGCCACCAGGAGGGCCTGCTGGTCCTGACCTGTGGCACCTACGGCAACGTGCTGCGTTTCCTGCCGCCGCTGGTCATCGGCGAGGACCTGCTGAACGAGGGCCTCGACATCATCGAGCAGGCCTTCGCCCGCGTCTGACCAGCCTGGGCGCCCGTCCGGTGATGCGTCCCGGGGTCCGGTCGACGGCCGTCCCGGGATCCGTCCGGATCCGGACAGCGGCAGAGCGTGTGAAGAACGTGTGGGGGGTGGATGACAGGAGCCCGTTGGCCCTGTCGCCGGGGCACCCCCTGCCGTAGGTTTCTACCCGGATGAGAGATACACCCCCGCCCACAGGGGACTGTGGGCGGCTCAGGCCGAGGCCTCCCCAGCTTCGACCTGGTCGTGCCTCGCGCACACAACCGGGGCCCGAGGGCCCCGGGTCTCCTCACGATCGGACGGTCGCCCGCCCCAGACCCCCCGGGGCGCGCGACGTTCCGATCCGGACGGCCGTCCGGGCACCGGACACGGCAAGCCGTTCCCCGGAGGGCCGGCGCACACCCCCCCCTTTGCGCCGGCCCTCCGGCGTGCCCGCACCTGCCGCCTGCGAAGCTGTCCCGCATGCTGTTGCCGGCCGTGCCGCTCCTCCTCTTCGTTCTGATCACCTGGCAGGTCCTCGCCGACGGGCCGCTCCTCGCGCTCGACGAGCGTCTGAGCGACGCGCTGGTCCGGCCCGACCGGGCCTCCGAGATCCTCTCCGACCTCGGCAACGTCGAGGTCGCCGTGCCCGTCCTCGCGCTCGCGCTGGCCGTGACGGCGTGGCGGCTGCGTGCCACAGGTGTGGACCGCTGGTGGCTGCCGCCCGCGGCCGGGGCGGCGGCGATGGTCCTGGTCCCGGTGCTGGTGGCCCCGCTGAAGGCCTGGACCGACCGCCCCGGCACCCCCGCCGTCCCCCCGGCGACCGGCTACTTCCCCTCCGGCCACACGGCCACGGCGACGGTGGCGTACGGCGCGGCGACCCTGCTGCTGCTTCCGCTCCTCGGATCACCGGCCGCACGCCGGGGCCTGGTGGTGCTGTGCGCCCTGCTGATCCTGGGCGCGTCGTACGGGCTGGTGCGCCGGGGCTACCACTGGCCGCTGGACGTGGTGGGTAGCTGGTGCCTGGCGTTGATCCTTCTTCAGGCCCTCTCCCTGGCCGTCGCGCGATACGGTCGGAGAGCACGGCGACACGAGGAGTGACCTGGGGCGGGAACCACCGGGCCAGGAGGGGGAGGCGTCATGACGGACGGGCAGGAGCAGGTGGCGGTCGCCTTCGAGAACCGCGACTACGCCCTCACCCGGTCACCCGGGGAGGTGATCCTCCCTCAGTACGGCCGCAAGATCCACCACGATCCCGGGTGCGGGCACCTCACCGACGGGGACCGGCTCCCCCGCTTCCCCGACCCCGAAAGGCTGCTGTGGCGCCGCCTGATCGACTCCGCGCCGTCCCACGACGTCGACGGACGCGCCGAGTTCGCCCGACGCATCGGCCTGCTCGGCGGGAACGGCCAGCCGCTCACCAGCGTCTGCAGTTGCGTCCTGCGCCCCGTCTCACCGCGCCAGGCAGCCACCATGCGCCCCTGGCCGCTCGACGAGGCGGTCGCGGCCTTCGACCGTGACGCCCGCGCCGCGGAACTGGACGCCATGGAGGCCGCCGCACGGCAGGTCAACGAGGAGTTCCCCTGGGACGAGTGGCCCGGTCTGCCCCTGGAGCGTTACGCCCTGGGCCAGGGCGACAGCGCGCGCACCCGGCCCTACTGCTACCTCCTTGAGTTCGGCACCAAGGCGCTGGGCAGCATCGCGGGCGGATCGTCCGCCAAGCATCTGATCTACCGGCGCAGCGGGGACGGCTCCTGGTGGCACGACGCCCGCTACGCCGACGAGCAGGATGCCTGGCGGGAGGTGCGTGCGGGGATCGTCGCCGCCGTGACGGCCGCGCGCGAGGGCCGGATCGCCGACATCGACACCATCGACGCGATCCGCTCGGGTCCCGCCCTGGTCGCCAAGACCCTGCGGATCTACGCGCCGGGCGCCTCCCTGCCGGTGTACGGCAACGACGTCGTCCGCCACTTCCTGCAGCAGCTGACGGGTGAACCGGCGCCCCGGCTGGAGCGGTTCGCCCTGCTGGCGCGGCTCAAGGAGATCATCGACGCCGACGCACGCTTCCGCGGCTGGCCGTACGACCTGGTCGTGCTCTTCCTGTACTGGTGGTCCCACCCGGTCCGCACCCAGCAGACCGTGAAGGTAGCCCCGGGCGGGGACGGTTCGGTGTGGGACGAGTGCCGCGAGGGCGGTTACGTCGCGGTCGGCTGGGACGACGTGGCGGACCTGCGCTCGTACGCGGACAAGGACGAGTTCCAGGCGGCTTTCCACGCCGCGTACGCGGAGACGTACCACGGCAATCGGTCCAGGATCGCCGACAGGGCCGACGAGCTGTGGAAGCTGCTGAGTCTGCGGCCGGGCGACCTCGTCGTCGCCAACCGGGGCACCAGCGAGATCCTCGGCGTGGGCCGGGTCACCGGGGACGGCTACGCCTGGCGTGGGGACCGTCCGGAGTTCCGGCACACCGTGCAGGTGGAGTGGGACGAGGGCCACGCGGGACGGATGGAGGAACCGGAGCGGTCGTGGGCGACCGTCACCGTCAAGGACGTGCCCGCCTCGCTGTGGAGCAGGGTCCGGCGCGCGAAGTCGGAGCCGTCGGCCGTCGAGGACGATGCGGTGCCGGATCCCGCCGAGACCGCCTCCGCCCAGCCGCTCGACCGTGTGCTGTCCCCCGTCGCGGACGCGCTCGACCGGCGCGGGCAGGCCGTGCTCTACGGCCCGCCGGGCACCGGTAAGACGTACACCGCGCTGCGCTTCGCGGCGCGCTGGCTCGGTGAGCTGTCGGGCGACCTGCCGGACGTGGACCCGTACGCGGAGCCGGGCACCACTGCGTTCCGTCAGACCCTCGACGCCCTGACGGCGTCGGGACGGCTGACGACGGTCACCTTCCATCCCAGCTACGGCTACGAGGACTTCGTGGAGGGCTTCCGTCCGGTGAAGGGCGGGACGGACGGCCTCACCCTGGACCGGGTCGACGGGGTCTTCAAGCGTGTGTGCCAGGCGGCCGCGTCCGACCCCGGACATCCCTACCTGGTGATCGTCGACGAACTCAACCGCGGCAACCTCCCGAAGATCTTCGGCGAGCTGATCACCCTGCTGGAGAAGGACAAGCGCGGCCGCTCGGTGCTGCTGCCGCTCAGTCAGGAACAGTTCACCGTGCCGGAGAACGTGTATCTGATCGGCACCATGAACACCGCGGACCGGTCCATCCGGATGCTCGACGCGGCGGTGCGCCGGCGCTTCGCCTTCCTGGAGCAACTCCCCGACTCCGGCCCCCTCCAGGGCTGCCATGTGGAGCAACTTCACCTGGCCGACCTGCTCGACGGGCTGAATCAGCGCGTGCGCACCCACCTCGACCGGGAGAAGCAGATCGGGCAGGCGTTCTTCCTGCCGAACGGCGCCCCGGTCGACTCGGTGCCCGCTCTGGCGGCGATCGTCCGCGACGAGATCCTGCCGCTGCTCCAGGAGTACGCCTTCGACGACTACTCCCTGCTCGCGTCCTTCCTCGGCGAGGCGCTGGTCGACCTGGAGGCGCACACGATGATGGAGCTCAGCGACGAGGGCCTGGTCAAAGCCCTCTACACGGAGTTCCAGGTGAAGGACACGGCGGCGGAGTAGACCGGTGCGGACGGTGGAGCTGAGCGAGTACGAGACGCAGTACGTGTCGGACGTCCGCCTCGGACCGGCCGACCGCGCGTTGTGCGCGAACGGTCCGCTTGCGGCACGCATCGGCATCCGGGAACTGCCGGGCAACTGTCTGGAGGTGAGCGCGGGCGCCTGTGTCGGGGTTCTTCGGCTCGACGCCCTGGAGATCCGGATCCGGCCCAAGTACCTGGGAACGGATCTGGACGTGCTGCGCATGCTGGAGTACGCGGAGGGCCGGAGCAACCCGCTCGACGTGTCGCGCACTGTCGTGGGCGGCGCCCCTCATCTGCGGGACCTGGTGGCGCTGCGGGTGACCGAGGAGTGCGAGCGGATCCTGGCCCACGGGGTGCGCCGGGACTACGTCACGGTCGAGGACGACCTCCCCGCCGTCCGGGGCCGTCTCCTCGTCGACCGGCAACTGCTGCGACACCACGGCCGGCTGGACCGGCTGGCCTGCCGTTTCGACGAGCACGACACCGACATCGTGGACAACCGTATCTGCGCGGCGGCCGTCGGCCTCGCCGCACGCACCGCCGGTTGGCCCACCGTGCGTGCCCGTGCCCGCCGCGCCGCCGGCCGGTTCGCGCAGATCGCCCCCACGCCTCTCGGCGACCTCCGTACCGTGTGGGAAGGCCTCGACCACCACCGGCACAACGCGCACTACCGGGACGCCCACCGCTGGGCGGCCCTGTTGCTCTCCGGGGGTGGCATCGACGCTCTCTTCGCCGAAGGACCGCTCGCCTCACGGGCGCTGCTGATCGACATGAACGCCCTGTTCGAGGCGTTCGGCACACGGCTCCTGCAGGAGGCCGCGGAGGGCACCGGCTGGACGGTCCGTGAGCAGTCACGGCACCGGGGAGTCCTGATCGACGAGCGGTCCGGGCGCTCCTACGGCGAGGTGCGCCCGGACCTCCTGCTTTCGGCGACCGTCGACGGTGTGCCGCAGCGGCTGCCGGTGGACCTCAAGTACAAGCTGTACGACGACAAGAAGCTCGCCCCGTCGGATCTGTACCAGGCGGCTCTCTACGCTCACACCCTGGCCCGGCAGCCCGCCGGTACTCCGCCGTCGTGCGTGCTGATCCACCCCGGCGATGCCACGTCAGCACGGCGGACCGTCGCCGTACGGCGGTTCGACGGGGCCGTGTCGGCCCGGGTACGGGCCGTTTCCCTGCACCTCCCCACGGTGCTCGGCGCCCCGGAAGGCGCCGAGCGGCGTGAGGTGCTGCGGAAGGTGTGGCACGCGGTGGCAGGGTGACGGTCAGCCGAAGTAGCCGTCGAACGTCCGCTGGAACTCCCAGCCGCCGAAGCGGTCCCAGTTGATCGACCAGGTCATCAGGCCACGCAGGGACGGCCAGGTGCCGTGAGGGGTGTAGGAGCCGCAGTCGGTGTTCTTCGTCAGGCAGTTGAGCGTCTTGACGACCTCCGCCGGGGGCACGTGGCCGTTGCCCGCGTTCACCGTGGCCGGCATGCCGATGGCGACCTGGTCGGGGCGCAGGGGCGGGAAGACGTTGTTCGTGTCGCCCGCGACCGGGAAGCCGGTGAGCAGCATGTCGGTCATCGCGATGTGGAAGTCGGCGCCGCCCATGGAGTGGTACTGGCCGTCCAGGCCCATGATCGGACCGGAGTTGTAGTCCTGGACGTGCAGCAGGGTGAGGTCGTCGCGCAGCGCGTGGATGACGGGGAGGTAGGCGCCGGCGCGCGGGTCCTGGCCGCCCCAGGGGCCGCTGCCGTAGAACTGGTGGCCGAGCTGGACGAAGAACGTCTCCGGGGCCATGGTCAGGACGAAGCCGTCGCCGTACTTCGCCTTGAGCGTCTTCAGGGCGGAGATCAGGTTGACGATCACCGGCGTCTTCGGGTTCCTGAAGTCGGTGTCGCCGGTGTCCAGGGAGAGCGAGTGGCCCTCGAAGTCGATGTCGAGGCCGTCGAGCCCGTACTCGTCGATGATGCGGGAGACGGAGCTGACGAAGGTGTCGCGGGCCGCGGTCGTCGTGAGCCGGACCTGGCCGTTCTGGCCGCCGATCGAGATCAGCACCTTCTTGCCGGCCGCCTGCTTGGCCCTGATCGCCGCCTTGAACTCGGCGTCGCTCTCCACGCCGGGGCACTCCGCGGCCGGGCAGCGCTCGAAGCGGATGTCGCCGGAGGTGACGGAGGTGGGTTCGCCGAAGGCCAGGTCGATGACGTCCCAGCTGTCGGGGACGTCGGCGAGGCGGGTGTAGCCGGAGCCGTTGGCGAAGCTGGCGTGGAGGTAGCCGACCAGGGCGTGTTCCGGGAGGCCGGAGTCGCCGCCGCCGGAGTCGGGCGCCGACGTCGTCGCGGTGACGGTGGCCGAACGGGCCGACTCGCCCGCGTCGTTGAGGGCGGCCACCTGGAAGGCGTACGCCGTCGACGGGGACAGTCCGGTGACGGTGGTCGAGGTGCCGGTGACGGTGCGGATCCGCGCGCCGTCGCGGTAGACGGCGTACGAGGTGGCGCCCGCGGCCGGTGACCAGGACAGGGAGACGCTGGTGGCGGTCGCGCCGGACGCGGTGAGGCCGGTCGGTGGGGCGGGCGGCTGCCCGGTCTCGCCGCCGGGGCCGGTGAGGGTGATGTCGTCCGCGTGGTAGGCGCCCGTGCCGTACCAGCCGTGGGTGTAGATAGTGACGCGGGTGGTGGAGGGGCCGGTGCGGAAGGCCGTGGTGAGCTTCTGCCAGTCGGGGGCTGACTGGGTCCAGGTGGAGACGTCGGTGGTGCCGGTGCCGCTCGCGCCGAGGTAGACGTAGGCGCCGCGGACGTAGCCGGAGAGGGTGTAGGCGGAGTCCGGTTTCACGGTGACCGTCTGGGCGCAGCGGGCGTTGTCCGACCCGGCCGGGGTGGCCTTCAGGGCGGAGGCGCCGCTGTGGACGGGTGAGGTGACGGTGGCGCCGGCCGGGCAGTTCCAGCCGTCGAGGCCGGCCTCGAAGCCGCCGTTGCGGGCGAGGTCGGCGTCGGCCGCGCGGGCGTCCGGCGTCAGGGCGGTGACGCCGGCCGCGGCGACGGCGGTGGCGGTGAGCAGGACGGCGAGGGGGCGGCGGGCGTGGGGTCTGGCGCGGTCCACAAGGGCCTCCGGGCAGGGGGGAGTTGCAGGGTGGAGCGCGCTCAATTTGGTCCAGACCAATTCGGTTGTCAAGACCTCGCGCAGCACCCCGTACGCCCCTGCCCGGCACCGGGGAGGCTCAGCTGTCGAACCCCAGCCCCAGCCGGTCCATCGTCCGCAGCCACAGGTTCCGCCGGCCCTCGTGCGCGTCCGCCCTGGCCAGCGACCACTTGGTGAGGGCGATGCCGGTCCAGGCGAACGGCTCCGGCGGGAACGGCAGCGGCTTGCTGCGCACCATCTCCAGCTCAGTGCGCTCGGTCCGCTCCCCCGCCAGGAGGTCCAGCATCACCTCCGCGCCGAACCGCGTCGCGCCGACACCGAGCCCGGTGTAACCCGCCGCGTACGCCACCCGGCCCGCGTGTGCGGTGCCGAAGAACGCCGAGAAGCGGGAGCAGGTGTCGATCGCGCCGCCCCAGGCGTGGGTGAAACGCACCCCTTCCAGCTGCGGGAAGCAGGTGAAGAAGTGGCCCGCGAGCCTGGCGTACGTGTCGGGCCGGTCGTCGTACTCGGCGCGCACCCGGCCGCCGTACGGGTAGATCGCGTCGTAGCCGCCCCACAGGATGCGGTTGTCGGAGGAGAGCCGGAAGTAGTGGAACTGGTTGGCGCTGTCGCCGAGCCCCTGGCGGTTCTTCCAGCCGATGGAGTCGAGCTGCTCGTCGGTGAGCGGCTCGGTCATCAGGGCGTAGTCGTAGACCGGGACGGTGTAGGGACGGACGCGGCGGACCAGGCTGGGGAAGACGTTGGTGCCGAGCGCGACCCGGCGGGCGCGGATCGCCCCGTACGGGGTGCGCACGGACATGCCGGCGCCGTACTGCCGGAGGGTGAGGGCGGGCGTGTGCTCGTACAAGCGCACCCCGAGGTCGAGGCAGGCACGCTTCAGGCCCCAGGCGAGGCGGGCCGGGTTGAGCATGGCCACGCCGCGGCGGTCGTACAGGCCCGCCAGGAAGGTGGGCGAGTCGACCTGCTCGCGCACCGCGTCGGCGTCGAGGAACTCGATGCCGTCGGCGAGGCCGCGGGCGCCGGTCTCCTCGTACCAGGCGCGCAGTTCCTCCGCCTGGTACGGCTCGGTGGCGACGTCGATCTCGCCGGTGCGCTCGAAGTCGCAGTCGATGGAGTGGCGGGCGACCGTCTCCTCGATGGCGTCGAGGTTGCGGGCGCCCAGCCGCTCCAGGGTGTGGATCTCGTCCGGCCAGCGGCTGAGTCCGTTGGACAGGCCGTGGGTGAGGGAGGCGGCGCAGAACCCGCCGTTGCGGCCGGAGGCCGCCCAGCCCACCTCGCGGCCCTCGACGAGCACGACGTCCCGTGAGGGGTCGCGCTCCTTGGCGATCAGCGCGGTCCACAGTCCGCTGTAGCCGCCGCCCACGACCAGCAGGTCACAGGTGGTCCGCCCGGTCAGGGCCGGCTCGGGGGCGGGGCGGCCGGGGTCGTCCAGCCAGTAGGAGACCGGCCGGGCCTCGGAGAGGGACTGCGTCCAACGGCTCATGGCGCTCGGGGCCATGATCTCAACTCCCTACTGGGGACTGTGGAATCGCGGGTTATGCCTTCTGCCGCTTGCGGCGGTTGCCGACGGCCATGGAGACCAGCACCAGAGCCACGGCGACGACGAACATGGCCGTGCCGATGACGTTGATCTGGACGGGCGTGCCGCGCTGCGCGGAGCCCCAGACGAACATCGGGAAGGTGACGGTCGAACCGGCGTTGAAGTTGGTGATGATGAAGTCGTCGAAGGAGAGGGCGAAGGCGAGCAGCGCGCCCGCCGCGATACCGGGGGCGGCGATCGGCAGCGTGACCCGCAGGAACGTCTGCACCGGCCCGGCGTACAGGTCCTGCGCGGCCTGCTCGAGCCGGGGGTCCATCGACATCACGCGCGCCTTCACGGCGACCACGACGAAGCTGAGGCAGAACATGATGTGGGCGATCAGGATCGTCCAGAAACCCAGCTCGGCGCCCATGTTGAGGAACAGGGTGAGCAGCGAGGCCGCCATCACCACCTCGGGCATCGCCATCGGCAGGAAGATCAGCGAGTTGACCGCCCCGCGGGCGCGGAACCGGTAGCGGACCAGCGCGAACGCGATCAGCGTGCCGAGCAGCGTGGCGCCGAGCGTGGCCCAGAAGGCGATCTGCAGGCTGAGGCCGAGCGACTCGCACAGCCCGGAGACCCCGCACGGATCCCGCCACGCGTCGGTGGAGAACTCCTGCCACTGGTAATTGAAGCGCCCCTTCGGCTGGTTGAAGGAGAACACCGTGACGACGACGTTCGGCAGCAGGAGGTACGCCAGCGTCAGCAGACCCGCGACGACGACCAGGTTGCGCCTGAACCAATTGACGAAGGCCATTTAAACCAGATCCTCCGTGCCGGACTTGCGGATGTAGACCGTGACGACGGCGAGGATCGCGGCCATCAGGATGAACGAGAGCGCGGCGGCCGTCGGGTAGTCCAGGATCCGCAGGAACTGCGACTGGATGACGTTGCCGACCATCCGGGTGTCGGTGGAGCCGAGCAGGTCCGAGTTGATGTAGTCGCCGGACGCCGGGATGAAGGTCAGCAGCGTGCCGGAGACCACGCCCGGCATCGACAGCGGGAAGGTGACCTTGCGGAAGGTGGTCGACGGCTTGGCGTAGAGGTCGCCCGCGGCCTCGTGCAGCCGGGGGTCGATCCGCTCCAGCGAGGTGTAGAGCGGCAGGATCATGAAGGGCAGGAAGTTGTACGTCAGACCGCACACCACCGCGAGCGGGGTGGCGAGCACCCGGTCGCCGGCGGTCCAGCCGAGGAAGGCGGTGACGTCCAGGACGTGCAGCGCGTCCAGGGCGCCGACCACCGGGCCGCCGTCGGCGAGGATCGTCTTCCAGGCGAGGGTGCGGATCAGGAAGCTGGTGAAGAACGGCGCGATCACCAGGATCATGATCAGGTTGCGCCAGCGTCCCGCGCGGAAGGCGATCAGGTACGCCAGCGGGTAGCCGAACAGCAGGCACAGCACGGTCGCGGAGGCCGCGTAGAGCACCGAGCGGACGAACTGCGGCCAGTACTCGGACAGCGCGTCCCAGTAGGTGGCGAAGTGCCAGGTGACCTTGTAGCCCTCCTCCAGGGAGCCCGTCTGCACGGACGTGGAGGCCTGGTAGATCACCGGCAGCGCGAAGAAGACCACGAGCCAGAGCAGACCGGGCAGCAGGAGCAGGTACGGCGTCCAGCGGCCGCGTCTGCGCGGCGGTTTCTTCTCGGGGGCGACGGGCGCCGGCGTCGGCGGCGCCTCGGTGACCGTGGTCATCAGGCGACCTCTTCCTCGACCGTCCCGACGCCCGCGGAGCCCACGGTCCCGGCAAGCAGGGACTGTGCCGCGTCGAGACCGAAGGTGTGATCCGGGTTCCAGTGCAGGACGACCTCGGCGCCGGGTACCAGCCGGTCGTCGCGGTCGATGTTCTGCACGTAGACCTCGAAGTCGGAGCAGACCGGGCTGTCGACGACGAACTGCGTGGAGACGCCGATGAAGCTGGACTCGGTGATCCGGCCCGTGATCCGGTTGCGGCCCTCGGGTATCTCGCCGGCGTCGTCGGCGTGCGTGAGGGAGATCTTCTCCGGGCGCACCCCGGCCAGGATCTTGCCGCCCGTGGTGGCGGGCGCGCTCGCGCGGGCCCGGCGCAGCACCAGCTTGCCTCCGCCCGCCTTGAGCACGATGTCGTCGCCCGACGTGGCATCCACCTCGGCCTCGATGAAGTTGGAGGTGCCGAGGAAGTTCGCGACGAAGGTGGTGCGGGGGTTCTCGTACAGGTCGGCGGGGGTGCCGAGCTGCTCGACCCGGCCGGCGTTCATCACCGCGACGCAGTCGGCCATCGTCATGGCCTCCTCCTGGTCGTGGGTGACGTGCACGAAGGTGATGCCGACCTCGGTCTGGATGCGCTTGAGCTCCAGCTGCATCTGGCGGCGCAGCTTCAGGTCCAGGGCGCCGAGCGGCTCGTCGAGGAGGAGCACCTTCGGGTGGTTGATCAACGCGCGGGCCACGGCGACGCGCTGCTGCTGGCCGCCGGAGAGCTGGTGCGGCTTCTTGCGCGCCTGCTCACCGAGCTGGACCAGCTCCAGCATCTCCTCGACCTGCTTCTTCACGCTCTTGATGCCGCGCCGGCGCAGGCCGAAGGCGACGTTCTCGTAGATGTCGAGATGCGGGAAGAGGGCGTAGGACTGGAAGACCGTGTTCACCGGCCGTTTGTACGGCGGCAGCGCGGTGACGTCCTGGTCGCCGAGGTGGACGGTGCCCCCGGTGGGCTCCTCCAGGCCGGCGATCATGCGCAGGGTGGTGGTCTTGCCGCAGCCGGACGCGCCGAGCAGGGCGAAGAAGGAGCCCTCGGGGACGGTCAGGTCGAGCGGGTGCACGGCGGTGAAGTCGCCGTAGGTCTTGCTGATCCCGGTGAGGCGGACGTCACCGCCGCCGGCCGTGGTGGTCTCTTCGGTGGTCTTCATCTCGTCACGCCCCAGTGAGCTTCGCGAACTTGCCTTCGAATGCCGTCTCTTCCTCGGAGCTCAGGGAGCGGAAGGCACGGGACTTGGCCTGCATGGCCTTGTCGGGGAGGATCAGCGGGTTGTTCGCCGCGTCCTCGTCGAGCTTCGCGAGCTCCTCCTTCACCCCGTCGACCGGACAGACGAAGTTGATGTAGGCGGCGAGCTGGGCGGCCGGCTGCGGCTCGAAGTAGTAGTCGATCAGGCGCTCGGCGTTCGTCTTGTGCCGGGCCTTGTTGGGGATCAGCATGTTGTCGCTGGAGAGCATGTAGCCGCTGTCCGGGATGACGAAGCCGATGTCCGGGTTGTCGGCCTGGAGCTGGACGACGTCACCGGCCCACGCGACGCACGCCGCGAGGTCGCCCTTGGTGAGGTCCGAGGTGTAGTCGTTGCCGGTGAAGCGGCGGATCTGCCCCTTGTCGACGGACTTCTGCAGCCGGGCGAGGGCGGCGTCGTAGTCGTCGGCGCTGAAGGACCGCGGGTCCTTGTCCATGTCGAGCAGCGTCATGCCCATGGTGTCGCGCATCTCGGTGAGCAGCCCGACCCGGCCCTTGAGCCTCGGGTTGTCCAGCAGGTCGGACAAGGTCTTCACCTCGACCCCGTCGAGCGCCTTCTTGTTGTACGCGATGACGGTCGCGATGCCCTGCCAGGGGTACGAGTAGGCGCGGCCCGGGTCCCAGTCGGGGGTGCGGTACGAGGAGGCCACGTTGGCGAAGGCGTGCGGCAGGTTGGACGCGTCGAGCTTCTGCACCCAGCCGAGGCGGATCAGCCGGGCGGCCAGCCAGTCGGTGAGGACGATGATGTCGCGGCCGGTGTCCTGGCGCGCGGCGAGCTGCGGCTTGATCTTGCCGAAGAACTCGGTGTTGTCGTTGATGTCCTCGGTGTACTTGACCTTGATGCCGGTGCGTTTGGTGAACGCCTCCAGCGTGGGGTGCCGGCGGCCGCTGTCGTCGATGTCCATGTACTCGGTCCAGTTGGAGAAGTTCACGCTCTTCTCCTTCGCCGAGTGGTCCTCCGCGGAGACGCCGCCCTCGGTGTTCCCCGCCGGGGGGATGCCGCAGGCGCTCAGCGCGCCCAGGCCGCCGACCGCGAGCGCGCCGCCCGCCGAGGCGCGCAGCAGGGAGCGGCGGGACAGGGCCGCCCTGCCGTTGCGGAAACTGCGCCGTATCGCGGCCTGCTGGACCGGCGAGAGGCGGTCGGGCTCGTACTGCTCCATGCGCGTGGTGCCCTTTCGGGAAGTGGCCGCGGGTCGGGCGGCCTGGCTGCTATCGGTCCCCGAAGACGGTGCGGTGCCAGTCCTTGCGGACCACCGCGGTGTTGTCGAACATGACGTGCTTGATCTGGGTGTACTCCTCGAAGGAGTACGCGGACATGTCCTTGCCGAAGCCGGACGCCTTGTAGCCGCCGTGCGGCATCTCGCTGATGATCGGGATGTGGTCGTTGATCCACACGCACCCCGCCTTGATCTCGCGGGTGGCCCGTCCCGTGCGGTACACGTCCCGGCTCCACGCGGAGGCGGCGAGCCCGTACGGGGTGTCGTTGGCGAGTGCGATGCCCTCGTCGTCGGTGTCGAAGGGCAGCACGACCAGCACCGGTCCGAAGATCTCCGACTGCACGACCTCGCTGTCATGCGCGGCGCCGGCGATCAGCGTGGGGCGATAGTACGCGCCGCCGGACAGATCGCCCAGAGGTGTCTCACCGCCGGTCACCACGCGCGCGTAGGCACGCGCGCGGTCGACGAATCCGGCCACCCGGTCGCGCTGGGCGTGGGAGACCAGCGGGCCGAGGTCGGTGCCGGGGGCGAAGGGGTCGCCCAGCCGGACGGTCTCCATCAGCGCGGCGGTGCGCTCGACGAAGGCCTCGTAGAGGGGGCGCTGCACGTACGCGCGCGTGGCGGCGGTGCAGTCCTGGCCGGTGTTGATGAGGGCGCCCGCGACTGCGCCGTTGACGGCCGCGTCGAGGTCGGCGTCGTCGAAGACCACGAAGGGCGCCTTGCCGCCGAGCTCCAGGTGGAGGCGCTTGACGGTGGCGGTGGCGATCTCCGCGACGCGCTTGCCGACGGCGGTGGATCCGGTGAAGGAGGTCATGGCCACGTCGGGGTGGCCGACCAGGTGCTCGCCGGCCTCCTTGCCGGTGCCGGTGACGATGTTGATCACGCCGGCGGGGATGCCGGCGTCGGTGGCGGCCTGTGCGAACAGCAGCGAGGTCAGCGGGGTGAGCTCGGCGGGCTTCAGCACGATCGTGTTGCCCGCGGCGATCGCCGGGAGGATCTTCCACGCGGCCATCTGCAGCGGGTAGTTCCAGGGGGCGATGGAGCCGACGACGCCGATGGGCTCGCGCCGGACGTAGGAGGTGTGGTCGCCCGAGTACTCGCCGGCCGACTGGCCCGCGAGGTGCCGGGCGGCGCCCGCGAAGAAGGCGATGTTGTCGATCGTGCCCGGCACGTCGAACTCGCGCGTCAGCTTCAGTGGCTTGCCGCACTGGAGCGACTCGGCGCGGGCGAAGTCCTCCGCCCGCTCGGCGACGGCGGCGGCGAACCGGTGCAGGGCGTCGGAGCGCTCGCCGGGGGTGGCGGCCGCCCAGGCCGGGAAGGCCTCCCGTGCGGCGGTGACGGCCGCGTCGACGTCGTCGGCGCCGGCGAGGTCGTAGGTGAACACCTCCGCGCCGGTGGCCGGGTCGACCACCGCGTGGGTGCGCCCCGAGGTGCCCTTCGTCAGACGGCCCGCGATGAACTGCGCGCCGTCCGCGAAACGTTCGGCGGCCGGGAAGCGGTCCTGCGGGGTGGAGCCGGGTTGGTGCATGTCGCTCTCCTCCGTTTCCCCGAGGGGGCGGCGTGGCTTGAGCTCGATTTGAGTGCCGATCCTGACAGAGCAGAGGCACTCCAACAAGTGATTCCGTTGTTGCCATTTGGTTACGCGACGGAATCTGTCGACCAGGTGTCGAGTGGCTGCGGAAAAGGCAGGACGGATTGTCAGTGGTGCCTGCGAGACTCCTCTGCGCTCGGATCGACATGAGGGGGCGAGCATGGACGGAACCGTGCGGACGGTGGCATCCCGGGAGGCGTTGATCGAGGCGGTGCGGGCCGGGGAGCGGGTGAAGTACCTGCACTTCTGGGGACACCGGCCGCTGCCCGACGGACGCGTCGGGGCGAGCTGCCTGAGCCAGTGGTGGCCGTCCCCGTTCACCGTCGACGGCGTGGAGTACGCGACGGCGGAGCACTGGATGATGGCGGCCAAGGCCCGCCTCTTCGGGGACGCGGAGGGCGAGCGGCGCGTCCTGGCCGCGGAGCACCCCTCGGCGGCGAAGAAGGCCGGACGCCTGGTCAAGGGCTTCGACGAGGAGGTCTGGCGGCGGGAGCGGTTCGGGATCGTCGTGGAAGGCAGCGTGCACAAGTTCGCGGCTCACGGTGAGCTGCGGTCCTTCCTGCTGGGCACGGGCGACCGCGTCCTGGTCGAGGCGAGCCCTGTCGACCGGGTCTGGGGCATAGGCCTGGCGGCCGACGCGGACGCGGCGAACGACCCGACCCGCTGGCGCGGCCCGAACCTCCTGGGCTTCGCCCTGATGGAGGCACGGAGGCGGCTGCGAGAGGCGTGACGCGAGGCCGCGGACGGCACCGGTGCAACGCCGTCCGCGGGCAGTCCCTGGCCGATCGCGCAGTTCCCCGCGCCCCTGAGGGGCGCTACCGCCTGGGCGCTCATATGTGACTCACCGCCGCTGCGGGCAGTCGTGGGCGGGCACAGCGGCTTTCTGCAACGCCGGCTGCGGGCAGTCCCTGGCTGGCCGCGCAGTTCCCCGCGCCCCTGGAGGGCGCTTCCGCCACGGCCGCGGAAAGTGACGCACCGCCGCCTGCGGGCAGTCGTGCCGCTAGGGCGGCACGGGTGGGCGCAAGCGGCACCTCTGCAACGCCGGCTGCGGGCAGTCCCAGGCTGATCGCGCAGGCCCCCGCGCCCCTGAAGGGCGCTACCGCCGCGACCGCTGAAACCGCCCACCGCCGCTGCGGGCAGTCGTGCCGCTAGGGCGGCACGGGTGGGCGCAAGCGGCACCTCTGCAGCGCCGGCTGCGGGCAGTCCCAGGCTGATCGCGCAGTTCCCCGCGCCCCTGAAGGGCGCTACCGCCGCGACCGCTGAAACCGCCCACCGCCGCTGCGGGCAGTCGTGCCGCTAGGGCGGCACGGGTGGGCGCAGCAGCACCGTTCCAACGCCGGGACGATCAACGGCATAGCGCGCGCCCCCACGCCTCGGAGGTGAACCCCGTTCGAAGGAGCCCCGCTCAAGTGACCAGCACGATCACGCCGAACGCAAGCGCCAACGTGCCGCCCACGGCCCCGCAGATGACCCCCGCCAGAGCCTGCCCGCCGTTCGTCGCCTCGCCCCGATTCGCCTTGCCACGCCCGATCGCACCGAAGATCACCGCGAGGACACCCAGCACGATGGCCACCGGCCACAGACAGAACGCGGCCGCCGCGACGATCCCCAGCACCAGGGAGGCGACACCCATGCCGTTGCTCGGCAGAGGCGGTACCCCGCCCCATCCGGCGTACCCCTGCGCGGGCGCACCACCCGGGTACCCCACCTGGGGATAGCCGTACAGCACCTGACCCGGCCCCTCCGGCCCGATCGGCGGCGGCGGAACGGCCGCCGCCCCCGCGGCAGCCCCCGCGGCCGGAGGCGCGAACGGATCGGCGGCCGCCGGGCGAGCGGCGGCCTGCGGCACGGGGCCGGTCGCCCCTGAGGGCCCGGCCCACGGACCGCCGCCGTACGCCGGTGCGGGCGGCGTCGTGTCGGGGGCCGCCGGGAAGGACGTCACCGTCTGCTGGTCGTGCACGGCGGACGCCCCGGACGAACCCGACGCCCCGGCCGCACCGAAAGCACCCGGCGCCGACCGGTCGTGCACGGTGGGCGACGACCACGCCGCGTTCTCCCCCGCCACCACGGTCTCGCCCGGCCCGCCGGAGCCCGCCACACGGTCCCCGGGCAGCGCCCAGGGATCGGCCGCGGACGCGTCCGGGTCCCGATCCCGCGGCGGCGCCGCGCGCCCCGTCTCCGTGGTCCGCGCGTCCACCAGCGAGCCGTCCAGGGGGGCGACGTGCGGCGCCCCGCCGTCGGCCGGCGCCGGCCACGCGTCAGGGGTGGACGAACCCGCCGGAGGCACTCCGTCCCCCGTGCGGTCCCCTGGCCCCGGTGCCGGTGCGTCGTCGGACATGCGCTGCGACCCCTTCCTCGGACGAACCGTCATGCTACGGCCCGCACCCCGCGCGCGTACGCCGGGCCTACGATGATCCCCGCACCACCGATCAGCCGATCATCCGCGTCCCGCCGTGACCCGGACCGGGACGCCGTTCCCGGGGAGGAACCTTGACCGACCACCACGACACCTCGGCCACCGCCGGACAGGTCCGTGACCTGCACGCCTTCATCGCCGGACTGCCCAAGGCCGAACTGCACGTGCACCACGTCGGCTCCGCCTCCCCCCGCATCGTTTCGGAGCTGGCCGCCCGCCACCCCGACTCCAAGGTCCCCACCGACCCCGAGGCCCTCGCGGACTACTTCACCTTCACGGACTTCGCGCACTTCATCGAGGTGTACCTGTCCGTGGTCGACCTGATCCGCACCCCCGAGGACGTGCGGCTGCTGACGTACGAGGTGGCCCGTGAGCTGGCCCGGCAGCAGGTGCGGTACGCCGAGCTGACCATCACCCCGTTCTCCTCGACCCGTCGCGGGATCGACGAGCGTGCCTTCATGGAGGCGATCGAGGACGCCCGCAAGGCGGCCGAGAGCGAGCTGGGCACCGTGCTGCGCTGGTGCTTCGACATCCCGGGCGAGGCCGGTCTCGAGGCCGCCGAGGAGACCACGCGGCTCGCCACCGACGACCGGCTGCGCCCGGAGGGCCTGGTCTCGTTCGGCCTGGGCGGCCCGGAGATCGGCGTGCCGCGCCCCCAGTTCAAGCCGTACTTCGACCGGGCCATCGCGGCCGGCCTGCGCTCGGTGCCGCACGCGGGCGAGACCACGGGACCGGAGACGATCTGGGACGCGCTGAACGAACTGGGCGCCGAGCGCATCGGCCACGGCACGAGCGCCGCGCAGGACCCGAAGCTGCTGCAGCACCTGGCCGAGCGGCGCATCCCGCTGGAGGTCTGCCCGACGTCCAACATCGCCACCCGCGCGGTCACCACCCTGGACGAGCACCCGATCAAGGAGTTCACCCGGGCCGGGGTGCTGGTGACGGTCAACTCCGACGATCCGCCGATGTTCGGCACCGACCTCGCCAACGAGTACGCGGTCGCCGCCCGCCTGCTGGACCTCGACGAGCGGGGCCTGGCGGACCTGGCGAAGAACGCGGTCGAGGCGTCCTTCCTCGACCCGGCCGGCAAGGCGCGGATCACCGCCGAGATCGACTCGTACACCGCCTCCTGGCTCGCCTCCTGACCATCCCGCGAAGGGCACCATGCAGAACGTGACCGCCGTGGCCCACCGCGGCGACCCCTACCGCGTCCGGGAGAACACCCTCCCCTCCCTGCGCTCGGCGATCGGGCGAGCGGCGGATGCGGTCGAGATCGACGTACGGCTCACCCGGGACGGCGTTCCGGTACTGCTGCACGACGCGACGCTCGAACGCCTGTGGGACCACGACCGTCCCCTCGCGTCCCTCACCTGGGACGAGGTGCGCGAGGTGACGGGCGGCGGGGTGCCCGCCCTCGCCGACGCGCTGGGGGCGACCGGGGGCAGCCGCGTGATGATCGACCTGCCCGGCGCCCCGGGCGAGCGCGCCGTGCGCCGGATCGTGGACGTCGTCCGGCAGCAGGGCGCGCAGGACCGCGTCTACTACTGCGCGGGCGCCCCCGCCATGCTGGCCGTGCGTGCGGTGGACCCGGACGCGGAGATCGCGCTCACCCACACCTCCCGCGCGCCGGTGCGCGCGGGAGTGCTGGAGGCGGTCCGGCCGCGCTGGCTCAACTACCGCTTCAGCCTGGTGGACCGGGCCCTCGCGGACCGCGTCCACCGCGACGGCTTCCTGTTGTCGGTGTGGACCCCGGACACCCGCCGCTCGATGCGCCGCCTGCTGGCCGCGGGCGTGGACTCGATCACCACGAACCGCGTCGACGTCCTGTGCGCGCTGCGCGGTCGTCTGACGTCATGACGGCCGGCGCGCCGAGCCGTCGTGACGCGCAGCGTGCCGTCCTCCTCCCCCGTCACCTCGACCGAGCAGCCGGCGCGCCACGACGTGCGAGGCGACCGTGGCCGCCGCGGCGGCCGCCGGCCCGGCCACCGCGTCACGCGGCCGTGCCGGACGCAGCACCCCGGCCTTCCGCAGCCGCCCCCGCGCCCACAGCGTGAACGGCAGGACGACCAGCGGTGACGTCACCGAGCCGGGGGTGTAGCCGCGTACGGCCGCGGCCTGGGCCATGTGCATCACGCCGTGCAGTCCGAAGCCGGTCAGTGCGGACTGGTAGAAGCCGGACCGTCCGCCGGTGAGCCGTCCGGCGGCCGCCGCGGTTCCGACGACGGCGCCCATCACCCCGACGGCGGTGGCGAATTCGGCCGCGCCCATGGTCTCGGCCCGCCGCCACACCCCCTCCGGCACCTGGGGGAACCGCTTCCGCAACTCGGGCACGTTGCGCCGCAACCATCCCGGCACGGTGGCCAGTTCCTCGAGATCGTGCACGACCCATGCGCCCAGGAGCCCCCACGTGACGGCTCCGCCCACCCGTTCTCCCGTCATGTGCCCAACCTACTGAGCGGGCGCGGCGGCGGCCCCGGGGACAGCTGCCTCCGTCAGCGCCTCCAGTCGCTTGATCCTCTTCCTGACGATGTACAGCGGGACGGCGCCGAACACCCCGAACGCCATGTCGAGAACGCTCCACCAGAAGGGGATGCCGCGGATCGGCCCGCAGATCAGAGCGAGGGGGATGACGCCGGCGCAGGCGATCAGGCCGAACTCCACGACCCAGACGTTGCGTACGGGGTCCCGGTACGGGCCGAGGAAGGCGACCGCGATGACGAGGTGGGCGAAGGCCAGCCAGTCGGTGCCGTAGAGCAGGAAGGGGTGGTCGGCGTCGGTGGTGTCGAGCCCGTCCCGTACGCGTTCGATCCACTCCATGAGGCCGGGCAGGTGCTCGGGCGCCCCGAGGGACCGCAACACCTCTTCGGTCCAGCGCAGTTCGTGCACGAGCGGGAAGGCCGTGATCCCGCTGAGCACCAGGCAGACGACGAAGAACACCAGCCACACGCGAATGCCCTTGAGCAGGGCGGCTCTGTCGCTCATGACAGGAGCGTACGCCTGAAGTTGAACGCGTTCAAAAAGTTGCTCCGGATGCCCTCCGGAAACAGGTCGGCCCCGGACGGTGCGCCGCACCGTCCGGGGCCGACCTCCTGCCCGCTAGTCCTCCAGGGACGTCATCACGTGCTTGATCCGCGTGTAGTCGTCGAAGCCGTAGGCCGACAGGTCCTTGCCGTAGCCCGACTTCTTGAAGCCGCCGTGCGGCATCTCCGCGACCAGCGGGATGTGCGTGTTGATCCACACGCAGCCGAAGTCCAGCTTCTTCGACATCCGCATCGCGCGGGCGTGGTCCTTGGTCCACACCGACGAAGCCAGCGCGTACTCCACGCCGTTGGCGTATTCGACGGCCTGGTCCTCGTCCGTGAAGGACTGGACGGTGATGACCGGGCCGAAGACCTCCTTCTGGATGATCTCGTCGTCCTGCTTCAGGCCCGAGACCACGGTCGGCGCGTAGAAGTAGCCCTTGTCGCCGACCCGCTTGCCGCCGGCCTCGACGCGCGCGTGGGCGGGCAGCCGCTCGATGAAGGTCTCGACCTGCTTGAGCTGGTTGGGGTTGTTGAGCGGCCCGTAGAGAACGTCCTCGTCGTCGGGCATGCCGGTCCTGATGTCGGAGGCGGCCTTGGCGAGCGCCTGGACGAACTCGTCGTGCACGGACTCGTGCACCAGTACGCGCGTGGCGGCCGTGCAGTCCTGGCCGGCGTTGAAGTATCCGGCCTCGGAGATGCCCGCCACGGCCTTGGCGATGTCGACGTCCTCGAAGACCACGACCGGGGCCTTGCCGCCCAGCTCCAGGTGGACCCGCTTGAGGTCCTTGGAGGCGGACTCGGCGACCGCCATGCCCGCGCGCACCGAGCCGGTGATGGAGGCCATCGCCGGGGTCGGGTGCTCGACCATCAGACGGCCGGTGTCACGGTCGCCGCAGACGACGTTGAAGACGCCCTTGGGCAGGATCGAGCCGAGGATCTCGGCGATCAGGACGGTGGAGGCCGGGGTGGTGTCCGAGGGTTTCAGGACCACCGTGTTGCCCGCGGCGATCGCCGGGGCGAACTTCCACACGGCCATCATCATCGGGTAGTTCCAGGGCGCGACCTGGGCGCAGACGCCGACCGGCTCACGGCGCACGAAGGAGGTCAGGCCCTCCATGTACTCGCCGGCGCCCTTGCCCTCGAGCATCCGCGCCGCGCCCGCGAAGAAGCGGATCTGGTCCACCATCGGCGGGATCTCCTCGGTGCGGGTCAGCCCGGTGGGCTTGCCCGTGTTCTCCACCTCGGCGGCGATGAGTTCCTCGGCGCGCTCCTCGAAGGCGTCCGCGACCTTCAGCAGCGCCCTCTGCCGCTCGGCCGGGGTGGTGTCGCGCCAGCCGGGGAAGGCCTCGGCGGCGGCCGCCATCGCGGCGTCGACGTCCGCGGCACCGGACAGCGGAGCCGTCGCGTACGCCTCGCCGGTCGCGGGATTGACCACCTCGGTGGTCCGTCCGTCGGCGGCGTCCCGGAACTCACCGCCGATGTAGTTGCGCAGACGACGCAGCTCGGTGCTCACTGCAGGCCCTCCTGGTGTTCCTCGTGGGTGCCCGGGGTGTCGGGTGTGTGCGGGTAGAGGTGTCCAACCCCTGAGACACCCACCCTAGACGGACGGCTGACGTTTTCAACACCCCCGATCCCCCGGCATCTGCGAAATCCGCAAGCACGAGCTTCGTTAACAACGGATTTCATCGCTCGAGCCTTGCGAAACTGTCGATACGTCGTGCACAGTGACCTCGTGGCCAGTCGAAGCGCAGACCCCAAGGACTCCCGCGAGTCCAAGAACGGCGGCGGACCGCAGTTGGACGCCGTCTCCCTCGCCATCATCGAGCAGCTCCAGGAGGACGGCCGCCGGCCGTACGCCGCGATCGGCAAGGCCGTGGGCCTGTCGGAGGCGGCCGTGCGCCAGCGGGTGCAGAAGCTGCTCGACCAGGGCGTGATGCAGATCGTCGCCGTCACGGACCCGCTCACCGTGGGCTTCCGCCGGCAGGCGATGGTCGGCGTCAACGTCGAGGGCGACGTGGAGGCCGTCGCCGAGGCGCTGGCCGAGATGGCCGAATGCGAGTACGTGGTGATGACCGCCGGCTCCTTCGACCTGATGGTCGAGATCGTCTGCGAGGACGACGACCACCTGCTGGAGGTCATCAACAAGCGCATCCGTGCCGTGCCCGGCGTGCGCTCGACCGAGAGTTTCGTCTACCTCAAGCTCAAGAAGCAGACCTACATGTGGGGAACCCGATAACCGTGAGCACCGACACCCCCAAGGACCTCAGCAAGTCCGCGTACGACCACCTGTGGATGCACTTCACCCGCATGTCGTCGTACGAGAACGCGCCCGTCCCCACCATCGTCCGCGGTGAGGGCACCCACATCTGGGACGACAAGGGCAGGCGCTACCTCGACGGCCTGGCTGGCCTGTTCGTGGTGCAGGCCGGCCACGGCCGCCAGGAGCTCGCCGAGACGGCCGCCAAGCAGGCGCAGGAACTGGCGTTCTTCCCGGTCTGGTCGTACGCCCACCCCAAGGCCGTCGAGCTCGCGGAGCGGCTCGCGCACGAGGCCCCCGGCGACCTCAACAAGGTCTTCTTCACCACCGGCGGCGGCGAGGCGGTGGAGACCGCCTGGAAGCTCGCCAAGCAGTACTTCAAGCTGACCGGCAAGCCGACCAAGTACAAGGTCATCTCCCGCGCGGTCGCCTACCACGGCACCCCGCAGGGCGCCCTGTCCATCACCGGTCTTCCGGCCCTCAAGGCCCCCTTCGAGCCGCTCGTCCCGGGCGCGCACAAGGTGCCGAACACCAACATCTACCGGGCGCCGATCCACGGTGACGACCCGGAGGCGTTCGGCCGCTGGGCCGCCGACCAGATCGAGCAGCAGATCCTCTTCGAGGGCCCGGACACGGTCGCCGCGGTCTTCCTGGAGCCCGTGCAGAACGCGGGCGGCTGCTTCCCGCCCCCGCCCGGCTACTTCCGGCGGGTCCGCGAGATCTGCGACAAGTACGACGTGCTGCTGGTCTCCGACGAGGTCATCTGCGCCTTCGGCCGGCTCGGCACGACCTTCGCCTGCGACAAGTTCGGCTACGTCCCGGACATGATCACCTGCGCCAAGGGCATGACCTCCGGCTACTCCCCGATCGGCGCGTGCATCGTCTCCGACCGGCTCGCCGAGCCGTTCTACCGGGGCGACAACACCTTCCTCCACGGCTACACCTTCGGCGGCCACCCGGTGTCGGCGGCGGTCGGTCTCGCCAACCTCGACCTGTTCGAGCGCGAGGGCCTCAACCAGCACGTCCTCGACAACGAGGGCGCGTTCCGCTCCACCCTGGAGAAGCTGCACGACCTGCCGATCGTCGGCGACGTCCGCGGCAACGGCTTCTTCTACGGCATCGAGCTGGTCAAGGACAAGGCGACCAAGGAGTCCTTCGACGCCGACGAGACCGAGCGCGTGCTGTACGGCTTCCTCTCCAAGAAGCTGTTCGAGAACGGCCTGTACTGCCGGGCCGACGACCGCGGCGACCCGGTCATCCAGCTCGCGCCGCCGCTGATCTCCGACCAGGAGACGTTCGACGAGATCGAGCAGATCCTGCGCGCGACGCTCACGGAGGCGTGGACCAAGCTGTAGTCCGACGAGCTGATCGCGGACATCGGCCGTCCGAGGTACCGATCTTCCCTTTGAATGATCAACACCGGCCCCGGTGCCGCCGTTCGAGTGAGAAACGGCGGCCCGGGGCCGCGTGCTGTCCGGCCGCCCGCCACCGCCTGCCTAGCGTGCCCAGTGACCGATCGGCCCGCCCTTCGTTCCCCCGGACGGGGGATAAACCCGAAGAGCGCACGGCATTTCCGATCCGAACCGAGGTGTACGCCATGGTGGCCCCACCGGACAACGACGTGCTCTGGGCGCGCGCCCTGCACTTCCGTCACGACGACGGCTCGCCCGGCCTGAGCGGGGTCTCGCTCGGCGTCCGGGAGGGCGAGATCCTCGCCGTCTCAGGCCCGCGCGGCAGCGGCAAATCGACCCTGCTGCGCTGCCTGTCCGGCCTGGTGCCCGCGAACGACGGCGAGGTCTGGTTCAACAGCGTGCCCGTCCACACCATGGGCCCTGCGGCCCGGGAGCGGCTGCGTCGCGACCGGTTCGGCTGGATCGACCCGGCCCCGGTGCTGGTTCCCGAGCTGAACGTGTGGGAGAACGCCGCGTTGCCCCTCATGCTGCGCGGCACGGGACGCCGCCGCGCCAAGGCGGCCGCCCAGGAGTGGCTGGAGCGTCTCGACGTCGGCGACCGCGCGCGCAGGAACCCCGTGGAGCTGACCCACGCGGAGCGCCAGCGGGTGTGCATCGCCCGGGCGCTCGCCCCGGCGCCGTCGGTGCTGTTCGCCGACGAGCCGACCGCGCCGCTGCACCGCGTCGACCGCGCCCACGTGCTGCGCACGCTGACCACGGCGGCCCGCTCGCACGGCATCACCGTGGTTCTGGCGACGCACGAGGCGCAGACCGCGGCCCTCGCCGACCGCACGGTGTCCCTGCTCGACGGGCGGTGCGTGCGGACCGTGCACCTCCCCCCGGTCTCCGGACCGGCCGAGTCGGAAGGCCGGGCGGCGTGCTCGCTCTCCGTCTGACCCTCGGGGCCCAGCCCGCCGTACAGGTCCGCCGGCTCCTCGTCGCGGGCGCGTCGGCCGGCACGGGTTTCCTGTTGCTGAGCGCCCTCGGCCACGCGCTGAGCCACCCCGACCCCGCCGCCTCCGCGCTCCGGCTGGCCTGGTGCACGGCCCCGCTGGCGGCCACCGTCTATCTCGCGGTCGCGGTCGCCCGCACCGATCCGGCGACCCGGCCCCGGCCCGGTCTGTCGGCGGTCGGGCTCGGCCCGGTCAAGCTGATGGTGATCTCCGCGGCGACCACGGCCCTGTCCTGCGCGCTCGGCTCGGCGCTGGCGCTGCTGGTGTTCCTCCAGTTGCGCGGCGACCTGACCGGGATGTCCCTCGGCGGGAGCGCGCAGGAGTTTCTGGCCGCCGGGCGTCGCCTGCCGTTGCCGGCCGCGCTGACACTGCTGGCCCTGGTGCCGCTGAGCGCGTCGGCCGCGGTGGCGACGGCGCTGCGGCCGCGCGAGCCGGTGACGGGCGCGGGCCGGGCGGCACGGGCGTACGGCCGGTTCGGCGCCTACCGGCGCACCCCGGTGCAGGAGTCCTTCGGCGCGTACGGACGGTTCGGCAGGCAGCTCGGGGCCGCCGCGCACGGGCGGCGCACGGCCACGGAGGCGCCCGCGCCGGAACGGGACGGCGCGGACACGCCCTCGGCCGATGCGCCGGAGGAGACCACCGACGCCTCCCCCGCCGTCGTCCCGCCGCCCCCCGTGCCGACCGCCGCGCCGTCGGGGCTGCCCTGGGGGATCGCGGTGCTCGCGGTGGGGCTGGCGGTGGAGGCGCTGGCGAGCCGTACCGGCACCGAGGGCGGTCCGGCTGCGTTCCTCGGACTGGCCCTCGCCTCCCTCGGACTGGCTCTGGTCGGGCCCGGGCTCACCCATCTGTGCGGGCGGCTGCTCCAGGCGGTGCGGCCGGGTGCGCTGCGGCTGCTGGCCGGTCGGGTGCTGATGACGGAGGCGACGCGCATCGGACGCCCGCTGGGCGTGGTCTGCGCGGTGGTGTCGGCCGCGTACGCGATGGCGTCGCTGCACGACCGGGACGACCCGTCGGCCGGTCCGCTCGTGGTGCTCGGCGTGCTGCTGGTGGCCGGCTGCACGGTGGCGACGCTGCTGACCGCGGCCGTCGAGGCGAAGCAGGCGCACGCGGACACCACGGCCTCGCTGCGGCGGCTGGGGGCGCCCGCCGGGACGCTGCGCCGGGCCGCCGCCCTGCGCGCGGCCGCGCTGCTCGCCCTGTTCGGGCCGCTCACCGTGGCGGTGGCCGAGCTGTCGGCGTGGCCGCTGGGCGGCTGAGCGGAGACGGCAGAAAAAACCTTCCCCCTGGGCGATGAGTTCCGCACGGCCCCGGGGTCTACCCACTCGAACGGCGACACTTACAGGGAGAGGCCCCGTCATGTACCAGCAGATGATCTTCGTGAACCTGCCCGTCGAGAACATCGACGCGTCGCGGACGTTCTACACGGCGCTCGGCTACTCCATCAACGAGCAGTTCAGCGACGAGTCCACGGCGTCCGTCGTGATCAGCGACACGATCGTCGCGATGCTGCTGACGAAGGAGAAGTACGCGCAGTTCACGAAGAAGGAGATCGCGGACGCCCGCACGAGCAGCGAGGTGCTGCTGGCACTGAGCGCCGAGAGCCGGGAGAAGGTCGACGAGCTGGTGGAGAAGGCACTGGCGGCGGGCGGTTCCGTCGCCGGCGACACCCAGGACCTCGGCTTCATGTACGGCCGCTCCTTCGACGACCTCGACGGCCACACCTGGGAGGTCGTCTGGATGGACCCGGCGGCCGTGGAGGGCTGAGGCCGACGTAGAGTGGCGGCAGGGTCGTCACCCTGCCGCTGCCCCAACTGCGCAGGCGTTCACGGTCGGTGACCCTTCTCGGACGCTGCGGTCGGATCGATGCGGTCCCAAGGGCGCGTAAACGTACGGGTGGTTAACAAATAGGCAAAGCCCGGGTCCCCAGTAGGCATATGCGTTGACACTACTTATGCGGCGCTTATAGACCTGGGAGCCTCATGGGAGTGCTGATTCTTCATCACGCCTCCCTCAACCCCCCGCATTTGCGCATCATGTAAAGGACAAACGTGGCAGTTCTGTCCGTATCACGCCGTACCGTGACCCGCTCCGTGCGCGCCCTCGGTGTCGTCTCCGCGTCCGCCGCGCTCGCGCTCGGTGCCGCCGGCAACGCCGCGGCGTGCAACATCAACGAGTTCTCGGCCGAGGCCAAGTGCGACGGTGACAAGGGCGTCATCACCGTCACCGACGTCGACCCGGCCGGCGTCCCCGCCACCGTGACCGTGTTCCTCCAGAACAACGGCGCCGACATCGAGAAGGTCGGCGAGCAGGTGGTCAAGGGTTCCAAGCAGGGCACCACCATCACCTTCGAGGAGGACTGGAAGCCCAACGCCGAGTACCGCATCCACGTCACGGCCAAGCCGTACGTGGACGAGGACATCAAGCCGAACCTGGTGACGCCGTCGACGCCGTGCAAGGAGGACGAGGAGTCCCCGTCCCCCGAGCCGACGCCGTCGGAGGAGACCTCGGCCCCGGCCGAGGAGAGCGAGGAGCCGAGCCCGGCCCCGTCGGAGAGCGAGAGCGAGAGCGCCGCTCCCCCGGCGGACACGTCCGACAACGCCCCGTCCCCGGCCGGTGACTCCAACCTCGCCGAGACCGGCGCCAACTCCAACACCGGCATGATCGCCGGTGTCGCGGCCGCCCTGGTCGCCATCGGTGGCGGCGCCGTCTTCTTCGGCATGCGCCGCCGCGGGGCGAACAGCCAGCGCTGACGTCCCACGGATACGCCTGCGGCCCGTCCCCGAACCGGGGGCGGGCCGCTCGCCGTCGGCGTGACCGTCAGCCGAACGAGGCCCGCTCCAGCCAGTGTTCGAACACCGCGCGCTCACCGAGGACCTCGATGCGGGGATCGTCCAGCGGGATACGGCGGTAGAAGGCGAGCAGCACCCAGGTGAGCGGCCCGCGCAGCGTGACCGTGGCCTGCTCGTGGCCGCGACTCCAGGACACCCCCTTCTCGTCCAGCCTGATCAGCCTCCCCCACCCTTCGGGCGGAGGGACCCCCATCCCGCTTCGCTCGGCGTTCACCTCGGGCGCGGTGTCGGTGGCGTGCAGGTGGATCGTGCGCAGGGGTCCGCGCAGCCCGTGCACCTCGTCGTCGGGCAGCGTCCGCTGCGCCCACTCCACTATCTCCAGCCACTCGTCGACCGCGTCGGCTGCCACCTCGGGCGCGACCTCGTAGGGCAGTCCGGCGGCGAGCGTGGCGTCCGCGCGGTGCACGGTCACCTCGTGGGTCATACGGCGGGCCCAGAAGCCGGCGTTCTCGATGCCCGCCCAGCTCCACACCCGGGCGTCCGGCCCGGCGTCCCGGAGCGCGCCGACGGCCAGGTCGCCGCTCTCCGCCAGCCAGGCGTCCAGCGCGGCGGCGTCCCCGCGCGCCCCGGGCCCATCGAAGCCCGGCACATCCTCCTCGGGGGTTTCCTTCTCGGCCCCGTCCCGCACCATCAGGGCCGCCCAGCGCAAGGCGCCCCCGAGGTGCCGGACGAGCTGTTCCAGCGTCCAGTCGGGTGTGGTCGGCACCGAGCGGGACAGGTCCACCCCCGAGGTCACCACCGACCTCAACTCGCCGACCTGATAGGCGATCTCGTCGCAGTAGCGCTCGTGAGCCAGTCGTGTCATGCCGCTCACCCTAGGTGGCGATGATCAGCCCAGCACAGCGATTTCCGCGCCGTCGAACTCCACGCCGACGACGTCCCCGACCCCCGGGGCGTCCCGGAGCGCGCAGGCCGCCTCCAGCGGGGGCGCGCCCTCCGGCTGAAGGCGCACGGCGACATGCGTGCCGCGGAAGGTGCGCGCGGTCACCGTGCACCGCAGCCCCTCCCCGGCCGGGACCAGCCGCACCCCGGCCGGCCGGACCAGCAGCGGCCGCGGGCCCTCGGGTGCGTCCCGCGGCACCGGTACCTTGCCCCAGGGGGTGACGGCGACGCCGTCGGCGACCGTCACCTCGACGACGTTCTCGAAGCCGAGGAAGCGGGCCACGAAGGCGTCGGCGGGCCGCTGCCACACCTCGAGCGGCGTGCCGGACTGGGCGATCCGCCCGTCGCGCATCACCACCACCCGGTCGGCGAGCGCGAACGCCTCGCCCTGGTCGTGCGTCACGGCCAGCACCGTCGTACCCAACCGGCCGAAGAGCTCGCGCAGTTCGACGACGAGCCGCTCCCTGAGCGACCGGTCGAGCTGGCCGAGCGGCTCGTCGAGCATCAGCAGCCGCGGGCTGGGCGCGAGCGCACGGGCCAGCGCCACCCGCTGCTGCTCGCCCCCGGACAGAGCGGCGACCGCCCGCCCGGATGCCCCGGGCAGTCCCACCAGCTCCAGCAACTCCTGCACGCGCCGCGTCTGTTCGGCGCGGGACGCGCCGTGCATGCGCAGGCCGAAGGCCACGTTGCCGCCCACGTCCCGCTGCGGGAACAGCTGGTGGTCCTGGAACATCAGGCCCACGCCCCGCCGGTGCGCGGGCACGCCCGTCCGGTCACGGCCGTCGAGCACGATCCGCCCGCCGTCCAGAGGCTGGAGTCCGGCGACCGCGCGCAGCAGCGTGGACTTGCCGCTGCCGCTGGGTCCGAGCACGCACACGATCTCGTGCTCGGCGACATCGAGACCGACGGAGTCCAGCGCGGCCCGGCCGCCGAAGCGGACGGTCACGTCCTCGAGACGCAGCAGGCTGTCCGCGGGGACGTGACTGCCGGTGGGCGGCTGGCTGTCCGGTGGGACACGGCTGCCCGTGTGCGGCAGGCTGTCGACGGGCAGGTGGCTGCCGGTGCGCAACTGGCCGTCGGCGGGCGACTGGCCGTCGGCGGGCGGCAGGCTGTCCGCGGGCGGCAGGCTGTCCGCGGGCGGCAGGCTGTCCGCGGGCGGCTGGCTGTCGGTGGGCATCTAGAACTCCCCCGTCCGGTCGGTCCGCAGCCGCTCCAGCACGAGCAGAGCCACGGCGCACACGATCATCAGAATCGTCGACAGGGCCATCGCCTGCCCGTAGTTGAGGTCCCCGGGCCGCCCCAGCAGCCGCGCCACGGCCACCGGCAGGGTGGGGTTGTCCGGCCGCGCGATGAACACCGTCGCCCCGAACTCCCCCAGCGACACCGCGAAGGCGAATCCGGCGGCGATCAGCAGCGCCCGCCGCACCAGCGGCAGGTCCACCTCCCGCCACGCCCGCCACGGCGACGCCCCCAGCACGGACGCCGCCTCCCGCAGCCGCACGTCCACCGCGCGCAGCACCGGCAGCATGGTCCGTACGACGAAGGGGACGCCGACCAGCGCCTGCGCGAGCGGTACCAGGATCCAGGAGGCGCGCAGGTCCAGCGGGGGCTCGTCCAGAGCGATCAGGAAGCCGAAGCCGACGGTCACCGCGGACACTCCGAGGGGCAGCATCAGCAGCGCGTCGAATCCGCGCACCAGCCGTCCCGCGTCCCGCCGGGTCAGCGCGACGGCGGCGAGACCTCCGATCACCACGGCGATCACGGTGGCGGTGACGGCGTAGCGCAGGGAGTTGCCGATCGCCTCGATCGGGGCGACCAGGAAGACACCGCCGTCGGCCTCGGTCAGCGCCCGGTAGTAGGCGAGGCCGGCACTGCCGAAGGACCGCTGCACCAGGACGGCGAGCGGCAGGAGCAGGAGGACGACGACCGTGGCGACGACCCCGCCGAGCAGCGCCCACTGTCCGGCGCCGCGCGGGCGGCGTGCGGTCGCCGAGGCGTCGACCAGCCGCAGCGCGGTCTCCCGGCGCCGCACGGTCCAGGCGTGCAGGGCGAGGATCGCGCCGACGGCGACGAACTGGATCAGCGTGAGGACGGCGGCCGTGGACAGGTCGAAGATGTCGGCGGTCTGCCGGTAGATCTCCACCTCCAGGGTGGAGAAAGTGGGTCCGCCGAGGATCTGCACCACACCGAACGACGTGAAGGTGAAGAGGAAGACCATCAGCGCGGCGGCGGCCACGGCGGGCGCGAGCGCCGGGAGGGTGACCGTGCGCCAGGCGGTGAGGCGGGAGGCGCCGAGCATCCGCGCGGCCTCCTCCTGCCGCGGGTCGAGCTGCGCCCACAGCCCGCCCACGGTGCGGACGACCACGGCGTAGTTGAAGAAGACGTGTGCGAGGAGGATCGCCCAGACGGTGGTGTCCAGGCGCACGCCCCACAGCTCGTCCAGCAGCCCGCCGCGTCCGACGAGCGCCATGAACGCCGTGCCGACGACGACCGTCGGCAGCACGAACGGCACGGTGATCACCGCGCGCAGCACCTGTCTGCCGGGGAAGTCGAAGCGGGCCAGGGCGTAGGCGCCGGGCAGGGCGATCACCAGGGTGAGGGCCGTGGAGAGGAGCGCCTGCCAGGTGGTGAACCACAACACCTGGCGGATGTCGGACTGGGCGAGCACGTCCGCGATCCGCCCGGGCTGCCAGCCGCCCTCGGACTTCAGCCCTCGGGCGACGATCGCGGCGACCGGGTAGGCGAAGAAGACGGCGAAGAACGCGGCCGGCACGGCCATGAGACCGAGCCGGGCCGCGTTCCGGCGCCACCATCCGGGCCGCTGCGGGGTCACTTCAGTACGAGCGAGGTCCACGACTTGACCCACTGGTCACGGTTCTCGGCGATCTTCGCCGCGTCCATGGTCCGCGGCTCCTCGGCCTGCGGCCCGAACTTCACGAACTCCTCCGGCACCTGGGCGCCCTCACGCACCGGGTAGACGAACATGTTGAGCGGCATGTCCTCCTGGAAGGTCTTGCCGGCCATGAAGTCCAGCAGCGCCTTGCCGCCCTCGGGGTTCTCGGCTTTGCTCAGCAGGCCCGCGTACTCGACCTGCCGGAAACAGGTGCCCTCGGCGACGCCGGTGGGCGCCGTGTCGGGCCGCGGGTCGGCGTAGATCACCTCGGCCGGCGGCGAGGAGGCGTACGACACGACGAGCGGGCGGTCCGCCTTGGCCTCCTTGCCTCCGGCCGATCCGGAGAACTCCTCGTTGTACGCCTGCTCCCAGCCGTCGACGACCTTGACTCCGTTGTCCTTGAGCTTCTCCCAGTAGCTCTCCCACCCCTTGTCCCCGTACTCGGCGGCGGTGCCGAGCAGGAAGCCGAGGCCGGGCGAGGAGGTGGCGGCGTTCTCGACGACGAGGAGGTCCTTGTAAGCGGGCTTGACCAGGTCGTCGAAGGTCTTCGGCGGGGTCAGCTCCTTCTTCTCGAACCATGCCTTGTCGTAGTTGACGCAGACGTCACCGGTGTCGACGGGGGTGACCCGGTGCTTGTCCTCGTCGACCCGGTACTCGGGCAGGATCAGGTCGGAGTCCTTGGCCTCGTAGGGCTGGAAGAGGCCGTTGTCGAGGGCGCGGGACAGCAGGGTGTTGTCGACGCCGAAGAAGACGTCCCCCTGGGGGTTGTCCTTGGTCAGGATCGCCTTGTTCACGGCCTGCCCGGCGTCGCCGTCCTCAAGGACCTTGAGCTTGTAGCCGGACTGCTTCTCGAAGGCGGCGACGACGTCCTCGGACACGGCCCACGAGTTGTGACTGACGAGGGTCACCGTCTTGGAGCCCTCGCCGCTGCCGCCGCCGTCGGTCCCGCCGGACGACCCGCAGGCGGACAGCGTGACGAGCCCCAGCCCGACGGCCAGGACGGTGACCTTCTTGGTGATGCCCACTTGATTCCTCCTGGAGTGACCAGGAAGAGACGCGGCCCTGCCTGGATCCCCGGTCGGGGACCCGGGCAGGGCGCAACAGCTCGAGTGATGACCGATCTCCCTACCCAGAATGACCTGGGCCAGGTTCGGAGGGTCTGCGGCCGGTGCCGCACTCTCAGCGCTGTGGCGCTCCCCTGTCGGAATATGCAGATGTGTTGACGCCGGTCAGACTACCGCTCGGTGGCGGCGAGCTGACCACACGCCCCGTCGATCTCCTGACCACGGGTGTCCCGGATCGTCACCGGCACACCGTGCGCGGCGATCGCCTCGACGAACGCCTTCTCGTCCTCGGGCCGCGACGCGGTCCACTTGGAGCCGGGCGTCGGGTTGAGCGGGATGAGGTTGACGTGCACGGGACGCCCCTTGAGGAGCCGCCCGAGCCGGTCACCGCGCCAGGCCTGGTCGTTGATGTCCCGGATCAGCGCGTACTCGATGGACAGCCGGCGCCCGGACTTCGCCGCGTACTCGAACCCGGCGTCGAGCACCTCGCGCACCTTCCACCGCGTGTTCACGGGGACGAGGGTGTCGCGGAGCTCGTCGTCGGGGGCGTGCAGCGAGATGGCCAGCCGGCACTTGAAGCCCTCGTCGGAGAAGCGGTGGATGGCCGGGACGAGGCCCACCGTCGAGACGGTGATGCCGCGCTGCGACAGGCCGAGGCCGTCGGGCTCCGGGTCGGTGAGGCGACGGATGGCGCCGACGACGCGGTTGTAGTTGGCGAGGGGCTCGCCCATGCCCATGAACACGATGTTGCTGAGCCGCGCGGGCCCGCCGGGCACCTCGCCCTCGCGGAGCGCCCGCATGCCGTCGACGATCTGGTGCACGATCTCGGCGGTGGACAGGTTCCGGTCCAGCCCCGCCTGCCCGGTCGCACAGAACGGGCAGTTCATGCCGCAGCCGGCCTGCGAGCTGATGCACATGGTGACCCGGTCCGGGTACCGCATCAGCACGGACTCGACGAGCGTCCCGTCGAACAGCTTCCACAGCGTCTTGCGGGTCGTCCCCTGGTCGGTCGACAGGTGCCGCACGACGCTCATCAGCTCGGGAAGCAGCGCTTCCTGCAGCTTGCCGCGCGAACCGGCGGGGATGTCGGTCCACTGCTCCGGATCGTGCGCGTACCGCGCGAAGTAGTGCTGCGAGAGCTGCTTGGCACGGAACGGCTTCTCACCGACCGCGACAACCGCCTCCTTGCGCTCGGCAGGCGTGAGATCGGCAAGATGCCGCGGCGGCTTCTTGGCTCCGCGCGGCGCGACGAATGTAAGTTCTCCGGGCTTAGGCATGGCTGTACCAGTGTCGCAGATCATCCCCGGGCGCCCAGGCCAGAGCGGGGTGGGGGTGGTCACCCGTGGGTGCCGACTGTCAGCGTTGGTCGGCCTCGGACGGCCCAGGGACGGCCCAGGACTCAGTGAGTCCCCGACCGCCTGTGTGCAAGCAGCGGCGCCACCGCCCTTCACTCCACCTGCACGGGAGCGATCGGGAGCTGCTCCCTGTAGGGCCAAGTGAACGTGCGGTCTGGTTCGAGGTGGGCGTCCCCCCAGTGGATGGCATGGATGCCGTTCTTTACGTCGGCCGTGAAGAACACACAGACCAGCCGGGTGCAAGCTCCCAGCTCCTCGAACGCCTCGTGCAGCCCCAGATACTCCTCGGTCGCCAGATCCTCATCGACATCGAATAGGGCCTCCGGGGGCTGCGGCCCGTGCGCCCGGAGCAGCCGATGCCGAGTGGGCGACGCATTGGCGGGCAATCGGGCTCGGTCCAACGGCCTCGGCCTGTCCGAGTACCGGTACGGGAAGAGTGCGTGATCGTTGATCACCGCGTACTCGTATCCGCGCACGTCTCGCACGGCTTCCCCCAGCTCCCGAGCCGTTTCCGCCAGGTTCTCGCGCACCAGGCCCGCAAGGGCGACACCGTACGGACTCCGCTTCTTCAACCCTGCGGCAAGATGCGCGGCGTGAGCCTTCCCATGCGCCTTGGCGAGCTGCACCGGGACAGCAGCCGCAAGCGCGCCGGCATGCCGCCCAAACCGCTCGACAGCCCAGGCCGACGGCCCTGCCGGATAGCCACCTAACACCGACACGCAGCGTCCCCCTCCCCCTGGTCCTCGCTTCTGAACTGTGTGACACGTACACGAAGGGCGCACAAGGGAGCGATCCGGCCAGGGCGCGGTCAGGATTCCTTCGCTCCGGCGAGCGTTCGTCACATCGAAGAGGGCAGCGCGAGCAAGAAACACGATGAGGCTGCGGGACGGCGAGATTCCGGAGGAACCCAATCCGGCGTATCAAATCAAACACTCGTTTGAATTCAACCCTTCCCGAGACAGCGACCTCGAGGAGATTCAAACGTTAGTTCGTATTACTGGAGACCTCGGTCAGGTAATTTGACCAGCATCTTTGTTCAGTGGGGCGACACAACCGGCAGATGGGTGCTACAAGAATGGAACCGTTAGGGCGCCCGGGGGAGGGTCTGTGAGCGACGCACCTGAGCAGGGAAAGATCGATCAAGAGAGTGGGCCGTCGGAGGGAGACGACTCCGAGACGAAACCCAAGAGAACGCGTCGCAATGCGGCTATCAATCGCCCCTATCCCCGCAGAACGCTCGAGGAGGCGCTTAGGATCCCTCAGGCACTTAAAGAATATAATGGGGGTAACGCATGGCCACCGGAACAAGTGGCTAAGGCCCTCGGAGTTGGCAGAGGAAGCAGCAACTTCTTCTACCTAACCGCATCTTCGCGCGACTTCGGTCTGACTTCTGGGACACGCGACAGTCCACAGATCACCCTCACCACGCTGGGAAGGCAAGCCGTTTACCCGTCGTCACATGAAGACGAACGCGAGTCCTTGTACAAGGCGTTCTTCTCAGTGGAGATATTCCATCGGGTTGTAGATCACTTCAACGGATCCAAACTTCCCGAAGAGCGGTTCCTGACCAACACCCTGCAGACGAGTTTCGGCCTGCCGGTCGAAATCCATGGCGAGTTCCTCGACTTGTTCGAGAAGAACTGCCGCTTCGTGGGGATCGGCTCAGACTTTGAGATCGGAGAACGAGGGTCCGGTCAAACACTTCAAGCAACGCTAGAAGCATCCGCATCCACGGCCCCTAGTGCGGCTGCACCTCCTATCGGTGGTACGGAAAATCCGCCAACATGTTTCGTGATCATGCCATTCTCGGAGCGAGATGAGTCACATGCCGTTGGTTTCTTCGACGAAGTATTCGAGGCATTGTTTAAACCAGCAGTAACGAATGCCGGTTTCGAGATCACAACTGCACGCCGCCAAGGTTCTGACATCATTCACTCCACGATTGTGACGGAACTTCTAGATGCTGACTTGGTCCTTGCCGACCTCACGGAACATAATCCGAATGTGCTTTTTGAGCTTGGCATGCGAATGGCTGAGGACAAGCCGGTAGTGCTGGTGCGCGCTAAGGGAACGGGTCCAATCTTTGACGTCGATAACATGTTGCGCGTAGAAGAGTACAACCCCAATCTGTGGACCAGTACAGTAGCCAAAGACATTCCAAAGATTGAGGCTCACGTAATCGCCGCATGGGAAAACCGCGACACCGCTCAGACCTTCCTAAAGATCCTCAGGCAAGCCGCCAAGTAGCCTCCGGGTAGATTAGGCCCCGTCCTGCTGGTGCCTCCTACGGACGCATACACCAGCAGCGCCGGCGAGAGCGTAAGGGACGTCCCCTACGCTCTTCCCTCTGCCTTCATAACAGGGCGAAGCTACTCATACTGGCAAACCGTGGAACGGCTCGACGCCCAAATCTTCAAAAGCGACCCGTAACTCGCCAGTCTCTTCTATGCTGGGTACATACGTATTGCCTTTTCAGGGATGGGTGGATAGATGCCTCGAAGGAAGTGCTTCATCTCGTACCACCATGATGACGAATCTGAGGTTCTTCGCTTCATTCAACAATACGACCACACTCACGACAGCTTTATCGCGCGGGGCATTGGCGCCGGAATGCCTGGTGACGTGATCCAAAGCACTGACCGAGACTACATTATGCGTCGAGTGCGGGAAGCGTACCTGCGTGACAGCACCGTGACTATCGTCATGATCGGACGATGCACCTGGGCAAGGCGTTATGTGGACTGGGAGATCGCATCGACTCTCCGCAATGATGCCCGTAACCCTCGAAGTGGCCTTATGGGAATCGTTTTGCCTTCTGCTTCAGCAGTCCCAAAAGCACCTCCTCGCCTATCAGATAATCTCGCCGCCGAACATGGCGGGCGCGCATACGCCAACTGGTACAACTACCCTCGCAGCGTGTCTCAACTCAGTGAAATGATTGAGACTGCCTACTCTGCCCGAGAGACTGCGGTGCCTAATAACAGTCGCCTTCTCTTCTCGTACAATCGGACTTGCGCATAGTCATGACCGAACTGCGACTCACAGACAGCGACCTTCCAGCCATTTTTAAAACGGCTGATAGCACGTCACTCAGAGGGCAAAGAGTTTACATCAGAGCGACAATCATTCGATTGGTCTTGGCTGTCACCTCAGCAGCATTTGCCGCAGGCAGCATAAAGATCGGCGATAGGTGGGATCTTGCGGCACTCATCGTGGCCTGTGCATTCATTGCAACCTTGATGGTTGAAGTTTGGCTGCTTACCCGTAATCCCGAACGTGACTGGTATGACGGTCGCGCCTTCGCGGAATCGATTAAGACGTTATCTTGGCGCTACTCAGTCGGAGCCGCACCGTTCACTTTCTCCTCTGCCGATGTGGAGGTTGAAAGGCAGTTCATTCACGAAATGCAAAGGCTCATAGATGAAGCTCCTGCGGACACAATCGTGATATCTGACCCCGTCCGCATTACCGAGCAGATGCGGGCCCTCAGGAAGGGAAGCCTAGCTGTTCGTAAGCAAACATACCTTGATTCTCGGATTCAGGATCAGCTCGAATGGTACTCAAGGAAGGCGAAATTCAATTCGAGTCGCGCGCGAGGTTGGCGTTTAGCGTTGATCTCCATCGAAGGCGCAGGGATCGTAGTTGCTCTACTCAAAGCGGGTAGCGTCGTTGATTTCGATCTCCCTGGAGTTCTAGCGGCTCTCCTTGCGGCTGGATCGGCATGGTTTGCAGTTCGCCAATATGAGGCGCTGGCGCGGGCATACACGTTTGCCGCGAACGACTTGAGTACGGTGTACGCACGACTCCAATTTATTGAAGAGGAAGATGTCTGGGCACGCGAATCGGCAGATGCTGAGGAAGCAATTAGTCGAGAACACACCATGTGGCGGGCCTCGCGTGGAGCGCTCCCCGCATGATGAAGTCGCCCACCGGTCGGCGGAGCGGCTTTGGGCTGGAGCTGCTTTGGGGCGAGTGATCTTGGCCCCGTAAGCTGATGGCGAGTCGGGCAGTCTGTGGACCTGCCCGTTAAAGCACGACGTTGGGGCCAAGATCTTAGAGGCTCGCCCCAAAGTGGCTGCCTAAAGCCGTGGAGCCGACCGCCCCAGCCACAGAGGGTGTCTCCCACCTTCATGCCCGCAGCCGCCGAGCGCGCCGCCGGGCGCGGCCAGCCGGGGCGCAGACAGGAGGCAGGCCGCGCCGCAGAGGCGGCGCGCGCCCGCGCCGTGCGCGGGCCTTGATGAACGTAGGGAAAGTCTTACCGCACCCATGATCGGCAACCGCCCCGATCGTGGCCTGTCGGCTCTCTGCTCGCCTCGGCTAACGTTCCATGCATGCCTTCTGCACTGGACACGCCCCAGGGAGCGGCCGAACTCGCCGAGTCCCTGCTCCCTCCGCTCGGGAACCGCTGGCTGCACACTCAGGCCGTGGCCGCTCGGGCGCGCGAGGCTTCCGCGGCTGTGTCCGAGGCGGACCGGGATCTCCTCGTCGCTGCCGCGTGGCTGCATGACATCGGCTACGCCCCCGAGCTGCGTGACACCGGCTTCCATCCCCTCGACGGTGCTCGGTACCTCGAATCGCTGGGTGCGCCGGCGCGCCTGGTGCGGCTGGTCGCTCACCACTCCGGAGCCGTGTACGAAGCGGAGCAACGCGGGCTCTCGGCAGAGCTGGCCGTCTACGAGCGGGAAGACTCCCCCGTCCTGGACGCACTGATCTTCGCTGATATGACGACCGGCCCCGCCGGGCAGTCCTTCGACTTCGACACCCGGATTGACGAGATCCTGGTCCGCTACGAGCCCGGCAGCGAGGTTCACAACGCGATCAGCAAGGCACGGCCGTATCTCCGGGGCGCTGTCGAGCGGACTCGCGACCGCATGGCGCATCAGCCGATGTAGGGCTCCGCCCGGTCGGCCAGGCCGTGCTCGATCCGCATGCGCATCGACGGGTGAATGTTCAGCTCGTCCAGCTTGCTCGGGTCGACGAATGCCACTTCCTTGCTCTCGCTGCTCGTCCGCAGCTCGCCGCCGGTGATGCGGGCCTGGAAGCAGATGGAGAACTGCTGGCGGACCTCGCCGTCGTCGTACGCCATGACGTGCCCGGGGTTGGTGTAGATGCCGACGAGGCCGGTCACCTCCACGTCGAAGCCGGTCTCTTCCTTCGTCTCGCGCACGGCTGCGTCCGGGGCCGACTCGCCCAGGTCGACGCCGCCACCGGGCAAAGCCCAGAGGTCGTTGTCGGTCTTGTGGATCAACAAGACCTCTCCGACCTCGTTGCGGGCCACGGCGGTCACGGAGGGGACGAGGCTGTTCGCCGTCGGAGCGTTGGGATCGTTGAAGTAGTCGACACGGGCCATGTGTTCAGCGTTGCACGTCCGGGGCCTGTTACGCCTCCCGGCCCCGCTCCCATGCATAGTCGAAGCTCCGCATGTAGTGCCGGAAGGTTCGCGCTCCGGGGAGGTACCGGAAGTGCATCACCGGGTTCTGGCCGGCGGGAGCTCCGAGGACGTGCGGGTTCACGAGAACGTCCTCGTCGAACCGGTAGATCGAGTTGTAGAGGATCGTGTCGTGCAGCCGGACTTCGACGCCGGGCGTCGACATGGCGGGCTCGAGGTAGCGCCGGGTGATGCGGGCACGTGCGGCCAGGTCACCGCCGATGCCCTCCTCTTCGCCGCGCTGGCGGACCGCTTCGGAGTCGGGGTCCCCGAGCAGGATGCGGACCTGGGCGCCGGCCTTCGCCTTCTCGGCCAGTTGGTCGGGCAGGTCCGGGTTGCTGTCGAAGAGGAAGAGTCCGGCGTACACGAGGATGTCGACCTGGTCCGTCGCCTTCTCGATCAGGGATGACCAGAGAGGGGCGGGCACCGCGCCACGGTGCGGGTAGTACGTGATCAGCTCGGACGTGCTGGCCTTCTCCGCCTGCTTCTCCACGGACGGCCAGAGGTAGACCTCGTCGACCCCGAGGAAGCTCGCCGCCTTCCAGCGGTGCCCGCGGTGCGGAGTGCGGCCGGTGGTGATCCACCGCTCGACGCTCTTGGGGTCCACTCCGACGTGCTCGGCAACGGACTGGATCGTCTCGCCCTTCGCTGAAATCGCCGCGCGCAGCCGCTCGTTCGCCATGACGTGCCCTTCACTCGGACGGCTAGGGACGTTTTGACGGTAGCTCAGACGTCCCCAAACGTCCATACGGGCGGTGATGCGTCCACCCCTTCTCACGGTCTCCTGATCTCACCGACGGGATGTCGGTCAACACCTCACCGCAACAGGAGACAAGACGATGCGTCAGATTCCCGTGGACACCGCCAACGCCACCGTGATGGTCGCCAAGGCCCCGCAGCCCAAGGTGAAGGACCGCCGCACCGGTGAGATCGCCACCGACAAGGACGGTGCCACCCTGATGGTCGTGGAGGTCATGTTCTCCACGCCCGACGAGGTAGAGATCCTCAAGCTCACCGTCCCGCAGTCCGGCGTCTCCGAAGACCTGGACATGGGCACCCCGGTGGTCCTGACCGGCCTGGTCGCCTCGCCGTGGGAGAACGAGTTCAACGGCCAGAAGCGGCACGGCATCGCCTTCCGCGCAGTCGCGGTGACCTCGCTGACCGCCGCGGACTCGGCCTCGAAGGCGGCCTGAGCCATGACGTGGCTGATCGTCGCCTTGGTGCTGGTCGTCGCCGCTGCGGGTCTCCTGCGGTGGCGGCGCCCCGCCTGGTACTGGCTGACCTTCGGGGTCGCCCTCGCCGCACTGCGGGTCCTGGTCCGGTACGGCTCGGTCATGGACGCCTGCGGCCTCACCGTACCGGCCCCTCGCTGGCGACTGACGCTGGCCCGGATGACGAACCGCTCCGTTCCCGGACCCCGTGCCCCGCGCATCCTGCGGGTCCGAGTGACCCGGACCGGCCTGGTGCTCAGGCTCAAGCTCCGCCCCGGTCAGGACGCCTTCGACGTGGCCGCCTCATGTGATCGGCTGCGGCACTCATTCGCCATGTACGGCGTGACCTCTCGTGAGCTGCGCTCGGGTGTGGTCGAGCTGCGCATGACCGGCTACGACGTGCTCAAGCGCGTGCAGATGCCTGCCGTGGTCGACACCCGACCGATGCGGGTCCCGGTTGCCCTGCGTGAAGACGGGGCAGTCCACTACCGCGACTACCGCGCCGTTCCGCACGCCCTCACCCTGGGGGCTACGGAGTCCGGGAAGTCGGTCTATCAGCGCAACCTCGTCGCCGCCCTCGCGCCGCAGCAAGTCGCCCTGGTCGGCATCGACTGCAAGCAGGGTGTCGAGCTGTTCCCGCTGGCCCGCCGGTTCTCCGCGCTCGCCGACAACCCCGACACCGCCGCTGAACTCCTCGACGCGCTGGTGTCCCACATGGAGGACGTCTACCAGCTCATCCGGGCCGAGCAGCGGATCACTGCTGACGTGCCGGATGCGGAGATCGCCGCGGACATCTGGGACCTGCCCGAAGGACTGCGCCCGGTGCCCATCGTGGTCCTGGTCGACGAGGTCGCCGAACTCGCCCTCTTCGCGACCAAGGAGGAGGAGAAGCGGCGGGACCGCATCATCACCGCCCTGGCCCGGCTCGCCCAGCTCGGCCGCGCGGCCGGCATCTACCTGGAGATTTGCGGGCAGCGCTTCGGCTCTGAACTCGGCAAGGGCATCACCATGCTCCGCGCCCAGCTCACCGGCCGCACCGCCCACCGCGTCAACGACGAATCCTCCGCGAATATGGCCCTCGGCGACATCGCCCCGGACGCCGTCCTCGCCGCGATTCAGATCCCCACCGACACCCCCGGCGTCGCCATCACCGGCGACTCGACCGGCGGCTGGGCCCGCATCCGCGCCCCGCACACCTCGCTGCGGCAGGCCGTGAACATCTGCAACCGGCACGCCGACCTGACCCCGGACCTTCCCGCCCTGACCCCGTTCAGGCCCGCGCTCGGCACCCTCACACCGGTTCCGGCCCCGGCTGTCGAGTCCGCCCCGGCCGTGGCCTGAGCCACACCCCCTGATCGGTCGGCGCGACCGCTCTTCGCGCCAAGTCCCTACCCCTGCCATGCCAGAAACCGGAGGTGAACCCGTGGACACCCGCGAGGACTTCAACCGCACGGTGCAGCTGCTCAGCGCCCTGGCCCTGTACGCCCACACCTATGGAGCCGACCCCGCCTTCGTCGACGCCATCGGCCCGGCCCTGGCCGTCTCCCTCCCCGACCCCCCGCCCGGCATCTTCCCGCCCGGCTACGACCCCACCGACGGCCCTCAGTACCCGGGAGGGCAGCCGTGATGGCCCGCCTCCGCGTCGACGCCGTCCTGGTCCAGGCCGTCATCGCCGGGGCGCTGTCCTTCGCGCACCTGCACGACCTGGCCGCCGCTGCCGGACAGGACGGCTGGAAGGCCTGGGCCTACCCGGTCTCGGTCGACCTGCTCCTGGTCGCCGCCTGGCGTCGGCTGCGTACGGACGGGCCGTCCCGGCTCGCCTGGTGCTGGTTCCTCATCGCCCTGGTCGCCTCGCTCGGCGCGAACGTCGCCACCGCCGGACTCCTCGACCTGGACGACGTTCCGGCCTGGCTGCGCATCCTCGTCGCCGCCTGGCCCGCCCTGGCCTTCATGGGTGGCACCCTCCTCGCCCACTCACCCACTCGGCAGGAGCCGGAAGCGCCGGCACCCTCCGCCCCGGACCCGGAGCATGAGCCCGAACCGGTCACCGCTGCTGAGCCGGACCCGGAACCTCAAGCCGTAGCGGTCCCGGCGGCTGAGGAAGCCCCGGCCCTGCCCACCGCGAAGCCCCGTCCGGTGGTGCCGGTCCCGGCCGCGCTGGTCGACCACGCCCGCAAGGTCGCCGCCGACCACCAGCAGCGCACCGGCTCCCGGATCGACACCGACACCCTCCGCGCCCGCCTCGGCGTCCCGCCCCAGCTCGCCGACGCCATCGCCGCCCAGCTCACCTGACCCGAGAGGAGACCCCGTCATGCCTGCCCGCGACTTCTTCCACTCCGTGATGCGGATCGGCCCGGTGCAGATCGGCACCCACCGCGATCGCAACGGCACCACCAAGCACGCCGCCGTGTGCAGCGCCGACGGCTGCGGCTGGTCCGCCGACTACTCCAGCCAGTCCGCCGCCCAGCTCGCCGCCCGCACCCACCGCTGCAAGGTCCGCTAGGAGGCCACCCATGGATGTCCCCCTCTGGTTCGCCCTGGTCGTCGTCGGAGTCCTCGGCGTCAAGCTCATCCGCCCGCCGCTCTGGCTGGTCCTGGTGCTGCTGCTCGGCGGCTACCTCCTCGCCGACAGCCTCCTGTCCCCGGTCATCGACACCGCCGTCAAGTAAGGAGACCCGCTCATGTTCCGGCCCAAGCTCCCGACCATGCCCCAGCCCACCGGCACGGTCACCCCTCCCACCGTGGTGGAGCCGACCACCATCACCCCGGGCACCTCGGTTTCGCCGCCCGCCCCGGCCCCGGTCGCTGGCCCCGCCCGGCCCACGGTCCAGCTCACCCCCGGCACGGCGCTCGCCCTGGTCGGCGGCGGCACCGCCGTGGTCCTGGTCGTCGGCGCCGTCCTGGTCTCCATGCTCCTGGCCGTCGCCATCACCGCCGCCTCGGTCGCCGTCTGCGCCGTCGTCCTGCGCTCGCTGCTGGCCTCCCAGCACCGCCGCTGACCGGTCCCGGTAGCGACGCACAAGCCGCCAAGCACGCCGCCGCCTTCCGGGACCCCGTACCTCGCCAACCGCCGTCACCGAAGGGAACACTCATGGACCTGCAGATAGCCGCCGCCCTGGTGCCGTTACTGGGCTGGGCCGTGCACGGGGGCGTCCTCACCCACCGGCTCGCCGCCGCCCGCCGTGACCCGCTGACCGGTCTGCACACCCGCGCCGGATGGACCGCCCGCGCCGAACACTGCATCCGCCGGCACCCGGCCACTGCCGTCCTCCTGGTCGACCTCGACCACTTCAAGGACCTCAACGACACCCACGGCCATGCCGCCGGGGACGCCGCGCTCATCGCCACCGCCGACCGCCTGCGCACCTGGTGCGGCCGTCACGGCACCGCCGGACGCCTGGGCGGGGACGAGTTCGTCGCCGTCGTCCAGGACCTGGCCGCCGTCGACCTCGACGCGCTCACCACCGCACTCCACCGGCCGCTGCCCTACAACAGCGTATCGCTGCCGCTGGCCGCGTCGGTCGGCGTCTGCCGCCTCGCCGAGCTGCCGGTGCCGCTGCTGACCGATGCCCTCGCCGCCGCCGACGCGGCCATGTACGCGGCCAAAGGCCGTGGTCGCCGGGGCTCACGCCTCTCTCGCTGACCGGCCGCCGGGTGGCGCACAAGCCGCCAAGCACGCCGCCACCCGGGGCCGTTCCTTCCAACCGCAATCGAAAGGAACCACCATCATGACCCAGCACACCCCGCCCGCGTCGCGTATCTGCCCGGCCTGCGACGGCTTCGCCTCCGTCGCCGTCACCATCGGCGGCCGTGACCTGCGCGGGCACCTGCGCACCATCACCGCTCACTGCCCGGTCTGCCACGGCACCGGCACCGTCACCGCCCGCCGCGTCCGGGAGGGCGCTGGTGCCTGAGACGCTGCTCGACCCGACCACCCTCAGCGACCTGCTGAGGGTGGCTTCGGCCGTCGACTACCACCGCTGGGAAGAACAGATACGCCGCACCGGTGGCTGCGCCGACCCCATCCACCTGACCGGCTGGGTCGTGCACAAGGACAAGACCACCGGCGAGACCCTGCACCACTACTCCACCGAGGGCGAGCCGGGCGGCCGTCTCCGCCTCGCCTGCGGCAACCGGCGTGCCTCCCGCTGCCCCTCCTGTGCCTGGACCTACGCGGGCGACACCTACCACCTCATCCGCGCGGGCCTCGCCGGTGACGATCGCCGCGACATCCCCGCCACCGTCCGGGATCACCCTCGGGTCTTCGCCACCCTCACCGCACCCTCGTTCGGCCCGGTCCACAACCGCCCCGATCGCGGCGTCTGCCGCTGCGGCACTCGCCACACTCCCGACGCCCCGGAGCTGGGCACCGCCCTCGACCCGGACACCTACGACTACGCGGGCGCGGTGCTGTTCAACAACCACGCCGGACAGCTCTGGCAGCGCTTCACCAACCGGCTCCGCCGCGAGATCGCCGCCCGCGCCGGCCTCACCCAACGCGAGCTGAAAGAGCGTGCCCGGCTGTCGTACGGCAAGGTCGCCGAGTTCCAGAAACGGGGCGCTCTGCACTTCCATGCCGTGATCCGACTCGACGGCCCGGACGGCCCGGATACTCCTCCCCCGGCCTGGGCGACCGTCGACCTGCTCGCCGACGCGATCCGTGCAGCTGCGGCGCACTCGTACACCTCGGTTTCCGTCCCGGCCGCCGAAGATCAACCCGCGCGGACCTTCCGCTGGGGCACCCAGCTCGACATCCGCCCCGTGAAGGCGTTCGGGGACGGCTCCGACATCACCGAGCAGGCTGTCGCCTCCTACGTCGCCAAGTACGCGACCAAAGCGGCCGAGAACACCGGCACCCTGGACCGCCGCATCGGCGAGCTGGCCGAGCTCGACCGCCACCAGGTCCCCGACCACACCCGCCGCCTGATCGAAACCTGCAAGGCGCTCGACCCGCTCTACCCGGACCGGCGGCTGTGGGCCTGGGCTCACATGCTCGGCTTCCGTGGCCACTTCTCCTCGAAGTCCCGCCGCTACTCGACCACGCTCAGCGAACTCCGCCAGACACGCGCCGAGTACCGGGCCGCCCAGGAGCGCGCCGCCCTCGGCCTCGAGGACGCCGAGCCGGACACCGTCCTGGTCCTCGCCGACTGGCAGTACGCCGGACACGGCCACACCCCCGGTGAATCCGTCCTCGCCGCCACCATCGCCCGCGACCTCCAGCTCAACCGCGAAACCGCCCGCGAAGCCCTACGCGACCAACTCGCCGACGAAAGGGAGTGCTGACCATGGCCTCAGAGCTGCCGAACCGGTTCCTGACCCCTGAGGACCTGGTCGAGATGTTCGAGCTGCCCAGCGTCGAGACGGTCTACCAGTGGCGCCGCAAGCGCACCGGTCCCCGCGGCTTCCGCGTCGGTCGGCACCTCCGCTTCGACCCGACCGACGTGCGTGCCTGGGTGGACTCACAGATTGGTGAGGCTGCCTGATGGCGGGGCACATCCAAGACCGCTGGTACAAGACAGAGACCGGTCCGGACGGCAAGCCCGTCAAGGTCAAGACTGACCGATACGGCGCTGGCATGCGTTACCGCGCTCGGTACGTCGGCCCTGACGGCACCGAGAAGTCCAAGAGCTTCCCGGACCGACAGAAGCGCCTCGCCGAGCAGTGGCTCACGGACATCGCGTCGGACATGTCGCGCGGTCGGTACATCGACCCGCGTGCCGCTCGGATCACCTTCAAGAGCTACGCCGAGAAGTGGCTCAAGACGCACGGCATCGACCCGGCCAGTCAGGTCGTCGTCGAGCAGCGGTTACGCCTGCACGCGTTTCGCCTGATCGGCTCTCGGCCGCTGGACTCGTTCCGCCCGGAGCACATTCGTGCGCTGGTGAGCGCGCTGGAGAATGACCCGGCCGTGAGCGGCGGCTATGCGCGGAACATCTACGGCGACGTACGGGCCGTCCTCAGTGCGGCGGTCGACGACGGGCTGATGCCCCGTAACCCGTGCTCCGCGAAGTCCGTTCGTCCGCCGGCCGCCGAGCAACGCCGGGTTGTGCCGTGGCTGCCTGCTCAGGTCCGGGCGGTCCGCGCGGCTCTCCCCCAGCGCTACCGGCCCATGGTGGACGTGGGTGCCGGGTGCGGACTCCGGCAGGGGGAGATAGTGGGACTGGCTGAGGACGCGCTCGACTTCGACGGCGGCATCATCCGGGTCGTCCGGCAGGTGAAGCTGATCCGAGGGAAGGCCGTATTCGCTCCTCCAAAGTGCAACAAGGAGCGGGACGTACCCTTGCCGCCCTCGGTGGCCGAGTCCCTGCGGGCCCACATGGACGCCTTCAAGCCCGTCGAGATCACCTTGCCGTGGCGCAAGCCGGACGGCCCGAAGGTCTCCGCCCGTCTCCTGTTCACGAACACCGCAAGCGGACTCGTCTGGCGCAGCAACTTCAACGTCCAGGAGTGGAAGCCCGCCCTCGCGTCGGCCGGATTGATCGCGGAAGCCGGGGAGGACGGCAAGCACCAGTCCGCTCGTGAGCACGGTATGCACGCGCTGCGGCACTTCTACGCCTCGGTACTGCTGGATGCTGGCGAGAGCATCAAGGCCGTGAGTGAGTACCTGGGGCACGCCGACCCCGGACTGACGCTGCGGGTGTACGCGCACCTGATGCCGTCGAGCCAGGAGCGCACGAGGAAGGCCGTGGATCGGATTCTTCTCCCGGCCCCGCGAGCCTGACGGCCCAGAGACGGCCCAGTAGCCCGAACAAGGCCCCCTATCCGCGCCGAACGCGCTGGTAGGGGGCTCATTGCTGCCCGGCTACTGCCAGTTCTCCGGGCTTAGGCATGGCTGTACCAGTGTCGCAGATCCAGATGGGTGACCCGCGGGTGTCGTCCGCCACGGCAGTCGTCAGCGGCCGCCATCGGTCGCTGCCGAGCGGTCCCGGAACGCCGGACGACGGCCGGAGGACGACCGAAGGACCGCCGAAGGACGGCCGATCACACCTCGTAATCGGGTCGCGCCCTGGTGGGGCCGCGCCCTACTCTGCGCGCCATGGCACAAGCACCCGTTCTCACACCCCGGGCGGACGACTTCCCCCGCTGGTACCAGGACCTGGTCAGCAAGGCCGAACTGGCCGACAACGGGCCGGTGCGCGGCACCATGGTCGTCCGACCGTACGGGTACGGCCTGTGGGAGCGGATGCAGCAGGAGGTGGACGCCCGGATCAAGGCGGCCGGCGCGCAGAACGCGTACTTCCCGCTCTTCATCCCGCAGTCGTACCTGACGAAGGAGGCCGAGCACGTCGAGGGCTTCGCGCCCGAACTGGCCGTGGTCACGCGTGGCGGGGGCAAGGAACTGGAAGAGCCCGTGGTCGTCCGCCCCACCTCCGAGACGATCGTCAACGACTACTTCTCCAAATGGGTGCAGAGCTACCGCGACCTTCCGCTGCTGATCAACCAGTGGGCGAACGTGGTCCGCTGGGAGCTGCGGCCGCGGGTGTTCCTCCGCACGACGGAGTTCCTGTGGCAGGAGGGCCACACGGCACACGCCACCTGCGAGCAGGCCCGGGACTACGCCGCACGCATCCACCAGGAGGTGTACGCCGACTTCTTGGTGAACGTCCTCGCCATGGATGTCGTACCGGGCCGCAAGACGGTCCGCGAACGGTTCGCCGGCGCGATCAACACGCTCACCTTGGAAGGCATGATGGGCGACGGCAAAGCCCTCCAGCTGGCCACGAGCCACGAACTGGGCCAGAACTTCGCCAAGGCGTTCGGAACGCGCTATCTGTCGAAGGAAGGCCGTGAGGAATACGTCTGGCAGACGTCGTGGGGTTCCACGACCCGGATGGTCGGCGCACTGGTGATGATGCACGGCGACGACGACGGCCTTCGGGTCCCGCCGCGTCTGGCCCCGGTCCAGGTGGTCGTCGTGGCCGTCAAGGGGGACGACGCGGTCCTGGACACGGTCCGCGGGATCGCTGACCGGCTGAGGACGGCCGGCATCCGCGTACACGTCGACGACCGCACCGACACGCCGTTCGGCCGCCGCGCGGTCGACTGGGAGCTCAAGGGGGTGCCGGTACGCGTCGAGGTCGGGCCACGTGACGTGGAGAGCGGGACCGCCGTACTGGTGCGCCGCGTAGCGGGAAGCAAGGAGCCGACGCCGATCGGGGCGCTGTCCGAGATTCTGCCCACGGTGCTGGAGGACGACCAGGCGCGTCTGCTGGCGCAGTCCCGTAAGCGTCGTGACGACCGCACCGTCGAGGTGACCACGGTCCAGGAGGCTGCGGAGGCGGCGAGCACCGGCTGGGCGCGCATCGCCTGGGAGAAGCTGGGCGTGGAGGGTGAGGCCGAGCTCGCCGAACAGGGCGTCACCGTGCGGTGCTTGGTCGCCGCGGACGGTTCCGTCCCCGAAAGCGACGACCAGCCTGGCAACGTCGCCGTCGTGGCACGCGCCTACTGACCCTGGTCAGCGCTGATCCGGGCACGGGGTCGTGTTCTCGACCACCGGTGCCGCCAGGACGGCAACGGACAGGGCCGCACCCGTAAGGTCCGCGTCCGTAAGATCCGCGTCGGTCAGGACGGCGTACGTCAGATCCGCGTCGGTCAGGACCGCGTCCGTCAGATCCGCGTTCGTCAGGACCGCGTCCGTCAGATCCGCGCCCGTCAGATCTGCGTACGTCAGATCCGCGCCCGCCAGGTCCGCGTCGCACAGCAGCGCTCCGCGCAGATCCGTGTCGGTCAGGGCCGCGTCCCGCAGAACGGCGCCGGTCATGTTCGCGTGACTCAGCGTCGCGTGGCTCAGGTTCGCGTCGGTCAGGTTCGCGCCGGAGAGGTTCGCCTGGCTCAGGTCCGCGCCCGTCAGGTTCACGTAGCTCAGATCTGCGCCGGTCAGATCCGCGCCGCTCAGGTCCGCGCGATAGGCGTCCGCATGGCTGAGGTCCGCGCCCGTGAGGTTCGCACCGCGGAGGTCCGCGCCGCACAGGTTCAGGGGGTCCGCACTGTAGGGCTGCCGAGGGCGGCCGAGATCAGCGGCCTCCGGGACTGCTTCGGCGGGCACGCGCCCGGCGCTCCGCGTGATGGCTTCGGCCGTGGCCTCGAGGGCGCCGGCGGGGGCGTCGGGACAGGAGAGGTGGAGCAGTCCGCGGAGGCGGGCCGCGTGCTCGGCGCGCTCGTTGTCCGTCATGTCGCCTCCGGGTCCGGCCGACGATTGAGGGAGACGAGACTGGGGCCTGACGCAGACGGGACAGCGGTGACCCGGCAGGTCACCGATCGCCAGCAACAGGTGAACGGCCTCGTGCCCCGCCGCCGTCGAGGGCCCCGCCGCCGCGATCACTTCGATCAGCTCGGCGAAGTGCCGCTCCGCCCGCTTCCGGTCGGGCTCGGCGTCGCCGAGAGTGTGACGCGCTTCGAACGCCAGGACGGCGGCCCTGACGGACGCGCTGCCCTGCGCACGCAGCATGTGCAAGGTGATCACCAGCGGACTCCTCCATGATCACGATGACAGGTCGTTATCGGCATGGACACAGCATTCGGGCCCCCGTCCCAGCAGGACGGGGGCCCGAGAGTCACGACACCAGGGACGGAACCTCAGCCCGACCCCACGAAGATCGCCAGCAGCAGCCACACCACCGGCGCCGTCGGCAGGAGGGAGTCCAGGCGGTCCATGATGCCACCGTGGCCCGGCAGCAGCGTGCCCATGTCCTTGATGCCGAGGTCGCGCTTGATCATCGACTCGCCGAGGTCGCCCAGCGTGGCGCTCCCGGCGACCGCGAGGCCCAGCAGCAGGCCCTGCCACCACTGTCCGTCGTCGATGAGGAACTGCATGCACAGCGCGCCCGCCGCCATCGAGAAGCCGACCGCGCCCAGCAGGCCCTCGCGGGTCTTGCCGGGGCTGATGCGCGGGGCGAGCTTGTGCTTGCCGAAGCGCCAGCCGACCGCGTACGCACCGGTGTCGCTGACCACGGTGAGCACCAGGAAGGTCAGCACACGCCAGGGGCCGTCCTCGGCCTTCAGCAGCATCGCGACGAACGTCGCCAGGAAGGGCACGTAGAACGCCGCGAAGACGCCCGCCGTGACGTCCTTGAGGTAGCCCTCCGGCGGCGCCGTCATACGCCACACCAGCACCGCCAGGGTGGTGAGCGCCATGGCGACCCACGCGCCCTCCGCGCCCCTGGCGTACCCGGCGACGACCATCGCCGCGCCGCCCAGCGCCAGCGGGACGAGGGGCGCCTTGATCCCCTTGCGCTCGTCAAGCCGCGTCGTCAGCTCCCAGAGGCCCACCACGACGGCGACCGCGATCACCCCGACGAAGGCGGCCTTGACGAAGAACAGCGACGCGACGATCACCGCGCCGAGTCCGACGCCGACGCCTATCGCCGCGCCGAGGTCCCGCCCCGCGCTCTTCTTCTGCGGTGCGGGGGCCGGCTGCGGGGCGTGGGGCATGGGCTCCGGATTCTGCGGCACCTCCCCCGGCAGGGGGCGGGCCCGCGTCGGCTCGTCTCGGAACAGGGGGCCGCTCAGCCGAGCGACCCCCCGGTCCGCATCCTGGTCTCCGCCGAGTTCGGGTACGTCAGGCACGATGGGCATGGGCCGCGTCTGCTGTGCTTGGTGCGCATCGTACGCGGGACCCGCCGGGGCAGCTCCCCGGCCGGGTCCCTGGTCGGACGGCCCCCAGTACCCGGTCTGCGGCGTCCCCCAGGAAGAGTCGTTCATCAGACCTCGAGCAGCTCCGCTTCCTTGTGCTTCAGAAGCTCGTCCACCTGGGCGACGTACTTCGCCGTGGTGTCGTCGAGCTCCTTCTCCGCACGGCGGCCCTCGTCCTCGCCGACCTCGCCGTCCTTGATCAGCTTGTCGATGGCTTCCTTGGCCTTGCGGCGCACGGAGCGGATCGAGATCTTCGCGTCCTCGCCCTTGCCCTTGGCGACCTTGATGTACTCGCGCCGGCGCTCCTCGGTCAGCTCGGGGAACACCACCCGGATGATGTTGCCGTCGTTGCTCGGGTTGACGCCCAGGTCGGAGTCGCGGATCGCCTGCTCGATGTTGCGCAGGGCACTCTTGTCGAACGGGGTCACCACGGCCATGCGCGGCTCGGGCACGGAGAACGAGGCCAGCTGGTTGATCGGCGTCGGCGCGCCGTAGTAGTCGGCCACGATCTTGTTGAACATCGCCGGGTGCGCACGGCCGGTGCGGATCGCGGCGAAGTCCTCCTTGGCGACCACGACGGCCTTCTCCATCTTCTCCTCGGCCTCGAGGAGGGTCTCTTCGATCACCACTTGCTCCTGCGTGTCTTGAGTAGGCCCGGCTGCGGTCCTCGGTCGGGGCGGCGGCCGGCTGCGTCGCGTCTTCTTCCTGCACGGTTCACGACCGGCAGGACATTGTCCATCCCCCGGTCAGTCGCGCCCGGCCTGGTCGTCCACCAGCGTGCCGATCTTCTCACCCTTGACGGCGCGGGCGATGTTGCCCTCCTTGAGGAGTTCGAACACCACGATCGGCAGGTTGTTGTCACGGCAGAGGGTGACGGCCGTGGCGTCGGCGACCTTGAGGTTCCGGGTGATGACCTCGCCGAAGCCGAGGGCGTCGAACTTGACGGCGTCGGGGTTGGTCTTGGGGTCGGAGTCGTAGACCCCGTCGACACCGTTCTTGCCCATGAGCAGCGCCTCGGCGTCGATCTCGAGGGCGCGCTGCGCGGCGGTGGTGTCGGTGGAGAAGTACGGCATGCCCATACCGGCGCCGAAGATGACCACGCGGCCCTTCTCCAGGTGGCGCACGGCGCGCAGCGGGATGTAGGGCTCGGCGACCTGGCCCATGGTGATGGCGGTCTGCACGCGGCAGTCGACGCCCTCCTTCTCCAGGAAGTCCTGAAGTGCCAGGCAGTTCATCACGGTGCCGAGCATGCCCATGTAGTCGGAGCGGGCGCGGTCCATGCCGCGTACCTGGAGCTCCGCTCCGCGGAAGAAGTTGCCGCCGCCGATCACGATCGCGATCTCCGCGCCGTCCCGTACGACGGCCGCGATCTCACGGGCGATGGCGTGCACCACGTCGGGATCGACGCCCAGGCCTCCGCCACCGGAGAAGGCCTCTCCGGACAGCTTCAGCAGAAACCGGCCGCGCACTTTGCCGTCGTCGCTCTTCTCAGCCTTGGTCGTCATGGTCGAATCCCGCCTCTTTCACGTGTTGCACATACGAAGAAGGCCATTGCCGGTGGGGCGTGGTTCGCATCCCATGCGGCAATGGCCTCCTCGTCAGATCTGCTGTCGCCCGGCACGCGCGCGTGCGTGGACGCGTGTCCGAACGACTGCTGCCGACCCTATCCGGGTCGCGCGCCCGTCGCGGTACGGACTCAGATGCCGACCTTGATGCGCGAGAAGCGCTTCAGGGTGACACCGGCCTCGTCCAGCACCTTCTGGACGGACTTCTTGTTGTCGAGCGCGTACGGCTGGCCGAGCAGCGTGGCGTCCTTGAAGAAGCCGTTGAGACGACCCTCGACGATCTTGCCGATCGCGGCCTCGGGCTTGCCCTCGGCGCGGGTGGTCTCCTCGGCGATGCGACGCTCGGACTCGACGACCTCGGCCGGCACGTCCTCCTTGGAGAGGTACTTCGGCGCGAAGGCGGCGATGTGCTGGGCGACGCCCTTGGCGATCTCGGCGTTCGGCTTGTCCAGCTCGACGAGCACGCCGATCTGCGGGGGCAGGTCGGGCATCGTGCGGTGCATGTACGCCGTCACGTAACCGTCGGCGAACTGCGCGAAGCGGTCCAGCACGATCTTCTCGCCGAGGTTGGCGTTGGCCTCGTCCACGAACGCCTGGACGGTCTTGCCGGCCTCGATCTCGGAGGCGAGGAGGGCCTCGATGTCGGCGGGCGACGTCTTGGCGACGTGCTCGGCGATCGCGGTGGCGACGGCCTGGAACTTCTCGCCCTTGGCGACGAAGTCCGTCTCGCACTTCAGCTCGACGATGACACCGGAGGAGTTGTCGTCGGCGATGACCGAGACCACGGCGCCGTTCTCGGCGGAGCGGCCCTCGCGCTTGGCGACGCCCTTCTGGCCCTTGATGCGGAGCGCCTCGACGGCCTTGTCGACGTTACCGTCGGCCTCGTCCAGCGCCTTCTTGCAGTCCATCATGCCGGCGCCGGTGAGCTCCCGGAGCTTCTTGACGTCGGCGGCGGTGTAGTTCGCCATGAGTCTGTGAATCTTTCTCGAAGTCTGGAGGTTCGAAGATCGGCGGGGCGGGACCGCTTCGTGGGCAGGCCCCGGGCCACCGCCGGTCTACGGGTGAACGGCGGGAGCGGACGTCATGTCACCGCTCCCGCCGTCATCGGCTCTGACGGAGCGGTCAGGCCTGCTCGGCCTTGGGCTCGGCCTCGGCCTTGGGCTCGGCCTCAGCCTCGGCCTGCGGGGCCTCGGCGGCGGGCGCCTCGGCCGGCTTCTCGCCCTCGGCGGCGGCCGGAGCGGCCTCCTCGGCCTTCTTCTCGCCCTCGAGCAGGTCGCGCTCCCACTCGGCCAGCGGCTCACCGGCGGCCTTCTCGCCCTTGCCCTCGCCGGCGCCACCGGAACGGGCGATGAGGCCCTCGGCGACGGCGTCGGCGATCACGCGGGTGAGCAGGGTGACGGAGCGGATCGCGTCGTCGTTGCCCGGGATCTTGTAGTCGACCTCGTCGGGGTCGCAGTTGGTGTCGAGGATGGCGACGACCGGGATGTTGAGCTTCCGGGCCTCACCGACCGCGATGTGCTCCTTCTTGGTGTCCACGATCCAGACGGCGCTGGGCACCTTCTGCATCTCGCGGATACCGCCGAGGGTCTTCTCCAGCTTCGCCTTCTCGCGGGAGAGGACCAGCAGCTCCTTCTTGGTGAGGCCGGAGGCGGCCACGTCCTCGAAGTCGATCTGCTCGAGCTCCTTGAGGCGCTGCAGACGCTTGTAGACGGTCGAGAAGTTGGTGAGCATGCCGCCCAGCCAGCGCTGGTTGACGTAGGGCATGCCGACGCGGGTGGCCTGCTCGGCGATGGCCTCCTGCGCCTGCTTCTTCGTGCCGACGAACATGACCGTGCCGCCGTGGGCCACGGTCTCCTTGACGAACTCGTAGGCGCGGTCGATGTACGACAGCGACTGGAGCAGGTCGATGATGTAGATGCCGTTGCGCTCCGTGAAGATGAAGCGCTTCATCTTCGGGTTCCAACGACGGGTCTGGTGACCGAAGTGGACGCCGCTCTCCAGCAGCTCCCGCATCGTGACGACGGCCATGGCCGTATCTCCTTGAATTTCTCGGTTGTGCCGCGGGTGCCGGACGGCTCCCGCGCCTGACGCCCACGACGCGCCGTGCCACGAAGGACCGAGGGGCGCTGACACCGGGCCACGGCCGTGACCGGTCCCGATGTCGGGGCGTGCGAAGTCGACCCGGTGGCCCGGGTCGCCACCAGAAGTGTACGGGACCCGGAGGGTGCCGGGTGACGCCGTTGTCCACAACCCGGCCGTCGGTCCACAGGTCCCGGCGGAGCTCACGTCCCCGGGAGACGCTTCCGCCATGCGACGACCGGGACGGAGGCAAGGACGTGGGTGGCGTGACACGGCATGAAGCGAGTGGCGGGGGCGGGCCGGGCAGGTGGATCCGGCGGTGCGTGCGGCTGGCGCTGGTGGTGGCCCTGACCGTGGCGGCGCTGCTGGCGCCCCCGGCGTCACGGCTGTTCGCGGCGGGCACGGCCGGATCGTCCGGGGCCGTTGTGGGGGCCGCCGCGGGAGCGCGTCCCACCGCGGTCGACGACACCGTCCCGGCCGTCGGCCGTACGTGGCCGGTGGGGGGACGTCCGCGGGTCCTGCGCGGGTGGGAACCGCCGGCCTCCGTCTACGGGCCCGGACACCGGGGCGTCGATCTCGCGGCGGCGCCGGGGACACCGGTACGGGCGGTGGCGGACGGCCGGGTGTCGTTCGCGGGCCGGGTGGCCGGGAAGGGCGTCGTGTCGGTGGAGCTCACCGGCACCGGGGAGCCTCCGCTGCGCACGACCTACGAACCCGTCCGGGCCTCGGTGCCGCAGGACGCGGAGGTGACGGCGGGCGAGGTGATCGGCACGGTCGAGGCAGGCGGCTCGCACTACACGGCGCCGTGCGTCCACTGGGGTCTGCTGCGGAGCGAGGCCTACCTGGACCCGCTCTCCCTGCTGCCCCCGTGGCTGCTCCACCGGGGCCCGTCCCGGCTCCTGCCGGTTCTCGGGGTGCCGTTGCCCTGAGGGGACCGGGTCGCCCACAGCGGCGCCGAGGCCCGCGCGGCGGTCCGCGCCGCGCTGCGCCGGCCGCTTCAGCCCCGGACGCCGTCCAGGGCCAGGGAGACCGCCGCCCGGACGATCACCTCGGGATGCTCGGCCGCCCCCAGCTCGATGCGGCGCACCGCGGCGTCGACCACGCCCTGGAGCAGCATGGCGGTGAGGCGCGGCTCGGCGTGCCCCAGCCCGGCGAGCGCCTCGACGATCATGGCGACGAGCCCGCCGTGGGCGGCGCGGATCTTCTCCCGGGCGCCGGCGTCCAGTTCGCTCGCGGAGATCGCTACGACCGCGCGATGCCGCCGGTCCCCCACCAGCTCCAACTGCTTGCGGACGTACGCCTCGATCTTGCCCTCGGGACCATCGGCGTCCGCCATCGCCGCCTCGACCTCGGCCGCCCAGACGGGAAAGTCGGCCTCGCACAGTTCCTCGACGACGGCCGCCCGCGAGCGGAAGTACTCGTACACGGACGACCGGGCGAGGCCCGTGCGCTCGGCGAGGGCCGGGAAGGTCAGCGCCTCCGTACCGCCCTCGGACAGCAGGGAGCGTGCCGCGTCCAGCAGGGCGGCTCGCTGCATCGACCGGTGCTCGGCCACGGAGGCCGCTCGAATCCTTGGCACGTCGTCCACTTTACGGACGCCCTGCCCACGGCGGCCAGGGGTTCCGGCCGGCCGGTCACTCCGGTCGCCGCCGGAGGTCAGCGGCCGAAACTGGCCAGCTTGGCGCGCAGCTGGAGCACCGACTTGGTGTGGATCTGGCTGACGCGGCTCTCGGTCACGCCGAGGACGTTGCCGATCTCGGCCAGGGTCAGGCCCTCGTAGTAGTACAGCGTGACCACGGTCTTCTCGCGCTCGGGCAGGGTGTTGATGGCCCGCGCCAGGAAGCGGCGCAGCTCCCGGTCCTCGGCGACCTCCACCGGGTTGTCGGCGGCGGTGTCCTCCAGGGTGTCCATGAAGCTGAGCTGGTCGCCGCCGTCACCGCCTACGTGCAGCAGCTCCTCCAGGGCGACGACGTTGGCGAGGGAGAGCTGGCTGAACACCGCGTGCAGCTCGCCGACGGTGATGCCCATCTCGACGGCGACCTCGTTCTCCGTCGGGGTGCGCCGCAGCCTCGCCTCGAGGGTGGCGTAGGCGCGCTCCACGTTGCGCGCCTTCTGCCGCACGGAGCGGGGGATCCAGTCCAGCGCCCGCAGCTCGTCGATCATCGCGCCGCGAATCCTGGTGATCGCGTACGTCTCGAACTTGATCTCGCGGTCGACGTCGAACTTCTCGATCGCGTCGATCAGCCCGAAGACCCCGGAGGAGACGAAGTCCGCCTGTTCGACGTTGGGCGGCAGCCCCACGCTGACCCGGCCGGCGACGTACTTCACCAGCGGTGAGTAGTGCAGGATCAGCTGCTCCCGCAAACGTTCGTCCCCCGTCGCCTTGTACGACCGCCACAACTCGTCGAGCGTCGAGGGAGCGGGCGGCCGCACGCTGCCACCGTCGCGGGCGGCTGGGGGGATCGCCGCCCGGTCGGACCCGGAGGTGTGCTGGGGCATTCGTCGCCTAGTGCCGTTCTGCCGTGGGCTGGTACTGCCTGGGTGCGTCGTCTGTCCGATGTCTGTTCTCGTGCCTGTTCTGGGCCGTCCGTGTCTGGGCCCTCGTGAGCGTAGCGTGACTACGGCGTCGCGGTGTGCGAAGAACGGGGCCCGGACCGTGCGCAGATACGTTCCGGGGGCCGTCCCGCCGGGGCACACCCGTTGCTCTGCGTGATCACCCGGATACCTCAACTGCGATGTTTTCCAGGGCGTGTCGGGGTTCCCCCGGACGGCCGAACACGCTGCGTCAGCGGAGATCGGCGGCGCCCCGGACCGAGATCATCGCCTGGCGCGTCAACTTCCAGCCGTCGCCGTGTCGTTCGACGTAACCAAGTGCTCGGAGTTCGTACAGCTTCGCGATCGCGTCGTCCGGGGTGGTCTGCGCCGTGCGGGCGATGTCGTCCGGGCGGGCCGCCCTGCGGGCCGGCAGCGCGGCGAGGACCTGGCGGACCGCCGGGTCCAGCAGGTCGCGGGGCAGGACGGGTCCCCTGCGCTCGGGAGCCAGCTCGCCGATGTCTCCGACCAGTTCGACGATCTCGTCGGCGTCGGTGACCAGGACGGCTTCCTGCCGGAGCAGTTCGTGCACGCCTGCGGAGAGGCCGCTGGTGGCCGGGCCCGGTACTCCTATCGTGTGGCGTCCGAGCCGGCGGGCGGCACGGGCGGTCACCAGGGAGCCGCTGCGGTGGGCCGCCTCGACGACGACCGTGCCCCGGGTGAGGGCGGCGATCACGCGGTTACGGAGGATGAAGCGGCTGGGGGTCGGATGCTCGCCCGGCGGCAACTCTCCGATCACGAGCCCCTGTTCCGCGATCCGGCCGATCAGTCCGGCGTGTCCGCGTGGGTAGGGGCGATCCACCCCGCAGGCCAGCACGGCGACCGTCGCACCGCCCGCGCCGAGCACCCCACGGTGGGCGGCGCCGTCGATGCCGTAGGCGCCGCCTGAAACGACGACCCACCCCTTCTCGGCGAGTCCGGCCGCGAGGGTGGCGGCCATGAACGCGCCGTACTCGGTGCAGGCGCGGGCACCGACGAGGGCGACCGAGCGCAAGGCCCACAGCCGCAGGTCCGCGGTGCCGCGCACCCAGAGGCCGAACGGGCGCGCGTCACCGAGGTCGTCGAGCTGACCGGGCCACTCGGCGTCCCCTGGGCACACGAACCGCACGCCCGCGTCCTGCGCGACGGCGAGATCCCGACGCGGGTCGGCCCGCTCGGCCCGCGCCAGCAGCCCGGCCCACCGCTTCCCGCTGACGCCCGGCAAGGGCTCCCCGCGCTGCCTCAGCCGCCGCACCACCCCGTCCACCCCGAACTCCCGCACCCAGCGTCCACCCGTCTCGTCACCGGGTTCGATGACACGGGTGAGGAAGACTCGGCCGAGAAGGCCGCCGTGACCGGCCGGTGGGGGCGGGCCGCCGTGACCGGCCGGTGGAGGTGGGCCGTCGTAACCGGCCGCTCCGGGCGGGCCGCCTGCTTCGGTCGGTCGCCGTGAGCCCTCCCGCCCCATTCCCCCGACTGCCCCCGACGGCTCACCACACCCCAGCGGGCCGACCGGCCCCGTCCCCCCGCTCATACCCCCGCCCCGATCGCCATCGGCATCCCGCGCGGCACGCCCGTGCGCAGCTGCAGGGCGAGTGCGACGTCGCAGGCGTCGGGGCGGTCGTGGCCGGACAGGTCGGCGACCGTCCAGGCGACCCGCAGCACGCGGTCGATTCCCCGTGCTGTCAGCAGGCCCCGCTCCAGACTCCGCTCGGCCTCGTCCATGGCGCCTGGTGCGGCCTGCCAGCGGCTGCGGAGCTCGCGGCCCGGGATCTCGCTGTTCAGGCGCCACGGCGTGCCGTGGAACCGCGCGGCGGCGCGTTCGCGGGCGGAGCGCACCCGGTCGGCGACCACGGCGGTGGTCTCACCCCGGGCTCCCGTCGCCGTCAGCTCGCCCCGGGTGACGGCGTCCACCTCGACCCGCAGGTCGACCCGGTCGAGCAGTGGTCCGGAGAGCCGGGCCTGGTAGCGGCGGATCGCCGAGGGCGGGCACTCGCATCGGTCGTCCGTGCGCGAGAACCGGCCGCACGGGCACGGATTGGCCGCGAGCACCATGAGGAAGCGCGCCGGGAAGCGCACGACGCCCGCGCTGCGCGCGATGACCACGTGCCCCGCCTCCAGCGGCTGGCGCAGGGCGTCCAGCGCCTTGCTGCTGAACTCGGGGGTCTCGTCCAGGAACAGGACACCCCGGTGGGACAGGGACACCGCCCCCGGCCGGGCCGTCCCCGGGCCGCCGCCCACCAGGGCCTGCATGGTGGCCGAGTGGTGCGGGGCGCAGTAGGGCGCGGTGTCGATCAAGGGCCGGCCCGGCGGCAGCAGGCCCGCCACCGAGTGCACGGCGGTCACCTCCAGGGACGCCTGGCGGTCCAGCGGCGGCAGGATGAACGGCATGCGCTCGGCGAGCATCGTCTTGCCCGCACCGGGCGGGCCCTCGAGGAAGAGGTGGTGCCCGCCCGCCGCGGCCACCTCGACGGCCGTGCGCGCCGTGTGCTGGCCCACGACGTCGGCGAGGTCGTGTCCCTGGTCGTAACGGCCGGTACCGCCGCACATGCCGGTGATCGCTCCGCCGCCGAGGTCGCGCAGCCCCGCCATCAGCGGATCGGGCCGGTCCGGCTCCCGGGGCTCCTCGTCGGGCACCGGCTCGTCGGTCAGGACCGCGACGAGCTGGCGCAGGCTGTGCACGCCCAGCACGGACACGCCCGGCACCAGGGCGGCCTCGGCGGCGGCGCACTCCGGCACCACCACCTGCTCGAAACCCGCGTCCGCCGCGGCCAGCACCGCCGGCAGGATGCCGCGCACCGGCCGCACCCGGCCGTCCAGCCCCAGCTCGCCGATCATCACGATGTCGGACAGGACCCGCGGGTCGATCCGCTCCGAGGCGCCGAGGACGGCGCAGGCGACGGCGAGATCGAATCCGCTGCCGGCCTTCGGCACCGACGCCGGGCTCAGTCCCACGGTGAGCTTCTTCTGCGGCCACTCGCCGCCGGAGTTGACCACGGCGGCCCTGACCCGGTCGCGGCTCTCCGTCAGGCTCTTGTCCGGCAGCCCCACCAGCGTGAACGCGGCGATTCCCGGCTCCAGATCGGCCTGCACCTCGACGACCACGCCCTCGACGCCGACGAGGGTCACCGAGCACGTACGGGCGAATCCCATTCAGGCCACCCCCCTGACGTGCTCGACGACGGGGGCGCCGCGCCTCGGGAGCCTTACGCCGACCAGGTCGATGCGGACGCCGCCGGGCGGTGCTCCACCGTGTTCCTGGAGCCAGCGCTCCGCGAGCCCTCGCAGCCGGCTCGCCTTGGCCGGGGTGATCGCCGCCATGGGGTGCTGGAAGGACCCGGCGCGGCGGCTCTTCACCTCGCAGACGACCAGGGCGTCGCCGTCCCGGGCCACGATGTCGATCTCGCCGGTCCTGCCGCAGCGCCAGTTGCGCGCCAGCACCGTCATCCCGGCCTGGGTCAGCCGCCGTGCGGCCAGTGTCTCCCCGTATCTGCCGAGCGCTCCGCGGGCCTGCCCGCCACCACTCCCGGCCCTGCGTACCTGCGTGTCCTGCCGTGCGTTCATGCCGGCACCACCTCCGGCGCCAACCGTCACGCACACCGGCCGGTCCCCGCCGGGTCAGGTGCACAACCTCGCGGCTGTGGACAACTCCGCCACCCGCGAGGGTGACGTCACCACGTCACCCGCTCGGGAGCTCCAGATCGCTCTTGTTGAGCTCCTCGATGTTCACGTCCTTGAACGTGAGCACGCGCACCTGTTTCACGAAGCGGGCCGGCCTGTACATGTCCCAGACCCAGGCGTCCGCCATGGAGACCTCGAAGAACACCTCGCCCTGCACCGAGTGGACCTGCATCTCGTAGTCGTTGGTGAGGTAGAAGCGCCGCTCGGTCTCGATCACGTATTTGAACAGCCCGACGACGTCGCGGTACTCCCGGTAGAGCTTCAGCTCCATCTCGGTCTCGTACTTCTCGAGGTCCTCGGCGCTCATGGCATGTTCCCCTTCAGCCGTGCGATCCCACCATTGTGCGCCAGTCCCGCAAGTCACCGGACGATTTCGGTGTCCAGGGTGACGGGCGCGGCCGGGGGGCCTTCGTCGAGCAGTTTCCGCAGCAGCCCGGCGAGCTTGGTCGGGTACACCGTCTCACGGGCGTGCGACAGTTCCGGGCAGGTCCACCATCGAGCTCCGGCGACACTGCGCCGTTCCAGCTCGGTCAGGGCCGTCGCCGCGGTGGCCGTCTGCGTCGTACGGGCCAGGTAGTACCACTCGTCCTGGTCCCACTGGCGGCCCGCGAAGGGGAAGGAGCAGCGCCGCCGCCACAGCACGGGGCCGAGTTCGACGTCGGTGATGCCGGTCTCCTCGGCGAGTTCCCTGAGGGCGGCCTGCTCACGGGTCTCGTCGCCCTCCACGCCGCCGCCGGGCGTGAACCACCAGTCGGTGCCGGGGTCGTCCGGTTCGTGGCCGTGGAGCAGCAGAATGCGGTCCTGCGGGTCGAGCAGCACCACCCGGGCGACCCTGCGCAGCCCGCCCGTGTACGTGTCCGGTGCGGCCGGCGCCGGCTCAGCGGCCACCGGTGGTCCCCGTTGTGCGCCGGGCCCGGGAGGCGGCCGCACGCTTGGCCAGCGGGCCGTAGGCGGCTCCCGCCAGCACCAGCACCGCCCCGCCGACCACCGTGGCGAGCACGCTCGGCAGCGGTCCCGGCGTGGAGAGCGGGCCGAGGGGCTGGAAGCCGGCGGGCTTGGCGAGCATGCCGTCCATCGGCCAGACGACGGCGTCCACGCGGGCCTGGACGGCGTCGCGGGCGACGGTGCCGCCGGCGGCGTCGGTCAGATGGGCCGTGGAGTCGACCGACCCGGAGCGCTCGTCGCCGAGCAGGAACAGGCGTCCCTCGGGCACGGTCACCTCGGGGAAGACCGACGAGCGCGCCATCGGGTCGTCGGGGAGATACGGCTCGTCGATCACCTTGCCGTTGACCGTGAGCTTGCCGTCCTCGCAGCAGGAGACGGTGTCGCCGCCGACGGCGACGACCCGCTTCACCATGGGCGCGTTCGACCAGGTGGCGTCCCGGAAGACGACGACGTCGCCCCGGCGGACCTCTCCGCCGTCGACGCGCTCCGCCAGCACCCGCTCGCCGGCGTCGATCGTCGGGGCCATCGAGGTGGTCGGCACGGTGTAGGGCCGGTAGACCACCGCTCCCCAGGCGAACCCGCCGAGAAACAGCACCAGCCCGAGCGCGACGGCCACGTTGGACAGCACCTGCCCGGTCCGGCCGCTCCGCGCCGTGCCGGAACCGCCACTGCCCGGGACCGTACGCGTCGTGCTCTGACCACTCATGGGCGGCACCCTACCCGGCGGTACCCGGGCGGGTCAGCACTCCCCGCGCCCTCCCTCTCCGGGCGCGGGTGCCGGCGCTCAGGCGCGACGGCGCCGCCACAGCACGAACGGCACCGCGCCGGCCAGCGCGAGCGCGGGAGGCGCGACCGTCAGGGCCGCAGCGTCCTGCGCCCGGGTGTTCAGACCGGGCTGGTCGAAGGTGTCCGGGACGGGCAGGTTGGTCCAGCGGTTGATCGGCCAGGCGATGACCACGGCGCGGCCCACGACCTTGTCGACGGGGACGAAGCCCTGGTTCTTGTCGGCCGTGTTGTAGCGGGAGTCCCGCGAGTTCTGCCGGTGGTCGCCCATGACCCAGATGTGGCCCTCGGGGACCTTCACCTTGAACTGGCCGCCCTGGTCGTCCTGGCTGCACGGGGTGTTGCCCGGGTAGACGTAGGGCTCGTTGAGCGCCTTGCCGTTGACCGTCAGCGGGCCGGTGCCCTTGCACTCGACCGTGTCGCCGCCGACGCCGACGACCCGCTTGATCAGGTCCTTCTCCTCCGCGGAAGGCATCAGGCCGATGAAGCTGAGAGCCTTCTGCAGCGCGTTGGGGTCGGGGGTCGGCTCGCCCGCCAGCCAGTTGTCGGGGTCGTGGAAGACGACGACCTCGCCGCGCTCCGGCTCGGAGCCGAACCACGGGGTCAGCTTGTCGACCAGGACCCGGTCCCCCCGCTGGAGGGTGTTCTGCATCGAGTCGGAGGGGATCGAGAACGCCTGGACGAGGAACGTCTTGATCAGCAGCGCCAGGACAAGGGCGATACCGATGAGGATCGGCAGCTCCTTCCAGAAGGAGCGCTGCTGCTTCTTCGGCCGGCCATGCTCCGGGCCGTCCGGTCCCTGACCGTCGGTCCGCGTCCCGTCCTCGTTCACTCCGCCGTCCTCGACCGCACGCCCGTCACTCCCGGAGAACGCGGCGTGGCCCGCGTCCGGGTCGCCCGGTCCCGCGGAGCGTCCGCGGGGCTCCTCGCCCCCCTGACCGGACCGTGCGCCTACCGCCACATCCCCCACGCCGACTCCTCACTCTCTGCCGCCGCCCGCGCCATGCCCGACGCAGGCCCACCACTCCCATAACGAGCGGGAGTTCCGCAGGGCTCGGGAGCTGGACCATCTCTTCACGTTGGCCGGGATCGTCCGGGGCAACCCTATGCGACGGCGGCGCCCCGGCGATCGACCCGGGCGCCGAGTCGGACACGGAGGCGTACGTCGTGGGCTCGTCGAGGGTGTTCCAGTGGCCGAGGGGCCAGGCGATGACCATGGCACGGCCCACCACCTCGTCCTCGGAGACGGTGCCGCCGTAGTCGGTGTCCTGGTGCGAGCGGGAGTCCGCGGAGTTGGCGCGGTGGTCGCCCATCACCCACAGGCGGCCCTCCGGCACGGTGACGTCGAAGGGCGTCAGCGAGGGGGCGTTGCCGGGGTAGAGGTAGTCCTCGTTCAGGGGGACGCCGTTGACGGTGACGCGGCCCTGGGTGTCACAGCACTGGACGCGGTCGCCGCCGACGCCGACGACCCGCTTGATCAGGTCCTTCTCGTTCTCCGACGGCAGCAGACCGATGAAGGTGAGGCCCTCCTTGATCTGCTTGATGCCGACCGGGTCCTCCTTCTTCACCGTGGTCCGCTCGTCCCGGAGCCAGCCGCCGGGGTCCTTGAACACGACGACGTCACCGCGCTGCGGCTCGGACCCGAACCAGGGGGTGAGCTTGTCGACGAGGACGCGGTCGCCGATCCGGATCGTCTGCTCCATGGAGCCGGACGGGATGACGAACGCCTGCACGAGGAACGTCTTCAGGACCAGCGCGATCAGGACGGCGACGCCGATGAGGAGGGGGATCTCCTTGACGGCGCTGCGCCTGCGGCGGCGCTTGACCTTGCGCTGGAGCTTTCGGCGCTCGGCGCGGGTGCGGCCGGAGCCCGGGGCGACGGCCCGGCGGGACCCGGTGGGCAGCAGGTTCTCGGCGGCGCTCTCCGGCACGCCGCGGGGCTTGCCGCGGTTACCCATGGCCGCCTCCCGTCGGAGCTGCCGCGTGCGCCGATGCCTCCCCCGCCGGCACGTTCGCGTACGCGTCCGTCGGCTCCAGACGGCCGGCGCGGCCGAACGGCCACACGACCCCCTCCGCGCGCCCGACGACCTTCTCGACGGGCACCATCCCGCCACCGGGCGACCCGAGACGGTCACGCGAGTCGCTGGAACTGCCGCGGTGGTCCCCGAGGACGAAGAGCCGCCCCTCGGGCACGACCACGTCGAACCGCACCGTGGAAGGGCTGTCGCCGGGGAACAGGAAGCCCGACTCGTCGACCGACCGGCCGTTCACCCGGATCCTCCCCTCCCCGTCGCAGCAGACGACATGGTCCCCGCCCACCCCGACAACCCGTTTGATGTAGTCGGCGTCACCGAAATACCCGGTGCCGTCGAACACAATCACGTCGCCGCGGGCCGGTTCGTCGCCGAAGGTGTACGCCAACTTGTTTACGAGAACGCGGTCCCCGACCCTCAATCCCTTCTCCATCGATCCGCTCGGGATCTCGAAGGGCCGCGCCACGAACGTGTTGACCGCCAGCAGGAACAGCAGGCAGAGCAGCAGGGTCACGGTCGTCCGCCCGCCGGGCAGCCCGTCCATGAAGCGCGAGGCCAACGCGGAACGCGACCGCCCCTCCGGCCGCGGCGCGCCCGAGGGGTCCTCGGGGTCCGGGGGGAGGGAGCGGTCGCGCTCCGTCGGCTGTGCTTCGGTGTCCATCGGCGCCAGATGCTATCCGGCCGCGATATGACGCCGGTAAAGCGCTCAGTTCTCGCGCTTCTCCTTGATCTTCGCGGCCTTGCCGCGGAGGTCACGGAGGTAGTACAGCTTGGCGCGGCGGACGTCACCCTTGGTGACGAGCTCGATCTTCTCCACGATCGGGGTGTGCACCGGGAAGGTGCGCTCGACGCCGACGGAGAAGGAGACCTTGCGGACCGTGAAGGTCTCGCGCACGCCGGAACCCTGGCGGCTGATCACCACGCCCTTGAACTGCTGCACACGGGAGCGGTTGCCCTCGATGACGCGCACGTGGACGTTGACGGTGTCGCCGGGGCGGAAGTCCGGGACGTCGCTGCGGAGCGACGCGGAGTCGACGGAGTCGAGCAGGTGAGACATCGTGTCTGCTTTCTTCGCTGATGCCGCAGGTCATCAACGGCACTAGGTAACGGATCGGGCTGCGCGGTGCGGGGCGGGCGTCGTTTCCCCCTGCGGCAGGGGCGCTCGCCTGACGGCGCACAGCAGCGGCCTATTCTTCCACGCCGCCGGTCCTGCGCCAAAATCGGCCGTTCGGCTCCCCGTCGGGGACCGGTTCCCAGCCGAGGATGGACAACATCTCCCGGTCCTTCTTGTCGAAGGCCTTGGGGTCGCAGCCCTCGATGAGGTCGGGGCGGTGCGCGGTGGTCCTCCGCAGCGCCTCGTCGCGCCGCCAGCGGGCGATCTTCCCGTGGTGGCCGCTGAGCAGCACGTCCGGGATCTCCCGGCCGCGCCAGGCCGGAGGCTTGGTGTAGACGGGGCCCTCCAGCAGGTTCGCCATGGCGCCCGGCGCGAAGGAGTCGTCGCGGTGCGACTCCGCGTTGCCGAGGACGCCCGGGAGCAGCCGGGCCACCGCCTCGGTGATCACCAGGACCGCGGCCTCACCGCCGGCCAGGACGTAGTCGCCGATGGACACCTCGTACACCGGCATGCGGGTGGCGTACTCGTCGACGACGCGGCGGTCGATGCCCTCGTAGCGGGCCGGGGTGAAGATCAGCCAGGGCCGCTCGGAGAGATGGACCGCGAGCTCCTGGGTGAAGGGGCGGCCGCTGGGGGTGGGGACGATCAGCGCGGGCTCGTGCGAGCCGTGCTCGTAGCCGTCCGCCAGGACCGTGTCCAGCGCGTCCCCCCAGGGCTCGGTCTTCATGACCATGCCGGGACCGCCGCCGTACGGGGTGTCGTCGACGGTGTTGTGCCGGTCGTACGTCCAGTCGCGCAGGTCGTGGACGTGCACGCCGAGCTGTCCGCGGGCGCGCGCCTTGCCGACCAGGGAGACGTTCAGCGGGTCGAGGTACTCGGGGAAGATCGTGACGACGTCGAGCCTCATCGGGCGTCGTCCCCGGCGGCGTCGCGGGAGGAGGCGACCTCGGCGCGGTCGTCGATCAGACCGGGCGGCGGGTCGATGACCGCGCGCTGCTCCTCCAGGTCGATCTCCGTGACGATCTTCTCGACGAACGGCACGAACACCTCGGTGCCGTCCGGGCGTTCGACCACGAAGAGATCCTGGGTGGGCAGGTGGGAGATCTCGGTGATCCGGCCGACCTCCTCGCCGTCCTTGGTGACGACGTCCAGGTCGATCAGCTGATGGTCGTAGTACTCGTCGTCGCCCTCGGGCAGTTCCTCGGGGTCGACGTCGGCGATCAGCAGGGTGTTGCGCAGCGCCTCGGCGCCGGTGCGGTCGTGGACGCCCTCGAAGCGCAGCAGCAGACGGCCGCTGTGCACCCGGCCGCTCGCGATGGTGAGCGGCCCGGCGGAGGCCGGGTCGGTGGCCAGCACGGCGCCGGGGCCGAGCCTCAGCTCCGGCTCGTCGGTGCGGACCTCGACGGTGACCTCGCCCTTGATCCCGTGGGCGCGGCCGATGCGCGCGACTACCAGCTGCACGGTGTTCGTTTCTCCTGTCGTGTGCCTGCGGCATGACTGCGTATACGACTGCGGGCCGGGGACGGCCCAGTGGCCCTCCCCGGCCCGAGCCGGTGCTGCTTACGACGTCAGCGGACGTGGTCCACGTCGACGAGGTCGACCCGGACGCCGCGGCCGCCGATGGCGCCCACGACGGTGCGCAGCGCGCGTGCGGTGCGGCCGTTGCGGCCGATCACCTTGCCGAGGTCGTCCGGGTGGACCCGGACCTCGAGCACGCGACCGCGGCGCAGGTTGCGCGAGGCGACCTGCACATCGTCAGGGTTGTCGACGATGCCCTTCACGAGGTGCTCGAGAGCCTCCTCGAGCATGCTCAGGCCTCGGTCGACGCAGACGATGAGGACGCAGCGGCGGCCTCGTCCTTCTTCTCAGCCTTCTTCTTCTGGGTGATCGCCTCACCCTTGCCCTCGTCGTCGCCGCCGATGGCCTCGAAGGACGGGCGGGCGGGCTTCTCGGACGGCTGGAGCAGAGGCGCCGGGGCGGGCTCGCCCTTGAACTTCTGCCAGTCGCCGGTCTTCTTCAGGATGGCGAGCACGGGCTCGGTCGGCTGGGCGCCGACGGAGAGCCAGTACGCCACGCGGTCGCCGTCGACCTCGATCACCGACGGGTTGTACGTCGGGTGGTACTTGCCGATCTCCTCGATGGCCCGGCCGTCACGGCGGGTACGGGAGTCGGCGACGACGATGCGGTAGTGAGGCGAACGGATCTTGCCCAGACGCTTCAGCTTGATCTTGACTGCCACGGGAGTGGGTTCTCCTGGATTTGACGTGGTTGGGCACGGCGAGAGAGCCGCGTGGGGTTGCGGTACCCGAGTGCCCGATGGACGCGTCAGCCGGAGGAGAGAGGGGTCCTGTGCGGCTGTCGAGTACAGCTAGCCATTGTGCCACACCCCGAGGGGCCGGACGGCCGCGGGGCGAGGGCGCGTGGGCACGACGAAGCGGCACCCGGCGCGTGGTGCTTTTCGCGTCGGGTGCGCCCGGTGGCCGGCGGGGCCGAGGCCCCGGCACCCACGAGGTGCCGGGGCCTCAGCTCGCCGCGACGACTTCCGGAATGCGGAACGGCTTCCCGCAGCCGCCGCAGACGATGGGCGCCTGCGCCAGCACGGACGGGACGACGCGCACGTTGCGGCCGCAGTCGCAGACCGCCTTCACGCGCACCCCGCCGCCGGAGGAACCGTGCCGCGCGGCCGGACCGCGGAAGCTGCGGGCGGTGTCGCCCGCCGTCGCCGCGGTGTGGGCCTTGAGGGCACGCTGGAGCCGCTCCGTCGTCGGGCGGTACCGGCGCTTCGCCTCGGGGGTGAGCGTGACCAGCGAGAAGCCGCTGCTCGGGTGCGGCTCCTCGGGGTGGTCCAGGCCCAGCTCCTCGGCGATGGCCAGGAACCTGCGGTTGTGATACCGCCCGGCTCGGGACGTGTCGCGCACGCCGCGCGCGGCGGCGATGCCGTGGACTGCCTCGTGCAGCAGTCGCTCGAAGGAGAGTTCGTGCCCGCACGCGGACGACGACTCTCCGATCAGGGACTCGGGCGCGGCAAGATCGGGCAGTTCGGGGTGGTACCGCTGAATGTCGGCCCACGCCTGTGCCAGCTCTGCGGCGAGAACAGGTGGTGTCTGTGTCGTGCTCACGTAATGACAACGAGCCGGGGGGCCTCAGTGTTCCGATTCCGGGGCATCCCAAATAATTTGCACGTACCAGTCAGTTGGCACTGATGCGTCCTGACGAGCACGGGTGCGCTGATCTGCGGAGAAGCCTCGCAGCTCACCGCAAGGTGGTGCGTAGGCTGACGTACGCCCCCGCGTGTATCCGGTCTGCACGCGCCGGTGCGCGTGCGCCCCACGGACGCGCAAGAGCCCTTTCGGACGCACTCGCGGCGGAAGGCTGCGTCCGGTTCACCCGGAACGCCGTGACCGCAGAACCTACCGGGTCCGCCCCCGCCACCGCGAACCGGCCCTCCCCCGGCCCCCGGCGCCCCCGCCGCCGATGGCCGGAACCGTTCCTCGGACCGTCCCCGCCGTGACGGACCGGGCGGCCCCCGATTACCGGAATGTGAATTCTTGCCACTGGCACGAGCAACTACCAAACGGCCGCCCCCTTCCACTGGACGACACGTCGAGGGCGGAGTTACCTGGCATACGGGGGGTGTGCGGGCGCACTGCACGGGGGCCAGGAAGACAGGCACTGCGGCAACTCTCGGCTGATTGGGGCGCTTACCTATGACACCTACGCTCGTGCGGCAGCACCCGTCACACACGGGGGCGGCCCCGCGCGTGGACCTGCGGGCACGCGCGCGTGACTGGTCCGAGATCCAGGAGCGGATGCTCGTACCGCTCTACGAAGCGGTGTACGAGCGACTCGACGTGGGCCCGGCGACCCAGCTGCTGGGCCTCGGCTGCGGTTCAGGACTGGCCCTGCTGATGGCGGCCTCCCGCGGCGCGGCGGTCACCGGTGTGGACACTTCGTCCGACCGGCTCGCCCTCGCCCGGGAACGGCTGCTGCCGGACGAGCGGGAGACCCGCACGCGGTCGCACACCCGGATCGTGCGGGGCTCCCCCGCCGAGGCGGCCCCCGCGGACGCCGCCGGGTACACCGTGGTGACCGCCTTCGAACCGATCGGGTGCCTCGCCGGCGACGCGGAAGGGCTGGGCGAGCTGCTGGCGGAGGCACTCCCGCTGGCCGGGCACGGGGCGGCCGTGGTGCTGGCCGGCTGGGGCCCGCCGGAGCGCTGCACCACCTCCGCGGTGCTGCGGGTCGCCGCCAAGCTGGCGGAACCGCTGCGCGGCGCGGACGCCTGGCGCCCCACCGAGCGCGACGACCTGGAGCGGGTCGCCGAGCGCGCCGGACTCCGGCCCGACGGCTCGGGACGGGTGGCCTGCCCCTTCGGTTACGCGGACGCCGACAGCGCCGTACGGGGTCTGAAGTCGACGGGTCTGTTCGACCCGGCGATCACCGCCACCGACCAGGTGCAGGTCGACAAGGAACTGACCGAGGCCCTCCACCCGTACCAGCGCGCGGACGGCACCGTGTGGATGCCGAACGTGTTCCGGTACCTCGTCGCGCGCCTGCCCTGACACGCACGGCCCGCGGAACGCCGCAGGGGCGCCTCCTCCGACGAGGAGAGCGCCCCTGCGGCGTTCGTGCACGGGCCTCAGCCCATGAACTTCTTGAACTCGTCGGGCAGCTCGAAGTCCTTGCCGCCCTGCTGCGGCAGACCGAAGGCGTTGCCGCCCTGGGCCGCCGCCGCGCGCCGCGCGGCCTCCTCCTGCTCCTGCTGCTTGCGCTTCATCGGGTTGCCGGAGCGCTGCTTGCCCTTGGCCTGCTTCTGCTTCTTCTTGCCGCGGCCGGGACCGCCGCCCATGCCCGGCATCCCGGGCATCCCCGGCATGCCGCCGCCCTGCGCCATGCGGGACATCATCTTGCGCGCCTCGAAGAACCGCTCGACCAGGTTCTTCACCGCGCTGACGTCGACACCGGAGCCCTTGGCGATACGGGCGCGGCGCGAGCCGTTGATGACCGTCGGGTCCTGGCGCTCGCCGGGCGTCATCGACTTGATGATCGCGGCGGTGCGGTCGACGTCCCGCTCGTCCAGGTTGTTGATCTGGTCCTTGATCTGGCCCATGCCCGGGAGCATGCCGAGCAGCTTGGAGATGGAGCCCATCTTGCGGACCTGCTCCATCTGGGCGAGGAAGTCGTCCAGGGTGAAGTCCTGGCCCTTCTTCGACGCCAGCTTGGAGGCCATCCGCTCGGCCTCTTCCTGGCTGAACGTCTTCTCCGCCTGCTCGATCAGGGTGAGCAGGTCACCCATGTCGAGGATGCGGGAGGCCATCCGGTCCGGGTGGAAGGCGTCGAAGTCGTCGAGCTTCTCACCGTTGGACGCGAACATGATCGGCTTGCCGGTGACCTGCCGGATCGACAGGGCGGCACCACCGCGCGCGTCGCCGTCGAGCTTGGACAGCACCACGCCGTCGAAGCCGACGCCGTCGCGGAAGGCCTCGGCGGTGTTGACCGCGTCCTGGCCGATCATCGCGTCGACGACGAAGAGGATCTCGTCGGGCGAGACCGCGTCACGGATGTCCGCGGCCTGCTGCATCAGCTCCTGGTCGATGCCCAGGCGGCCGGCGGTGTCCACGATCACGATGTCGTGCACCTTGGCGCGGGCGTGCTCGATGGAGTCCTTGGCGACCTTCACCGGGTCGCCCACGCCGTTGCCCGGCTCGGGCGCGTAGACGGCGACGCCCGCCCGCTCGGCGACGACGCTGAGCTGGTTGACGGCGTTGGGGCGCTGGAGGTCGGCGGCGACGAGCAGCGGGGAGTGGCCCTGGTCCTTGAGCCACTTGCCGAGCTTGCCCGCGAGGGTGGTCTTACCGGCACCCTGCAGACCCGCGAGCATGATCACGGTCGGGGGCTGCTTGGCGAAGCGGAGGCGGCGGGTCTCGCCGCCGAGGATCTGGACGAGCTCGTCGTTGACGATCTTGAGAACCTGCTGGGCAGGGTTCAGCGCCTTGGAGACCTCGGAGCCGAGCGCACGCTCCTTGACGTTCTTGATGAACGAGCGGACGACGGGCAGGGCCACGTCGGCCTCGAGGAGGGCGATGCGGATCTCACGCGCCGTGGCGTCGATGTCCGCCTCGGACAACCTGCCTTTGCCGCGGAGGTTTTTGAAAGTCGCGCTGAGGCGGTCGGAGAGGGTATCGAACACGGTGGCGTCGGTCCTCGAGGTCGGGGGCGGAACTGGGCTGCCCTCCAGGGTATCCGGCCCCGCAAGCAAATCGCCCCCGCCCGCCGTGGCCGGTGGCCGGGGCGGGGCCCCGTGCCGCACACGCTCCCGTGCGGCACAGGGTGCGGTCACCTCGCTGCGGGTGTGGTCACCCCCGCAGCGTCTCCTCCAGTTTCCGTGCCACGGCCACCGCCTCCTCAGCGGGCAAGGGCACGCCCTGCTCCTGCGTCACGTAGAAGACGTCCACCGCGTTCGCCCCCAGCGTGCTCACATGCGCACTGCGCACCCGTACGGCGGTGTCCTCCAGCGCCCGGCCGATGCGGAACAGCAGGCCGGGTGCGTCCTGTGCGCGGACCTCGATGACCGTGGCGTGCCGGGACGCGGCCGGGGCGACCGTCACCCGCGGGGGCGGGGCGACCACCCCGCGGCGCCTCGGGTACGCGGCGTCCCGTTCGGCGAGGCGGCCGGAGATGTCCAGGCTGCCGTCCAGGGCTCGGACCAGGTCGGCGCGGAGCCGGGCGGCCTGCGGAAGCGAGCCGTACTCGGCGGCGACCCGCCAGTCCAGCAGCAGCACGGAGCCGTCGACGCCGTCCGGGAGATCCAGCGAGCGCAGTTCGGCCGTGCGCACGGTCAGCCGGTGCACGGCGAGCACGCCGGCCACCGCGGGCAGCACGCCCGCCTGGTCGGGCACGGCGATCAGCAGTTCCACGCCGAGCGGTTCCGGGTCGTCGGATGGCTCGGCGGGCGGTTCGGTCTGCGCCCTCAGGGACAGCACGGGCGCGCCGATGGCGACGGCCTCCAGGGCGAGCCGCTCGTGCTGCGCGGTGGGCGCGGCCTCTTCCGGGTCGGGCGGGGCCTGGCCCGCGAGCACGGCGGCGACCCGCTTGACCAGGTCGGCGACGAGTGAGGCGCGCCACGAGGACCAGGCCGCCGGTCCGGTGGCGAGGGCGTCCGCCTCGGTGAGGGCGTGCAGCAGCTCCAGCGTGCCCGGGGAGCCGACGGCCTCGGCGACGGAGCGCACGGTGGCGGGGTCGTCGAGGTCGCGCCGGGTGGCGGTCTCCACGAGCAGCAGGTGGTGGCGTACGAGGGTGGCGATCACGGTGACGTCGTCCGCGTCGAAGCCGATGCGGGCCGCCACGTCCCGGGCGATGACCTCGCCGGCCACCGAGTGGTCGCCGGGCCAGCCCTTGCCGATGTCGTGCAGCAGGGCGGCGATGAGCAGCAGGTCGGGGCGGCTGACCCGGCGGGTGAACGCGGAGGCGCGCACGGCGGTCTCGATGAGGTGCCGGTCGACGGTCCACAGGTGGACGGCGTTGCGCTGCGGACGGCAGCGCACCCGGTCCCAGTCGGGGAGCAGCAGGCTGATCAGCCCCTCGGCCTCCAGCGCCTCCCACACGTCGACGGTGGGCCGCCCGGAGCCGAGCAGGGTGAGGAGCTGCTGACGGGCCTCGGCGGGCCAGGGTGACGGGAGGGCGCGGGCGCCGGCGGCCATGCGGCGTACGGCGTGCAGGTTGAGGGGGAGTCCGGCCTGGGCGGCGGCGGCCGCGGCGCGGAGCGGGAGCACGGGGTCGCGGTCGGGGCGCGCGGCGCGGGCGAGCACCACTTCGCCGTCCTGTTCGACGACCCCTTCGGCGAGCGGCGAGCGTTCGGGGGCCGGTTTCCCGCCGCCCAGCGCCCTCCCGTCGCCCGCCACCGCCCTTCTGATGAAGTCGCTTCGCTCCCTTGCCAGTTTGCGCAGCCGGGGCCGCACCGAGCGGGAACGCAGGACGCGGCCGACCTCGCGCCAGGTGACGTCGCCGGCGTAGGCGATGACGCGGGCGGCCTCGTAGACCTGGCGGAGCAGGGCGTCGGCGTCGAGGAGGCCGAGCTCGGCGGCGACCTGGTCCTGTTCCTGGAGGGCGAGCCGGTCGGTGGCGCGTCCGGTGGTCAGGTGCAGGGCGTCGCGCACGTCGAGGAGGCTGCTGCGGGCCTCGGCGAGCCCTTCGCGGGGGGCGTCGGCGAGCCAGGACGCGGCCACCGCGCGCAGGGCGGTGGCGTCGCGCAGTCCGCCGCGGGCCTCCTTGAGGTCGGGCTCGAGGAGGTACTGCAGTTCGCCCTGGCGTGCGGCGCGCTCCTCGCACAGCTCCCGCAGGGCGGGCAGCCGCTTGGGTGCCTGGTTGCGCCAGTCGGCGAGGACGGTGGTGCGCAGGGCGGTGGTGAGGCCGAGGTCGCCTGCGACGTGCCGGGCGTCCAGCAGGCCGAGCTGGACCTTGAGGTCCTCCCCTGCGGTCCTGCGGGCCTCCGCCGGGGTGCGGACGGAGTGGTCGAGGGCGAGGCCGAGGTCCCACACCGGGTACCAGAGACGGTCGGCGAGCTTCGACACGGTCTCGGGGTCGCTGCCGTCGTGGAGCAGCAGCAGATCGAGGTCGCTGCGCGGGGAGAGTTCCGCGCGCCCGTAGCCGCCGACGGCGACCAGGGAGATCCCGCGTGCTCCGGGGGCGCCGGCCGCGAAGAGGCCGGCGAGCCATTCGTCGGTGAGGCCGGCGAGCGCGGAACGGCGCGGCGGCCCGGACCGCGCCTTCTCGTTGAGAAGGCGCAGCCGGGCCGCCGCGTAGCCGCCGGGTCCCGAGTCCTCTGCCTGGTGGTGCATGTCAGTCCTCGTCACCCGGCGACTCCTGTTCGGTCGGTCTGTTGTCAGAGCGCGTCCGGGCCGCGCTCGCCGGTCCGGACCCGTACGGCCGTCTCGACGGGGATCGTCCACACCTTGCCGTCGCCGATCTTGCCGGTGCGGGCCGCCTTGACGACGACGTCGACGAGCTGTTCGGCGTCGTCGTCCTCGACGAGGACCTCGATGCGGACCTTCGGCACCAGGTCGACGGTGTACTCGGCGCCGCGGTAGACCTCGGTGTGGCCGCGCTGACGGCCGTAGCCGCTGGCCTCGGTGACGGTCAGACCGTGCACTCCGAAGGCCTGGAGGGCCTCCTTGATCTCGTCGAGCCGGTGCGGCTTCACGACGGCGGTGATGAGCTTCATGCGTCCACCTTCTTGCTCTCGGCCGGGGCGACGGGGGTGCCGGCTGCGGTGCGGGCCGCGCCGCCGCCGGCGCCGCTGAAGTCGTATGCGGTCTCGGCGTGCTCGGCCTGGTCGATGCCGGCCACTTCCTCGTCCTCGGAGACTCGCATACCGATGGTCTTGTGGATCAGGAGGGCCAGGACCGCGGAGGCGACGAAGGAGTAGGCGAGGACGCCCAGGACACCGGCGCACTGCTTCCAGAACTGGTCGAGGCCGCCGCCGTAGAAGAGGCCCGCGACGTCGGACTGGCCCTTGCCGGTGGCGAGGAAGCCGATGAGCAGGGAGCCGATGATGCCGCCGACGAGGTGGACGCCGACGACGTCGAGGGAGTCGTCGTAGCCGAACTTGTACTTGAGGCCGACCGCCATGGCGCACAGGACACCGGCGATGATGCCGACCGCGATGGCGCCGAGCGGGGAGACCGCGCCGCCCGCCGGGGTGATGGCGACCAGGCCGGAGACCGCGCCGGAGGCGGCGCCCAGGGTGGTGAACGCGCCGTGGCGGATCTTCTCGTAGGCGAGCCAGCCGACGACCGCGGCACCGGTGGCGACCTGGGTGTTGACGAACATCAGCGCGCCGACGCCGTCGTCGTTGCCGAGCCACGAGCCGGCGTTGAATCCGAACCAGCCGAACCACAGCAGACCGGCGCCGAGCATGACCAGCGGGAGGCTGTGCGGACGCATCGGGTCCTTCTTGAAGCCGATGCGCTTGCCGATCACCAGGATCACACCGAGGGCGGCCGCACCGGCGTTGATGTGCACGGCGGTACCGCCGGCGAAGTCGATGACGCCGAGGTCGAAGGCCCAGCCGCCCTCGCCCCACACCCAGTGCGCGACCGGGAAGTAGACGACGGTGACCCAAAGGGTGATGAACAGGGCCCAGGCGCTGAACTTCACGCGGTCCGCGAGCGCGCCGCTGATCAGGGCGGGCGTGAGGATCGCGAACATCAGCTGGAAGGCGGCGAAGACGAACAGCGGGATGGTGGTGCTGCCCCACAGTTCCGTCAGGCCGATGTTGCTCAGGCCCACCCAGTCGGAGTTCCAGCCGACGAGGCTGCCCTTGTCGTCGCCGAACGCGACGGAGAATCCGTAGAGCACCCAGAGGATGGTGACGATGCCCAGGCTGATGAAGCTCATCATCAGCATGTTCAGCGTGCTCTTGACCCGGACCATGCCTCCGTAGAAGAAGGCCAGGCCGGGCGTCATGAGCATCACCAGAGCGGAACAGATGAGCATGAACCCTGTGTTGGCGGCGGACAGCGTGGGCGCGTCTGCTGCCAGGGTGATGGCTTGTGCCATCGGCGTCTCCTCGTCGTTGGTACGGCCCCGTGCGGGCGAAGCCTTGAGCGGATTGAGGGGTGGGCCGGTTATGCGCCATGAAGATTGGCGCAGCGCCGTTTCGGTGGAAGCCCCTCGTTGTTTCGCCGCCGTGACGAAGGCACCCGGCGTGTTACGGGTCGGTGAACCGCCGGATCCGGGGCGCGCCGATCGTTATCGTGGCGCAATCTTCGGTGCACGGCGGTGAGCCGCGGCCGGGGAGACACACGACCGGCCGCGGTCGGCCTTCCGAATGACTGGCATGGGGGAGCCGAGTCGGGCAGTTCGGGAGGGCCGGCCGCGGCCGGGGTCCAGGGTTGCTCGGTTGTTCAGACCGCCTGGGCGGTCTCGGGCAGCTCGACCGCGAGCCGCTCGGTGAGTTCGACGACCTCGGCGAGCTCACCGAAGTCGCGTACGGCGGTGTCGACGGTCTTTCGGATACGAGTGTTGACGCGCTCGGAACGGACCTTCTTGGCGGCCTTGATGGCCTCGGTGGCGAGAACCGTGCTCTGCTCGGCCTCGCGCTGGAGCAGGTGGACCGTGGCCATGCCGATCAGGTTGAGTGCGTAGGAGCGCTGGTGCTCGCCGCCCTCCTGGCCGAACAGCTCGACGGCCCGCTTCATCAGCGGCTCGGCGAGCGAGGCGTAGGTGGGGCTGCGGCCCGCGACGTAGGCGAGGTCGCGGAAGGAGTGGCTGTTCTCCGCGTACAGCTCGGCCTCGGAGAAGAAGCGGATCCAGTCGGGGTCCGGCTCGTCCCACTCGCCGGCCTCGGCGAAGGTGTCCTCGGCCATGCGGACGGCGCGCTTGCAGCGGCCGGGCTGGCCCATGTTGGCGTAGGCGCGGGCCTCCATCGCATACAGCATGGACTGGACGCGAGGGCTCGCGCAGTCGCGGCTGCCGTACTGGGCGAGGTGGATGAGCTCCAGGGCGTCCTCGGGGCGGCCGAGGTGGATCATCTGGCGGCTCATGTTGGAGAGGACGTAGGAGCCGAGGGGCCGGTCGCCGGCCTCCTTGGCGGCGTGCAGGGCGAGCACGAAGTACTTCTGCGCGGTGGGCTGAAGACCCACGTCGTACGACATCCAGCCGGCCAGTTCGGCGAGCTCGGCGGCGACCTTGAACAGCCGCTTGGTGGTGGCGTCGGGCTGGGGTTCCTGGAGGAGGTCGGTGACCTCGTGGAGCTGGCCGACGACGGCCTTGCGGCGCAGTCCGCCGCCGCACTGGGCGTCCCACTGCCGGAACATCACGGTGGTGGTCTCGAGCAGGTCCAGCTCCGGCTTGGAGAGCCGGCCGCGGGCGCGCGCCGAGGAGGGGGCGACGTCCGGTTCGGGCCTGGGCAGCGGGGTGGACGGGGAGGGGACGAGCCAGCGCTGCATGGGCTCGATGAGGGACGGGCCCGCGGAGAGGGCCAGCGAGCTCCCGAGGAAGCCGCGCCGCGCCAGCATGAGGTCGCTGCGCGAGAACTCGCTGAGCAGGGCCACGGTCTGCGGGCCCGTCCAGGGAAGGTCCACGCCGGTCGCGGAGGGCGCCGGGCGTGTGGTGCGCAGGCCCAGGTCCTCCACGGAGACGACGACACCGAAACGCTCGGAGAACAGCTCGGAGAGGATGCGCGGGATCGGCTCGCGCGGGTTCTCCCCGTCCAGCCAGCGGCGCACCCGGGAGGTGTCGGTGGAGATGTGGTTGGCGCCCAACTGGCGGGCTCTGCGGTTCACTTGGCGGGCAAGCTCACCCTTTGACCAACCGCTGCGGACGAACCATGAGGTGAGCAGCTCGTTCGGGCGCTTCTCCGCACTCGCAGAACTCGTCCCGCCACCGCCGTTGCCGCTCACTGGAACGCCCCCATCCCTGAAGACCACTTGTCGCTGAGTGCGCCAAGCCCTATCAGAATGCCGGTAGTTGGGGCCGCCCGTCCGGCGGTTGCCACCCTTCGAACGGAAAGCCGAGTTGCCTCCGGCATACCCACGAGTGCATGTGCCCCATCCAAGCCGTGCACACACAGTAACCCTATGATCACCCGTCCCACCATGGCGGAACCACAATCGCCACCATTCGCCACCCCTTCGAATGAACGCACCGTCGCCGTCCCGCGATTGACTTGACACAGGACAGACAAGAGCGGGTGTAGCGATGCACTCCGGGGCGCGTGACACCCGCCGCACCACCCCGTGCGCATCGAGGCGCTGGTTGCCGCAGGTCGTACCGGGAAGCCGGAAACGGAGAGTCACACTCTGCGTCCGTTACGTAACCACCGGAACGCCGGACCCGTTGGAGGGGGCATGGGCTTCACGATCGGTATCAGCCGGGGCATCCGTGACATCCGGTCCGGCTCGCGGCGGCGCGGCCGCTCCTCGGACGGCACGGTCGTGGCGGAGTACACGGGACTGTGGGGCTGGGACGTGGTGCCGGGCGTGCGCGCCGTCGCCGGGTCCTGCTCCTGCGGCCGCGCGGGCTGCCGGGCGCCGGGCGCCCATCCCTTGGAGCACGCCCCGGTGATCCGCGCGGGCGCGCCGCTGGACGAAGCGACCGCGCTCTGGTCGGAGTTCCCGGGCGCCTCGGTGATGCTGCCCGTGGGGCAGGCCTTCGACGTGGTCGAGGTGGCTGAGCCCGCCGGGTGTCACGCCCTGGCGCGGCTGGAGCGGATGGGCCTGCCGGTCGGGCCGGTCGCCGCCACCCCGGACGGCCGGGCCCAGTTCTTCGTCGCCCCGGGCGCCGCGGCTGCCCTGCCGGACCTGCTGTACCGCATGGGCTGGGACGACCCGGGCTCCCTCGACCTGCGCGGCCTGGGACGCGGGACGCACATCACGGCGCCGCCGTCGGACCGCGCCGGCCTCGGCCCGGTGCGCTGGCTGCGCTCCCCCGCCCTGGACTCCGCCTCCCGTCCGCCCGAGGCCCGGCTCCTGCTCGGCACGCTGGCGTACGTGGCGCACCGCTCGGGCGCCTGACGTCCCTCCCGCTCGCGCGCCTGCCCCCTCCGACTCACGCGCCTGTCCCCTCCGACACCCGCCTGCCCCTCCCGCTCGCGCACCCGCTCCCTCCCGGCACGGCGAAGCGCCCGTCCCCCGATCGCTCTGGAGGGCGGGCGCTTCCGCGTGTACGGGGCCGGACGGCTCCGGGGTCACTCCCCGAGGAGGGCGTCCACGAAGGCCTCGGGCTCGAACGGCGCCAGGTCGTCCGCGCCCTCGCCGAGACCGATCAGCTTGACCGGGACGCCCAGCTCACGCTGGACGGCGACGACGATGCCGCCCTTGGCGGTGCCGTCGAGCTTGGTGAGCACGATCCCGGTGATGTCCACGACCTCGGCGAAGACCCGCGCCTGCACCAGACCGTTCTGGCCGGTGGTGGCGTCGAGCACCAGCAGCACCTCGTCCAGCGGGGCCTGCTTCTCCACGACCCGCTTCACCTTGCCGAGTTCGTCCATGAGGCCCGTCTTGGTGTGCAGCCGGCCGGCGGTGTCGATGAGCACCGCGCCGGCGCTCATCTCCTTGCCCTCCTTGACCGCGTCGAACGCGACGGAGGCGGGGTCGCCGCCCTCCGGACCGCGCACGATGTGGGCGCCGACCCGCTCGCCCCAGGTCTGCAGCTGGTCGGCCGCGGCGGCGCGGAAGGTGTCCGCGGCGCCGAGGACGACGGTGTTGCCGTCCGCGACCAGCACACGGGCGAGCTTGCCGGTGGTGGTGGTCTTGCCGGTGCCGTTGACGCCGACGACCATGACGACGCCGGGGCCGCCGTCGGGGTTCTCGGTGTGCACGGTGCGGTCCATCTGGGGACCGACCAGCGTGATCAGCTCCTCGCGGAGCAGCGTGCGCAGCTCCCCGGGGGTGCGGGTGCCGAGCACCTTGACCCGCTCGCGCAGCCGCTCGACGAGCTCCTGGGTGGGCTGGACGCCGACGTCGGCGGTGAGCAGGGTGTCCTCGATCTCCTCCCAGGTGTCCTCGTCGAGGTGCTCGCGGGACAGCAGGGTGAGCAGGCCCTTGCCCAGGGCGTTCTGCGACCGGGACAGCCGGGCGCGCAGCCGGACCAGACGGCCGGCGGTGGGCTCCGGGATCTCGATCTCGGGAGCCTCGGCGGCGGGCGGTTCCTCGATGACGACGGGACCGGCGCCCGCCGGAAGATCAACCTCCTCGATGGTGCGCCGCGGTTCCTCCCGCGGCGTCTCGGCCTCTTCGCCGACGTGCGGCTCGGCCGGCGGGGCGGTGATGTCGGGCGCGGAGGGCGGCGGCGGGGGCAGCGGCTTCTTGCGCCGGCTCCCGACGATCAGCCCGCCGAGCGCGCCGAGCACGACCACGGCGATGACTACAGCAAGGATGACGATGTCCATAACCCGTCCAGTATCAGCCATGCTCCCCCCACGCCCCCCATACAGACGCGCGCCGTCCGAAGCGCCTCAGGAACGCGGGAACCACGCGCGCGACCTCGACACCACCGCACCGGGCAACGCCTCAGGGGCGCGGGGAACTGCGCGACCAGCCCAAGCGACGCCGCACGGTACGACTCCACCGCCACACCGCCTCCACGGGCACGGGGAGCCGCGCTCGCCCCCCACCCACCCGCACAAAAGCACAGACGCACAGACGCCACCGCCCCGGCTCGGACGCATCCGAACCGGGACGGGTGGGGCGCGCACACGAGGGGCAGGGCAGCGGGGAGGTGACCCCACCCCTCGGGTCACAGGGGGCAGAGGGGCCTCAGCCCATCTCCTCCAACCGCTTGCCCTTCGTCTCCTTCACGAACTTCAACACGAACGGAATCGACAGCGCCGCGAACACCGTGTAGATCACGTACGTGAAGGACAGGTTCCAGTCCGCCAGCGACGGGAAGCTCGCGGTGATCGCCCAGTTGGCGATCCACTGCGCCGCCGCGGCCACGCCGAGCGCCGCCGCCCGGATCCGGTTCGGGAACATCTCGCCGAGCATGACCCACACGACCACGCCCCACGACATGGCGAAGAAGAGGACGAAGACGTGGGCCGCGATCAGGGCCACCCAGCCCTGCGTGGCGGGCAGCTGGCCGTCGACGAGGTTCGAGGAGAACGCCCAGGCCTCGAGCGCGAGACCGATCACCATGCCGACGGAGCCGATGATGGCCAGCGGCCGACGGCCGACGCGGTCGACGAAGATCATCGCGATGACGGTGCCGACGATGTTGATGATCGACGTGGTGAACGAGTAGAAGAACGAGTCCGACGGGTCGACGCCGACCGACTGCCACAGCGTGGCGGAGTAGTAGAACGCGACGTTGATGCCGACGAACTGCTGGAACACCGACAGGCCGATACCGACCCAGACGATCGGCTTGAAGAAGAAGCTGCCGCCGAGCAGGTCCTTGAAGCTGGACTTCTCCTCGCGGTGCATGCCGGTCTCGATCTCGGCGACGCGGGCGTCGAGGTCGACCTCGCTGCCCTCGACCTCGGAGAGGATCCGGCGGGCGCGCTCGTGCTTGCCGACGGAGATCAGGTAGCGGGGCGACTCGGGGATGGCGAAGGACAGCAGGCCGTAGAGGACGGCCGGGATCACCATGACGCCGAGCATGACCTGCCAGGCCTCCAGGCCCATCAGCTCACCGCGCTGGTCGCCGTCGGCCGCGTTCAGGATGCCCCAGTTGACGAGCTGGGAGACGGCGATGCCGATGACGATCGCGGCCTGCTGGAACGAGCCGAGCCGGCCGCGGTAGGCGGGCGGGGCGACCTCGGCGATGTAGGCCGGGCCGATGACGGAGGCCATGCCGATGGCGAAGCCGCCGACGACCCGCCAGAAGGCGAGGTCCCACAGTGCGAAGGGCAGCGCGGAGCCGACGGCGCTGACCGTGAAGAGGACCGCGGCGATCTGCATGCAGCGGATGCGTCCGATGCGGTCGGCTATCCGGCCGGCGGTGGCGGCGCCGATGGCACAGCCGATCAGCGCGATGGCGATGACCTGGGCGAGCGCGGCGGAGCCGACGTCGTAGCGGTCGCGGATCGCTTCGACGGCGCCGTTGATCACGGAGCTGTCGTAGCCGAAGAGGAAACCGCCCATGGCGGCGGCAGCGGTGATGAAGATGACATGCCCGAGATGTTCGGGGTGAGCCGTCCTGGCTCCTGACGCTTGTGCCTGCGCACTGCTGGTCACGTGTACTCCTCGGGCCACCGGCAACATCGCCGGGTGGGGGTCAGCCCTTCAAGGTTTCCGCCGTAGGCACCTGAAGGTAAAAACAACATTGCAGAGACTATGTCTTCAACTTTTGAAGTCAATAGGTCCTCGGCTGTGAGTTATTAGACGCGAGAGCCGAGGTGGAACCCACCAATGGTTCACATCTTGAAGAGTTTGAGCCGCTTCAGCGGAGACGCTGACTGATGACCTTGGACACGCCGTCGCCCTGCATGGAGACGCCGTACAGCGCGTCGGCGACCTCCATGGTGCGCTTCTGATGCGTGATCACGATCAGCTGCGAGGCCTCCTGCAGCTCCTGCATGATCCGGATCAGCCGCTGGAGGTTGGTGTCGTCGAGGGCGGCCTCGACCTCGTCCATCACGTAGAACGGGCTGGGCCGCGCCTTGAAGATCGACACGAGCAGGGCCACCGCGGTCAGCGACCGCTCGCCGCCCGACAGCAGCGACAGCCGCTTGACCTTCTTGCCCGGCGGACGCGCCTCGACGTCCACGCCCGTGGTGAGCATGTTGTCGGGGTCGGTCAGCACCAGACGCCCCTCGCCCCCCGGGAAGAGCCGGGAGAAGACGCCTTCGAACTCCCGGGCCGTGTCCCGGTAGGCCTCGGTGAAGACCTGCTCGACGCGTTCGTCGACCTCCTTGACGACCTGGAGCAGGTCCGCGCGGGTCTTCTTCAGGTCCTCCAGCTGCTCACTGAGGAACTGGTGGCGTTCCTCCAGCGCCGCGAACTCCTCCAGGGCGAGCGGGTTGACCTTGCCGAGCTGCTGGTAGGCGCGCTCGGCGGCCTTCAGTCGCTTCTCCTGCTCGGCCCGTACGAAGGGACGGGGCTGGTTGCGCGGGTGCTCCGGGTCCTCCGGCAGCTGTTCGCCCTCGGCGGGGGGCGAGGGCGGCACCGGCTGGTGCGGCCCGTACTCCGCCACCAGCCCGGCCGGTTCGACACCCAGTTCCTCCAGCGCCTTCGCCTCCAGCTGCTCCATCCGCAGCCGCTTCTCCGCTCCTAGTACCTCGCCTCGGTGAACCGAATCCGTCAACTTGTCGAGTTCCGCCTTGAGATCGCGTCCCTCGGTGCGGGCACGGGCGAGTTCCTCCTCGCGGCGGGCCTTGGCGGCCTCGGCGGCGGTGCGCTCCTCGGCGGCGCGGGTGAGGGACACCTCGACGTGCGCCAGCAGCTGGCGGGCGCCCGCAGCGACGGCGGCGGCGACCTCAGCCTCGTGCCGCAGCCGGGCCCTGCGCTGTTCCGCACGCGCGCGTGCCTCGCGTTCCGCGCGGGCGGCCCGGTCCAGGGAGTCGGCCCTCCCGGCCAGCCCTTTCACCCGCTCCTCGTGCGTACGAGCCTGGAGGCGGGCCTCCATCTCGGTCTGGCGGGCGTTGGCTCCGTCGGCGGCGAGCCGGTCGCGCACGGAGGTGTCGGGCTCCTCCTCGAACGGCATCTCCTCGGCCACCTCGAGCCGCTCGGCCAGCTCCTCCACCTCGGCGAGCGCCTTGTCCAGAGCCTCCTGCGCGCGTTCGGCGGCGGCCCCTGCGCGTTCGGCCTCTCCGGCGGCACCGCGTGCCTGTCCGGCGAGGCGGCCGAGCTGCTGGGCCACGGCGGACTTCTCCCGGTCGGCGGCCCGGCGCCGCTCCCCCAGTTCCTCGACGAGAGCCGCGCACTCCCGGCGCCGGGCGGCCGCGGCCTCCTGCGCCCCGGCCAGTTCCTCGCAGCGCACCTCGAGCTCCTCCAGCTCGGCGGCGGCCTCGTCGACGGACGCCTGCACCTCCAGCAGGCTGGGGGCGCCGGCCGAGCCTCCGTGCGCGAAGTGGGCGCCGAGCAGGTCGCCCTCGGCAGTGACGGCGGTGAGGCCGGGCCGGGCGTATACGAGTTCCTCGGCGTCCTCGAGAGTGGCGACGACGACGATGTCGTGCAGGAGCCGTCGTACGGCCGGCATGAGGTCGTCGGGGCCGCTGACCAGGCGCTCCGCGGGGAGGGGGGTTCCGGAGGAGGGGCCGGCGGGTGCTTCGTGGCTGGGCGCGCCGTTCCCCGCACCCCTGGAGGGTGTTTCGCCCGTCGTGTCGGGAGACGGACCCGTGACCAGGAGAGCGGCCCGGCCCGCGTCCTGTTTGCGCAGGAGCCGGATCGCGTCGGCCGCGGCGGACGGGGAGGCCACCGCGAGGGCGTCGGCCGCCGCGCCGAACGCGGCGCCGAGCGGTACCTCGTAGCCGGGCGTGACCGTCAGCAGTTCCGCGGCCGGGCCCAGCAGCCCGGTGAGGCTGTCCGTCGCGCCGAGCAGTGCGCCGGTTCCGTCCTTGCGGCGCAGGCCGAGCGCCAGCGCCTCGTGGCGTGCCTGGGTCGCGGCGCGTTTCCGTTCCGCGGCGGTGGCCGCCTCGCGCGCGGCGGTGAGGGCCGCCTCGGCCTCGGCGAGCCCGCGCCTGGCCTCCTCGTGCCGCTCGGCGAGTTCCGCGTCGCCCGCGTCGAGGCCGTCGACCTCCGCCTGCAGGGCCTCGTACTCCTCCTGGGCGGCCACGGCGCGCTGCTGTGCCTCGTCACGGGCGGCGGCGAGGCGTTCGATCTCGGCCTGGGCGGCGGCGGCACGCGAGCGGGCGGCACCGACCTGGCCCTTGAGCCGGGCGAGCCCTTCGCGCCGGTCGGCGATGGCTCGGGCGACGTCCTTGAGGCGCCGTTCCTCCTGGGCGAGTTCGCGTTCCAGTTCGGCGCGGTGGGCGACGGTGTCCTCCAGCGCGCGTTCGGCCGCCTCGAGCGCGGCCTCCAGTTCGGCCTCCTGCTCGCGGATGCGGGCGGCCTCGCGCTCCATGTCCTCGGGGTCCCGGCCGCGCCGCTCCTCGGGGGGCGCGGAGGTGGCGCTCTTCACGCGCGCGTCGGCCAGCGAGGTGGTGCCGCGCACGCGTTCGGCGAGCTGGGAGAGCTCGTACCAGGTCTGCTGGGCGCTGTGGAGGCGCGGGGTGAGGCGGCGGACCTCGTCCTCCAGGAGCGCCTCGCGCTGGAGGGCCTTCTTCAGCTCGGCCTCGGCCGCCTCCTTGCGCTGTTTGAGGGCGGTCTCGTCGGCGATCTCGGCCTGGAGCGCCTCGCGCAGCTTGACGAGGTCGTCGGCGAGGAGGCGCAGGCGGGCGTCGCGCAGGTCGGCCTGGATGACGGCGGCGCGGCGGGCGACCGCGGCCTGGCGGCCGAGCGGCTTAAGCTGGCGGCGGAGTTCGTCGGTGAGGTCCTGGACGCGCGCGAGGTTCGCCTGCATCGCGTCCAGCTTGCGCAGCGCCTTCTCCTTGCGCTTGCGGTGCTTGAGGACGCCGGCCGCCTCCTCGATGAAGGCGCGGCGGCCCATGGGGTCGGCGTGCAGGACGGAGTCGAGCTGGCCCTGGCCGACGATGACGTGCATCTCGCGGCCGATGCCGGAGTCGGAGAGCAGTTCCTGGATGTCCAGGAGGCGGCAGGTGTCGCCGTTGATCTGGTATTCGCTGCCGCCGTTGCGGAACATGATCCGCGTGATGGTGACCTCGGCGTACTCGATGGGGAGGGCCCCGTCGGAGTTGTCGATGGTCAGGGACACCTCGGCGCGGCCGAGCGGCGGGCGGCCGGTGGTGCCGGCGAAGATGACGTCCTCCATCTTGCCGCCGCGCAGCGACTTGGCGCCCTGCTCGCCCATGACCCAGCTGAGCGCGTCCACCACGTTGGACTTGCCCGAGCCGTTCGGACCGACGACGCACGTGATGCCCGGTTCGAACCGGAGCGTGGTCGCCGAGGCGAACGACTTGAAGCCGCGGAGCGTCAGGGCCTTGAGGTGCACGCCGTCGGACTCTACCCGGCGGGCATGTCTCACTCCATGAGCGCGCGGTTTCGCGGGTGAACACGCAGGGCATGCCAGACGTTGAGAAGGTGAAAAGGTGCGCGGCACAGAGAGTGCGCCGCGCGGGGGTCGCGGGATTCAACCGCGGACAGACGGCAGGCTCAGCGGTTCGGGACGCGGAGGGGAGAAGAAAGAAGGGACGCCGAAGCGTCCCTTGCAGTTCTGACTGCTCGGCGGTGGTGACGGGCAAGCCCGGCCACTGCGGTGCTGTTCGTGGAGCGTGCAGTGATCAGGTGAGCGCAGGCTCCGCCTGGTGTGCGTCAACGCTCTCCATGATCCTGTCGTGAGAAGCGGCAGCCTTCAGGGCGTCCTTCTCGGCCTGGATCCGCACGAGCTCGGATTCCAGGTCCTGGACGCGCTGCTGGAGCCGTCGCATCTCGGCGAGGAGTCGCGGGTCGGAGCCGCCGACGTAACCGAGAAGCGCCTTTGCCATGATGGATGGTCCTCCACAATGAGTGACCGACCGATGCGGTGTGGGTCGTGAGGGATTCGCACCCGCGGTGCTTGGCAGGCCTGGAGTTGTGCTGCCGTTCAGCCATGCCAAACAGCTAAGGTGCGCGGGGCTTTCAGCGTCTCACCAAAAAGTTTGAGGGTCAACACGATCACGCCCCGTATTGGGGGACAACCGGGCGCATACGGCCGGGCGGCGGCGGCGTCGCGTTCCTCACGGGTCCTCGGGGCGTGGCGGTCATCCTGGCGGGCGCAGTTGCCGCTGGCAAGCCGTTCGCTTCGATCACCAGGACTTTTTTACGTCCGGGCGGTTCGCGGCGGGTCCTGTGCGGACCTCGGTGTACCCCCCGGGCGGCCCGCCCTCAGCGGATCGCGAAGCCGTCGTAGCCGCCGCGAGGTGTGTCCCAGATCTCGGTGACGCCATTCACGCGCCCGGGCGTGTCGCCGGCCTGGAGCCACTCCAGCAGACGCTCACAGCCCTCGCGGGAACCCTCGGCGACCACCTGCACCCTGCCGTCGCCGAGATTCAGGGCGAAACCCTGCAGGCCGCCGATCTCCAAGGCCTTGGCCCGGGTGAACCAGCGGAAGCCCACGCCCTGCACATGTCCACGGACCCAGGCCACCAGTCGCACATCCTCGCTCATGCCTGCAACCTAACCGGACAAAGTCACACCGGGCACTCCTCCCCCTTGCGCCATGCGGTAGCGTCCCCACCCATGAATCTCATATGAAACTCACTCGTTCGTGTGAGTTTCGTGATCGTCGAGTTTCGGGCTGGTCGCGAGACGCGGCCGACCGCCAGGACGAGGAAGGCCATACATGGGACGCCACCGACGCTCCGACGCCGGCCGCGCCGCCACGAGCCGCGCCGCCGGGGTCACCCACCACGACGGCTCCTACGGTGAAGGCCTGGACCCGCGAGGCGCCGTGACCGACGGCCCGCCCACGATGGGCACCGCCCCCTACCTGAACCCTGAGGCCTACGCGGAGACGTACGCCCACAGCCAGGCGTACCTGTATGCGACGGACGAGATGGCGGCCCCCACCGGTGGCACCGGCTTCGCCCCGGACGGCCGCCCGGACGCGGGCCCCGGCCCCGCCACGGCCGCGTACGCCCGCACGGCGCCCCCCGCCTACACCGCGCCCGCCGCGGACACCGTGGCGGCCCCGACCGTCACCGCTCCCACCGCCCCGGGCCCTCGCACCGCCCAGTACGACTTCACGGGTCACTCCTTCACCGGTGACGACCCGCTCCCCGAGTGGGACGTCACGCCCCGGCCCCGGCCTGTACGGACCGCCCGCACCGCCGTGACCTCGTCGGTCGGCGCGGACGACCGGCCCGCGAACGGGCGGCGCCGCAAGAAGAAGAAGGCCGCGACGCCGGTCCGCACCGGACTGCTCGGCGTGTCCGCCGCCGTGGCCATCGGCACGGTCGCGGTGGCCACCGGCGCGGTGCCGGGACTGGAGAACTACAAGCTCGGCGGCGACCGCGGCCCCGGCGACAGCGTGCAGGCCGGCGCCGGCGTGGCGACCAACCTGCCGACCGAGCAGGGCGGCACGTCCGGCTCCGCCGAGGCCCCGAGCCGCGACGCGTCGACTCCCGCGAGCCGCGACGGCGGACGCGCCACCTCCCCGGCGCCCTCGGCGACGCCGTCCACCCCGGCCGCGCCGACGAAGGCGCCCGAGGCGGAGAAGGCCCCGGAGAAGACGGAGTCCGCGGCCGCCCCGGAGAAGACCGAGGAGCCGGCCCAGGACCGCAGGACCGCGCCCGGCACCGAGCGGAAGGCCGGCGACCAGAGCCGGGGCAAGGGCCAGACCTCGGCCGAGTCCACCGCCGCCGCGGCGGTGCTGAGGCTGGTCAACGCCGAGCGCGCGAAGGTGGGCTGCAGCCCGGTCACCGCGGACGGCCCACTGACCGCGCTGGCCACGGCGTTCAGCGACGACATGGCAGACCGGGGCTTCTTCGACCACACGGACCCCGACGGCGACACCCCGTGGGACCGCGCCCAGGCGGCCGGCATAGGCAATCTCGGCGGCGAGAACATAGCCCGCGGCCAGGCCGACGCCGAAGCGGTCATGGAGGCCTGGATGAACAGCCCCGGCCACAAGGCGAACATTCTGAACTGCGACTTCAAGACCCTCGGCGTCGGCGTCCACATGGGCCCGGGCGGCCCCTGGTGGACGCAGAACTTCGGCTACTGATCCCCCACGGACGACTCGGCCCGGGCGCCGGCGGCAGCATCACCCAGCTCCTGGTGGTCTGCCGACCGGCGTCCTTGGTCTGTCTCAGGCGGGTGGCGCGGGCCCTTCCTCGTCGGCCCGCTTCGCCCTGAGGCGCTGCACCCCGATGACCAGCCACACCGGCGCCGGCACGACGGCAAGGATCAGCATGATCACCTGACCCCCGTCCGGGCGTGCGGCGAACCACAGCGCGATCATCGCGGTCAACAGGCCCGCGAGGGCGAACGCCACCGTCGGACCGGTCAGCGCGCTGCGTGCCCGCACGGCTCCCCCCTCTCGACAGGAGGGCGTCCACCCGAGGCGGCACCGGTCTCACAGAAGCGAACAGCCGGCAGCGGAAGCCCGCCGCATGCTTACCAGAGGTAAGCGCAACCCTTCGGCAAGCGCTGCTCTGAAGTACGCTGAGCGTATGACGACCACGCAGTCGGCCCCGGAGGACCGGGACCTCCCGTTCAACGTGTTCGCCAAGTCCTGCCCGTCCCGCGGCACGCTGGAACACGTGACCGGGCGCTGGGGCGGGCTGACACTGGGGGCGCTGTACGAGGGCTCGCTGCGGTTCAACGAGCTGCGGCGGCGGGTCGACGGCGTCAGCGAGAAGATGCTGTCGCAGACCCTCCACGCGCTGGAGCGTGACGGGCTCGTGCACCGTGAGGCGCAGCTGACGAACCCGCCCCGGGTGGACTACGAACTGACCCCGCTGGGCCGCGAGGTCGCCGAGCACCTGCTGGCGCTCATCCGTCTGCTGGAGGACCGTATGGACACCGTCCTGGAGGCCCGGGAGCGTTACGACGCGGCGCGCGGCGCCCGCTGACAGCGCGGACAGAAGTAGCTGGAGCGGTTCATCCACGCCCGCCGGCGTATCGGCGTCCCGCAGCGGCGGCAGGGCAGACCCTCGCGGCCGTACGCGTCCAGGGAGCGGTCGAAGTAGCCGGACTCGCCGTTGACGTTGACGTAGAGGCTGTCGAAGCTGGTGCCGCCGGCGACGAGGGCCGCGTTCATCACGTCGCGGACGTGGCCCAGCAGCTGCAGCGTGCGGGGGCGGGTGAGGCCGGCCGTCGGGCGCTCGTAGTGGATGCGAGCGCGCCACAGCGCCTCGTCCGCGTAGATGTTGCCGACGCCGCTGATCAGCGACTGGTCGAGCAGCGCCCGCTTGATCGTGGTCCGCTTGCGGCGCAGCGCCTGGTGGAAGGCCTCGTCGTCGAAGAGCGGGTCGAGCGGGTCGCGGGCGATGTGCGCGATGACGTCGGGCAGGCCGTCGGGGGTGTTGTCGTGCAGCGACAGACCGCCGAAGGTGCGCTGGTCGACGAAGCGCAGCTCGGTGTCGCCCGCCGGGCCCTCGTCCGGCGACTGCGGCTCGGTGAAGCGGATGCGGATGCGCAGGTGCTTCTCGTCCGGCGCCGCGTGCGGCTGCATCAGCAGCTGGCCGCTCATGCCGAGGTGGGCCAGGACCGACTGGTCAGTGTCCTCCAGCGGCAGCCACAGGTACTTGCCGCGGCGGCGCGGGACGCCGATGCGGTGGCCCTTCAGGCGGTGTGCGAAGTCGTCCGCGCCGGCGACGTGGCGGCGCACGGCGCGCGGGTGCAGGACCTCGGCGTCGGCGACGGTCCGGTGGGCGACCCACCGCTCGAGTCCGCGCCGGACGACCTCGACCTCGGGCAGCTCGGGCATGGCGTCCTCCCAGGACCGGTGGAACGAGCACCGAGCGCCCGCCCCGGTGCGGGGACGGGCGCTCGGGTCGCGCGTGCTACGTCAGGCGGAGGCCGACGGGGCGTCGGCGCTCTTGCCGGAGGCTTCGGCCTCGGCGGCCTGGACGACCTCTTCGGCCTCCTGAGCCGCCTTGGCCCGCTCGTCCGCCGCGGCCTTGATGGACCGCCACGCGGACTCGGCGGCCTGCTGCTCCGCCTCCTTCTTGCTGCGGCCGGTGCCGGTGCCGTACGAGACGCCTCCGACGCGGGCGGCAGCAGTGAAGGTCTTCTCGTGGTCGGGGCCGGTCTCCGTGACCAGGTACTCGGGCACGCCGAGCCCCTCGGTCGCGGTGAGCTCCTGGAGACTGGTCTTCCAGTCCAGGCCGGCTCCCAGGTTCGAGGACTTCTCGATCAGCGGGTCGAACAGGCGGTGCACCAGCTCCGCCGCCGATTCCAGGCCCTGGTCGAGATAGACCGCGCCGATCACCGCTTCGAGGGTGTCGGCGAGGATGGACGCCTTGTCCCGGCCGCCCGTTCCCTCTTCACCGCGGCCGAGCCGGATGAAGGAGCCGAGGTCGAGCCCGCGGCCCACCTCCGCCAGCGCACGCGAGTTGACCACCGCGGCCCGCAGCTTGGCCAGCTGGCCTTCGGGCAGGTCGGGGTGGGCGCGGTACAGCGTGTCGGTGACGACGAGGCCGAGCACGGAGTCCCCGAGGAACTCCAGCCGCTCGTTCGTCGGCAGACCGCCGTTCTCGTACGCGTAGGAACGATGTGTCAGCGCACGCACCAGAAGGGCGGACTCGACCTTGTAGCCGAGCCGCCCTTCCAGAAGCGTTGGGGACGAGGCCTGGTTGTCCGCAGAGTTTTTCTTCGGCGTGGACACAGTGCCTCTCACCAGCCGCTCAGACCTCGAGGACCTGGCGCTTGTTGTAAGTGCCGCAAGACGGGCACGCGATGTGCTGCTGCTTGGGCTCGTGGCAGCGCTCGCACGCAACCAGGGTGGGGACCGCAGCCTTCCACTGCGACCGGCGGTGGCGCGTGTTGCTGCGCGACATCTTCCGCTTCGGAACAGCCACGGCTACTTCTCCTGCTTCTCGTCGACGCCGGCATCGGCGCCGCTCATCTCGTCCTTCTCGCCGTCCTTCATGGTGCCGGCGAGTCCCTGCAAAGCCGCCCAACGGATGTCGACGGCGTCGTGATGGTGGTCCGGGTCGTCCGCCAGCCGCGCTCCGCACTCGGAGCACAGTCCCGGGCAGTCTTCCTGGCACACCGGCTGCATCGGCAGTGCGAGCACCACCGCGTCGCGCAGCACCGGCTCGAGGTCGAACAGGCCGTCCTCGAGGAGGAGCCGGTCCTCGTCGTCCTCGGCGTCGTCGCCCGGTTCCGCGATCACGCGGCCCCGGTCGTCGGCGTCAGGGTACGAGAACATCTCCTGGTAGTCCGCTTCGAGCTCCAGCTCGAGCGGCTCCAGACACCTTACGCACTCCCCCTCGGCCTTCGCACGGGCGGTGCCTGTGACGAGCACACCTTCCATGACCGACTCGAGCCGGAGTTCGAGCTCCACCGGGGCGCCTTCCGGCACTCCGACGACTCCCTTGATACCGAGGTCCTTGGGAGCGTCGACCGTACGGGTCAGGCGCTGCAGCGCACCGGGCCGCCGCCCCAGCTCGTGCGTGTCGAACACGAGGGGGTTGCGGTGGTCGAGGCGGGCGTTCAGAGCCATTCCTGCTTTCGATCTTCGAGCTCAGAGGGTGTCGCTGCCGTACGGGTGCGTTCCGGGCAGCGTGGATCGCGGTCATACGCGCGACCGAAGAGCCAGGATACTGGACCTTTCGCTCTCGGCCCAATCCGCCCCTACAGGCCCCGCTCGCGCTGGTACGCCTCGAGCTGCTCAGGCGTGATCATGCTGGTGTCGAACAGGCTCGTCTCGTCCAGCGCGTACCCCTGCTGGGGCTGCTGCGGCACGGGCTGGGCGGCCTGGCCGGGGTCGTACGCCTGCTGGGAGGCGTCGTAGCCCTGGTAGGCGGCGTACGGGTCGGCCTGGGCGTAGCCGCCCGCCTGGGCGTACGGGTCCTGGGCGCCGCCGTACTGCTGCTGGTAGCCGCCGTAGGGGTCGGCCTGCTGGGCGTCGTAGCCGTACGCGGGCTCCGGCTGGGCGTACGGCTGTGCCGGCGGCTGCGGGGGCTGCTGGGGCCTGGGCGGCTGCTGCGGCTCGGACCGGCGGCCCTGGGCGTCCTGCTCGGCGAGGGAGGCCAGGTCGGCGAGGTAGTCGGCGTCGCTGGAGTGCTGGACGGTGGTGGGGTCGTCGGCCAGCGCGCCCAGGTCGTCGGTGGCGATCCGGCCGTGCAGCTTCTGCCGGCCGCGGCCCACCGCCTCCAGGGTCTTGGCGAGCACCGCCTCGAAGGCGCCGAGCTTGACGTCGACGTAGGCGTCGGCGTTGCGGCGGAGCGTCTCCGGGTCGTGGCTGCGCTCCGGGGCGTCCTCGTCCTCGTAGCCCTGCTCGTCGAGGCCGGGGCCCGTGCCGAGCAGCTTCTCGCGGCCGCGGCCGACGGAGCCGAGGGTCTTGGTGAGGACGACCTCGAAGTTGGCGAGCTTGGAGTCGACGTAGTCGTCGGCCTCGGCGCGGATCTCCTCGGCATCCTTGCGGGCCTCGGCGAGGATCCGGTCGGCCTCGGCCTGGGAGCGGCGGGCGATCTCGGTCTCGGCGACGAGCGAGCCTCTCTGGGCGTGCGCCTCGGAGATGATGCGCTCGGCCTCGTGGCGGGCCTGTTCGACCATCTGCTCCCGGCCGCCGATCAACTCCTCGGCCTGGGCGAGGGAGTCGGGCAGCGCCGCGCGCACCTCGTCGAGCATGGCGAGCAGTTCGGCGCGGTTGACCACGCACGACGCCGACATGGGCATCGACCGGGCACTGGAGACCGCGGCGACGATCTCGTCCAGCTTCTTCTGCACGTCCACCGTGTGCTCGCCACTCTCTACAGCTGTGTTGGAGACGGAACGGGACGACTGTACGGCCATGGGGCGTCCGGTGGACACCGGATGCCCTCCACCGTCCGTGGCGCCGGGGCGCGTCAGTCCTTGTTCAGGCGTTCGGTGAGCGCCGCCAGGACCTCGGCGGGCACCAGGTGGGAGACGTCGCCGCCCCAGGCCGCGACCTCCTTGACGAGCGAGGAGGACAGGAAGCTGTAGGTCGGGTTGGTGGGGACGAAGAGGGTCTCCACGCCCGAGAGGCCGTTGTTCATCTGGGCCATCTGCAGCTCGTAGTCGAAGTCGCTGACCGCGCGCAGGCCCTTGACGATGGCGGGGATGTCGCGCTGCTTGCAGAAGTCGACGAGGAGGCCGTGGAAGGCCTCGACCCGGACGTTGCCGTACTCGGCGGTGACGGTGCGGATCAGGTCGATCCGCTCCTCGATCTCGAACAGGCCCTTCTTGGACTTGTTGATCATCACCGCGACGTAGACCTCGTCGTACAGCCGGGAGGCCCGGGCGATGATGTCGAGGTGTCCGTTGGTGATCGGGTCGAAGGACCCGGGACATACGGCGCGGCGCACTGGTGATTCCTCGCTCTCCGGTCCGGTCATCGTGCGTCTTCGCACGTAGAGGCGGCGCGACCGTACCAAAACGTTCCCTCGCCGTAACGACGGGCCCGGATGGCCTCGAAACCCGGCGGGAAGGCGAATTCTCCGCCTCTGGTGCTGCGCTCCACGGTGACGAGGGCGTCGTCGGCGAGCCACCCCTGGGAACGGAGTGTGAGGAGGATCTCCCGGAGATCGCCGTCGGAGACGGCGTAGGGCGGGTCGAGGAAGACGAGGTCGTACGGCTGCTCCGGCGGCGCGGTACGGACGATCTGTTCCGCTTTGCCGGACCTCACCTCGGCGCCGGGGAGACCGAGCGACTTCACGTTCTCCCGGACGGTGCGCGCCGCGCGGGCGTCGGCCTCGACGAGCAGGACGTGTCCGGCGCCGCGGGACAGGGCCTCCAGGCCGACGGCGCCGGAGCCGGCGTAGAGGTCGAGGACGCGTTCGCCGTCGAGAGGGCCGCCGAGCAGCGACTGCCAGGTGGAGAAGAGGCCTTCGCGCGCCCGGTCGGAGGTGGGTCGGGTGCCCTGCCCGGGCGGGACGGCCAGGCGGCGTCCGCCGGCGGTGCCGGCGATCACGCGGGTCATGTCCTCGGTCCTTGTCCGTGAGTACGGGTCGGTGTGTGCGCGTCGGTGTGTGCGGGCCGGTGGCCTGTCGTGGAGCCGGGGGCCGGTCCCAGTCTGTCAGCCCTTCTCCAGGTACTGCTCCCGCTCCTCGTCCAGCAGGGCGTCGAGCGCGGTGCGCAGGGCGGGCAGGCGCTCCAGGTCCGGGTCGGCGGCGACGACCCGGGCGGCCTCCTCGCGGGCCTCGGCGATGACCTCCTCGTCGTCGATGACGGCGAGCATGCGCAGGCTGGACCGGGTGCCGGACTGGGCCTGGCCCAGCACGTCGCCCTCACGGCGCTGTTCGAGGTCGATGCGGGAGAGCTCGAAGCCGTCGAGGGTGGACGCGACGGCGTTCAGCCGCTGGCGGGCGGCGCTCGCCTCGGGCATCTCGCTGACCAGCAGACACAGTCCGGGGGCCGAGCCGCGGCCGACGCGGCCGCGGAGCTGGTGCAGCTGGGAGACGCCGAAGCGGTCGGCGTCCATGATCACCATCACGGTGGCGTTCGGGACGTTGACGCCGACCTCGATGACGGTGGTGGCCACCAGGACGTCCACCTCGCCGGCGGCGAACCGGCGCATCACGGCGTCCTTGTCGTCGGGCTGCATCCTGCCGTGCAGGACCTCGACGCGCAGTCCGGCCAGCGGGCCCCGCGCGAGCTGCTCGGCGGTGTCCAGGACGGCGAGCGGGGGCCGCTTCTGCGCCTCGTCCTCCGGGGACCTCTTCTTCGCCTTGGCCCCGTCCTCCTCGTCGCCGATGCGCGGGCAGACCACGTACGCCTGGTGGCCCTTCTCCACCTCCTCGCGCACGCGCTCCCAGGCGCGGGCGAGGAAGTGCGGCTTGTCGGCGGCCGGGACGACGTGGCTGGCGATGGGCGAGCGGCCGGCCGGGAGCTGGTCCAGGACGGAGGTCTCCAGGTCGCCGAAGACGGTCATGGCGACCGTGCGCGGGATGGGGGTGGCCGTCATGACGAGGAGGTGCGGCGGCTGCTTGCCCTTGCCGCGCAGGGCGTCGCGCTGCTCGACGCCGAAGCGGTGCTGTTCGTCCACGACCACCAGGCCGAGGTCGTGGAACTGCACCTTGTCCTCGATCAGCGCGTGGGTGCCGATGACGATGCCGGCCTCGCCGGTGGCCAGGTCGAGCAGGGCGTGGCGGCGGGCCGCGGCGCCCATGGAACCGGTGAGCACGACCACCTTGGTGGCGTCGTCCGCGCCGCCGAGCATGCCTCCCTCGGCCAGCTCCCCCATCATCTCCGTGATCGAGCGGTGGTGCTGCTGGGCGAGGACCTCGGTGGGCGCGAGCATCGCCGCCTGGCCGCCCGCGTCGACGACGGCGAGCATGGCGCGCAGGGCGACCAGGGTCTTGCCGGAGCCGACCTCGCCCTGGAGCAGGCGGTGCATGGGGTGGTCGGTGGCGAGGTCGGCGAAGATCTCCTCGGAGACCTTGCTCTGGCCCTCGGTGAGCGTGAAGGGGAGCCGGTCGTCGAAGGCGGCGAGGATGCCGTCGGGCCGGGGGCGGCGGGGCACGGCCGGGAGCTGGGCGTCCGCGTACCGGCGGCGGGCGAGGGCGACCTGGAGGACGAACGCCTCGTCCCACTTGAGGCGGGCGCGGGCCTCCTCGATGTCCGCCTTGGTGTGCGGGCGGTGGATCTTCAGCAGCGCCTCGGGCAGCGTGACCAGGCCGCGGCCCTCGCGCAGCGAGCCGGGCAGCGGGTCGACGGCCTCCTGGGCGCCGGGCAGCACCGTCTGCAGCGCCTTGCCGATCTTCCAGGACTCCAGCTTGGCGGTGGCCGGGTAGATCGGGATGAGCGCACCCGCCCAGGTCTCCACGGTCTCCTCGGCGTCCCCGCGCAGCAGCTCGTAGGCCGGGTGGGCGAGTTGAAGGCGGCGGTTGAAGACGGAGACCTTGCCGGCGAACATCGCGCGGGTGCCCGGCAGGAGTTCCTTGTGCGGCTTGTGGACGCCGGCGCCGAAGAAGACCAGCGTCAGCCGGCCGCTGCCGTCGGTGATCGTCACCTCCAGGCGCTGGCCCTTGCCGCGCGGGGCGCGGCTGGAGGCGAAGGTGTGCAGCCGGGCGTCGGCGACCTGCGCGACCACGGTGACGTGCTCGTCCATCGGCAGGTCGGCGAGGTGGGTGAGCTGGCCGCGCTCCTCGTACCGGCGGGGGTAGTGGTGCAGCAGGTCGCCGACGGTGTGCAGATCGAGGTGCTCGGCCATCACCTTCGCGGTGGCGGGGCCGAGCACTTTCTTCAGTGGTTCGTCCAGTGCGGGCACGGGATCCATTGGACACCACTCCTCTGACACAGCGGGGACGGCGGGCCGCCTCCCCGGTCCGCGCCGGGCGGCTGCGGACGGGTCACTCGACGCCGATGAGGAGGACGGAGCCCTGCCGTCCGCCGTGGTGGACGACGGTGTCGACGGCCAGGTAGCCCTCGCGGACCCGGGCCTCCAGGCGTTCGGCGACGGACTGCGGGGCGCCGTCGCCGACGACCAGGGTCACCAGTTCGCCGCCGGCCGCGAGCATGCGGTCCAGGACGGCCAGCGCGGTCTCGGTGAGGTCCTGGCCGATGACCGCCACGTCCCCGTCGACCAGTCCGAGGACGTCGCCGGCCTGGCAGATGCCGGCCATGGTCCAGGACTGCCGCTCGGCCACGGTGACCTCGGCGTAGCGGGTCGCTCCGGCGGCGGAGGTCATGGCCACCACGTCCTCGTCGAAGCGGCGCTCCGGCTCGTGCACCGCGAGCGCCGCGATGCCCTGCACCGCGGAGCGGGTGGGGATGAGCGCCACCCGGACGCCCTCCGCCCGCACCTGCTCGGCGGCCGCGGCGGCGGTGTGGCGCAGCTCGGCGTCGTTGGGCAGCAGCACCACCTCGCGCGCGTGGGCGCGCCGTACGGCATGGACCAGCTCGCCGCTCGCGGGCGGCTCCCCGGGCCGGGCGAGCACGGCCGTGGCCCCGGCCTGCGCGTAGAGCCCCGCCAGGCCCTCGCCGGGCACCACGGCCACCACGGCCCGCTGGACGCGCTCGGCGGGGGTCCGCCCGGCGCCCGGCGCGTGCGCGTCCCCGGTGCCGAAGTGGGTGATCCGGATGCGGTACGGCCGTCCCGCCTCGACGCCCGCCTCCACGGCGGCGCCGGCGTCGTCGACGTGCACGTGGACGTTCCACAGGCCGTCGCCGCCGACCACGACGAGGGAGTCGCCGAGGGCGTCGAGCCGCTCCCGCAGCCGGGCGACGGCCGCGTCCCCGGCCTCCAGCAGGTAGATCACCTCGAAGGCGGGACCTCCGGGCTGCGGCCCGGCGTCGTCGTCCGCGCAGGGAGCGGCGACCGCGCCGGTGCGCGTGTGCGGGCCGGGCCCGCGTGCCGCCAGGCCCCGGGGCGTCTCCCCGGTGAGCGACTCCACCAGCGCCGCCAGGACGGTCACCAGGCCGCGTCCGCCCGCGTCGACCACGCCCGCCTGCCGCAGGACGTCCAACCGGTCCGGGGTCTCGGCGAGCGCCGTGCGGGCGCCCTCGTAGGCGGCGCGGGCCACCGCGCCGCAGTCGCCGTCGGCGCTCCCGGCCGCGTCGGCGGCGGCCGAGGCGACCGTGAGGACCGTGCCCTCGACGGGGTGCGCCACCGCCTGCCGGGCGGAGTCGGCCGCGTGCCGCAGGGCCAGTCCGAGGCCGGTGCCGTCGGCGTGCGCCGGGGCGTCGTCGCCGGCCAGCACCTGGGCCATGCCGCGCAGCAGCTGGGCGAGGATCGTCCCGGAGTTGCCGCGCGCGCCGATCAGCGCGCCGTGAGCCATCGCGCGTACCGCGTCGGCGAGGGTGGGGCGGCCTGGGTCCCCGCCGCCGCCCGCCTCGTGACCGGCGAACACCGCCTCCACGGCCGTGGCCGCGGACTCCAGCGTCAGATAGAGGTTGGTGCCGGTGTCGCCGTCCGCGACGGGATAGACGTTGATCGCGTCGATCTCCTCGCGGGCCCGTCCGAGCGCGTCGAGCGCGAGACCGCACCAGGCACGCACCGCGAGAGCATCGAACGTCTGCGGCACCTGCGGCACCTGCGCCTCCTCGAGCTGCTGGACGTGGCACGCAGCGTAGACGGTGGGCCCCCGCCTGCCGGAAGAGGGCCGCGGGCGGGGCCGTGAGCTGGCATGCTAGTTTCGTCCTACGGGTGCAGCCGTTGTATGCTGCTCCGGTTGCCCGATCCGATCGGGCGTCTCCCCTGGCAACGCCACTCAGATCCTCCCGGCTCTCCGAGCTCTGGATCTGGATCCCGGCCTGCCGGGATCAACCGTAAGTGCATCTGAAGTCTTTGGAGTGACCCGTGGCTGCCAACTGCGACGTCTGCGGCAAGGGGCCGGGCTTCGGCAACAACATCTCGCACTCGCACCGCCGTACGCCCCGTCGCTGGAACCCGAACATCCAGCGCGTGCGTACCGTGGTCGGCGGGACGCCGAAGCGCGTGAACGCCTGCACCTCGTGCATCAAGGCCGGCAAGGTCTCGCGCTGACGCAATCGCTGAGCGCGCGGCCACAGCCGGTATCGCCGCAACGAGCCGGTCCACCTCAGGGTGGACCGGCTTTTTGCTGTACCGGTACGCGCCGTGCGCGGCGGGGCGGCGGCCCCGACGGGACGCCTCCACCGCCCTAGGCGTCCGAGGCCTCGCCACGCCGCAGCGCCCACCCGTGGTCCACCGGGCCGATCCCCCCGCCGAGGGCGAAGCCCGACGCCAGCGCCCCGGTGACGTAGGCCTTCGCCGCGCTCACCGCCTCCGGGACCGTGTGGCCCTGGGCGAGGTGGGAGGCGATGGCGGAGGCCAGGGTGCAGCCGGTGCCGTGGGTGTGGCGGTTGTCGTGGCGGGGGGCGCGGAGCCAGTGTTCCTCCGTGCCGTCCGTGAGGAGGTCGACGGCCTCCTCCGACTCGCCGCCGGCGAGGTGGCCGCCCTTGATCACCACCCAGCGCGGGCCGAAGTCCAGCACGGCCGCGGCGGCCCGTCGCATGTCCCGCTCGGAGGTCACCCGCACGCCGGTGAGCTGAGCGACCTCGTCGAGGTTGGGGGTGGCCACGGTCGCGACCGGCAGCAGCTTCGTGCGCACGGAGTCCAGCGCCGACGCCGCCAGCAGCGCGTCGCCGTGCTTGGAGACGCCCACCGGGTCGACGACCGTCGGCGCGTCCGTGCCGGCCAGCAAGTCGGCGACCGTCCCGACGAGTTCGGCCGAGGACAGCATGCCGGTCTTGACCGCCTGCACGCCGATGTCGTCGACCACGCTGCGGTACTGGGCGCGCACCGCCTCCACCGGCAGTTCCCAGGCGCCCTGCACGCCGAGGGAGTTCTGCGCGGTCACCGCGGTGAGCACGCTCATGCCGTGTACGCCGAGCGCGAGCATCGTCTTCAGGTCGGCCTGGATGCCCGCTCCCCCGCCGGAGTCGGAGCCGGCCACCGTCAGTACCCGGGGCGGCGCGCTCATGACTCGATGTCCCCGAAGTGGTCCCAGCCGCCCTGGCTGGTCCAGGGCGCCCCGTCCACCGTCACCTGCGGCAGCGCGGACGGGTTGAGCACCTCGCCGATGACCTTCCAGCGTGCGGGCAGTTTCACGTCCGGCGGGAAGGTGGCGACGATCGCGTGGTCCTCGCCGCCGGTCAGCACCCACTGCATGGGGTCGACGCCGACGGCCTGCCCGATGTCGTTCATCTGCGAGGGGATGTCGATCGCCCCGGAGCGTACGTCGATGCGGACCTTGCTGGCCTCGGCGATGTGCCCGAGGTCGGCGATCAGGCCGTCGCTCACGTCGCACATGGCGGTCGCGCCGAGACCGGCGGCGGCCGGGCCCGCGTGGTACGGCGGCTCGGGACGCCGGTGGGCCTCGACGAAGGCGCGGGGGGAGCGGAACCCGCGGGAGAGCACCGCGTGCCCGGCCGCGGACCAGCCGAGCCAGCCGGTGACGGCGACGATGTCGCCGGGCTGCGCCCCGCCACGGGTCACAGGCTCCTGGTTGCGCAGGTCGCCGAGCGCGGTGATGGACACGGTGATGGTGTCGCCGCGCACGACGTCCCCGCCGACGACCGCCGCGCCGGCCACCTGGCACTCGTCGCGCAGGCCGTCCATGAGTTCGCTGGGCCAGGTCACCGGCAGTTCGGCGGGCACGACCAGGCCGAGCAGCAGCGCGGTCGGCACGGCGCCCATGGCGGCGATGTCGGCGAGGTTCTGGGCGGCGGCCTTGCGGCCGACGTCGTAGGCCGTGGACCAGTCGCGGCGGAAGTGGCGCCCCTCCACCAGGACGTCGGTGCTGGCCACGACCCGCCGGTCGGGCGCGGAGACCACCGCGGCGTCGTCGCCGGGGCCGACCCGGACCGCCGGGGTGGTGGTGAGACGGGAGGTGAGCTCCCTGATGAGCCCGAACTCCCCTAGCTCACCAACAGTGCCCTTCATTTCCCTTACGCCCCTTCTATCCCTGTCCGTGCCCGGTCGCGGGTCGTCCGAGTCCTCGCTACGGTCGAACTGACCGTCAACTTCTCTCGTGCCTGTACCCCGGCGCGCAAGCCCCGGTTCCCGCAGGTCTCCCCGCGACGAGCGGCGACGCGATACCGTGGCGTTCCTTTTCCCCACATGATCCTCGTGGCCGCCCTGGAGGTTCCGTGGTACAGGCGTACATCCTGATCCAGACGGAGGTCGGCAAAGCGTCGACCGTCGCCGATCTGATCGGCAAGATCCCTGGAGTCGTCCAGGCCGAGGACGTGACGGGTCCCTACGACGTCATCGTGCGCGCCCAGGCCGACACCGTAGACGACCTGGGACGCATGGTCGTCGCCAAGGTCCAGCAGGTGGACGGCATCACCCGCACCCTGACCTGCCCGGTGGTGCATCTTTAGCCCCCGTCTACCCTGTCCCGGTGAACTCCTTCCGTCACCGGCACGCCGTTTGCTCCGCCCTCGCGGTGCTGATCACCGTCGCGGGCTGCTCCTCGGCAGACGACGACGTGTCCGCGGCGGTTCCCAGCCCGGACGCGAAGGTCACCGAGCTGTGTCAGAACCTGGACGAGGTCCTGCCGGCGACGGTGGACGGTGAGAGCCGCGACGACCCCGAACCCGCGTCCGAACTGACCGCGGGCTGGGGCGGCGTGGCGATCATACTGCGGTGCGGTGTCGGGCGGCCGCCGAAGATGACGGATCCCAAGGTGGCCAACGGCCAGGACGCCGACGCGGTGCCCGGCGGCGTCAACGGCGTCGACTGGCTGATGGAGCGGCAGGGCGACGGCGTCCAGCGCTTCACCACGGCCAACCGCGAGGCGTACGTAGAGGTCGAGGTGGCCGACGGGCGGGACAGCACGGGTGTGCTGATCGATCTGGCCCCGGCCGTGAAGAAGGCGATCCCCGAGGGGATCGCCTCCTGACACGCGCGCGGGGTGCGGCTCAGCGCAGTCCGGTGGACCGGCGCAGCGCCGCCTGGATCAGCAGGTCGACGAGCTCCTGGTAGCTGACGCCGGTCGCCTGCCACATCTGCGGGTACATCGAGATGGGCGTGAAGCCGGGCATGGTGTTGATCTCGTTGATCACGAACTCGCCGTCCTCGGTGAGGAAGAAGTCCGCGCGGACCAGGCCCTCGCAGGAGGCCGCGTCGAACGCCTCGACCGCGAGCCGGCGCACCTCGGCCGTCTCCGCGTCGGTCAGCGGCGCCGGCACGACGCCGGGCGTGGAGTCGATGTACTTCGCCTCGAAGTCGTAGTACGCGTGCGCGTCCGGCGGGGGGATCTCGGCGGGCAGCGAGGCGCGCGGCCCGTCCTCGAACTCCAGCACGCCGCACTCGATCTCGCGCCCGCGCAGCGTCGCCTCGATCAGGATCTTCGGGTCGTGGCGCTGGGCCTCGGCGATGGCGTCGTCCAGGCCGGAGAGGTCGTCGACCTTGGTGATGCCGATGGACGAGCCGGCCCGTGCGGGCTTCACGAACAGCGGCCAGCCGTGCTCGCCGGCGAAGTCCACGATGCGCCTGCGGGCGGCGGCCTCGTCCTGGGCCCACTCGCGCGGCCGGATCACCAGGTACGGACCGACCTTGAGCCCGAAGGAGGTGAACACCCGCTTCATGTACTCCTTGTCCTGGCCGACGGCCGAGGACAGCACACCGGAGCCCACGTAGGGGATGCCGGAGAGTTCGAGCAGGCCCTGGAGGGTGCCGTCCTCCCCGTAGGGGCCGTGGAGCACCGGGAAGACGACGTCGACCTCACCGAGTGCCTTGGGCACCGATCCCGGCTCGCTGTACACGACTTCGCGGTCCGCGGGGTCGACGGGGAGCACCACCGCGCCCTCCGTGGACTCGGCGAGCTGGTCGACGCTGGGCGTGCGGCGCTCGGCGATCGCCATGCGTTCCGGTTCGTCGGCGGTGAGCGCCCACCGGCCGTCCTGGGTGATGCCGATCGGCAGGACGTCGTACCTGGTCCGGTCGATGGCCTTGAGGACGGCGCCGGCGGTGACCACGGAGATCCCGTGCTCGGAGCTGCGCCCGCCGAACACGACGGCCACGCGCGGCTTGCGCGACGGCGAGTCGGGGCTCTGGGGGAGGTTCTCGGTGCTCATATCGCGACGAGCGTACCCGCTGCCGGAGCCGGGACACAGCGCCCGCAACGCCGTGCGTGGGCCGAACGGAGGGGTCCGCCGCCGGGCCCGTCGCTCAGCGTCGCTCGGGCTTCGCGCTGCGCGACATCAGCTCCTTCAGGGCAACCTGAGGGGGCTTGCCCTCGTGCACGATCCCGACGACCGTCTCGGTGAGCGGCATGTCGACGCCGTGCCGGCGGGCCAGGTCCAGCACCGACTCGCAGGACTTGACGCCCTCGGCGGTCTGCTTGGTGACCGCGATGGTCTCCTGCAGGGTCAGCCCCTTGCCGAGGTTGGTGCCGAAGGTGTGGTTGCGGGACAGCGGCGAGGAGCAGGTGGCCACCAGATCGCCCAGACCCGCGAGTCCGGAGAAGGTCAGCGGGTCGGCGCCGAGCGCGACGCCCAGCCGGGTGGTCTCGGCGAGGCCGCGGGTGATGAGCGAGCCCTTGGTGTTGTCGCCGAGCCCCATGCCGTCCGCGATGCCGACGGCGAGACCGATGACGTTCTTCACCGCGCCGCCCAGCTCGCAGCCGATGACGTCGGTGTTGGTGTACGGCCGGAAGTACGGGGTGTGGCAGGCGGTCTGGAGCCGCCGGGCGACCTCTTCGTCGGTGCAGGCGACGACGGCGGCTGCGGGCATCTTCGCGGCGATCTCGCGGGCCAGGTTGGGGCCGGTCACCACGGCGATCCGCTCCCGGCCGACCTTGGCGACGTCCTCGATCACCTCGCTCATGCGCATCGCGGAGCCGAGTTCGACACCCTTCATCAGCGACACCAGCACCGTGCGGGGCGCGAGCAGGTCGCGCCACTGTGCGAGGTTGCCGCGGAGCGTCTGCGAGGGCACGGCGAGGACGGTGAAGTCGGCGCCGCGCGCGGCCTCGGCGGCGTCCGAGGTGGCCCGCAGGTTCTCGGGGAGTTCGACCCCGGGCAGGTAGTCGGGGTTGGTGCGGCCGGAGTTGATCGCATCGGCGAGTCCGGGGCGCCGTCCCCACAGCACGACGTCGCAGCCCGCGTCGGCGAGGACCATGCCGAAGGCCGTCCCCCACGATCCCGTGCCGAAGACGGCCGCCTTGACCGGCTTGCTCACGTGCCCAGCCCCTCTTCGCGTACTTCCCGGACGGCGGCGCGCTCGCCCCGGTTGCGGTCCTGCCGCCCGTTGCGCTGCGCGTGCGTCCGGCGGCGCTGCTCCAAGCGCTCCACGCGCGGGTCGTAGGGCGTCTCGGGGGCCTTCTCGCCGCGGATCTCCTCCAGCAGGAGGGTCACCGCGGCCATGATCGCCTCGGTGGCCTCCTTGAGGAGCTCCGGTGTCATCTCCCGGTCGTAGAAGCGCGACAGGTCGACCGGCGGGCCGGCCAGCACCCTGCTGGTCTTGCGCGGGAACAGCCGCGGCTTCCTGGCGTACGGCGGGAGCACTTCGTTGGCGCCCCACTGGGCGACCGGGATCACCGGGCACCTGGTCTGCAGCGCGACGCGCGCTGCACCGGTCTTGCCGGTCATGGGCCAGCCGTCCGGGTCCCGGGTGAGGGTGCCCTCGGGGTAGAAGGCGACGCACTCCCCGCGCTCCACGGCGTCGATGGCGGCACGGAAGGCGCTCAGCGCGTCCGTGCTCTCGCGGTAGACGGGGATCTGTCCGGTGCCGCGCATCGCGGCGCCGACGAATCCCTTGCTGAAAAGCCCGCTCTTCGCGAGGAATCGCGGAACACGGCCGGTGTTGTACTGGAAGTGCGCGTAGGCCAGAGGATCGATGTGCGAATTGTGGTTCACCGCGGTGATAAATCCGCCCTCGGCCGGAATGTTCTCCATTCCGCGCCAGTCCCGCTTGAGCAGTACCACCAGCGGCGGTTTGCAGATCACCGCGGCGAAGCGGTACCAGAAGCCGATTCTGCGGCGCGGCACGAGTACACCTTCCTCTTACGGACGACAGGCCCAGGTCCCGGCCCCCTCAAGGCCGGGCGGGCCGCACAAGTGTCGCCCCGGGCCGCCGGTCTGTCGAGAACACCGTACGCCCGGTCCCGCGGCCGCCGGCCGCCCCGGGTGACAATGGCCGTGACAAGAGAGGGACGCAACACTCGTGCAGTGGACCTTGGTGGTACCCCTGAAGCCCTTGCCGCTGGCCAAGAGCAGGCTGGCGGACACCGCGGACGACGGTCTGCGGCCGGGTCTGGCGCTGGCGTTCGCGCAGGACACGGTGGCCGCCGCGCTCAGCTGTCCGGCGGTGCGGGATGTGGTGGTCGTCACCAACGACGCCCTGGCCTCCAGGGAGCTGGCGGCGCTGGGCGCCGGGACCGTCCCCGACCTCCCCCGGGCCGGGCTCAACGCCGCACTCGTCCATGCCGCGACGGTGGTGGGCGCCGCCCGCCGCGCGGCCTCGGTGGCGGCGCTGAACGCGGATCTGCCGGCGCTGCGCCCCGCGGAACTGGCCCGGGTGCTGGACGCGGCGGCGGAATTCCCGCGGTCCTTCCTTGCGGATTCCGCGGGACTCGGCACGACTCTTCTCGCCGCGAGCCGCGGCCGTGAACTGCGTCCGCGATTCGGCGTCGGTTCGCGCGCCCTGCACCGGGCGTCCGGCGCGGTGGAGCTCACGCTCGACGCGGTCGACTCCGTACGCCAGGACGTGGACACCGGCGGGGATCTGCGGGCCGCGCTGACGCTGGGCGTCGGCCCCCGCACGGCCGCGGCCGCCGCGCGGCTGCCCGCCGGGCAGCAGTAGGCTGCCGCACATGCAGGCCACCGCGTACACCTACGACCCCGGCAGCCGCAGCGGTCAGGTGCTGCTGGACGACGGCACCCCGGTCCCCTTCGACGCCGCGGCGTTCGACGCGGGCGGTCTCCGGCTGCTGCGTCCCGGGCAGCGGGTGCGGCTGGAGACGGAGGGCGAGGGCGCGTCCCTGAGGATCACGCTGGTGACGCTGCAGACCTTCTGACGCGCGCGGGCGGCCCCGGACACACCGCGGGCCGGGCTCCCGGGGGAGTCCGGCCCGGCACGTGAGTACCGCTTGCCCGAAGGGGGGACGAGGCGTCCGCTACTTCTTGCGGGCGGTGGTCTTCTTGGCGGTGGTCTTGCGCGCGGTCGACTTCTTGGCGGGGGCCTTCTTGGCCGTCGCCTTCTTCGCCGGGGCCTTCTTCGCCGTGGTCTTCTTCGCGGCGGTGCTCTTGGCCGCGGCAGTCGACTTGGCGGGGGCCTTCTTCGCCGTGGTCTTGCTCGCCGTGGTCTTGGCGGTGGCCTTCTTGGCCGTCGTCTTCTTCGCGGCAGCCTTCTTGGCCGTGGCGGCCTTCTTGGCCGTGGTCTTCTTGGCCGCGGCCTTCTTCACCGTCGCCGAAGCGCCGCCGGTGAGGCTGCCCTTGGGAGCCTTCTTCACGGCGACCTCGCCGCCGCGCGGCAGCTTCTTCGAGCCGCTGACCAGGTCCTTGAAGCCCTGACCGGCGCGGAAACGCGGGACGGAGGTCTTCTTCACCCGAACCCGCTCGCCCGTCTGGGGGTTGCGGGCGTAGCGGGCGGGGCGGTCGACCTTCTCGAACGAACCGAAGCCGGTGACCGAGACCCGCTCCCCCGAGACGACCGCGCGGACGATGGCGTCCAGTACGTGGTCGACGGCGTCGGCGGCCTGCTGGCGGCCGCCCACCTTGTCGGCAATCGCTTCTACGAGCTGCGCCTTGTTCACGTCTTCCCCTTCGGAGACATCGCCAGAACGAATGTGTTCAAGCTTTTTCGCACGTTAGGCAGATATATACCGCAAATCAAACACGAAACGGGCTAATCACCCTTGTGCCGCAACGAACTCGGTTGTCTCGACTGGCTCAGCGTTCCTCGCCGGGGATCCGTCCCTCGTCGAGGTCCGCCATGAACCGCTCCAGACGCCTTGCCGCACCGGCGAGATCGCGCTTGGCCGCGGCCGTAATGACCAACAGCTTCCGGGTCAGCGCCATACGTACGCCCTCCGGGACTTGCAGTGCGCGCACCCTCGAGTGCGCTTCCTTGAGCCGGACCGCGACCGCCGTATAGAGCTGGAGTTGGCCGTCGTGTTCCATGCACAGATTGTGCCATCTGGGGCGAGTTGTCGCCTGCGCAGGGGGCAACTGCCGCGCCGGACGGCCGTCCGCACACTCCCGGGATCCACGGGCACGTGACACGTGTACCCCAGCAACCACCTTCATAACGTGGCAAGTTGGCGGCTCTCAAGACGGCACGCGGAGCCGAACGGGTACGAAGACGCCCGTACCCCCGATCGGACCGATCGGGGGTACGGGCGGGGTGACACGGTGGCCGAAAGTCGACCTCTGCCGAGGACTTCGGCGGCGCGGGGGTCAGGCCGTGAGGGTCCGCGGCTTGAAGGCGGGACGCTTCGCCTCGTAGGCGGCGATGTCCGCCTCGTTCTGCAGCGTGATGGAGATGTCGTCGAGGCCGTTCAGCAGCCGCCAGCGGGAGTTCTCGTCCAGCTCGAAGGGGGCGTTCACTCCCTCGGCGCGCACCTCGCGGGCCTCGAGGTCCACGGTGATCCCGGCGGTGGGGTCGGCCTCGGTGAGCTCCCACAGGGCGTCGACGATCTTCTGGTCGAGGATGACCGTCAGCAGGCCGTTCTTCAGCGAGTTGCCTCGGAAGATGTCGGCGAAGCGGGAGGAGATCACGGCCTTGAAGCCGTAGTTCTGCAGCGCCCAGACGGCGTGCTCACGGGAGGAGCCGGTGCCGAAGTCGGGGCCGGCCACCAGGACCGTGGCGCCCTCGCGCTCGGGCCGGTTGAGCACGAACTCGGGGTCCTTGCGCCAGGCCTCGAACAGCCCGTCCTCGAACCCGTCCCGCGTGACCTTCTTGAGCCAGTGGGCCGGGATGATCTGGTCGGTGTCGACGTTGCTGCGGCGCAGCGGGACGGCCCGGCCGGTGTGGGTGGTGAATGCTTCCATGACTGATCAGACTCCAGCGGGCGTGCGGTCGTCGGCGGCGGCGAGGTCGGCCGGGGAGGCCAGATGGCCGAGGACCGCGGTGGCCGCGGCGACCTGCGGGGACACCAGGTGCGTCCGGCCGCCCTTGCCCTGCCGGCCCTCGAAGTTGCGGTTGGAGGTGGAGGCGGAGCGCTCACCGGGGGCGAGCTGGTCCGGGTTCATGCCCAGGCACATCGAGCAGCCCGCGTGCCGCCACTCGGCGCCGGCCTCCTTGAAGATCACGTCCAGGCCCTCGGAGACGGCCTGCAGACCCACCCGCGCGGAGCCGGGGACGACCAGCATCCGTACGCCGTCGGCGACTTTGCGGTCCTTGACGATGTCCGCCGCGGCGCGCAGGTCCTCGATGCGGCCGTTGGTGCAGGACCCTACGAAGACGGTGTCCACCTTGATGGTGCGCAGCGGCTGCCCGGCCTCCAACCCCATGTACTCCAGGGCCTTTTCGGCGGCGAGCCGCTCCGAGGCGTCTTCGTACGAGGCGGGGTCGGGGACCGACGCGGAGAGCGGTGCGCCCTGGCCCGGGTTGGTGCCCCAGGTGACGAACGGCGACAGTTCGGAGGCCTCGATGACGACCTCGGCGTCGAACTCGGCGTCGTCGTCGGACTTCAGCGTCTTCCAGTACGCGACGGCCGCGTCCCAGTCCTCGCCCTTCGGGGCGTGCGGACGGCCCTCGAGGTAGGCGAAGGTGGTCTCGTCGGGGGCGATCATGCCCGCGCGGGCGCCGGCCTCGATCGACATGTTGCAGATGGTCATCCGGGCCTCCATCGAGAGCTTCTCGATGGCCTCGCCGCGGTACTCCAGGACGTAGCCCTGGCCGCCGCCCGTGCCGATCTTGGCGATGATCGCCAGGATCAGGTCCTTGGCGGTGACGCCGTCGGGCAGCTCGCCGTTGACCGTGATCGCCATGGTCCTGGGGCGGGTCATCGGCAGCGTCTGGGTCGCCAGGACGTGCTCGACCTGGGAGGTGCCGATGCCGAAGGCCAGCCCGCCGAAGGCGCCGTGGGTGGAGGTGTGGGAGTCGCCGCACACCACCGTCATGCCGGGCTGGGTCAGGCCGAGCTGCGGGCCGACGACGTGCACGACGCCCTGCTCGACGTCGCCCAGCGGGTGCAGCCGGACGCCGAACTCGGCGCAGTTCTTGCGCAGCGTCTCCAGCTGGATCCGGGAGACCGGGTCGGCGATGGGCTTGTCGATGTCGAGGGTCGGGGTGTTGTGGTCCTCGGTCGCGATGGTGAGGTCGAGACGGCGCACCGGGCGGCCGTTCTTACGGAGGCCGTCGAAGGCCTGGGGGCTGGTCACCTCGTGCAGCAGGTGCAGATCGATGAAGAGGAGGTCGGGCTCGCCCTCGGCGCGCCGGACGACGTGGTCGTCCCAGACCTTCTCCGCGAGTGTCCTACCCATCGCTTTCCCTCCGGCCGGCATGCAGCTCTCCGGCCCAACTAGAGATCTGTGAGACGGCGCCCGCGCCCCTGACACCGGGCGTCCGCCGCCAGGCCCGGTGGTTCACGGGCCGCGTTGCTTCGTGCTTCAAGAGTGGCGGGTTCCACGAGAAATTGAACTTGCGTTTCACAGAGTGAGACGCAAGTATCGTTGCATGGACAACAGTAGCGGCGTCGGCGTTCTGGACAAGGCAGCCCTCGTCCTGAGCGCCCTGGAGTCCGGCCCGGCCACCCTCGCGGGGTTGGTCGGCGCCACCGGACTGGCACGACCCACGGCCCACCGTCTCGCGGTGGCGCTGGAGCACCACCGCATGGTGGCGCGTGACATGCAGGGGCGGTTCATCCTCGGCCCGCGCCTGGCGGAACTGGCCGCTGCCGCGGGCGAGGACCGGCTGCTCGCCACGGCGGGCCCGGTGCTCACGCACCTGCGCGACGTGACGGGCGAGAGCGCCCAGCTCTACCGCCGCCAGGGCGACATGCGCATCTGCGTGGCCGCGGCGGAGCGCCTGTCCGGACTGCGGGACACGGTGCCGGTGGGCTCCACGCTCACCATGAAGGCCGGGTCGTCGGCGCAGATCCTCATGGCCTGGGAGGAGCCCGAGCGGCTGCACCGCGGCCTGCAGGGCGCCCGGTTCACGGCCACGGCCCTCTCCGGCGTACGGCGCCGCGGCTGGGCGCAGTCGATCGGCGAGCGCGAGCCGGGCGTGGCGTCCGTCTCGGCGCCGGTGCGTGGCCCGTCGAACCGTGTGGTGGCCGCCGTGTCGGTGTCCGGCCCCATCGAGCGGCTGACGCGTCACCCGGGCCGGATGCACGCCCAGGCCGTCATCGACGCCGCCGGCCGTCTCTCCGAGGCGCTGCGGCGCTCCTGAGCGTTCCCTCCCGGTACACGTCCACCGCACCCGCCCCGCGGGAACGGGTCCGCCTCAACGCCGCGGCGGACCCCCTCTCCCGCCTCACGCGCCGTCGGCCACCGCCGACGGCGCCGTCTTTTCCGCCGCTTCCGTCCGTGCGGGCGGCTCCGGCCGGTACGCGAACCGGTCCTCGGCGCGCCGTCGTACGCGCGGCTGATGCACCAGGTGGCGTGCGGCAGCTCGACTTCATGGGGACGTACGACTCAGGAGGAGAAGTCGGCCGGTCGGTACCGCATCGCGTGACGGACAACACGAAGGCCCTCCACCGAGGTGGAGGGCCTTCGCCGGTGTACCCCCGACCGGATTCGAACCGGCGCTACCGCCTTGAGAGGGCGGCGTGCTAGGCCGCTACACAACGGGGGCGTGGATCATGCGTTTCCGCAGATCCTGCTGGTCTACCTGGACTCGAACCAAGACTAACTGAACCAGAATCAGTCGTGCTGCCAATTACACCATAGACCAATGATGGTTTAGACCAGTCAGTACCCCCGACCGGATTCGAACCGGCGCTACCGCCTTGAGAGGGCGGCGTGCTAGGCCGCTACACAACGGGGGCCCTAGCGATCCTCACCCGGCGATAGCCGGGTTTTGTCACCGTGTGGCCAGCGGGAGCTACCCTGACTGTCCTCGCGGGAAGGATCTGTACCCCCGACCGGATTCGAACCGGCGCTACTGCCTTGAGAGGGCAGCGTGCTAGGCCGCTACACAACGGGGGCTTGCGGATGTGATCCGCGGGTGCAGATGAGCTCTGCGAGCTGGCCTACCTGGACTCGAACCAAGACTAACTGAACCAGAATCAGTCGTGCTGCCAATTACACCATAGGCCACTGGAACGCAAGCCCCGAAGGGGATCTCGTTCTAGTTCTGCGCTTCGGGGCTCCGGCCTTCCGGCCCGCTCCCCGCGGCGCAGGAAGAACATTACCCGAAGGACGACGACGCTCCAAAACGAGTATCGCCGCGCAACAGGGACGGCAGTTCGGCGAGGGACGCGATGCGGCGCGGACCCGTCGGCGGTTCGAGGGTGGCGTGGGCGTCGGCGCGGTCGATCCACACCGAGAGCAGTCCGGCCTCGGCGGCGCCCCTGCCGTCGATCTCCGGGTGGTCCCCGACGTAGGCGACCTGCTCCGGGGGCAGGCCCAGGGCGTCGCAGGCGGCCAGGAAGGCGCCGGGCTCCGGCTTGGAGACGCCCAGCTCGGCGGCGCACAGGATCGCCTCGAAGCGGTCGTGGACGCCCAGCACCCGCAGCTTGCGGTCCTGCACGTGCAGGCTGGAGTTGGAGAGCACCGCGTGCCGGTGGCTGGCGGCGAGGGCGTCCAGCACGGGGAGCACGTCCGGGAACAGGCTCCAGGCGGACTCGTAGTGGACCAGGTAGCGGTCGAACCAGTCGTCCGCCTCGGCGTCGGTGAGCTCGCGCCCGAGGAAGACCCGGGTGCGGTCGCGGCGCTGGGTCTCGAAGTCCACGTCGCCGGCGGCGAAGCGCGCCCACTGCTGGTCGGTGATCTCCCGCCAGCGCGCCAGCGCCTCCTCGACAGTCCCGTGTCCCGCGAGCAGCCCTTCGGCGACGAGGTGGGCGCGCATGCCCTCCCGGTCGGCGGAGGTGTAGTCGAACAGCGTGTCGTCGACGTCCCAGACCACGGCGCGGATGTCCATGGCACCGACCGTACCGGGACGGGCCGGACGGCACCGGGGAACGCCGAGGGGCGACCCCCGGACGTCTCCGGGAGCCGCCCCTGCGCGGCGGGTGCGCGGTCAGCCCGCGAGCCTCGCCAGGGCCGCGTCGACGCGGGCCAGAGACTTCTCCTTGCCCAGCACCTCGAGGGACTCGAAGAGCGGCAGGCCGACGGTGCGGCCGGTGACGGCGACGCGGACCGGCGCCTGGGCCTTGCCGAGCTTGAGGCCGTGGGCCTCGCCGGCGGCCAGGACGGCCTCCTTCAGCGACTCGGCGGAGGTCCAGTCGGCGGCCTCCAGGTTGTCCCGGGCGGTGAGCAGCAGGGCGTCGGAGCCCTCCTTCATCGCCTTGTTCCAGGACGCCTCGTCGAAGACCGGCTCCGGCAGGAACAGGAAGTCGACGTTGTCGGTGATCTCGGAGAGCACCTTGAGGCGGGTCTGCGCGTGCGGGGCGATCGCCTGCCACTTGGTCTCGTCGAAGGCCTCCGGCGTCCAGGGGGCGTGGGGGGCCTGGAGCCAGGGACGGCAGCGCTCGGCGAAGTCCTTCACGTCGAGCATGCGGATTTGGTCGGCGTTGATCGCCTCGCACTTCTTGAGGTCGAAGCGCGCCGGGTTGGGGTTGACGTCGGTGACGTCGAAGGCGGCGACCATCTCGTCGATCGAGAAGACGTCCTGGTCGGCGGAGAGCGACCAGCCGAGCAACGACAGGTAGTTGAGCAGGCCCTCGGGCAGGAAGCCGCGCTCGCGGTAGAGGTTGAGCGAGGACTGCGGGTCGCGCTTGGAGAGCTTCTTGTTGCCCTCGCCCATCACGTACGGCAGGTGGCCGAAGGCGGGGATCTCCTTGGCGACGCCCAGCTCGATCAGCGCCTTGTACAGGGCGATCTGGCGCGGGGTGGAGGAGAGCAGGTCCTCGCCGCGCAGGACGTGGGTGATCTCCATCAGGGCGTCGTCGACCGGGTTGACCAGCGTGTACAGCGGGGCGCCGTTGGCGCGCACGATGCCGTAGTCCGGCACGTTCTCCGGCAGGTAGGTGATCTCGCCGCGGACCAGGTCGGTGAAGGTGACCGGCTCGTCGGGCATGCGGAAGCGGACGATCGGCTCGCGGCCCTGCGCCTTGTACTCCTCGACCTGCGCGGCGGTCAGCTCGCGGCAGTGGCCGTCGTAGCCGGACGGCTTGCCGGCGGCGCGGGCGGCCTCGCGGCGGGTGTCCAGCTCCTCCTGGGAGCAGTAGCAGTGATAGGCGTGGCCGCCGTCGAGGAGCTTCCGCGCGACGTCCTGGTAGATGTCCATGCGCTGCGACTGGCGGTACGGCGCGTGCGGGCCGCCGACCTCGGGGCCCTCGTCCCAGTCGAAGCCCAGCCAGCGCATGGAGTCCAGCAGCTGGTTGTAGGACTCCTCGGAGTCGCGGGCCGCGTCGGTGTCCTCGATGCGGAAGACCAGGGTGCCGCCGTGGTGCTTGGCGAACGCCCAGTTGAACAGGGCGGTGCGGACCAGGCCCACGTGGGGGTTACCGGTGGGCGAGGGGCAGAAACGGACGCGTACTGAGGAGCCGGATGCGCTAGCCACGCTTGACAACCTTGTTGGTGAGAGTGCCGATGCCTTCGATGGTGACGGCGACCTCGTCGCCGACGTGGAGGGGGCCGACCCCAGCCGGGGTGCCCGTGAGGATGACGTCGCCCGGGAGCAGGGTCATGGCCTCGGAGATGTTGACGATCAGGTCCTCGATGGAGTGGATCATCTCGCTGGTCCGGCCGAGCTGGCGCTGGCCGCCGTTGACCGTGAGCTGGATCGTCAGGTCGTGCGCGGCGGCGATGTCGAGGTCCGTCTCCACCCAGGGCCCGAGCGGGCAGGAGGTGTCGAAGCCCTTGGCCCGCGCCCACTGCTTCTCGCGCTTCTGGACGTCGCGCGCGGTGATGTCGTTGGCGCAGGTGTAGCCGAAGATCACGTCCTTCACGCGTTCGCGCGGGACCTCGCGGCAGAGCCGGCCGATGACCACGGCGAGCTCGGCCTCGTGATGCACGTCCTGGGAGAAGGAGGGGTACTGGATCTCGTCACCGGGGCCGATCACCGAGGTGGCGGGCTTGAAGAAGGCGAAGGGGGCGTCGGGCACCTCGTTGCCCATCTCCTTCGCGTGGTCCGCGTAGTTGCGCCCGAAGGCCACCACCTTGTTGGGGAGCACCGGGGGCAGCAGCCTGACCTTGCTCACCGGGACCTTGGTGCCGGAGAGCTCGAAGTCCGCGAACGGGATGCCCTTGATGATGTCCAGGACGAGCTCGTCCTGCTTCTCGCCCTCGACCGCGCCGAAGGCGACGTTCCCGTCGATGGAGAATCTGGCGATGCGCACGGGATGCTGGTCCCCTTGACTGAAGCGGCTGGAGTCTGACGCTCCAGGCTAACGCGCAGGCGTCCCGGCCCGGCGCACCGACGAGGGGCGCCCCACCTCGGCCGGTGGGACGCCCCTCGTGGGTGCGCGGCGCGCGTTGAGCGTTTCGCGGCGGCCGCGCGTATGGACCGGTGTCAGTTCGCGGCGCCTGCCGTGACCGGGATCTCCATGAGGACGGTGCGCTTGGGGTTGGCTGTCTGGGCCGGGAGTTCGACGGAGTGCTCCTGCTGGACCGGCTTCTGCAGATCGTCGGCACCGTCGAGGTGCGCGAGCGTGGTGCGCCGCGGGTTGGCGATCTTGTGGAACATCGTCGTCGTCTTCACTGTTTACTTGACCCTGTCCTGTGAACGGGCGCCCGGAGGTCCGGGAGGAACCTCGGACGGGCGCGGGTTGTCAGTTCTGCCGTCCCTGTAAAGCGTCAGGCTAAACATTCAATTCCCGGCGGTCCGGGGCGGGCAGCGGTGATCTCGGTGTGAGTTTACTCACGATCCGATTGACATTCCGGGCATCCCGGACGCTCGCCCTGACGCCCGGAATCGGACATTGACCCCCTGAAGCAACCATTCCGCTCCTGATCATGCCGACTGGGACACCGGCCCACCCTCGCCGGTCCGAGCCGGTATGTCCCGAATGAACAAGATCCCGTTCTACGTCCGGTGATCCGTCGGCCACGGGGTGTCACGTATGTCACGGGTAAGCCCACGGGCCTTGTTGGAGATCCGGCACTGTGCTGGAATCTCACGGACCGCCGCAGGGATCGAGCCGGCGCACAGGGGGCGCGACCACGCGCCGAGTGGCGGCGAGATGGGGGAACCGGCGCCGGAACATCACGACCACCACGGGGGCGTATTCAGGGCGCCCCTATGACGCCGACACCGTGCCTCACCGTTCACGCGGAGGGGCGCCTGGTTCAGAGGTTGCGACGCTAGTGCAGGGACGTTTCAAGAGGGATGGCAGCGCTTCGGCGGAGCCGGAGCCGCAGGGCGGGACTGGCCCCAAGGCCGTCAGCTCCTCGCCCCAGCACGCCCAGAGCCAGGGGCCGACCCCGCCCGGCGGCAACGGCGGCGAGCGCCCCGGCGCGCCGTCCGCACCCCCGGCCACCCCGTCGGCCTCCTCCGCCGGTCCGACCGGCCCGGGTTCGCGAATAGCCCTGCGCAACTGGCGGATCTCGACCCGTCTGGTGTCGCTGCTGGCGCTGCCGGTGGTCGCGGCCACCTCGCTCGGCGCGCTGCGTATCCAGCAGTCGATGGACGACATCCAGCAGCTCGACAACATGAAGCTGCTGACGGACATGACCAAGCAGGCCACCGAGCTGGCGCACGCGCTCCAGGAGGAGCGCGACCAGTCGGCCGGTCCGCTCGCGCACGGCGGCAAGGGCACGGACTTCTCGGTCAAGGGCTACCGCGAGAAGACCGACCGCGCGATGTCGAACTTCCTCGACAGCTCCGAGGAGATCGACTCGGCGAGCAAGGACGGCAACCTCAAGGGCGTCCGCGACAACCTCGTCCAGCTGGCCGGCGACCTGAGCGAGCTCGCCAAGATCCGCAACACGGCGTTCCAGCAGGAGAACAACTCCACGCAGACCGTCGAGGGCTACCACCGCCTGATCGAGAACCTGATCGACCTCTCGCAGGACATGGCGGAGGCGACCAGCAACCCGGACATGATCCAGCGCACGCGTGCCCTGTCGTCCTTCTCCTCCGCCAAGGAGTACGCGTCGGTCCAGCGCGCCGTCCTGGCCGCGGCCCTGCCCGCCAGCAACACCACCAAGGGCAAGCTCAACGAGAACGACCGGCTCTACGCGCAGTCCGCGCTGGAGAGCCAGAAGTCCGAGCTGCGCGCCTTCAAGAGCATCTACGGCGAGGACTCCGCCGCCGATCTGCTGCTGCCCATCGAAGAGGGCAACACCACGATCAAGGCGACCGACGAGTACGCCGGCCGCGCGCTGGCCTCGGAGTTCGGTCTGCAGTCGGTGGGCGCGCGCTCCTACCGTGACTGGCTGGACGACAGCTCCACCAAGATCCAGCAGATGAAGAACATCGAGCTTTCGCTGCTCGAGGAGATGGAACAGAAGGCCCGTGAGCTGCGCAGCGCCACCGAGCGCGACGCGATCATCTCCGGTGCGCTGATCCTCCTCGTGCTCGGTGTGTCCCTCGTCGGCGCCTTCGTCGTGGCCCGGTCCATGATCCGGTCGCTGCGCCGCCTGGAGGAGACCGCGACCAAGGTCGCCCAGGAGCGCCTGCCCGACCTGGTCAAGCAGCTCTCCGAGACGGACCCGCAGGACGTCGACACCACCGTCGAGTCGGTCGGTGTGCACTCCCGGGACGAGATCGGCCGTGTGGCCGCGGCGTTCGACGACGTGCACCGCGAGGCGGTCCGCCTCGCCGCCGAGCAGGCCCTCCTGCGGGGCAACGTCAACGCGATGTTCACCAACCTCTCGCGCCGCTCCCAGGGTCTGATCCAGCGCCAGCTGTCGCTGATCTCCGAGCTCGAGTCCCGCGAGGCCGACCCGGACCAGCTGTCGTCGCTGTTCAAGCTGGACCACCTCGCGACCCGCATGCGCCGTAACGGTGAGAACCTCCTCGTCCTCGCGGGTGAGGAGCCCGGCCGCCGGTGGACCCGCCCGGTCCCGCTGGTCGACGTGCTCCGCGCCGCCGCGTCCGAGGTGGAGCAGTACGAGCGCATCGAGCTGGCCGCCGTGCCGTCCACCGAAGTGGCCGGCCGCGTGGTCAACGACCTCGTGCACCTGCTCGCCGAGCTGCTGGAGAACGCGACCTCGTTCTCCTCCCCGCAGACCAAGGTCAAGGTGACCGGTCACGCCCTGCCCGACGGCCGGGTGCTGATCGAGATCCACGACACCGGTATCGGCCTGTCCCCCGAGGACCTCGCGGCGATCAACGAGCGGCTCGCCTCGCCGCCCACCGTGGACGTCTCCGTCTCCCGCCGCATGGGTCTGTTCGTGGTCGGCCGTCTGTCGCAGCGCCACGGCATCCGCATCCAGCTCCGCCCGTCCGACTCCGGCGGTACGACCGCGCTGGTCATGCTGCCCGTCGACGTCGCCCAGGGCGGCAAGAAGCCTCAGGCGCCCGGTCAGCCGGGTGGCGCGGGCGGTCCGGCCGCCGCGCAGGCCGCCGCCGGTGCCGCCGCCGCGCGGCGCTCCGCCGGGGCCGGCCAGTCCGGCGGCGGTCCGCTCGGCGCGGGAGCGCCCGGCGGGCGTCTCGGGGCCGGCCAGGGCCCGCGGGCCGCGCTGCCCGGGCGGGACGGCTCGGGCCGTCCCGGCGGCCGGGGACCGCAGGGTCCCCCGGCGGGCAACCAGACTCCTTCGCTCTTCGACCAGGGCGCTCCCTCCGCTTCCCAGCAGGGCCGTCCCGCTCCGGCGGGCGCCGGCTTCGGGCAGCAGCAGGGCCCGAACGCCCCGCAGGCCGCGTCTCCGTTCGGGAACCAGGGCCAGGTCCCGCCGCAGCGGGGCAACGCCCCCGAGCGCGGCCGCCGTCTCCAGCTCCCGCCGCGCAGCGGCGCCCGTCCGGAACTGCCGGGCAGCGAGCAGCAGCGCACGCCGAGCTGGAGCGACGACAACGCCCGGCCCCCGGCGCCGCGCCCCTCGATGGACGCCCCGCGCGGCCACGACGAGCCGGACGTCTCCCGCACCGCCGCGATGCCGCGTTTCGACGACCGTCAGGGTCCCGGCGCCACCGCGGAGATCCCCCGGTTCGACGAGCGGCAGCAGGCGCCCGGCCAGGACACCGGCCAGTACGGCCGTCCCGACGCCAACGGTGCCGACAACGCCCCGAACACGGGCCAGTTCGTCCGCGGTGACATCTTCGGCGCCCCGCAGGGCGGCCGCCCCGGCGCGCAGGACCCGGCCTCCACGGGCCAGTTCCCCGCCCCGCAGGGCTACGCCAACGGCGCCGGCCAGTACCCGGTCCAGGGCCAGGACCACGGCTCGACCGGCCAGTACGCGCTGCCCGGCCGCCCGGGCACCGACCCGTCCGACACGGGCCAGTTCGAGCGACCGCGAACGAACGGCACGCACGGCGCCGGCCCCGTCCCCCCGCGTCACCAGCCCCCTCAGCAGCAGGAGCAGCGCCAGCCGTCCGACCAGTGGGCGCTGCCCCCGGCCTCCGGCCCGGGCGACGGCCGTACACCGCTGTACGACACGCTGGAGACCAACTGGTTCCGCGGCGGTCAGGGCGGTGCGCAGGAGCAGGGCAACGGCTCCGCGCCGGCCGCCCCGCAGCAACCCCAGCAGCAGCCGCAGCAGCAGTTCCCCCAGCCGCAGAGCCCGACCGGCTCGCAGCGGTCCAACGCCGCCTGGCGCAGCTCGCCCAACGACGAGCTCGTCAAGCAGGCCGAACGCGTCCGCAAGCCGGCCGCGGGCGGCGTCACCACCTCCGGCCTGCCGCGCCGGGTGCCCAAGGCGAACCTCGTCCCGGGCACGGCTCAGCAGCAGAACCACCAGAGCGGTCCTCAGGTCTCGCGCGCGCCGGATGACGTGCGCGGCCGGCTGACCAATCTCCGTCGGGGTATCGCACAGGGTCGTCAGGCCGGGTCCGGACAGACCGGCAGCTTCCCGCACCCCACTCACCAGCAGGAGCGTTAGTTGAGCCCGATGAGCCAGGCGGCACAGAACCTCAACTGGTTGATCACCAACTTCGTGGACAACACCCCAGGGGTGTCCCACACCGTCGTCGTGTCCGCCGACGGTCTCCTCCTGGCGCTCTCCGAGGGCTTCCCGCGCGACCGCGCGGATCAGCTCGCGGCCGTCGCCTCGGGGCTGACCTCCCTGACGGCCGGCGCCTCCCGGATCTTCGAGGGCGGCAACGTCGCTCAGACGGTCGTGGAGATGGAGCGGGGGTTCCTCTTCCTCATGTCCGTCTCCGACGGCTCGTCCCTCGCCGTGCTCGCGCACCCCGAGTGCGACATCGGCCTCGTCGGCTACGAAATGGCGCTCCTGGTCGACCGCGCGGGGGCGGTACTCACCCCGGACCTGCGCGCCGAGCTACAGGGAAGTCTGCTCCACTGAACGGCCCCGGCACCACCCGTCTCACCAAATCACCGTCCGGCCGCCACAATTCCCCCCACCGGCCCCATCAAACAGCTTGACTGACCTGCTTGCTGTCTCGCCCGGAGGATTCATGACCCCGCCCACCGCCTCTCATGATCCGTACGCGGAGCCGTACGAGGACGAGGGCGACCAGCCGCTGGTTCGTCCGTACGCGATGACCGGCGGCCGGACCAGGCCGCGCTACCAGCTGGCCATCGAGGCACTCATCAGTACGACGGCCGACCCGGCAGCGCTCATGGGGCTCCTCCCCGAGCACCAGCGCATCTGCCACCTGTGCCGAGAGGTCAAGTCGGTCGCCGAGGTCTCGGCACTGCTCAACATGCCGCTGGGCGTCGCCCGGATCCTGGTGGCAGACCTGGCGGAGGCGGGACTCGTCGCCGTGCACCAGCCGGGCGGCGACGAGGCGACAGGCGCCCCGGACGTGACACTGCTCGAAAGGGTGCTCAGTGGACTTCGCAAGCTCTAGCGGCGGGACGGTCTCCGAGAGCCGTGCGACCACCTCGGCGAAGATCGTGGTGGCGGGTGGCTTCGGCGTGGGCAAGACCACGTTCGTCGGGGCCGTTTCGGAGATCAACCCGCTGCGCACGGAGGCCGTCATGACGTCTGCTTCGGCAGGCATCGACGACCTCACCCACACCGGAGGCAAGACCACCACCACGGTGGCCATGGACTTCGGCCGTATCACCCTGGACCAGGACCTGATCCTGTACCTGTTCGGCACACCCGGCCAGGACCGCTTCTGGTTCATGTGGGACGACCTGGTGCGCGGCGCCATCGGCGCGGTCGTGCTCGTCGACACCCGCCGCCTCGCCGACTGCTTCCCCGCGGTCGACTACTTCGAGAACAGCGGCCTGCCCTTCGTCATCGCCCTCAACGGCTTCGACGGACAGCAGCCGTACAACCCGGAGGAAGTGCGCGAGGCGCTGCAGATCGGACCCGACGCCCCGATCATCACCACGGACGCCCGTCACCGCGCGGACGCCAAGAGCGCGCTGATCACCCTGGTCGAGCACGCCCTCATGGCACGACTCCGGTAGCGGCAAGTCAAAAGCGGCATACTGCAGTTGTCGTAGACGTATCGGGGCTGGCTGTGTCCTTTGACACGGCCGGCCCCGGTGTTCATAACGTTTCGGCAGAGGAATCGGGTGAGGCCGACACGCGACGCGGTCGCGCCGTACCACTGCGCGCACGGAGACCTCGCCATTTGGCGTCCCTCGCTCTTTATGACCGTTTTATCTGGGGCTTACATCACTCGGGACCCCTGCCTTTCCATGTTTGGAAGAGCGCTGGTCGGCATGCTGGAATGCCTGAACTGCCCATGGGTCAAAGACGTACTCAGTAGTCGATGGCATGCCGGGCTCTGAGACACTGCGGCACGACGAAGGTGCCGACCGCCGAGAGGTTGTTGGTCGAGTGAGGCGAAGCAAGAACAGTCCCGAGCCGTCGGCCCGGGGCAACTTCACGCCGCCGCCGCGCACAGCGGCGCCCGCCCCCGTGCCCGGTCCGGAGTCGAAGGCCGCGCCCGCAAAGAGCGGAGGACGCATGTCCCCGCGGAACTGGCGCGTGGCCACCAGACTCAACGCGATCCTGCTCATACCCGTGCTGGTCGGCCTCGTCATGGGCGGCTTCCAGGTGAAGAGCTCGATCGACACCTGGACCGAGGCGCAGGACGCCGAGAACACCGCCCGCCTGGTGCGGGCCTCTCTCACGTACGCCAACGCCCTCTACAACGAGCGCGACGTCAGCGCCGTGCCGCTGCTGAGCGGCAAGGGCGAGGACGACCCGGACGTCTCCAAGGCGCGCGAGGCGACCGACAAGGCAGCCGACGCCTTCGACGAGGCGGCGCAGAGCGTGCCCGACAAGCCCGGTCTGCAGCGCCGCCTCCAGCTCGTCCGCGAGGCCGAGCCCAAGCTGTCCGCGCTGCGCGCCGCCGCCTACACCTCCAAGCTCAAGGGCGTCGAGACGGAGGAGGGCTACGTCGCCGTCGCCCACCCCCTGATGGAGATCGCCAACGAGCTCGGCCTCGGCACCGGCAACATCACCAGCTACGGACGTACGGTCTACGCGATCTCGCTGACCAAGGCCGCCCTGTCGCTGGAGCGTTCCATCGGCATGCACCTGCTGGTGAAGCCGGGCCCGACCGACAGCCAGCTCGCCAGCCAGCGCGTGGCCTTCCTGTCGTACGCCTACCTCGAGAACATCGCTCTCGACGAGTACAAGGGCGGCGGCACCGAGGCGGACAACGCCAAGCTGGAAGAGGTCGCCGCGCGCATCCAGGCCGAGGGCGCGGCCATGGCGAAGACCGCGGCGCAGAACGACCCGGACTACGTCCCGCCGCCGGCCAAGCCGGAGACGATGATCTCCGAGCTGGGCCGCCTGTCCACCACGGACGCGTCCGCCCGCGAGGACCTCGCCGCCAAGGGCATCACGCCCGAGAACTGGTGGGCGATGAACACCCTCAAGTTCGACGGCTACCGCGAGATCGAGTCCGACCTCGCCGACAGCGCCGTGAACGAGGCGTCGCAGATCGCCTCCGACGCCCAGCGGGACGCCTTCATCACCGGCGCCGCGGTCGTCCTCGCGCTGCTCGCCGCGTTCATCCTGGCCGGCATGGTCGCCCGCCAGATGAGCCAGTCGATGCGCCAGCTGCGCAACGCCGCCTTCGGCATCGCCGAGCAGCGCCTGCCGATGCTGGTCGACCAGCTCTCCCGGACCGACCCGGGCCGGGTGGACACCAAGGTCGCGCCCATTCCGATCAACTCCACGGACGAGATCGGCGAGGTCGCCCGCGCCTTCGACCAGGTCCACCGCGAGGCCGTGCGGCTCGCCGCCGAGCAGGCCCTGCTGCGGGGCAACATCAACGCGATCTTCACCAACCTGTCGCGCCGCAACCAGTCGCTGATCGAGGGCCAGCTGACCCTGATCACCGACCTGGAGAACAACGAGGCCGACCCGGACCAGCTGGAGAACCTCTTCAAGCTGGACCACCTCGCGACCCGTATGCGCCGCAACGGCGAGAACCTCCTGGTCCTCGCCGGCGAGGAGCCCGGCCGCCGCTGGGACCAGCCGGTCCCGCTGGTCGACGTGCTGCGCGCCGCCTCCTCCGAGGTGGAGCAGTACGAGCGCATCGAGCTGTCCGGGGTGCCGGACGCCGAGATCCACGGCCGCGCGGTCACCGACCTCGTGCACCTGCTCGCCGAGCTGCTGGAGAACGCGACCACGTTCTCCTCGCCGCAGACGAAGGTGCGCGTCACCGCGACCCGTCTGCCCGACGGCCGCATCATGATCGAGATCCACGACAAGGGCATCGGCCTCACCGCCGAGGACTTCGCGGACATCAACCACAAGCTGGCCAACCCGCCGACCGTGGACGCCGCGATCTCGCAGCGCATGGGTCTGTTCGTGGTCGGCCGGCTGTCCGACCGGCACGGCATCCGCGTCCAGCTCCGCCCCTCGGGCGAGCAGGCCGGAACCACCTCGCTGGTCATGCTGCCGGACGCCATCACCCACGGCGGTGGCGGCGAGGCGGCCCCCGTCCAGAACGAGTTCACGGTCTCGCAGATCATCCCGGAGCAGAACTTCCAGGGTGAGAACTTCGGCCAGCCGATGCGCACCGCCGAGGAACTGGGCTTCGACGACAGCCGCTACTCGGACGTCCCCGACGACATCCGCGAGCTGGACCCGGTCGGCCGGTCCCTGATGCGCGAGGAGCGGCGGGCGGCCCTGGAGTCCCAGTCGCAGCCGGGCGAGCTCAGCGCCGGGAACGCCCAGGACGGCGGCGAGCAGGGCGGCTACCGCGACGAGTTCGCCGGGCAGCAGCAGGGCTTCGGCGACGGTCAGGGCTACGACCCCCAGGGCTTCGACAACGGCTACCAGGACCAGCAGCAGGGCGGCGGGTACGACCAGCAGGCGTACGACGAAGGCCGTCAGGGCGGCTACGACGACCAGCAACAGTCGTACGCCGAGGGCTACTACACGCCGAACGGCGACCTGCCGCAGAACGACGCCTTCCAGCAGAGCGACGCCTTCCAGCAGAACGGCGGCTACCGGAACGGCTCCTACGCCGAGCCGGGTCAGGGCGGCCAGGCCCCCGCGGGCACCACGGGCTCGTTCCCGGGCTTCGGCGAGCGGCGCCAGGAGGACGACTGGCCGCAGCACGACGGCTACCGCAACGGCTACCAGGCCCAGTACCCTGCTCAGGCCCCGGAGGGGGAATCCTCGCAGGCCGCTGACGCGCGCGAGTCGGACAGCGTAGGCTTCGACCGTCCGGGACCGGCTCCTTCCGACGCCCACGCGCTGACCGATGCCGGCCTTCCGCGCCGCGGGTCCTCCGCGAACGGCGCGGGCGGCACGGGGCGCCGCGACCAGGAGCCGCCGGCCACCACTTCGGAGAGCGACGGCGACAGCAACTGGCGCTCGGCGAACGACGAGCGCTGGGAGCAGGCGTCGGCGCTCCGGAAGCCCAAGGCGGGCGGAGTGACCTCCTCCGGTCTGCCTCGGAGGGTCCCGAAGGCCAACCTGGTCCAGGGAGCCGCCGAAACGACCCCCCAGGGGGGCCCACAGGTCTCCCGAGCCCCGGAGGACGTCCGGGGCAGGCTGAGCAACCTGCGGCGCGGCGTCCAACGAGGCCGCACCGCAGGCAGTGAAACGAACGGCCAGGGCTTCGGTCCTGACAGCACCTACAACCAGGAGCGTTAGTGTGAGCCCGATGAGCCAGGCGGCACAGAACCTGAACTGGTTGATCACCAACTTCGTGGACAACACCCCGGGGGTGTCCCACACGGTGGTGGTCTCCGCCGACGGACTCCTTCTGGCGATGTCCGAAGGCTTCCCCCGCGACCGCGCCGACCAGCTCGCGGCCGTCGCCTCCGGTCTGACCTCACTCACAGCCGGCGCCTCTCGGATCTTCGAGGGCGGCAGCGTGAACCAGACGGTTGTGGAGATGGAGCGGGGATTCCTCTTCATCATGTCCATTTCCGACGGTTCGTCGCTTGCGGTTCTCGCACATCCTGAGGCGGACATCGGTCTCATTGGTTACGAGATGGCCCTTCTGGTCGATCGAGCGGGTACGGTCCTCACGCCGGACCTTCGAGCGGAGCTCCAGGGGAGCCTTCTCAACTGACAAGCGGACGGTGCGATATGGCGTCCCGTGGCCGTAAGGTTTCGGGACGCGGCTCCACAGAGATGGGCGCCAGGCACAGTCGGAGGAGGAGAAAGTGGCAACACCCCCAGACGGTTCATCGGCCGGCAACTGGTCGTACGGCCCTGCCCAGGGCCAGAACGACGGTTCCCAGAACCGCTACGGCTACCCCTCCACGCCGCAGCACGGTCAGCCGTACGCGCCTCAGGGCCCCGGCCCCTCGCCGTACGACCAGCCGCACAGCCCACGCATCCAGCCCGTGCAGCCGCAGCGCCGGACACCCGAAGCGGCGCCCGCCGGGGCGTCGAACAATCCCCTGGTGCGCCCGTACGCGATGACGGGCGGCCGCACCAGGCCGCGGTACCAGCTCGCCATCGAGGCACTGGTGCACACCACCGCGCAGCCGCACCAGATGCAGGGCCAGCTGCCCGAGCATCAGCGGATCTGCAACCTCTGCCGGGAAATCAAGTCGGTGGCCGAGATCTCGGCCCTGCTGACCATCCCTCTCGGCGTGGCCAGGATCCTCGTCGCCGACTTGGCGGAGGCGGGACTGGTCGCCATTCATCAGCCCGGCGGCGACGAGAACGCCGGCGGCCAGCCAGACGTGACACTGCTCGAAAGGGTGCTCAGTGGACTTCGCAAGCTCTAGCGGCGGTCCTTCCCGCTCCACCACCTCGGCGAAGATCGTGGTGGCGGGTGGCTTCGGCGTGGGCAAGACCACGTTCGTCGGGGCCGTTTCGGAGATCAACCCGCTGCGCACGGAGGCCGTCATGACGTCTGCTTCGGCAGGCATCGACGACCTCACCCACACCGGGGACAAGACCACCACCACGGTGGCCATGGACTTCGGCCGTATCACCCTGGACCAGGACCTGATCCTGTACCTGTTCGGCACACCCGGCCAGGACCGCTTCTGGTTCATGTGGGACGACCTGGTGCGCGGCGCCATCGGCGCGGTCGTGCTCGTCGACACCCGCCGCCTCGCCGACTGCTTCCCCGCGGTCGACTACTTCGAGAACAGCGGCCTGCCCTTCGTCATCGCCCTCAACGGCTTCGACGGACAGCAGCCGTACAACCCGGACGAGGTCCGGGAGGCGCTGCAGATCGGGCCGGACACGCCGATCATCACGACGGATGCGCGGCATCGGGCGGACGCGAAGTCGACGCTCATCACGCTGGTGGAGCATGCGCTGATGGCGCGGCTCCGCTAGGCGCCTTCCACGCGAGAGCAGCCCCCGGTGCGTTCCTGGCACGGGGGCTGTTTCATTCGCCACGGCCACGGGGGTGCCGGGTCCTGTCCGGATGCCGGGTGCGGCTCGTTCGTGGCTGGTCGCGCAGTTCCCCGGCGCCCCTTCAGGGTGTCGCAGAAGGGCCCCGCCTCCGAGTGGAGGTGGGGCCCTTCGGGTCAGCGCCAGCTGTGGGGGGCTCGGAAGCCTGGTTCGCGTTCCAGGCGGCGCCAGCCGGCCCGGGGACGGCCCCGGTGGGCGGGCGCAGCCGTCGGCGCGTTGGCCGCACGAGCCATCAGGATCGCCGCGATCGCCGCGACCTCCTCCGGCTCGGCATGCCCCTTCTCCACACGGATGTCAGGTGTCGTCATCGTCAGTTCTCCCAGTTACTGGGGCGGGTTGCCGTGCTTGCGCGACGGCAGGTCGGCGTGCTTGGTCTGCAGCATCGCCAGCGAACGGATCAGCACCTCGCGGGTCTCGGCCGGGTCGATCACGTCGTCGACCAGACCGCGCTCGGCGGCGTAGTACGGGTGCATCAGCTCGGACCTGTACTCCTTGACCATGCGCTTGCGCATGGCCTCGGGGTCCTCGGCCTCGGCGATCTGCCGGCGGAAGATCACGTTGGCGGCGCCCTCCGCGCCCATCACCGCGATCTCGTTCGTCGGCCACGCATAGGTCAGGTCGGCGCCGATGGACTGCGAGTCCATGACGATGTACGCACCGCCGTACGCCTTGCGCAGGATCAGGCTGATGCGCGGGACGGTGGCGTTGCAGTAGGCGTACAGCAGCTTCGCGCCGTGGCGGATGATGCCGCCGTGTTCCTGGTCCACACCCGGCAGGAACCCGGGGACGTCCAGGAAGGTCACGATCGGGATGTTGAAGGCATCACACATCTGGACGAAGCGGGCGGCTTTCTCGGAGGCCTCGATGTCCAGCACGCCCGCCAGCGCCTGCGGCTGGTTGGCGACGATGCCGACGACCTGCCCGTCCATCCGCGCCAGCGCGCAGATGATGTTCCGCGCCCAGCGCTCGTGGACCTCGAGGTACTCGCCGTCGTCGACGATCTCCTCGATGACCTT